>CATWNM010000001.1 GCA_958352145.1 uncultured Eubacteriales bacterium
CCGGGGAGGACTACCTGGAAACCATCCTTGTTCTCCAAAAGAAACTCGGTATGGTGCGCTCCGTAGATGTGGCCCGGCACATGGAGGTGTCAAAGCCCAGCGTGTGCCATGCAGTGGCTACCTTGCGGGACGGCGGCTTTCTCACGATGGACGAAGATCATTTTCTCCATCTGACCGATGTGGGCCGGGAAGTAGCGGAGCAGATCTACGAAAAGCACCGCTTCTTTACCGACCGACTGATTGAAGTCGGCGTAGACCCGGAACCGGCGGAACGGGACGCCTGCCGGATTGAGCACGTCATCAGTCAGGAATCCTTTGAGCATCTGAAGGATGCCTACAACACACATAAAGAAGAATGAAGGGGAGAGCACCCGTTCATGGAAAAAGCAGTAACGCGGTTGGATTTCCACCCATCCGTGTTACTGCTTTTCTTCTTTGTTATCCAGCATCTTGTCGATAAGACCCAGGATAAGCTCCTGATCTCGTCGGTTGCATTGTGTAATAAGCCGTTTAATCCTGTCTGTTACTTCTTCATCCGAAACTGCACTCGGAGCCAGTATTTCGTCAAAAGACGCTCCAATGGCAAGAACCAACCGGATCAGAACATTCAAACTTGGTTTTCGCCGGTCATTTTCTATTGCCGAGAGAAAACGAGGGCTGATATTTGCACGTTCTGCAACCTGCTCACGGGTATATTCTCGCTTTTCTCTTGCACATCGGTACGAGGAGCCAAAGGAATAAACGGTCTGTTGCTTTTTCTTAGCCACGCTCCGTCACCTCACATAATAGTATTGTACTTGGATTATGAGGTATTCAAAATGATTTAAGCGTCGCTTTTTAATAGCTACTCTAAGTAGCCAATAAGAGAGGAGCTGATGATTTATTAGAGTTTGCAAAAGGGCTTTCTATAACAGATATGGCCCAGATCTCAACACATTTGAGCCGGATTACCGGCAAAAAAATCACACGCAGCATGTGCTGAATATCTGCACACTTGTACGGAACTCTGCGATGCTTATATAAACCCACCAATAGGGACTAACACCAGTACGGGAAAAACCTGTACTTATGTTAGTCCCTATTTTGCGATTATCGCACGGAGCCGTTCTCCCCCGTTTGTCTGCCCGCCCACGCAGACAAACGACAGAAAGGAGAACAGGCTTATGGCCGAAAAAGATTGGGCTGCGATCCTTAAAGACGAGGATCGTATCATTGCAAACTCTGACCGCCGGTTCCGGTATCACTGCTACTCTTTGGAGAGCATGAGCGAGGAGCTTACATACCAGGAGCGGTCTATCTATATTGAGGATGACTTTACGGAGCAACTGATGATGGAGGATTTTATTGATACCGTCCGAAACGAAAAGCTGGCTTATGGTTTGCGCCGCCTTACAGACCGGCAGCGGTTCGCCATCGAGCTGGCCTTTTGGGAGGGGTATCAGTACAAGGAGATTGCAGTCATCTTTGGCTGCTCACCGGCAGCGGTCACGCTTCTGCTTCAAAGGGCCTTTCACCGGCTTCGCAGCTTCTTAGCTGAATAAGTGAAAGCAAGGGCAGCATTCTTGTGATGCTGTCCTTGCCTTTGCCTATTCAAAAGTGGCAATTTATCAACTCTTGGTAATTGAATGAACATTATTCATTGACATTTCAAAAAAGAGTGCTATACTAATTGGTGGAAAGGAGGTTAAACCATGAACACCGTAAAAGAAAAATCGAAAGCTGCATTTAATCAGCAGGCCGCTACTTATGATAAAGATATTAAGGGCCAGCACGCCCGCTCTCTTTATCCCGTCCTGCTGGAAAAGCTGTCGCACATTCCGTTTCAATCTGCCCTCGATTTGGGGTGCGGGACTGGTGAAATGCTAAAACTCATTTTGCAGAAAGATCCCCATAAAGAATTGTGCGGCATCGATCTATCAGAGGAAATGCTTGCTGTTGCGAAATCGAAACTCCCGGAACAAGTCAAGCTACTGTTGGGGGACAGCGAGGCACTCCCTTTCCCGGACAACGCCTTTGATGTTGTGTATTGCAACGACTCTTTTCATCATTATCCTGCACCGCAAAATGTATTAAGAGAAGTAAACCGAGTATTGAAGCCGGGCGGCACTTTCCTGATGGGAGATTGCTGGCAACCCTTTGTAGGTCGCGTGATCATGAATTTTTATATGCGTCATAGCAAAGAGGGGGATGTGAAGATTTACTCCGAAGCAGAACTCGTTTCTATGCTTTCAGCATATTTTCATAATGTATCATGGGAGCAGGTTGGTAACACGGCTTGTATTGCTATGTGCGAAAAATGATTGATATTCACTCATTGATTTTTTAGAGTGGGCGTGCTATTATAAAAAGAAAGGAGGCTCAGACTATGCGGGTTACAAAGGAGCCGGAAGTACGCAAGCAAGAAATTTTAGATACTGCGCTCAAATTGTTCGGGGAAAATGGATATGAAAAGACCTCGATTACAGATATAGCAAAAGCAATCGGTGTAGCACAGGGTCTATGCTATCGCTATTTCCCGTCTAAAGAGGCGCTGTTTGACAGCGCGATTGAACAATATGCGGATGTCCTGGTGGAGCAGTTTGTCGGTGCTGAAAAGGACAATCATAAGACCTTACGGCAGATCATTGAAGATATGCCTGCCACTATGGAAGAACGGGACACAAAATATTATTCAGTCTTTCACGGCGCAGAAAACAAGAAATTCCACGATCAGCTTTCTCTCAAAGTCTGCGAGAAGCTGGTTCCACTTGTAGAAAAATTATTGCTACGAGCTCGGCAAAAAGACGAAATCCAGTTTGACGATATTCAGGCCGCTGCGATGTTCTGCGTATATGGACAGCTTGGTATCCTGCTGGCAGACGATCTGACACAAGAAGATAAGTCGAAAAGGATTCGTGAATTTCTTATATTTGCACTTCATCTTTGAAACAGTCCCCCGCTTTGGGGCGGGGGATTTTCAAGAGGCAAACAATGAATAGTTTTCATTCAACAACGGAGGCGTACAATGGATGACCCATCACGCTTTACAAGCATAAATGAGTATTACACTTTCATTTATGCCATAAGCTACATGATGTTAGTAGAGCTTGGTATATGGATTTACAATTTCAAAGGTTGGCTGAAAAGGCCGGACAAGAAAAACAATGATTATGGAACAATTCTGATTGTAATGCTGGGGTGTTGGGGGAGTTTTTATTTCAGCACCTATTTCAGAAACCAACAGTTTATACAGATAGCCGGAGAAATACTTTTACCTCATATTTTTTACTATGTGGGTATAGCTTTTATTCTTGTAGGTACAACTCTGCGCGCTGTTGCTGTCTGGAGCCTAAGACATTCTTTCACACTTTCCGTCAAAACGGGCGGCAATCAACGGTTAGTCACAACCGGCGTTTACCGATATATTAGAAATCCTGCTTATGCCGGAACAATGTTAAGTATGCTCGGAAATGCCTTTTGCTTTCGCTCTGTTTTTTCTCCGCTATTGGTCTTGCTCATTTTGGCGATCTGTTATGGAATAAGAATTAAGGTGGAAGAAAAAGCATTATATGAACGCTTTGGAGAAGAATTTCAGAATTATTGTTTCCGTTCGTGGAGATTGTTCCCACTAATATGGTAATTGGCTACCGCTCTGGTAGCCCTACATTATAGCTCGTTTATGAATGTTATTCATTCAATAAAGAAAGGAAGTTTTTATCATGCCAACAAAAATTGATTTTATAGGCGGGAATACGAAGCGTTGCCTTATGGCGATGGCGCTTCCGATGATTGCCGCCATGTTCCTCAATATGATGTATAACCTTGTAGACAGCCTGTGGATCGGAAATTTGCTCGGAGAAACGGCTTATGCCGCCTTGACAAATTCCACTCCTATCATTCTGATCTTAACCTCTGTTGCGATGGGGGCAACTAATGGTGTATCAATTTTGATCTCTCAGGCAATTGGCGCAAAGGACAAGGAAAAAACAGAGAGTTTGATTTCCACATCGTTCTGCGTGGCGGTAGTTTTCTCCCTCCTTGTAACTATTCTGCTTGAGGCTTTTCTTCCGGGAATTTTGAAAGCTCTGAACACCCCGGCTGAAACTTATGATATGGCATACAGCTACTTGGCGATCTATATCCTCGGATATTTGGCGGTCTACCTCTATCTTTATTTCACCGCTGTTTTGCGGAGCTTTGGCAATTCTATGTTTCAAGCCGTAGCCATGCTGGTGTCAACAATTTTGAACGCGATCCTCGATCCTATTTTTATCCACTTCATCGGATTTCACGGTGCGGCGATTGCTACCTTGCTTTCTCAAGTGATCTGTCTGGTGTTCATGTTGATTTATCTGAAAAAGAAGAAATTGTTTGCATTCAAAATCTCTGCGTTTGATAAGAATGATGTATTGCCACTCATTCAAAAAGCAATTCCATCGGTTATTCAGCAGAGCATTCCGGCCATCAGCACGACTTTTCTTACTGCACTTGTTAGTACATATAGCGTCACTGCAATAGCGGCTTATGGGGTAACAGGAAAACTGGAAACCATCCTGTTTTATCCGGCGATGGCATTGAACATGGTCTTAACTACCATTATCGGACAATGTGTCGGCGGCGCACGTTATGACCGGGCCAAAGATTATTTGAAGTGTGCATTGGGGTACGGCTGTGGTCTGCTTGTAATCCTTTCCGTTTTGGTGGTCGGGTTTTCAAAACAGCTTTCCGGCCTATTCGTTAAGAGTGATGCTGTGGCGGCCATTGTCGGAACATATTTTCTGATTGTCAGTGTCGGGTACATTCTGAATACGGTTACAAACTGCTATCTTGGTGCCCTTAACGGTATGGGAAAACCGTCAAAGAGTATGTTCCTGATGATTTTTTATTACATTGTGGTTCGGATGCCCCTGGCCTACTTACTTTCCTATCTTGGCTTTGGACTAAATGGAATTTGGGTTGCGGTTCTGGTCAGTCATGTAGTGGCCAGTGTTGCCGCTGGCATCTCTGGAACTATTGCTTTCAAAAAGCGGACAAGTACAACCTAAGTCAATTTTATTAGGCGAATGCAACTGTCCGGCGGCGGTAAATAAAAAAAACCGCCATTGAGACAGTTGGTTTTGTGCGCTCAATTTATATTTTCGGTGGCGGTTTTGAAATACATTTCAAGGCCGCCACCTTTTTGTCGCTCAAGAGAATGATAACAACCACACGCTAAAGATTACGGCGGCTTTAGGAGGGAGTCGCCGTGAAACAAAAATTGCTTCGACATAATTCGGTGAGAATTGACCCGTCAAAAAAAGTATTTCCCCTGGACAGGGAAACAAATGCAAAGCACTATTTGAAAGAAAACACCAAAATACATTAGATAGCGTCTGGCTGATTGATGAACAGCCAGACGCTTTTTATTACCTACTATGCGTTTCTATCGGTTGCCGTTCTCCCCCGTTTGTCTACCCGCCCACGCAGACAAACATCAGAAAGGAGAACAGGCTTATGGCCGAAAAAGATTGGGCTGCGATCCTTAAAAACGAGGATCGTATTATTGCAAACTCTGACCGCCGGTTCCGGTATCACTGCTACTCCCTGGAGAGTATGAGCGAGGAACTTACATACAAGGAGCGGTCTATCTATATCCAGGATGATTTCACCGAACAACTGATGGTAGAAAATTTCATTGATACTGTCCGGAACGAAAAGCTGGCATATGGTTTACGCCGCCTGACAGACCGGCAGCGGTACGCCATCGAGCTGGCCTTTTGGGAAGGGTATCAGTACAAGGAAATTGCAGTTATCCTTGACTGCTCACCGGCAGCGGTCACGCTTCTGCTTCAAAGGGCCTTTCACCGGCTTCGCAGCTTCTTAGCTGAATAAGTGAAAGCAAGGGCAGCATTCTCGTAATGCTGTCCTTGCCTTTGCCTATTCTGCTTTAGTCAAAAAGTTACTGTACCCTTTAATTTTATCGCCCTGGGATCTCCGATGTATAGAGGGACAAGCCCTCAGAAAAAGAATCGGAGGTGTTTTAAGATGCTGAAAACCGTTAAAGTAATTCGTCTGGCCCCTGGTGAGTCGCTTCTCATCCTGACCGATCACGGGCCGAACCCTGTGCCGCCGCCTGACGCTGCGGCTGCCCAGTCATGCCCGCTCCTTGTTGATCCCCAGGACGATGATAAGATCGTCGCTCTGGTTCGAGTTGCATAAGGGAGGGCGCACTATGTATCTTGTCAAAATCTTAAATGCTGATCACCGCCCTGTCGATGTGGAAGTATCACTTGAAATCTACCGCGTTTACGAGGAAAGCCGAAAGCAGGAGGAACGGCAGCGGTATGAGCGCCGGAAACATATCGAAGGGAAATCTTTTGATGATTGCCTGCTGTATGATCTGGCTACGGAGCCGCTGGAAGAAACCGCCGAGCGCCTGGAAACCTTGCTGGAAATTGGCCAGGTGCTGGAGAAACTTCCCCCGTTGCAGCGGTGGCGTTTCATTCTCCATTTTTTCTACGGATACTCCTATTCAGAGATTGCCAAAATGCAGGACTGCAATAAATCGGCGGTCATGCGTTCCGTGCATTCCGCTTTGAAGAAAATCCGAAAAAAAGTTGCGGCGTAACTATCAACGATTGCCCGTTTTCCCTCCTATATAGTGAAAGGGATTTTAGAAACCCCTTTTGACTGTGTACCTTGAAAAACAACGGGCAATCCGTTCATACTCAGTATTCAAGTTTTTGAGTGCTGCGCCGAGCATCGCATAGCACAAACGCGATAACCCCCTGCGGATGGTCAGAGCATCCGTCAATACGATAACATCAAAGGGGCTGAGCGGTCATTTGGTGGCTGATGACCGGCCTGTGGTGGGCCGGAAAGTGCCAGGACGCGCAGCATAAGAAACCGTGCCACTCACCGAAACTTACTGCGAATATGGTGCCAACCACCTATCGGCGGTATGCGGCGGCTTCAGCAGCCATCCGGCTGACCAACCCTGAACCGGCTTGAATATTCCCTGTATCGGGGGTGTGCTGATGGGCAGTCCTGCTGTCCAGAGAATACGATACAAAAAATAAGAGATAAGCGGTGCTGCGTCGGGAAAACCGGCGCAGCACTTCTTTGATATAGAGAGGTGATAAATGTTTGATTGGATTTCATACTTATTTCTTTTTGATTTTGGGAGAAATGGCTTATGGGAGATGAATGGAATGGCCTAGCGGATTTGCTTGCTGGTTTAATCGAGAAGTATGCGGATGTTTTAGATATTGACAGTTTGCCAGACCCTAAAGAAAAGAAAAATATTAGTGAGTTTATCGATTTAAAGTGTGAATCTGTTGAAATTAAAGAGGCTGCATGATATAATTACATCGTGATTATATAGTCCAAACGTTTTTGAGACTGAACCGGTGTATGATGATTATGTAGTGCACATCAGTGGCACTATGCGTGAGGTTGTGTATGGATAAGAGAAAAACAAAGGTTTATACCTACACCAGAGTGTCAACAGCAATGCAGATTGACGGATACTCTTTGGACGCACAGAAGTCAAGAATGAAAGCTTTTGCGGAGTACAATGATTATGAAATTGTAAGAGAATATGAGGATGCTGGTAAGTCCGGAAAATCCATTGAAGGACGAATACAGTTTTCCCAAATGATGGATGATATTAAAGAAGGAAAAGACGGAGTTTCTTATGTCCTTGTCTTTAAATTATCCCGTTTCGGGAGAAATGCGGCAGATGTTCTTTCGACTTTGCAAATAATGCAGGACTTTGGTGTAAATCTAATCTGTGTTGAGGATGGGATAGACTCTTCTAAGGATGCTGGTAAACTGATGATTTCCGTTCTCTCGGCAGTCGCTGAAATTGAGAGGGAAAATATTCGTGTCCAAACAATGGAAGGACGTATCCAAAAAGCCAGAGAAGGAAAATGGAACGGCGGATTTGCACCGTATGGCTATCAGCTTGTGGACGGAAAACTGGAAAAAAACGAGGAAGAGGCAGTAGCAATTCGCGTGATATTCGACCAATATGTGAATACCAATATTGGTTCAAATGGCATTGCTAAATATCTGGAAAATCACGGAATACGAAAAATACAACGGCAAAATGGAAAAAATCCTCTGTTTGATGCCCATTTGGTTCGCCTAATACTAAGAAATCCAGTATATTGTGGCAAAATCGCCTATGGACGCAGAAGAACAGAAAAAGTACATGGAACCAGAAATGACTATCATCTTGTAGAACAAGAGAACTATTTACTGGTTGACGGATTGCATGAAGCCATTGTTTCCGAAGAAGTCTGGCAGGCGGCGCAGGTCAAATTACTTGCTCAAGCAAAAAAATATGAGCATGTGAACAAGGGAAAGGATACGAAAACTCATCTGCTTTCAGGTATTGTAAAATGCCCTGTGTGTGGTGCAGGAATGTATGGAAACAAATGTATCAAACACAAAAAAGATGGGACAAAGTATAAGGATTTTTATTACTATGGTTGCAAGCACCGTACCATGACCCGTGGACATAAGTGCGATTACAAAAAGCAAATCAACGAGGAACTATTGGATGATGCAGTCGCAGAAATCATAGTAGCATTGGTCAGCAAGCCTAAATTTGCCGCAATGATGCAGGAAAAAATCAATATGAAGGTAGACACCTCCACAATAGATCAGGAGGTTGCGAATCACGAAAAGCAGCTTCGTCAGTATTATTCCACTAAATCCAAATTGATGGATGAAATAGATTCGCTTGATCCTGATGATCGTCATTATATTAAACGAAAAGTAGATCTTGATGACAGGCTTTATCGAATGTATGATAAAATTGAAGAGGAAGAAAACCTTCTGGTTGAGGCAAGGGCGAAAAAGCAAGCCATTGAGGCTGAAAAGCTAACCGCAGACAACATCTACAAGGTTCTGATTTATTTTGAAAAACTATACGGGGTGATGAATGACGTAGAACGGAGAAGATTTATAGAAGCGCTGATTTCAGAAATACAAATCTTTCCGGAGCGCCAGCCCAATGGACAGTGGCTCAAATCAATCAAATTCAAGCTACCAATCATTGGGGAAAATATGGAATTAAGTTTGGACAATGATAAGCATGTGGAGTGCATATGCCTGATATCGAAAATCCCCCTCCATAATAATCCACAATAAAGGAGGAATATTTTTAATGGGTAAAATTTTCGACTGCGGATTTACAAAAGAAGAAAATTGGTTTCGGTATCGAGCTGGGGCAATCATTATAGAAAACGGCTGCGTTTTATTCGCAGGAAATGCAAACGAGGACTATCTTTATTCCATCGGCGGCGTCCATATCGGCGAAACAGCCGAGGATGCGGTTATCCGTGAAATTTTCGAGGAAACAGGCGTTCATTACGAAATAGACCGTCTGGCCGTGATTCATGAAAATTTTTTTGATGAAAACAGCGGCACGCTGGCCGGATTGAATTGCCATGAAATTTCCTTTTATTTTATGATGAAACCAAGGGGGACGCAGGAACTTCACAGCAACAGCTATGCATACGGGGCAAAGGAGGAAATGCACTGGATTCCCATCGAAGCTTTGGAGCAATACAAGGCATTTCCATCATGGCTGTCCGATTACCTAAGCCGGGAACACAGCGGGATCGAGCATATTGTCACCGACGATAGACATCGCCGAATATAGAGCATATGATCCGTTGTAAACACCGGAAATGAAGCAGCCGTTTTCCTCTGCCAAAGCAAAGTAAAAACAGGCGCCGTGGTAGAAACGGTGCCTGTTTCTGAATGAGGGCTTAAACTCAATATAGTTTTTCGCGCTTCTTTTTTACAACCGAACGATAGACAAAAAATCCCGCAATCAAAACGACGATCACCG
This sequence comes from uncultured Eubacteriales bacterium, assembly GCA_958352145.1. Classification (GTDB taxonomy): domain Bacteria; phylum Bacillota; class Clostridia; order Oscillospirales; family CAG-272; genus UMGS902. The sequence goes on from CATWNM010000001.1 coordinate 9,824, forward strand.
CCGCAAGAATATATACGGCCGCACCGATCCCGCCGTCAATCTTTAATTCTTCCCAAAGATCATTGACCAGCGCCAGCGTGTCGGCATCGAGGTTACGAAAGCTCAGCGCATTATAATTTTCCGCAAAGCTGAAACCCTCGGGATACAAAACTTCCATCGCCTCTTCTCCCATATCTTCTTTGTAAACCTCGCTTTCATACACTGCGGAGTTCGGCGAAGCGTAATAAATATATTCCGCATTGGCGATAGCGATCTCTTCGGAGAGCATAAAATTGATGTAAATTTCCGCAAGTTCCTTATTGGCCGCGCCTTTTGGAATACAAAAAGCGTCTACAAACAAATTGGTGGCAAAGTTTCCGTTCGCATCGGTCGGATAATAGAACGCGAGCTTTTCATTGTTTTCAGCCATGGTGAGAAAGTCGCCCGCATAATACACGGCGACCGCAGCCTCGCCCGATTCCATCTTGTTGAACATCTCGTCCATGAACCAGCCCTGCACCAACGGTTTTTGCGCCTGAAGCTCTGCAAGCGCTGTGCGCCAAAGCTCCGGATCGGTCGTGTTGACGTCGATTCCGTTTTTATACATCGCCGTGCCGAACGCATCGCGCGAATTGTTGAACTGCAGAATCTTCTTTTTATACTTGTCATTCCACATAAGGTCCCATTTGCCTGTATCCGCAGGATCTACAACCGTAGAATCATAGATAATGCCGACCATGCCGTATGTATACGGAATAGAATAAGCGTCTTCCGGATCGTAATATAGCCCCCGGAAGTCCCCGGAAATATACGCATAGTTTGGAATGTTGGAAAAATCGAGCTTTTCCAGCATCCCCTCCGCAATCATGCGCTCGATCATATAATCCGAAGGGATGATCACATCATAACCGGCCACGCCGCTTTTGAGCTTTGCATACAAGTCCTCGTTGCTCGCATAGGTCGTATAGATCACGTCTATGCTTTCGCCGTAAGTTTCCTCATAATATTTTTCAAACTCGGCGTTGACATCCAGCGATCCCTCGCTGCCATCGGAAATATACTCGCCCCAATTATAGACGTTCAGCACACGGTCCGCCGCAAACGCGGGCAGAGACAACAGCATAAAGAGCGCGGCGGCCGCCAGCGCAATATAAATTATTTTTTTCATTTCAATCCTCCAAAGTTACAGTCGCTTTCGGCAATTTCGCTTGTTTTTTATCCCGTCCGGCAAGGTTGGACAAAAGCAGCAAAACCAAAACCGCAATAAAAATCAGGGTGGAAAGCGCATACATATCCGGCGTGACACGCTTTTTCGTCATAGAATAAATACGGATCGGCAGCGTTTCAAAACCGTTTCCGGTTGTAAAATAACTGATCACAAAATCATCAAGCGAAAGTGTAAATGCCATGATCAGACCGGATATGACGCCGGGCATAATCAAAGGGAGTTCCACTTTCCAGAATGCCTGAAACGGCGTGCAGCCAAGATCCATTGCCGCCTCTGTCAAATGCTGATCCATCTGTCGGATTTTCGGCGTGACGGAAAGGATAACATAAGGCAGGTTAAACGTGACGTGCGCGATCAGCACAGTCGTAAAGCTCAAACTGGCGGATAGTCCCAGCCGTGTGCAGACAAACACAAAAAGCAGCATCATGGAAATTCCGGTCACGATGTCCGGATTCATCATCGGGATATTGGTAACGGTCATGACCGCCCCACGCACGTATCTGCTTTTCAGCCGCGCCAGGCCCACTGCCGCCGCTGTTCCGATCAGCGTCGCAATCAAAGAAGAAAGCACCGCTAAAATCAGCGTATTTTTTAAAGCGGTCAGCGTTGCCCCGTCCCGGAAAAGCTCTCGGTACCAATACAGCGAAAAGCCCGCAAATACGCCGGTCGAATTGGCTCGGTTAAACGAAAACAAAACCATCACCGCAATCGGCGCATACAAAATTACAAAAATCAGTGCGGTATAAATTTTTGGGAGCGCTTTCATACGACCACTCCTCCCTCATCATCGGAATACCGGTTCATAACCGCCATGGATATCAAAATAACGATCATCAAAACCAACGACATAGCCGCACCGAGATTATAGTTGTATGCGCTTTGAAACTGCCGTTCAATCGTATCGCCGATCAAGTCGAAATTGCCGCCGCCGAGCTTCTGTGAAATATAAAAAGTGCTGACCGAAGGAACAAACACCATCGTGATCCCCGAAACCACGCCAGAACGGCTGAGCGGCATAACCACTTTAAAAAAAGTCTGCGCAGGTGTACACCCAAGATCGGCCGCCGCCTCAAGCAAGCGCCGGTCCAGTTTGGAAAGCGCCGTATAAATTGGTAAAACCATATACGGCAGATAGTTATACACCATACCGAAGATAACAGCGCCGGCCGTGTTGATCATATGAACTGGTTTTAACCCGGCAGCACGGAGCAGAGAATTTAAAAAACCCGTATCCTCTATAATCGCCATGATCGAATACGTGCGGATCAAAAAATTCATCCACATCGGAAGCATAATTAGCATAATATAAATTTTTTGCGATCCGGGCTTGGCTCGGGCGACGGCATACGCCAGCGGATAAGCTACCAAAAGACAAATAGCCGTAGCTGCCAGCGCAAAACTCGCAGAACGCATAAAAATATCGGCATAACTTGCGCTGCCAAGCTGTTTGATATTGCCCAGCGTGAAGCTGCCGTTTCTGTCTGTAAACGCATAATACAGAACAAATGCGAGCGGCGCCAAAATGAAAAGCACAGACCAGAGCACATACGGCGCAGACATCAGGCGCGCCATCAGAGACTTACTGCGCATCTTTGCCGCCCTCCCCTGCCGCGGCGGACACATCCAGTTCGTCTATATACGAAGAATAGTCGCCGTAAAGATCGGAATACTTTGATTTTTTCATAACGTGGATTTCATGCGGCAGGATTCGCAGTCCAACCACGGCACCTGGTTCGGCATAATCCGTCGTCTGCACCATCCATTTGAATCCATCCACATCCACAATAATTTCATAATGCACGCCCTTAAACGTCACGGTGTCCACCACGCCATGGATCGGCACGGCGTCCACGCCGACGATATCGACGTCTTCAGGCCGGATGACCACATCCACTGGCTCATCTTTTTCAAAGCCGCTGTCCACGCATTCCAGCGTGCGGCCAGCAAATTCAACAAGCTTATCCGCGTGCATGATACCGTCCAATATATTGCTCTCGCCGATAAAATCCGCCACGAAAGCGTTGACAGGCTCGTTATAGATGTCCTCAGGCGTGCCGATCTGCTGAATGAGGCCGTTGTCCATGACCACCACCGTATCGCTCATCGAGAGCGCTTCCTCTTGGTCGTGCGTCACATAAACAAACGTAATACCCATCTTCTGCTGTATTTTTTTCAATTCGACCTGCATTTCCTTTCGCAGCTTCAGATCCAGCGCGCCGAGCGGCTCGTCAAGAAGCAGGACTTTCGGGCTGTTTACAAGTGCCCGTGCAATGGCTACCCGCTGCTGCTGTCCGCCTGACAAGGTTTCTACATTTCTTTTTTCAAACCCGCTGAGGTTGACAATTTTCAGCATCTCCTTGACTCTCACTGAAATTTCCTTTTCGCCCCGCTTGGCCAGCCGGAGCGCGAAGGCGACGTTCTCGTATACGTTCAAATGCGGGAACAGCGCGTACTTCTGGAAGACCGTATTTACGGTCCGCTTATAGGGAGGCAAATCATTTATGCGTCTGCCGTCAAAATAAACGTCCCCCTCATCCGGCGTTTCAAAACCGCCAATGATGCGCAGTGTTGTCGTCTTGCCGCAGCCGGAGGGACCCAGGAGCGTAACGAATTCCTGATCGCGGATATACAGATTGATATTTTTCAACACCTGTGTATCTTCAAAGGATTTCGATACGTTTTTCAGTTCAATAAGCCTGCTCATTTTCTTAGAGTTTATACACATCCTTTTTAACCGATTAAACCCCGGGAAACATACCGGAATGCCCCCGTATTTTCCCCCGTGATTCATGTCGAAAACCATTATATAAAAAAGCGCTGCAAAATGCAATAGGTTTTTCAAAAAAAATACGCATTTTTTGGGAATCTGCCGCTTTGAGATTTGATTTTCCGTGAATACATGCGTTTTCTTCAATCAAATCGTTTGTTTTCTCAAAAAACCTTTTATTTTCTTTTGAATTCTTCGATTTTGATTGAGAATCCCAAGATGTGTTAAGATGCACAAACACGCACACAAAAACAAGGCGTTTTTGTGTGCGTGTTTGTGCATCGCCGCAACAACTGCATAGGATCACGTTCACAAAAAGCCGTCGGCAGTACCTGCAAAGCAACGAAAGCTTTTTGAGAAAAGCGTGGTGCACCAGCCGCACACCCGCAGGGGCGGCGATTTCTAAGCAATAATACGCATAAAGAGCGGAACAATCCGCTCTTTATGCACAATTTTTTATTTTATTTTTCTTTATATGCTTTTCAACGTCTGAGCCCCATAAAAAATCATCTGCTGAAACGGACAAAGCGGACTCGTTCATTTTGTTTCTCCGCTTTCCAGATAGTCTATATATTCCTCGAGACACATATCCAGCCGATGCATCTCCGATGCATGATAACGCCCCACAAACCGGTAATGCCAAGGCTCAAAGCTATATCCCGTAATCTCTTCTTTTCCCTCCGGAAAACGCAAAATAAACCCAAATTTATAAGCGTTGTCACACAGCCAGGCGTACACTTTCTCCTTTGCGAAGCGCTGGGAGGCGCTTGGCAGATTGTGCATGTCGCAGCACAGGCCCGTTTGATGCTCGCTCGTGCCCGGACGCGCCGAATACGTATCTACAACTTTCTGCGCTTCTTCGCGGCTGAGCCCTCCGGCCATTTCCTGTTCAGTATACAGATTATACAGATACACCTGCTTGTCATACGAACGATAACCGCTGGTAACCGACACATCGGTATAGCCTGCCGCACGCATTTCGATATACAAAGCTTCCAGCGCTTTTTCCGCCGTCTCCACCATACGCTCGGTGCGGTCAGAGCGAGAATCTTTGATATCCACCAGATCGGACGGAACAAAATCTGCGTCAACCGTCTTTTCCCGATTGACCAAAATCAGAAAACCGTCCACATCTTCAGGACACATATACGGTTCATAAGCGGAAAGATCCGTCAGAAATTCATAAACCGGCGCGACCTTAATATCGCTCGCGTTCGGCTGATCCAGCGTTTCATCTCCCTTGACCGAAAAAGCGGGATCCGAATAAAGCGGATTGTCTTTCGTACTGGCGTTATACTGACCGCGCGAAACAATGACCTTTCCGTTTTCCTGAAGAACTTCAATGCCGCCCATAAACTGACTGACAAATTGAAGCGGCGCATACAGCTTGCCGTCAAGCAGGCGCGCCTCAGCCATCATGTCTACAGAAGCGCCGTTAACGTCTGCAGTCTTGCTTCCGGCTTGCAGCGTAATACGTTCATCCGAATTTCCGGCATAATAAGTTTTCTCGCTTTCGCTGCCGGTCACGGTCATTTCACAAAGCAGCGCAATATCATCAAAGCAAACCATCAGTTCGCCGCCGGAGTACGCCGCCTCTGCAGAAAGCGTATAACTGTTCTTGCCGATCGTATATTCAACGCCCGGCTTCCGGCCGCCGCCGAAAAAATCAAAAATGAAAAAAAGCAGCACGATCGCCGCCAAAGCAAAAAACACGGTAAAGAAAACGGCGCCGGCACTGCTTCCATTTTTTTGCCGGGACGCCGGCCTTCTTTTCTGCGCATTCTGATTATTTTGCATATATCCTCCTATTTTGTTTCCAGCGCGAAAAAATACGGTGCCGCCGGAGAATTGACAATCTGTACTTTTGACACGCACATTTTCCGGCGGTCAAGCCCTGCGAAATACTGTGCAAGCGCTTCTCCTTCCGCAGCCCCTTCCGCATGCCCGGGGTATACGGCAACCAGCAAAACCGCATCTTCGTCTAAAATTGAAACTGCCGCGTGCACGGCTTTTAGCGTACTTTCCCGGCACGTCGTAAATTCCTTGCGCCCGCTGCCGGGAAGATAGCCCAAATTGAACATGCCTGCTTTGACTGGTGTATGAATATACGCTTTCAGGTTCTCATGGCTGTCGCAAATCAACGTGTAATTGGAAAGGCAAGCCTGTTCCAACCGCTTTCGTGTCGCTTCCAGCGCCTGCGTCTGCACGTCAAACGCATATACATGCCCCGTATTGCCGACTGTCCGGCACAGAAACTCGGTATCGTTTCCGTTGCCCATTGTAAAATCGGCAGCCGTATCTCCTGCGCCCAAATGACGCAGAATCAACTGCTTATGCATGTCCAATAAATCTATCATTCCATTTACACCACCAAAATCGACCGCATCTGCATATTCCGCCCACAAAAAACGCATCGCGGCACACCGCTTTTTCCGCCATACGGCGTGCCGCTTTTTATGTACATTTTATCACACGCACGCTGCCGCTGTCAAGGTATTATAGCAATTCCAGCAAGCAAATCGGCATAGCAGGTATCGGCAGAAAAATCGATTTCGAAACGCACGCCGAGAATTTTGATAAAACGCGCTGAAGCAAAGTTATAGGTACTCAGCGGACGATCGAACGCGTCGTCCGAATGAGCGGCAACAAGAATTTCTCCCTGTTCCGAAAATCCGCTCACAAGCAACGTATGATAGTAATCTCCCTCGGCGTTTGCAAGCTGTACGACATCCCCCACAGCCACCCTTGTCTCGTCGACTTCCGCGCCGTAAGGTCCCACGCCCGCATTGCCTGTCATAAAGTTATAAAAGAATTCTACGCCCGTCCATGAAGCCGTGCGAGAATTTTCATCCAAATAATACCAACCAAAAACAGGCGTAAAGTTCATTTGACAACTTCCAGCAAATACGCATTGGGAAACAAAATTGGTGCAGTCGCCGCCTATGCCGGTATAATTATAAAATAGCGGATTCCGTGCAGCCGCCCAAGTTTGCGCATATTCCTGCGCGCGTCTGCGATCATACGGCCGTTCTACTAACATAAAATCACCTCAAACAAAGCATATGCAAAAACGCGCAAAGGCGTGCCGCGCGCTGAAGAAGGCAACGGCATCTGACGTGCAGATTCATGCTGCGGCAGAGGCAATTATCAATGCTGAGATTATATATCCACGCCTCCGCGTGGGAGGCGACCGGACGCTGCCTCACTTAGTCAGGCGGCTGCTTTATTTCAATCCACGCCTCCGCGTGGGAGGCGACTCAAGCAGCACTCGTTTAACTGTGTCGCCACTGGCATTTCAATCCACGCCTCCGCGTGGGAGGCGACTGCTGCTAATAATTTGTCTTGGTCATTTTCTTTAATTTCAATCCACGCCTCCGCGTGGGAGGCGACGAGGCCGTAATTTTATTTTTTTCTGCATAAACGCATTTCAATCCACGCCTCCGCGTGGGAGGCGACGCGCGGAAACGGTAGACGCCTTGACGGACAGCGCCATTTCAATCCACGCCTCCGCGTGGGAGGCGACATTGCATCATAAATATGGATGTTGTAACGCTATAATTTCAATCCACGCCTCCGCGTGGGAGGCGACTGTGCAGAAATTTGCGATCTATTTTGAGGACCTATTTCAATCCACGCCTCCGCGTGGGAGGCGACTTTGCCGTATAAGTGGATGCGTAAAAAGCGGTATATTTCAATCCACGCCTCCGCGTGGGAGGCGACTTTGCCGTATAAGTGGATGCGTAAAAAGCGGTATATTTCAATCCACGCCTCCGCGTGGGAGGCGACTTCTCTCAATGATTTTTCTGTTTCTCTCTCTAAAATTTCAATCCACGCCTCCGCGTGGGAGGCGACAGCAAATTTGTATAATTATATCATACAAATTTTGAAAAACTAAGCAAAAACTTAAAAAAACATAATTATTTTAAACGAACAATGTAAATTTACTGCCCGTACAGACCTTTCTACCCGCATTTCAACGATGCGAACCTCCCACAGTTTTCATGTGCGCTTATACTTCGCATCGTCAAATAATCAGCGTACTTTCCGGCAAATAAGACTGTTTGCATCCGAAATGCTCCACTTTATTTTCATACTTATTTCCCAAATAATAAAACCGAAGACTATCCTTTTCCGAGTCCATAATCGCGCATAGTTTGGCCTGAAGCATCTTACACTGCGCAGCGTCCAAAAGGCACTCAAAAACCGAACACTGTACCCGCTGACCATAATTTACGCATTGCCTAGCGATTTTTCTGAGTCTCTTTCTGCCCTCTGCATCTTCTGTGTTCACATCATACGTAATCAGCACCAACATAAAATCACTTCCATAAAAACGGCGGATACGCATCCATATCGCCGCGCAAATACCGTGCCAAAAGTAGAGCCTGAACATACGGAATGAGCCCCCATTCCATCTTTTCTTCCAGAAACGGATGACTTAGTGCATCTTTCTTTTTTTCCTGCCAGCACTTTAAAAACGTTCGCCTGCCATCCTCATTCAATAATACGGCTCCACTCTCCGTCGTCTCAAAATTCTCCGCTTTAATCATCCGATTATTAATCATCGTCAGCACAAACCGATCCGCCATGCATGGACGCAATTCCTCCATCAAATCAAGCGCAAGAGACATTCTTCCCGGGCGGTCACGATGCATAAACCCAACGTAGGCATCAAGTCCAACGCTTTCCAGCGCCGAAGCGCAGTCATGTAAAAGCAGGTTATACGCAAACGAAAGCATCGCGTTGACATGATCTAGCGGCGGTCTTCGGTTACGCCCATGAAAATAAAATATGTCTTTGTGATTCAAAATCATATGGTCTAAGACGCCAAAATACGACGAAGCCGCGGCGCCCTCTACCCCGCGCAGGCTGTCAAGAGAAGTCTGCTGCATGATCTGCGGCAGCATCTGCTGCAGTTGTCCGGATGCGGCGCCAAGCGCAGCATCATCCACGCACAGCCCGTGATCACGCCGGGTGCGCTCGATGCTGCGCCGGGCATTATACAGCTTTCCAAACAGCATGCACCGCGCCGCAAGGCAGCTTTGCGACTCATCGTCCGCGATGCGGTATTGGCGGCGGCGCAGCAAAACGTTCCCATTATTTTCTCCGCAGGTTCTGGCTAAAAATTTTCCTTGCGGCGTGCAGAAAGAAAAAGCAATTCCCCGCTTGGCACAAGCTCCGAGCAAAGCCGGCGACGCACCTGCGTAAGAAAACGAAATAATACCGCAAAAATTGTGCAGCGGATATCTTGCAACATGCTGCTTTTCCCGATTGGCTACAACGTTTTCCCCGTCTAGTGACAAATACAAATCCTCTGAAGTCACAAACAACGTATTCAACAAATGTTTCATGTTTTACTCCCCTGCAGCACACTCGATATACGCGGCGGCCGACCCGCCGCGCAGCAGCTTCGGCAAGCAGATTTCTTTAAGCGAACAGGCGTTGCAGGATTTTGTGGGCCTGACCTTCGGCGTATATCCGCGCTTGTACATGCTGTGCATCTCCAAAATCGCGTCCCGGACACCCGCACGCAGTGCCTCCGTAAATTCAACTTCCGTCCTATGCCGCGTCTCTCCGGAATACAACGCGCCCTTTGGAATATCACAGCACAGCATCTCTTCAAGACACATAGCCTGTCCGCACAATTGAAGATGATCTCCTGCGCGCAGATTATGGCCGCTTCTCTTATACTCGACCGGGTATGGCTGCCATAATCCTTCACGCCCCTCGAGCACTGCGCCGTCCGCCGCGCGCCTAAACTCCAAAACATCGCACGCGCCAGACACGCCGAGCGTCGAAGAAAATATGCGGATGCCGCGCGCAATCAGCAAATCACCCCGGCTTTCGCGCAAGGTCGCATCGTGCGCTTTCGCATGCATCAACCGGCCGTCGGCCGTCCGATAATTTTCTTCCCATTGCTGCTCGATATGAATCAGCGCCCACTGGCGGCGGCAAAATGCAAAATGCTGAATGCCCGAAAGCATCAAAAACTCGTCCTCATTATACGCCATCGATCACCTCGCATTGAAGGTCCGGAAGCGTATGCAGCGTGATTTCATAGTCGTCGATATCGGAAGCCTCCTCAAGCCCCTGCTTCAGCTGCACATCGACCAAGCGGTGAACCTGCGCCGAGGAATACTGCCCGATTTTAGAATTATGTTCCCACCAGTACAGCCTGTACACCTCCATCGAACCATCCGGACGCGCCGAAGAGGCGTCGTTGACAAACAGCGTGCGCAGGCATTCTTTGATAATTTGCGCGTCTTCGTAGCTGAAACCGGTTTTTTCCGCAAGCTGTACGTTGATGGCGCCCTTGATCCTGTAAAAGCCATAGCGGACAAAGTGCTTCATACCCATGGTATCGCTCCCGCGTTTCTCGCCGGGCTCGCTGTTCACGCTTTTGGTGATCTGCATAGACCGTACCTCAATTGGAAACACACTCACTGCCTGATGGATAGAAACCGGCCCGCGTATGCCTCCGGACACATCCTCCGACTCCTTCGACTTAAAAGCGAATACCTGACCGAAGCTGCGGACGTCCATCCATGTCTGACAGGCAAGCTTGGCATATTCTTCCCTGCTGCCGGTCTGCGCAATCATTTTTGCGCGCTCTCTAAGACAAGTGCACCCATCGTCAGAGCGATCGGCCGACTGCACGAAAATACGGTATCCCATATCCTGCATGCGGTTGCGGATCTTGCGCTTAATACACACATCGGATATTTCGCCAAATCCATCGTAGTCAATTCTCGGACGATTTCCATTTAAGGGATCGCCGTTTGAATTGGCCATTTTGACGCTGACCAGCGCCGTAAAGTCGATTTTGTTCTTCAGTTCACTCATGATCCAGTTCCTCCGTATCGTTTATTTCTTTTTTCTTGCTCATAGCCGCCTGCTGATGAAAATATCCGAGCAGGTATGTATCCTTCAAGCTTTTGCCGAGTGCCGGATCGCCCGCGTCAAGCATATCCGCGATCTCTTCGATCATATTTTTATAATACGCACGCAGCCCCGGCGCTAATTTAGCAAAATACGGAGTCAACTGCTCATACACGATCTGCCATGCATAGGCCGGACGCCTTGCAAACACCGGCAGCATCCGAACGGCGTTTGGCTCCCTTTTTTCCTCCTGGTCATACGTGCTCCTTTCCACTTTTTCCGCAATGGCAAGCAATCTGCCGTAAAGATAGCTGCGATCGGTCTGGTTTTTGTCCAGCGACACTGTCCATTCCTCCTTGTTTTGTCTATTTTCGTTTTTTTCGTTCCTGTATTTTCGGATCACCGCGCAGGCGGCCATCATCAGCTTTCTGCGGTCTTCATCCGAATACGTCTGCAAAAACGAAGCCCGCTGCGCCAACGCGCAAACGATATCCTGCGGGATTGCCCGCCGGTCCGAAATGCATCCGATCAGACGTTGTATATGTTCTCCAAAAGCTTTATCGTCACGCACGATGCCAAATGCAAAATGAATAATATTGGTAAGCGGAGGCGACTGGACACCGCCATATGGAACCGCAATGCAGCAAGTCGCGTACCATGCCTCCACTCTCTCAAGAAAATCGGAACCCTTTAATTCATTGAAATAAGTGACCGACAGCCGGCCGGTAGTGGCGGCGTCAAGCGCAGCGACCACAACGCGATCGTCCGGCCGGAGCCCCTGCCTGTAGCCGCGAAACGTTTGGGCAAGATCGTCCTTATATCCGTCGTACGCATCCACAGACGGAGAAAAATTGAAAAGCACCCGCCCCGTTGGCAGAGGCGCGCCCTCCGGGCTCCAGCAAATGAACGTCCGGCCGCCCGCGGCAAATCCATAATTTGCCGCTGCCCACCGCAGTCCGTTGTGCGCCATTTGAGAGGCTGTATAGCCGAGTATATATGCCTGCCGCCCGGTTCGAAACCGTCCGCGGTAAGTAAACCCGCTTTCATCATTGGCCGAAACCAGCTTTGCACTAAAAGAAGAACGCAGAACGCCTTTCGGATGCATCGCGCATTCGGCGTCCTCCTTGCCGGAAACATAGCACAAAGTTTTTGGCAACTGCCGGTTTTGTTCGAGATAATAGCCGGTAAAACATTCAAAAAGCGTCGTATCCCGCCAGCACTCTGCCAAAACGCCGTCCGGCGGCGGAATCACGCGCCATCGGATCATGCATTTATCATACGGAGTCTGGCCGACACCACCCTTTGCCGGGACGTCCGCCTCCGCGCCGATCACGCCTGCCTGCGCAAGGTCTTGCACAATATTTCCCTTTTGAATATACGTGAGCACCGCCCTGACCTTTGGATGCGAATACGCGGACCCTGCCCAATCTGCCAGTTGCCGCACATAGAAATCATATTTTATGCCGCCAAACGGCGCAAGATAGCACAATTGATCGCACAACGGATGCGGCGCGCACTTTGAAGAAGAACGGCAGGCCGACTCCACAGTCACAGGTACGATGGTTTTCTCCTCACCTTCCGAAACCGCGGCGGCGTTTTCAAACCTGCCGCCGTCCGTAATCGTAATTTCGATCTGCGCCTTCAAAACAGCATGCGCAATCGGTACAAGCGGTTCTTTTCCTACGGTCTCAATCCCAGCAAAAGCGCGGCGCGCCTCATAAGTGCGGTAGCCCGCCTGCAGAATACCCAATCACAGCACCTCCTGTTCAAAGTCATACACCGTCTGAAAATTGCCGTCTTGCGCTCCAAACGGTTTGATTTTCATCTCCCGCACGGTTCTAGTAATGCTACAATCCTCCGGACGCACGAATTCAAGGACACCGTTTTGCATGACGGGATACCAAAAACGCACGGTCATCTTATCCTCCGTCTGATCGGAATACGCCTCGTCCGCATAGGTCAATCCATGATAGGTCAACCCAAAAGCAAGTTCAGGCGTATCGTCATAATACCCTTTGCCGCTGCCGAACGCGCAGGGAACAATATAACCCTGGCATTCCCTTGTCCCGAGAAAGATATCCCGCCGACCGCCGCGCTCGATCATCCGCTTGGCGATATTGTGATGTTTGTTCTCGTTTCGGTCCGCCGCAAGTTCAGGCCGGTTCATATTCCATTCAAAATGCGCCCTAACCTGATAACGGCAGTTCTTTAAATATGTAAAATAAGAAAGATCGTTGCCTTTCTCATATTTCATACGCCGAATCCCTTTCACTGCAGTCTGGATTGGATTCATCACCCGAACGCTGTCGATCACCCACACGATCGTCGGCTTCCAGTAGGCGGATTCCAGCGCCCCTTTCAGCGCTTCGTACGTAGGAATCTGCAAGGTACACTTTTCGCCGCCGACCCGCATGACCGGATCGGAAAACAACGCATAATCGCCAAATAGTTCAAATTCAACCGTGTTTCTGTAAACCATATTTCTCTTCCTCCCTTTCTTCAACGCTATATTTTCTCGCCTACAATTCGATAAAACGACTGGCCGGCGCTTCCATTGAAAAACCGCAGTCTCCGTCATAATACGCGGCGTCAAGGATAAAAACCGAACCGCATTCCAGTGCGCGCACCGCGCCGCACGCCGTCAGGTGTTTTTGCTGATATTCAAAGAGCGAGACGGTATATTCCGCTGCCTTTTGATACAGATGGGAACGATATGTCAAACTGTGCGCCGCGCGCGCCGAATATAAATCTGCAATCAATTCAGCGCCCGCTTCATACGGCACGATCACGTCGACGGCAGAATCGTCAAATACGCGAAATGTTTTTCCCGCCGTCTCAAAAGCCTGATGCATCGTATAGTTTTTTTGACTTTCACAACGATAAGCGCCCGTCGAATTTGTTGAGAGCCATTCGTAAATCGTTGCTCCATACGCGCCAGCCGGATAATCCTGACTTCCGGCTTTTGCTCCTTTATACAGTTCGGAATAATACGCCGTCACAGACGCCCCGCTTGTCAAATCCTCGCCGTATATCTCAGGATGGCGGCTATAGCGCAGCAGAAATGATTCAGCCGCCTGCTGCGCTTGCCTGATCTCCGGCAGCGCGTCCAGCCGTTCCTCGCGCAGATTGACGATGTATACCGGGCAAAGCCGGCCAAATTCACCGCTGCGGTTACATCTCCCCGCTGCCTGTATCACATTGTCAAGGCCTGCTGCGATCCGTATCACGCAGCCAAATGAAAAATCGACGCCCGCTTCAACCATCTGTGTGGAAATACAAACGACTTTTTCTTTACTTTCCAGCGACGCGGCAATGTCTGAAAGCACCCGCCTCCGGTGCGCCATACACATGGCCGTCGATAAATGAAACGCTTTCACAGCGCAGCTTTCCCGAACGGAGATATACAGACTTTTGGCCTCCGCCTTTGTATTGCACACGACCAGCAGACTGTCGTTTTCCTCTATGCATGTCAATATAAACTGACCGAGTTCACCGGCAGAATACCCCGCTGGCTTTCGCCGGTCAATAATGTTTGTCCGCTTGAACAATGCGAGATCCTCAGGGCTGCACACATACAACTCCGGGTCGGCCGCATACCGGATCTTATGAAACGTGCGGTCGAGACAGGGCTGCGTTGCCGAGCAATGCACAATCGTGCATCCGCAAAAAACCGCCAGATAATTCATAGCAAGATTGAAGAGCGTGAGCATGTTCCGTGGCACCGACTGCACCTCGTCAATGACGATCACACTGTTGCGCAGCGCTGCCATGCGGCGAACGGCGGAGGTCTGACCAGCAAACAGCGTATTCAAAAACTGCACAAGCGTGGTAATGATAATCGGAGCATTCCAGTTTTGTATCCCCGTTTCGCTGATATCCGGCGGCGTCAGATCCAAAATGTTTTGATCCCGTACGACGTTGGAATGATGCTCAAGTACGGCGCAACCATCTCCTATAAACGACCGCCAAACTTTGGCGTTCTGTTCCAGAATACTCAAAAGCGGAATAACCAAAATGACATTTCCTCCCTTTTGAGCCGCCGAAGCAAGCGCAAAACGCAGAGTCGCCAGCGTTTTGCCGCCGCCGGTCGGAACCGTCAGCCGGTAAATCCCGCACGCGCCCTCCGCGCGGCTGCGGCAGGCATTGGATATTTTCCGGCGAACTGCATCCAGCCCGCTTTTTTCGGGCATCTGGCGCAATCTGGATTCCACGCCCGCCAAAAGACCGGCAAAAGAGACCGTTCGATTCTTCGTCAAATTTCCCGATATAAATTCAGCGGTATCCCGCCTGTCCCCTTCGATCACAGCAGCGAGAACCTGTCTTGCCAGCATCGAAACGCAGAACATCGCTTCCCCCAAGTCCGCCGCCGACGCGTTGCAGCGGGTGATAAATTCAGCCGTTTCCTGTTCGGCCAAAGAAAACAGTCGATCCAACTCCTGCGTGCCGGCGCAACATTTTAGATAATTGCTTTCTGCCTCCGCATAGTCTATTCCCTCTTTCTGAAGACGATACAGATAGCCGTTTTGCCCCTCGGGAGAAATGCAGTCAAATTGTCCGTGATGCGCGCCAACCGCAAACGCGATGATCTCCGCAGTCAGCGTCTGCAAAGACGGAGGTGCATTTTTGTGCCAGCGCGCCATTACGAACCGCACACCCGCAAACGTATGGTTGACGCTCCCGCGCCGGACCGGTTCGCCGCGCGACGCGCACGCAAGATATGTCCGAAACCTTTCCGTATATTTTCCAAAATCATGGAGCAGTCCCGCCAAATACGCTAGTTGCTTTATGTGGCTCGGCGCTGCTGATTTTGCATGCGCCGCGCAGTTTCTGCAATGTGTTTCCACAGTCTGTACGCATTCGGCGCCGTCGTTTCCAAATTTTATATGCGCAGGAAAATACATAATCGTCTCTCCTGAGATTCATTTTTTACTAATATTACCATATTTTTCAAAAAAATTCAATATTTTTGTGGAAATTTCGTTCGTTATTTTAAGAAAATGAACGCACCCATTTGACAATAAAATAAAAAATCTGCGCGATCCCAACGTAAAGGAATCGCGCAGATCTCTATAAAATGGGGTGACTGATGGGATTCGAACCCACGACCTCCAGGGCCACAACCTGGCGCTCTAACCAACTGAGCTACAACCACCGTTTTCCCCCGCTATTGCAGGGTAATGGCGTACCTTGGGGGATTCGAACCCTCGACCTACTGCTTAGAAGGCAGTTGCTCTATCCAACTGAGCTAAAGGTACATACACCCGCCGCAACGCTTGATATTATATCATTCGTCCGGCGGCTTGTCAATATTTTTTTAAAAATATGAACAGAAATTCCGGCACATCTTTCCAAGACGGACAAGATACCGGATACCATCATCGCTCCGCTTGCTATTTTTCAAAGATAATAGGCAGGCACAGCGCATGCGAAGCGCGGATAAAATCATCCGGAGACAACAAAATCTGCGAGCCGATGCGTCCGCCGGAAACCATAATCATATCAAACAGCACGCAGGTTTCATCGATCACCGTGGGGTAATCCTTTTTCATGCCGATGGCCGTGCAGCCGCCGCGGATATAACCGGTAACTTTTTGCAGATCCCGTACCGGAATCAGTTCTACGGATTTTTCACCCACCGCTTTGGCCGCGGCTTTCATATCCAGTTCTTCGGCTACCGGAATCACAAAGACGAAATACCCGCCGCCTTTTCCGGCCGCAACCAGCGTCTTGAAGGTGCTCTCGCGCGGCGCGCCAAGCCGGTCCGCAAGGCTGACGCCATCTGTAAACTCGCCGCCCTCATACGTCCGCACCTCATATGGAATCTCCAGCGTATCCAAAATACGCATGGCATTGGTTTTTATGTCCTTTTCCCTGTCTTTCGCCATACAGCGTCCCTCTATTTCCGAAACCCGGCTTGCTCCATCGCGGCAATCAGATGATGCGTATACAGCCCAAACCCCATGGTATTCGGATGCAGGCCGTCGGAATAAAAATCCGCGATATTCGGCACAAGCGTCCGGCCGTCCACCACCGTCACATTCGAATGCGCGCTGTAAAGCTCGCCCAAAATATCGTATATCGTATCGAACGCCATCCGTTCAGGCCGCACTTTTTGGTCCGCCCGCCACACCGGCATAATCCCGAAAATCCGGGCATCGGAATATCTGCTGCAAAGCTTATTTATATATGCTTCTGCCGCATCGCGGTATTTTTGCTCGTCTTTTCCGTACCGTCCCCAGTCATTGGTGCCGTAAGCGACCGTAACCGCGTCCGGCTCAAACGGCAGCGCTTCGTCAATCACGTCCTCTTCAAAATAATGCCCCGCAATCGACTGGTTCAAACCGTCAGCCTCAAAATATCTCACCACTGACGACGCATAGGACAGCGAGGTGTACCGGGTATCAAACCCCTGCGTAATCGAATCACCCAAAAGCAGAATCTTTTTACCCGAAACCGGGACAGGTTCAATGGACGCGCCGTCATCCAGCGTAAAGTTGTAAATTTCCACACCGCAGGTACAGGGCAGATATACCTGAATCCGGCGGTGTTTTTTTTCCGCAAAGCGATAGACAAAGTGCGTGGATCCCTCTCCGTTCATCATGGTCTTATGCGCAAAAACCATGATCCCGTCGGCGTACAGATCAAAGCTCAAAAAAGGACGCGAGCACTGATGCATCGGGAAAAAGTCAAACGCAATCAGACTGCCGTCATAATAAAAATCAAAATATTCTCCCACATTGCAGCGCGCACGGGCACCGAAAAATGCCCTATTGCGGTCATAGAGCGCCATTTGATGTTCCGTAAAGCGCGAAAACGCAATACGGTTCCCCTCTTTTTTACTATAGCCGAGACTGCCGCGAAGCAGCGCTCCTACCTCATCCAACCGTAGAATCATCTGTTTTTTCTCCTTTCAGCAGTACGCCGGTATAATCGAATTTCGGAATAAAGCTCTCCGCCACGCATTCGCTGTCCTGGATAAACGCGTTTTCAATACCAAGCGATAGCGCAAAATCCACAACCGCATCATATTCCGCATCGGTCAGCGCCCGCAAAAGCTCCGGCGCCGCACAGGCGGCAGGCGGCGTGTACTGGCGCATGACCGACAGAATCGCCCGATGGCCGCAAAGCTCGAACACGCGGGCCAGCACAGCTTTTGAATCCTCCGTACAGCCGGGCAAAACCAAATGACGGACGATAACCCCGCGGCGCAAAAGACCGCCCTGATATTTGCACTCCGGCCGCTGGAGCAGCATTTCACAAAGCGCCGCTTCAGCAACCGGCGGATAATCGGGCGCGCCCGAATACCGCATAGCGCGCTTGGCGGACATATATTTAAAATCAGTCAAATACACATCAATCAGTCCGCGGAGCATGCGCAGCGTCTCTACGCGCTCGTAGCCGCCGGTATTCCAGACAAACGGCAAATCAAAGCCCTGTCCGCGCGCAATGCGGATCGCACCGGCGACCTGCGCGGCATACTGCGTGGGCGAAACCAGATTGATATTATGCGCGCCCATGTCCCGCAATTCAAAAAAAATCTGCACCAAGCGCGTTTCTGAAATGTCCAGTCCGCTACCGCCGGCGGATATTTCCCGATTCTGGCAATACACGCATTTCAGCGGACAATGAGAAAAAAACACCGTGCCGCTTCCATGCGTGCCCGATACCGGTGGCTCCTCCCACATATGAAGCGCCGCACGCGCTACGCGCAGCGCTTTGCCCGCGCCGCAAAATCCGATTTGTCCGTGTCCGCGGTCGGCGCCGCACTGCCGGGGGCAAAGCATACAATGGTGAGACATAGAAATTCAACAAGTACGCTGGATGAAGACCATACATTCCATGTTTCGCGCAAAACCTTTCCATATATATAATTATAATCAAGATAGTTATCATCCCGCGAATCCAATACAGCAAATGATTACGGCCGACGCTGAAAGCTTTCAAAATTGAACAAAAGATAGGGCGCAGGCGCTCCTAGCTGTTTATAATAGCACATTTTCATAAATAAATCAATAATTTTTAAAAATGTATTGACAACAACCCAAAAAATGTTATAATGATTAACGTGTTAATAATTAACACGTTAATCATTATGATGAAAGAGTGAAGGAGGTGTGAAAAGTGCCGTACGATCAAAGCGGCAAACCAACTGCGCGCTGCACAATACATAAATTGCTCTCTACCGTCAAGCTGCACCGTTTCGCTTTTGACGGCATGCGCGAAACAACCGGACTCGGCCGAACCGCGCACAGAATGCTCATGCAGATTGCGGATAAGCATGCGCCCTGCTCTCAGACCGAGCTTGCAGAAGCGCTTGAGATCAGCGCCGCCGCCGTGGCCGTCATGCTGAAGAAACTGGAAACGGACGGGTATGTATGCCGCAAGGTCAATCCCGCGGATACGCGCTTCAACCGTATCGCACTTACTGAAAAAGGGGCGAACATTGTGAACAAATCCCACGAGGCGTTCGATGCGATCGACAATGCGATACTGAACGGGTTTTCCGAAGCGGAACTGCTGACGCTAAACGCCTATATTGACCGGATGCATGAAAACATCCGCGAAGCCTGTAAAAAAGCCAAAAACAAGCATGGAAAGGATGAACGCACTTGAACAAATGGCTCAAATATATCAAGCCATATAAAAAATACTTTTTTCTCGGGCCGCTGTGCATGATCGTTGAGGTCATCGGCGAGATCGTGATGCCAAAGCTGTACTCAATCATCATCGGCCACGCAGAGGAACATCTAAGCGCCGAGGCGGAAGGATCGGTCTGGTACGTTACAGGCATTGCGGCACTGATGGTTCTTACCGCGCTGTTGATGATGGCGGGCGGAATCGGCGGCGCTTATTTCGGCGCAAAAGCCTCTGTAAACTTTGCAAGCGACCTGCGGCTGGACGTATACAAACGGGTGCAGGAATTCTCCTTCGCCAATATCGACAAATTTCAGACCGGTTCTCTGATTACCCGCCTGACAAACGATGTGACGCAGCTTCAAAATTTCGTCAACATGCTGCTCCGCATGTTCTTGCGCGCGCCCGGCATGCTAATCGGCGCGCTGATCATGTGCATCACGCTCAGTCCGCGCCTTGCGCTGATTCTAGCCGTGGCCATCCCGGTGCTTACCATTCTGCTCGTCTTTGTAGTCAAAGTGGGCTTTCCCCGCTTCGGTGCCATGCAGACAAAAATAGACGCGCTGAACAATACGGTGGGTGAAAATCTGACCAACATACGCGTAGTCAAATCCTTTGTTCGGGAAGACTTTGAAAATCAAAAATTCAAAAAGGCCAACGGTGATCTGAAAGAAGCCGGCCTGCGCGCCATGAACGTCATGATCTTCACCCAGCCGATCATGATGCTGGTTATGAACCTGACTTCGCTTGCCGTGATTTATTTCGGCGGCAATATGGTTATCGGCGGAAGTCTGGAAATTCAGGATTTTTCGGCGTTGCTGACCTACATTACGCAAATTCTCATGTCCTTAATGATGGTCACCATGCTCTTTATGATCAGTTCACGCGCACTGGCTTCCTCGCGCCGGATTACCGAAGTGCTGGAGGAAAAAATTGATCTTGACGATACGGACGCCGCATATAAAGACAAAAAGGTGGAAAAAGGCGAGGTCGAATTTAAAAACGTCGGCTTCCGCTATTATAAAAACAGTCCGGACGAGGTTCTAAGCGGGATCAGCTTTAAGATCCGCGCCGGCGAAACGCTCGGCATTATCGGCGGCACCGGCAGCGGCAAGACGACGCTCGTGTCCTTGATTCCCCGCCTGTACGATGCAGACGAAGGCGAAATCCTCATCGACGGCATCAATGTGAAGGACTACAAAATGCATACGCTTCGGGACGGCATCGGTATGGTACTTCAGAAAAATCTTCTTTTTGCCGGCACCATCGAAGAAAATCTTCGCTGGGGGGATGAAAACGCCTCTGAAACCGAGCTCAAACAGGCAGCGCAGTTTGCGCAGGCGGATAATTTTATTCAGAGCTTCGGCGACGGCTATACGCATGAGATCGAACGCGGCGGCGCCAATGTTTCCGGCGGACAAAAACAGCGGCTGTGCATTGCGCGCGCGCTTCTGAAAAGGCCGAAGATTCTGATCTTAGACGACTCGACAAGTGCCGTGGACACCGCGACCGAAGCCAAAATCAGAGAAGCGTTCAGAACCAGCCTGAAAGACTCCACCAAAATTATTATCGCGCAGCGCATCTCCTCCGTTATGGATGCGGACAGGATCCTCGTGCTGGAGGATGGGCGGATCGCCGGCCTTGGCAGTCACGACGAACTTATGCAAAGCTGCGAGGAGTACCGTGAAATCTATACGCTGCAGATAGAAAGCAAGGAGGCGGCGGAAAATGGCTAAACGAACGCTAAACGATCTTCAAAAACAATACAATTCCTATGCCGCGGCCACACAAAGCAGCCCGATGCGCGGACCGGGCGGTCCCGGCAGGCCCGGCGGACCGGGCGCGCACGGACGAACGGGCGGCTCAAAACCCAAGGGCGATGCAAAAAAAGTGATCCGGCGGCTGCTCTCGTATATCGGATCATACAAATACCTCCTGCTCGTGGCGTTCGTTTTCCTAATCCTCTCTACGCTTGCAGGTACGGCGGCTTCCTATCTGCTCCGTCCGATCGTCAATACGTTGGTCGACGGCAGCATGACTGTCTCCGCCCGGGCAGCCTACATCCTAAAAACCGTTTTTCTGCTGCTCGGCATCTATCTTGCGCAGGTGCTGTTCCAGTATCTGCAGGCCAAACTGATGCTGCGTATTTCTCAAAATGCGATGGAAAAGCTGCGCAACGATCTGTTTGCCAAGATTCAAAAACTGCCCGTCCGGTTCTTCGATAATGAGAGCCACGGCGAGATCATGAGCCGCTTTACAAACGACGTGGACAACGTCGCTACAATGTTTGACAGCACACTGACCAGCTTGATCTCCGGTTCCATCACCCTGATCAGCACCTTTGCCATTATGTGCTATACGAACATTTGGCTGACGCTGATTACCGTAGCAT
Source organism: uncultured Eubacteriales bacterium (assembly GCA_958352145.1). Classification (GTDB taxonomy): domain Bacteria; phylum Bacillota; class Clostridia; order Oscillospirales; family CAG-272; genus UMGS902. The sequence continues at coordinate 31,703 of CATWNM010000001.1, forward strand.
TCATTCCGGTATTTATTTTCGGCGGCGGCGCAATCGCCAAGCGGTCTCGCAAATATTATTCCTCGCAGCAAGCGGCGCTCGGCGCAGTAAACGGTTATATCGAGGAAAGCGTTTCCGGGCAGAAAGTCATCAAAGTCTTTAATCATGAGCAAACCTGCACAGAAGAATTTGCGCTGCTGAACGACGATCTGCGCGAAAAACAGATCTATGCGCAGTTCTATGGCGGTATCATGGGTCCGATCATGGGCAACGCCGGACAGATCAGCTATGCGCTGACCGCCGGAATCGGCGGTATCCTCTGCCTGACACGCGGCTTTGACATTGGCGGACTTACGATATTTGTCAACTATGCCCGTCAGTTTGCCCGCCCGATCAATGAAATTTCCATGCAGATGAGCACGGTTTTCTCCGCATTGGCAGGCGCGGAGCGCGTGTTCAACGTACTGGACCGCTCCGAAGAAGAACCGGACGCGCCGAACGCAGACGACATGCCGCGCATGCAGGGATACGTTAAACTCCATGACGTCACTTTCGGCTATGTGCCGGGAAAAACCATTTTAAAGCATATTTCGCTTTACGCAAAACCAGGACAAAAGATTGCGTTCGTCGGATCGACCGGCGCTGGCAAAACCACAATTACAAATCTCCTCAATCGATTTTATGATATTGAAGCCGGGGAGATTACGATCGACGACGTAAATATCCGAGCCATCAAGCGCGACGTGCTTCGCCAAAATATCGCCATGGTGCTTCAGGATACGCATCTTTTTACCGGAACCATCATGGAAAACATCCGGTACGGCCGCCTGGACGCAACCGACGGAGAAGTGATCCAAGCCGCAAAAACCGCCAGTGCTCATAGTTTTATTATGCGTCTGGAAAACGGATACGACACGATGATCACCGGAGACGGCGCAAACCTGTCTCAAGGACAGCGTCAGCTTTTGAACATCGCGCGCGCCGCTATCTCCAAAGCGCCGATTCTAGTTCTGGATGAAGCGACAAGTTCAGTAGACACCCGCACCGAACGGCATATCGAGCATGGTATGGACCGCCTGATGCAGAACCGCACCACTTTTGTCATCGCGCACCGTCTTTCCACCGTGCGGAACGCTAACGCTATCATGGTACTCGAAAACGGCGAAATTATTGAGCGAGGCACGCACGACGAACTTTTGGCGATGAAAGGCCGCTATTACGAACTGTATACCGGAAAAAAAGAATTAGACTGATACCGCGTATTACCAGCAAAACTCCACACAATGCGGCTATATGCACAACATAAATTCCTGACCAGGCGAACAGTGAAAACTGTCCGCCTGATTGTGTTTTACTTTTCAAAACCGGTATTCGAAATTGGTTAGCGGCCTTTGTCCCACAGTGCAGTCCAGCAAAAATTTGCTTCAAAAACTACAAAAATCCTGAATTATACATTTTCATTTTTACGGATTATGCTACAATAGAATTGGATCATATTTATGCAGAGATTAAAAACACATTGGAAGAAAAGAGGAACACATTAGATGAACCCAACAGAACTTTTTGGTACTGAAAAAATCAGTAAAATACTATTCAAGCTTGCACCGCCTGTCATGCTGGCTCAGTTGATTCAAGCACTTTATAATATTATTGACAGTTTATTTGTAGGGCGGTATTCTGATTCAGGTCTTACTGCTTTGTCTATCATTTATCCTATACAGCTTTTTATGATTGCCTTGGCAGTTGGAACCAGTGTCGGTATCAACACCGTTATGGCGGCAAAGCTCGGTGTAGGCAGTAAAAAGGAAGCAGATGAGTTTGCTGGTGTAGGAACACCTTGGCAGTTGCCATGTGGTTCTTGTTTTCTTTGATCTGTTGGTTTATCATGCCCGCGTATGCAAGAATGTCTACAAACTCCGAAGCGGTTATAAATGATGTAATCACATATGGCAGAATCGTATGTGTTTTTAGTTTCGGGTTATTTCTGGAAAGTATCTGGACAAAAGTTCTGCAAGCAAACGGTGATATGAAAACTCCTATGGTTGCACAAATTATGGGTGCTATCACGAATATCATTTTGGACCCTCTGCTGATTTTCGGTATGTTTGGGTTTCCGAAAATGGGAATTGGCGGTGCTGCCGTTGCAACTGTAGCCGGACAAATCATAGCGGCGTTAATTGTATCAAAAAAGGGATTTCGGAAATCTCCTGCAAAAGAAGTGTATCCGAGACACATCGCAAAAATATTTCGTCTGGGTGTACCAAATATCCTGATGCAATCGGCATATACCTTTTACATATTAGGACTAAATTTGATTTTAGCTACATTCTCCGATCAAGCGGTCACAGCGTTGGGACTATATTATAAATGGCAAACATTTTTCTTCATCCCGCTTGGAGCAATGCAGACCTGTATTGTACCTATTATCAGCTTCAACTATGCTGCAAGAAACATTGAACGCTGTAAAAAGACTCTGATAACTGCCATCGGCTTTGGGCTTGCACTGATGGCGGTGGGAACAATTTGCTTTGTTTCCATTCCGACACAAATGCTGCGGGTATTCACTTTGGATGATCTGGTAATTGAAATCGGACGGATTGGTTTCCGCTTTATTGGAATCAGCTTTTTACCGATGGTCACATCCCTAACTTTCCCTGTATTCTTTCAGGCAACAGGTTCCAGCCTGAAAAGCTCCCTTTTGACCGTTATCCGTACTGTAGCTCTATTTGTACCCTTGGGTTTTCTCTTCGCCCGGCTCGGACTGAATTATTTTTGGTTGACTTTCCCGATAACGGAAGCAATTACCAGTTTGGTTGGCGCTGTGTATTATCGTCAGTTCCTTGCAAGGAACATTTAAAAAACGAAAAGACGGATGCTGCCAAAGATCAGAATCCTAAAATAAGATATCGTCCGTACAGACGTTGACATTGTCATAAGCATACGCACAGTGCAGTTTTTCCTTTTCGGATTGTTTTCTTTTCCTTGCCGATTAGAAAAAATAAAATCGCAACCGCTGGTTGCGGAAATACCATCCCGCCTTGGTTGCCCGCAACCGCGCTTTATGATACAATGATGGTAACAATACGAAAGGATACCCGCGCTTATGAAATTCAGCAGCCAATTGGTACATTACCGAAAATCCAAAGGGATGAGTCAGGAGGAACTGGCGGCGCTCGTGGGCGTTTCCCGTCAAGCCGTGAGCAAATGGGAAACGGAAGAGGCGCTGCCTGATCTGAACAAAGCTATCGCGCTGGCAGAAGCGCTCGGCGTAAGTCTAGACGCGCTTTGCGGAAATGAGACGGCCGTCTCCTATCCTGCGCCGAAACAAGGCCATTCCGCCGATCAATCAAAGCGGTTCCGTCCGCTGATTGCCGTCGTCTTTTTTCTGCTTCTATGCGGAAGCTTTTTTATGGGGATGCGCCTTAGCAGCAAACCGGCGCCTGACGTTTCCGTTTTGCCGGAAACCGTTTCAGTCACCGGCGTACAGTTTCATATGAAAGATGGCGCGGTTGCCTATCAATTTATACCGAGTATCGTCAGCAGCACATATACCTATCAAATTTCTTTTGTAGGGAACGACGGTTCTTCTTATACTTTTGATGCAGGCTGCAGTGGAGGCGTCTGTTCCGGCATCGCCGCCGTCGGCGAGGGAATTTATTTGGTAACGGCGCTGATTCGCGACGGCGAGCGCATATGCACCGCGCCGCTTGCTTCGGAACTGACCGTTAGCGGCGGCACGGTCACCTGGCTGCCGATCGATGCATCCGGGCAGCGGTAAATCGGCGACGTTTCAGAAACTTCCTTTTACGCAGTAAAAACCTCCCGTGGAGGAGCGGTATATACCGCTCCTCCACGGGAGGTTTTGCAGCTTATCGAGGCATGAGAAGTGAGATAGGTGTTTCTCGACAGGCTGGATCGGACAGCAAAAGCTGTCCGATTTTTTATTGTATCGCGATTCCGAGCGCATGAAAATAGGAAATTCGCCATACAGTCCTGCAAATCAAAATTTTATGTTTTACTTGCATCTTCCGCTATCGTATGCTACAATGAATTCGCTGCGCGCGCATAGCCTCCCCTGCGCGCAGCAATGGGAATCCATCGACTTTTTCAGAAAAGGACTGTCCAAACAGTCCTTTTTGCTATATGATAGAGTATAGAAAGCAAATGTAAGACACACTAAATTTTGGAAGGTGAATTTATGCCGGGAGCATACGCGCATTATAAAGTCGGGCAGAGCGTCTTGGCGCAATTGACGAAAGGCATACGCGATACAGCCGAGCAGGAATCCGAATTATATAATCTCGGTCTGCACGGCCCCGATCTGCTTTTTTACTACAAACCCTACCTACGCACACGCACAAGCGCGGCTGGTTTTCGCGCACACAAAAAAAGCGGCCGGGAATTTTTCACAGCCGCCGCGGCCGCAGCCGCCGCCTCTGAAAACACCGCCGCCGCGCGGGCTTATCTTTACGGCACGGTCTGCCATTTCGCGCTGGACAGCCTATGCCATCCGTACGTAGAAGCCGCGATGAAAAAACAGCGCGCCAATCATCTGGAAATCGAAAGTTCGCTTGACCGCGCGCTGATGCTGGCGGACGGACTCGATCCGCTCTGTCACCGGCCGTGCGCGCATATCCGGCCAAGCGAACGAAGCGCCGCCATAATCGCCCCCTTTTACAAAAGAATCCCGCCTAAAACCATTTTTGCAGCGGAAAAATCCATGCTGGCCATCACAGATCTGCTCTATGCATCCCCTCTGATCAAACGACGGCGGATGCTGCGGCTGCTTAGAATGATTGGACTCGGCAGGCTGATCGGCGGCATGTTCATTCCCGAGCGGGACAATCCAAACTGCACAGAGAGCGACCGCGCGCTGACGGCTCTATGCGCGGAAGCGGTAGAATATTCATTGCGGCTAATCGGACAAATGGAAGCGTTTTTGTCTGACGGAACACCGCTCGGAAAGGAATTTGACCATACGTTCGGCGCGGAATAAACAAAAGGATCGCGTTCAATGTATCGCCCATACGCCCATAAAGCGCGGGAGTTTGGCAATGCAATTTCGTTTGCCTGCCCGAGCACCGCATTTTTATAAACTTTCGCGGACAAAAAGCGCAATAATTTTATATTGCAACCATGCGCGCTTTTTGCTATAATTAATATCATCCAAGACAGAATTTAAAATTCGGAGGCTGCTATGGGAAACGCTAAAGTTTACTTTACGAACATGCGCGCAAAAGCGGGTGAAAGTCTGCTGAAAAAGTTGAAACGGCTGATGAAGCAAGCCGGATTTGAAACGATCGATTTCGACGGGAAATTCACCGCCGTCAAAATTCATTTCGGCGAACCGGGCAATCTCGCATATCTGCGCCCAAATTATGCGAAAGCCGTTTGCGACTACATAAAAGATCTCGGCGGAAAACCTTTTCTGACCGATTGCAACACGCTGTATGTCGGCGGACGAAAAAACGCGCTCGATCACTTGGACAGCGCATACGAAAATGGATATAATCCCTTTCAGACCGGCGTGCATTCGATCATCGCAGACGGACTCAAAGGGACAGACGAAGTCCTCGTACCGGTTGAGGGCGGCACTTATGTAAAAGAAGCCAAAATCGGACGCGCGCTGATGGATGCGGATATCGTCCTATCGCTCAACCATTTCAAAGGGCACGAATGCGCAGGATTTGGCGGTGCGCTGAAAAACATTGGCATGGGCGGAGGAAGCCGCGCGGGAAAGATGGAAATGCACAGCGCGGGAAAGCCGTCCGTCGATCAAAAGCGCTGCATCGGCTGCGGTGCATGTTCGCGGATCTGCGCGCATAATGGCGCGGTTTTGGAAAACAAAAAGGCGCGCATCGATCATAATGCATGCGCCGGCTGCGGCCGCTGCATCGGCGTATGTCCCAAGGACGCGATCGTTGCCTCCATGGACGAAAAAGGCGAGATTTTAAACTGCAAAATTGCCGAATATACCAAAGCGATCCTCGCAGGCCGTCCAAATTTTCATATCAACTTTGTGATCGACGTTTCGCCTTTCTGCGACTGTCACGGTGAAAACGACGCGCCCATCGTGCCCGACATTGGCATCTTCGCCTCCTTCGATCCCGTCGCGCTGGACACCGCCTGCGCGGAAGCAGTGCTGAAAGCGCCGATCCTCCAAGGTTCCATGCTGGATGAGGTCGAACACACCCACGGCGATCATTTTACCGACATTTCACCCAATACCGCCTGGCGCACGCAATTGGAACATGGACAGGCAATTGGCATCGGTTCCATGACTTATGAACTGATCGAAGTCAAATGACAGCCGGTTTTGAAATCATCCGCTCAAAAAGACGCACGCTGGCGCTGGAAATTACAAGGGACGTGCGGCTGCTGGTGCGCGCGCCGCTGTATGTTTCGCAGCGCGAAATTGAAACCTGCGTCTCGGCGCACAGTGCATGGATCCAAAACAAACTGACCGCTGCCCGAGCGCGGATGGCGGCAATGTGCGCGCTGAGCGAAGATGAAATCATGCAGTTGCGCAAACAGGCAGCGGATATACTGCCCGCAAAAACCACCTATTTTGCAGCGCGTATGGGACTGACCTACAACCGCGTTCGTATTACCAATGCAAAAAACCGTTTCGGCTCCTGCGGCAAAAACGGGAATATCTGTTATGCCTGGCGGCTGATGCTCTACCCCGAAACGGCGCAGGATTATGTGGTCGTGCATGAACTCTGCCATCTGATCCACTTTAACCACTCCGCGGCATTCTATACACTGCTGTCCGGCGTGCTGCCCGATTATAAAGCGCGCGCGGCGCTGCTGAAAGCCGTGCCAACGACCAGCCAGCCGGATACATATGTGGTTTGAACAAATCACAGTCCTCGCACGTATTTTTCAGCCTCCACAGCGGCTCTGGCGCCGTCGGACGCAGCCGTAACGATCTGGCGCAGCGTTTTCGACCGCGTATCGCCCGCGGCAAAAACACCGCGGCGCGCTGTGCGCGTATCCTCCCCCGCTTCGATATACCCACTGCTGTCGAGCGGCACAAGCCCGCGAAAACGCGCGTTGTCGGGGACAAGTCCAACGGCGATAAACACCGCGGCAACGTCGATTTTCCGATCGCCATCCGCTGTTTTCAGCGAAAGCGCTTCCGTTTTCTTTTCCCCAAGGATTTCCGTCACCGTCGTATTATATAAAATCTCAATGTTCTTTGCGGACAGGACGCGGTCTGCAAAAACCTTCTGCGCGGTAAACGTATCCCGGCGGTGGATCAGATATACCTTCTCGCAAATTCCCGAAAGATACAGCGCGTCCTCAAGCGCAGTATTGCCGCCGCCGACAACCGCGACCCGCTTTCCACGAAAAAACATGCCGTCGCATACCGCACAGAAAGATACGCCGCGATACATAAGACGTTCTTCCCCCGGCACGCCGAGCTTCCGGCGCTCAGCGCCGTTAGCAAGGATCAGTGTCTGGGACGTATATTCGTTTGAGGCGGTTTTCAGTGAGAGAGGAGTCTCTCCGGAAACGGACAGCACCTCTTCCGTATACAGCGCCGCGCCAAGCGCAAGCATCTGCGCGCGCATAGATTCCGACAGCGTTGCACCGGAGGTCATTGCAATCCCCGGATAATTGGCGACCTCGGGCGTATTGACCATCTGTCCGCCGCAGACCGCTTTTTCAAAAACCGCCGTGCGCAGTCCTGCCCGGCAGGCGTAAATTGCCGCGCTCATTCCCGCCGGACCGGCGCCTATAATGCAAACATCAAACATATCAAGTCCTCCAAAATCATTATGAAATTTTATAGAACAACTTTTCTGAACGGTATTTCCATGCTCCTGCACAAATCCAAACCGAAATTAAAAAACAAAATTTTTCAAAATACAGTTTCAGTATCGGCTTTTTGTGCTATACTATATGCATTACAATACTGGCAGTGTTCGGCTGCTGAAAATATTTTATACCGCAAAGAGGTGCAATCATGTCTGTCATACAGTTGAACGAAGAGAATTTTCAAAGTGAAATCAAAAATTATGCCGGCGTCGCCCTAATCGACTTTTACGCCGATTGGTGCGGCCCCTGCAAGATGGTTTCTCCGGTCGTGGATGAAATTGCAGAAGAACATCCCGAATTTAAGGTCTGCAAAGTCAACGTGGACGAAGCCTCTACGCTTGCTTCTGAATTTTCCGTCATGAGCATACCGACGCTTGTTGTCATGAAAAATGGGGAAATCGCCGACTCGCACATCGGACTGACTTCCAAATCGGCGATCGTAGGCATGCTGGAAAACGCAAACAAATAAAGACCAGCGGCCAAAAGTCAAGGTTTTCTGCTGAAAAACGTGTGCTGTCCGCTCCGCTGCGCCCCTATCCGGTGTAACAAGGCCGGCAAAACCACGTTTATTGCAAAATACTTTTCTATAGGTTGAAAAGACGGCAAAAAAGCCGTCTTTTTCCAATTCTTAGCCGTATTCGCCGTACCTATATATTTTGTCCGCCGTATAAAGGCGCCTGACCATTCTACAAAACACAGTAATGCGGAATGATGTCCTCGTAATGTCCGTCTTTCATCAAAAATCCGCCCGGGATCGTGCCAAGCTGCACAAACCCCAGTTTTTGATACAAATGAAGCGCCGGCGCGTTGCTTTTTACCACTGCATTGAATTGCAGAATGCGAAATCCCAAAGTCTTTGCCGTCTCCATGCAATGCCGGACAAGTTGCTCGCCGATTCCCTGTCCGCGCATTCTATCCTTCACTGCATAGCTTGCGTTGCATATATGCCCGCACCGGCCTACATTGTTCGGATGCAGGATATAAAGTCCCACAATGTCCCCGCAACCAGAATCATAAGCAACAGCTGTAAGGGACTGTGCCGAGAAAAAAGCGCCGCCCGTGCTTTCCGTAAGCATTTCCGTCTGCGGGAAAGCGATACCGGTTTCCACAACGGTATTCCAGATTCGAACCAACGAATCGACATCCGTTTTTTCATACGCCCTGATTTGAATATCCATTTTTTCCTCAATATTTCGGTAAATTTTATCCGCGGTCACGTTCGATTAAAATTTTGAGCGCTTCCACGGCAAGCCGAATCGCCGCATCGGTATCGGTATTCATTTCACCGGCGTCATCTAAAGCCGCCTCCTTGCGCTCCTGATTCCAAACAATATGAAATACCGCTCCGCATCGCGCGCCGAGCGCATCCGCAACCACAAACTGCGCGGCGCTTTCCATCTCGCTGCACAGCACGCCGAGCCGTTTCCACGCCTCCCATTTTCCGAGCAGTTCCGCCTCGGTCGGCATGCGATGCGGACTGTGCTGTCCGTAAAAAGAATCCTTGCTCTGCACAATGCCGGTATGAAACCGAAAACCGGCTTCCTCGGCCGCCCATACCAGTGCCTGCGTCACTTCAAAGTCGGCGACCGCCGGATATTCCGGCGGCGCGTATTCGCGGCTGGTGCCCTCCTGGCGCACCGCGCCCGTAGCGATCACGCAGTCCCCTGCGCGCACACGCCGGTCTATGCCGCCGGCCGTTCCGACCCGGATGAACGTATCCGCACCCACGGCAAACAATTCCTCCATCGCAATCGCGCTGGACGGTCCGCCAATGCCGGTGGAGCAAACGCTCACTCGCTCCCCAAGCAGACGGCCTGTATAAATTGTAAACTCGCGGTTTTGCGATACAAAATCCGCCTCCTCCAAATACGCCGCAATCTTCTCACAGCGTCCGGGATCTCCGGGCAAAATCACATAACGTCCGATATCCCCTTCGCAGCAGCGGATATGGTACTGCAAATCATTGTCGGGCAGCATAAAATGTCCCCCTTTATCTCCCATATATTATGCATTCGAAACAACCGTTACATCAAGATGCGCAAACGTCCACAGTCATCCGAAATGTTCTAGCGGCATCGCCTTAACCTATAGGGAACACGTCTCTTCGCTTTGACATAACGCCTCTGCATGCGTTTCAAAGCGCCAAAGACAACGTTCCCGGCAAAATCAACTCCATAAAAACAACTACTTTACATGTTCCCCGCCAAAGCTCTCGGGCAAAAGCGCGCCGAGCGTATAACACACAATCTCTCTGCCGCCGCACGCAATATAGATTGGGAAACCGTCGCCGCAAAATTCACACAAAACCTGACGGCAGACGCCGCACGGCACAAACGGCGCGCCGATTTCTCCGCCCTTTCCGCCCGCGATTGCAATGGCCGAAAAGCGGCGCTGCCCAGCCGATACCGCGCAGGCAATGGCGGCACGCTCCGCACAAATTGTCGGGCCAAAAGCCGCGTTTTCGATATTGCAGCCAAGATATACCTGCCCATTTTCGGCCAGCAGCGCCGCGCCGACAAAACACCCCGAATAGGGCGCGTACGCGCGCTTCATCGCTTCTATGGCATGTCGCACCAATTCTTCTTTTGTCATTTTATCCTCGCAAAATCTGCGGCAAAAAACTCTTGCCCGGCAGACTGTATTCAATCCCCAAAAACTCCGCCGCGGTCGCGCCGATATCCGCAAAGCTCCGCCGCGTGCCAAGATCGGCCGGATGCACATTGCATCCAACCGCCAGCAGCGGCGTATACTCGCGGGTATGGTCGGTCCCGCGAAAACCGGGGTCACAGCCATGATCGCCCGTAATCATTAACAGATCCTCCGAGCGCATAGCGGGAATAAACTCGCCAAGCCAGCGGTCGAACTCCGTCAGCGCGGCCGCATAGCCGTCCGTGTCCCGGCGGTGCCCATACAGCATATCAAAATCCACCAGATTGATAAAAGCAAGCCCATGGAAATCCGCATCCAAAAGTTCTTTCGTTTTCCGCATGCCGTCCGCGTTCCCATCGGTTTTCACCGATCGTCCGATCCCGCGCCCCGCGAAAATATCGCCGATCTTGCCGACGGCGATCGTATCCAACTCCGACGACCGCATCAAATCCATCAGCGTCTCGTGCGGCGGCGGCAGAGCATAATCATGCCGCCCGGCGGTGCGTGTATACGGAAAATCCCCCGCAAAAGGACGCGCGATCACCCGGCCTACGCCATGCTCGCCCCGCAGCATTTTTCGGGCGATTTCACAGCAGCGGTAAAGCTCCCGTACAGGTACGACATCCTCATGCGCGGCAACCTGAAACACACTGTCGGCCGAGGTATATACGATCAGCTTTCCAGTACGTACATGCTCTTTGCCGTAATCGGCAATCACTTTTGTCCCGGAGTACGGAAGATTGCAGAGCGTTTTATGCCCGGTCAGGCGCTCGAAATCGTCGATGACCGACTTCGGAAACCCCGCGGGATACACCGGGAGATCCCGCTCGGACACAACGCCGCACATCTCCCAGTGCCCAATGATCGTATCCTTGCCGCGGGAAGCCTCAGTCATGCGCGCATACGCGCCTTTAGGACTTTTTACGCCGCCATCAAGCCCTTCTATATTCAGTAAACCGTATTCCCGCATGACCGGCACGCAAAAGCAAGGCGACCTTCGAACCGACCCCAGCGTATCCGCCCCGGCGTCGCCGAATCCGGCGCTGTCCGGCATAGCGCCGATCCCAAAGCTGTCAAGGACGATCAAAAATACCCGTTTCACGCCTTTGCCTCCTCGAACAGCCGAATCATCGAACTTGTTCCCAGACGATCCGCGCCAAGCTCAATGAAGCGCGCGGCGTCCTCTATGCTGCGGATTCCGCCGGCCGCCTTGATTTTAATTCCCCGTACATGCCTCAAAAACAACGCAATATCCTCAAAAGTTGCGCCGCCCCCGGCAAATCCGGTGGAGGTCTTGATATAGTCCGCGCCGGAATCAGAAACGATCCCGCACATGCGGACTTTTTCATCCTCCGTCAGCAGACAGGTCTCAATGATTACCTTTAAAATTTTTCCGGCGCACACGGCTCGAACCGCCCGAATCTCGTCAAGCAGAGCGTCATCATCGCCTGCGCGCAGCGCGCCGATGTCGATGACCATATCGATTTCATCCGCGCCGTTTCTAATCGCGTCTTTGGTCTCGAAAACCTTGACGGATTTGGTATTGTATCCGTTTGGGAAACCGACGACCGTACAGATTTTCACGTTGCCGCCCGCATATTCCGAGGCGCGCCGTACAAAGGACGGCGGAATGCAGACCGACGCCGTTCCATTTTCGATCCCTTCGCCGACCACGCGCCGGATCTGCGGCCAAACCGCGTCCTGCCGCAAAAGCGTATGATCTACCCTGGATAAAATTTCTTCTTTCGTATATCCGCCATACAATACCGGCATATTGATCCCCTCATTTTTTCCGAACATTTTATAAATTCACTCAAATTGTAGCACATACGCCGAAAAATTTCTATAGCTTTGCCTAAATAAATTTTAAGTTTTGCTGTTGACTTGCGTTTCTTTTTATGCTACACTTGAAGAAACCAATGAAAGGACAGCGAAAAACCATGCGGAACACGCAGCAAAACAGCGTATTTGCATATTTTTACTTTAGCTTTATCTATTTTATGGATAAGGCTTGTTTTGCTGTTCGAAAATCTGTGGCCGCATAGAGGTTTGCATCTGCGGATATACAGGGCTTGCAGCAAAATAAGCTGCGAGCCCTGTTTTTGTTTGGTTGAATTCGGATTATTTTATATATAAAAGGAGTATCGTATCATGGTTGTTATTCTAAAGCAAAATGCGGACAAAGCGCAGCTTGAGCAGTTGGAGTCATGGATTCAAGGCATGGGGCTTTCCGTCCACAAAAGCGAAGGGCAAAATTCTACGATCCTTGGACTCGTAGGCGACACCTCCAAGGTTGACATCGATCTGCTCAGCGCGCTCGACATTGTGGAAAACGTCAAGCGCATCCAGGAGCCTTACAAAAACGCCAACCGCAAATTCCACCCAATGGACACGGTCATTGACGTTGGAGGCGTTAAAATCGGCGGCGGCAACTTTGCAGTCATCGCCGGCCCCTGCTCGGTCGAATCCGAAGCGCAGATCTGCGAAGTCGCGGCCGACGTCCAAAAAAGCGGAGCCAAACTGCTTCGCGGCGGCGCGTTCAAGCCGCGCACCTCGCCCTACTCTTTCCAAGGCATGCGCGGAGAGGGCATCAAACTGCTTTTAGAAGCGAAAGCCAAAACCGGCCTGCCGATCGTAACCGAAATTATGGATATGTCGCAGCTTCCCCTTTTCGAGGATGTGGACGTCATCCAGGTCGGTGCGCGAAACATGCAGAACTTTGAACTGCTGAAAGAACTCGGACATGTAGACAAGCCGATTCTGCTCAAGCGCGGATTAGCCAGCACAATCGAAGAACTTTTAATGAGCGCCGAATATATCATGGCCGGCGGCAATGAGAAAGTCATTCTCTGTGAGCGCGGTATCCGTACCTTTGAAACGGCCACCACGCGCAACACGCTGGATCTCTGCGCGATCCCAGTTCTCAAGGAACGCACGCATCTGCCGATCATCATCGACCCAAGCCATGCGACCGGCGTTGCAAGACTCGTCAAACCCATGTGCATTGCGGCAACCGCCGCGGGCGCGGACGGTCTGATCGTAGAAGTACACAACGATCCCGCGCATGCGCTCTGCGACGGCAAACAATCCTTGACGCCCGAAGCGTTCGACGACGTTATGCGTGCGGTCGAGGCCGTGCGTCCTTACGCATACAAAGGCTGATTGCAAAATCTTTGAAAAACTGCTATACTGTAAACGATAGAACAGGGACGGAAAAAACTATGAAGATCTTCATCTGCGGGCTGGGACTCATCGGCGGCTCGTTTGCCAAGGCAATCAAAGAACGTACGCTGCATACGGTGATCGGCACGGACAAGGACGCATCGGTTATCGATCAGGCGCTGGAAGTCGGCGCAATCGACGCGCAAGCGTCGACCGAAAACCTCGGCACATGCGACCTTATCCTTATTGCGCTGTATCCGAAAGCCGCGATTGAATTTGTACGTGAAAATCTCGGCCGCTTTAAGCCCGGCGCAATCCTGCTCGACACCTGCGGCATCAAAACCGAAGTCTGCACGGAGGTCGGCGCGCTGATTGCCGGCACTTCGCTCCATTTCATCGGCGGACATCCGATGGCCGGGATCGAACACAGCGGATTCGACTACGCTTTCGCCTCTCTTTTCGAGGGCGCTTCCATGATCCTCTGCACGGAAGCCTGCACAGATATAAAAGCCGTCGAAACAGTGTCCGAACTTTGCAAAGCCATCGGCTTTTGCCGGATCACGCGCAGCACCTGCGCGCAGCACGATAAAATCATCGCGTTTACCTCGCAGCTTGCCCACGTGGTCTCCAGCGCTTATGCGCACGGCAAATACGCGACCGAGCACAGCGGCTTTTCCGCAGGTTCGTTCCGGGATATGACGCGCGTCGCGCGGTTGAATCCCGATATGTGGACGGAGTTGTTTTTTGAAAACCGCGAAAACCTGGCCGGTATGATCGAAGAACTGATCGAAAATCTGCAAAAATACAAAGCGGCGCTCGATTGCGGCGACCGGGAAGCCATGCATAAACTGCTCGCCGACGGAAACGCCCGAAAAATTCAAGCGGACAGATTGTGAGGCAAAAATGACATCCATATCCATCCATACCAGTACCGAATATGAAGTGCACATCGGCGCCGGCCTGCTGGACAGCGCCGGGGCGAGAATCGCCGGGATTGCCCGGGGCAAGCGGATCATGATCGTTTCGGACGACGCCGTCTTCCCGCTCTACGGCAGCCGCCTTGTACGCGCTGCGGAAAACGCGGGCTTTGAGTGCAGCACGTTTATTTTTTCAAACGGCGAAGCGCAAAAACGGCTTTCCACGCTTGAGCAGCTTCTGGAATCTCTGGCGGAAAAGCATTTTTGCCGAAGCGATCTGATTTTGGCGCTTGGCGGCGGCGTCGTGGGCGATATGGCTGGGTTCGCAGCCGCTGTGTTTTTACGCGGCATAGACTATGTTCAATTGCCGACCACGCTGCTGGCCGCCGTAGATTCCTCGGTGGGGGGGAAAACGGCCGTCGATCTTTCGCATGGAAAAAATCTGTGCGGCGCGTTCCACCAGCCAAAACTTGTCCTCTGCGACACGAATACGTTCAAAACGCTCGCGCCTCTCCAATGGCAGGATGGCCTTGCGGAAATGCTGAAATACGGCGTGATCTGCGATAAAACGCTGTTTGAGCAAATTCAAAATTACAAAAACGAAAATCTAGAAGCGCTGATCGCCCGCTGTGTGGAGATCAAACGGGATATCGTATCTGCGGATGAATTCGACCATGGAAAACGGCAGTTGCTCAACCTCGGTCATACGGTAGGCCACGCGGTGGAAGCCGCATCAAACTTCAGCATCACGCACGGTCACGCGGTCGCCATCGGCATGGCGGTCATCGCACGCGGTGCTCAGCGGCTTCAAATGGCCGAGCCGGGCACCGCGGCGCATATAGAGCGCGCGCTCGACGCCTGCGCGCTGCCCAGCCGCTGTGATTTCGACGCGGATACGCTGGCATCCCTTACCCTCTCCGACAAAAAATCGGACGGAGATTTCATCAACTTGATTATACCCGAACGTATCGGGGGCAGCGTCATTCGAAAAAGTCCCGCGTCGGATGTTCGAAAACTGATCGCCGCAGGACTGTGAGGGCCTATGGACATTCGAATTGAAAATACGCCGCTGTCCGGCGCTGTCCGCGCAATTTCCTCAAAATCCGACGTCCACCGGTTTCTGATCGCTGCCGCGCTTTCGGACGGCTGCTCGGATATCCGGTTTACGACTCTGTCTGACGACATTCGCGCAACGGCCGGCGCGCTCCGCGCGCTCTGCGCAGACATTTCGCTTTGCGAAGAGGCGGACGGCTGGCATGCAAAAATTCAAGGAAATCGCAAAAAAGATACGCCGCCCGCGCTTTTTGCCGGGGAATGCGGAACCACTGCGCGGCTGCTGCTGCCCGTGGCAGCGACGCTGTATGATTCATGTGTGCTCGACGGCGCGCCGGGACTTCGCCGCCGGCCCTTTGGGCCGCTGTGTGCGGCGATGCGGGGAGGCGACGTGGAAGTATCCGATGATTTTCTGCCCATCCGCTGTCGCGGGCGGCTGAAAAGCGGCGTCTACACGATTCGCGGAGACGTCAGTTCCCAGTATATCAGCGGGCTGCTCTTTGCGCTTCCTCTGCTTACGGACGACAGTGAAATTCGTCTGACGACGCCGCTGGCTTCCGCCGGTTACGTAGATATGACGCTCGACACACTGCGCCGTTTTGGCATCCGGATCAGCCAAACTGATTTTGGCTATCGGATTCCGGGCGGGCAGCGCTACCGTTCAGTCACGGGCTACACAGCGGAAGGCGACTGGTCGAGCGCGGGCTTTTGGCTGTGCGCAGGCGCGCTCGGTGGCAGTGTAACCGTTACGGGCTTGCCGCTCAACTCGCACCAGCGGGACAAAAATCTGCTGGCCGTCCTTGCCGAAGCCGGCGCTTCGGTCTGCCTGCGGGCAGATCAGATTACAATCAGCGGCGCGCCGCTCACCGCTGTTTCCTTTGACGGTGAGGATATGCCCGACGCGCTGCCCGTGTTGGCCGCCGTTCTTGCGACGGCAAACGGCGTCAGTCAAATCCGCGGCGGCGCGCGCCTGAAAATCAAGGAGAGCGACCGGCTCCATACCACAGCGGAAATGATCAGGGCGCTCGGCGGCGGCATCGAATGCAATGCCGACGGCTTTTCAATCCGCGGCGGCCCGCTTTGCGGCGGGACATGCGACACAGCAAACGATCATCGCATCGCCATGAGCGCGGCCGTTCTGGCGACGAAAACCGCGGCGGGCGCAGTCCTGCGCGGCGCAGATGCCGTTGCGAAATCCTATCCATCCTTTTTTGAAGATTTTCAGAAACTCGGAGGTAAATGCCATGTCCTCACAGATGGGCAAACGTGTAACAGTTGAAATTTTCGGCGAGTCGCACGCAGATGCGATCGGAATGACGCTCGACGGAGTTCCCGCCGGCGAGCCGGTCGACATGGACGCGCTCCTTGCGTTTATGCGGCGGCGCGCGCCCGGTCACAGCGCGCTTTCTACGGCCCGGCGTGAAGAAGATATCCCCGAATTTTTATGCGGGCTTCGTGAAAATGTGACCACCGGCGCCCCGGTCACTGCGATCATCCGCAACAAGGATACGCGTTCAGGCGATTATGCGAATCTGCGTGAGCTTCCCCGCCCCTCCCACGCCGATTACACAGCTTATATCCGTTACGGCGGCAAAAACGATATACGGGGCGGCGGACATTTCTCCGGGCGTCTCACCGCGCCGCTTTGCACGGCGGGTGCAATTGCGCTTCAGATTCTTTCCCGCCGGGGCATTGAGATCGGCGCGCACCTCGCAAAAGCGGCCGGCATATGCGATGTGTGCTTTGATCCCGTAAATCCGAGCGCGCAGCTGCATAAAGCGGCGGAAAAGCCGTTCCCCGTTTTGTCCGATGAAGCGGGCGTGCGCATGCAGGAAAAAATCCATGCCGCAAAAGCCGAGGGCGACTCGGTCGGTGGGATCATCGAATGCGCGGTCACCGGCATGCCGCCCGGCTGCGGCAATCCGATGTTCGACGGCGTCGAAAACCGGCTGGCAGCTGCGCTGTTCGGGATACCGGCGGTGCGCGGTGTGGAATTCGGAAGCGGATTTGCCGCCGCTGACATGACCGGCAGTGCGCATAACGATCCCTTTGCCTACCAAGACGGCCGTGTCGTCACCACAACCAATCGCAGCGGCGGCATACAGGGCGGCATCACCAACGGCATGCCCATTGTGTTCCGTATTGCAATAAAACCTACTCCTTCTATTTACAAAGAACAGCCGACCGTGAATCTGCGGACCGGCGAAAACGCCGTTTTGCAGATCCACGGCAGACACGACCCCTGCATCGCCGTGCGCGCCGTGCCCGTTACGGAAGCCGTCGCCGCACTGTGCATACTTGATATTTTAAGTGAGGTAGAAACCCATGGACATGAATGAGACTAGAACCCAGATCGACAAAATTGACGACGTCATCCGCGAAGCCTTTGCAAAGCGCATGGAACTCTGCGCAAGTCTTGCGGAGTACAAAAAGGAAAACAATCTGCCGGTAGCCTATCCGGGACGCGAACGTGAGATCGTCGCGCGCTTGACCAAAGATATGGACAGCCGCATGGCCACCTATACAAAGGTGCTGTATACCACATTGTTTGAAGTATCGCGCTCCTACCAGACCGCACGCCTCGGCGAAGGCGGCCGCCTGGCTGCAAAGATCCGGGAAGCAGCCGAAAAAACACCGAAAACGCTGCCGACGACCTGCACCGTCGCTTGTCAGGGAACTGAGGGCGCTTATTCGCAGGTGGCAGCCGAAAAGCTTTTTTCGATTCCAAGCATTATGTATATGGGCACATTCGAGGGCGTTTTCAACGCGGTAGCCAGCGGCTTTTGCCGGTACGGCATCCTGCCGATCAGCAACAACCTGCATGGTTCGGTCACCGAAGTCTACGACCTGATGAAGCGCCATAAATTCTATATCGTCAAAAGCATCAAGCTGCGCATCGACCACACGCTCTCTGCGAAAAAAGGCGCAAAGCTTGCAGATATCCGCGAAATCTTCTCGCATCCGCAGGCGATCGGACAGTGTCAGGAATTTTTGAAGTCACTGGGCAAGGATGTCAAGATCACCGAGTGCGCCAATACGGCGACGGCGGCCAAAATGCTTGCGGAAAGCAAGCGAACCGACGCAGCCGCGATCTGCAACGAAGCCTGCGCGGCGCTGTACGGCCTGACCAAGCTTGCGGACGGCATCGCAGACAGCGACAACAACTACACGCGTTTCATCTGCATTTCCAAAGCGCTTGAAATTTATCCCGGTTCCAACAAAACCAGCATCATGTTCACGCTGCCGCATACGCCCGGTTCGCTGTTCAGCATTCTGGCCAAATTTGCCACGCTCGGCGTAAACTTTTCCAAAATTGAAAGCCGGCCGATCCCGGGCAAGGATTTTGAATACATGTTTTATCTGGATTTTGATTCTTCGCTGTATGCGGACGGACTGATCGAAACGCTGGATTTGTTCGACGCAGAATATGAAGGCGGCACGTTCCTTGGCTGCTACTCCGAGGTCTGATATGCGGTACGCCATCGTCGGAGAGCACCTGCCGCATTCACACTCGCCAAAAATTCACGCGCTGTTTGGGAATCCCGACTATGGACTGTGCGAGCTTGCGCCCGACGCGCTCGCGCCCTTTATGCGCGCGCGGAATTTTGACGGCGTAAACGTGACGATTCCTTACAAGCAGGATGTAATGCCGCTCTGCGATTTCTTAGACGGCGCGGCCATGCGCATCGGCGCAGTGAACACGGTAGCCAATTATAACGGTTGTCTTTTCGGCTTCAATACTGATTTTGACGGGTTCCGGTTTCTGTGCCGCCGCGCGGGCATCGAGCTTTACGGAAAACACACCGTCATCCTCGGCGGTGGAGGCACTTCGAAAACGGCATGCGCCGCCGCCGAGGCCGGCGGCGCACGCAAAATAACGATCATATCGAGAAAAGGCAGCGTCAACTACAAAAATCTCCATAAGACGTGCGCAGACGCAGAAATCCTGATCAATACCACACCGGTCGGCATGTATCCGGACATACAGGCGCGGCCGCTCGATCTTTCGCAGATGCCCGCGCTTTTGGGCGTCGTAGACGTCATCTACAACCCGCTGCGCACGCGTCTTGTGCTCGACGCCCTGCAGCGGGGCATTCCCGCTGCAGGAGGCCTTCCGATGCTGGTGGCGCAAGCCGCCTATGCGGACGCGTATTTCCGTGGACAAAAACATTCGGAAGCAGAAATCGACGCCGTGCTCGCGGCCATGCACCAATCGCTCTCCAACATCGTGCTGATCGGTATGCCGGGCTGCGGAAAAAGCACGGTCGGAAGCATTCTATCCGAAAAAACCGGACGGCCGCTGTATGACCTCGATTTGCTCATTGCCGAACGCGCGGGCATGTCCGCGGCTGAAATCATCCGCACGCGCGGTGAGGCGCATTTCAGAGATTTGGAAACCGATATCTGCATAGAAATATCCGCAAAAAGCAACTGCATCATCGCCTGCGGCGGTGGAACCGTCCTGCGCCCCGAAAACCGAAACGCCCTGCGTCAAAACGGATGCATCGTCTATCTTAAGCGTGCGCTGGACGCCCTTGCGACCGACGGGCGGCCGCTTTCAAGCAGCGCAGACGCGCTCAGGAAGATGTACGAAAAACGCCGTCCGATCTACGAAGCGGCAGCGGATATCATCGTACCAGAATGCGCCAGCGCGGACGAGGGCGCCGCGCGGACGCTTGCAGCTTTCAAAGAAAGGGATTGGTGCAAAATATGAAATTTTTGGTCATCAACGGCCCAAACCTGAATATGCTGGGCATACGAGAGCCGGACATCTACGGAAAAAACACCTATGACGAACTTGTACGAATGATCGAAGCACACGGACAGAAAAAAGGCGCTTTTGTCCATTGCTTCCAATCCAATCATGAGGGCGCGATCGTGGATGAAATCCAGCGCGCATACGGCCGATTCGACGGCATTATTATCAATCCCGCTGCTTACACGCACACGAGCGTCGCGATTCTTGACGCGCTCAAAGCGGTAGGCCTTCCTGCGGTCGAAGTGCACATTTCCGACGTAAATTCACGCGAGGAATTCCGGAAAATTTCGTACGTATCGCTCGCAGCGAAAAAAACCATTGCAGGCCACGGATTTGACGGCTATCTGGAAGCAATCGATTTTTTATGCGCCCTGTCCGAAAAAGGCTCGGCAATTTGAATGCATGCAAAATCCGGCGGTCATAAAGATCGCCGTACACTACTGCAGCTGCTCTATCGACGCTGCATCCAAGCAAAGCGGAGGTATACCCTGATGTTTAGGGTATACCTCCGCTTTGCCCGTCGGAATTCAATAAACGATGGTTTTGACAATATAGGGATACTCCGCATAAATGTCAGCCAGCGTCGTACGGGTCTCCGAACCCGGATCATAAATTTTGAAATTTTTTGTGTCAAGTTCTCCGCCCGTATATCCATATACAACGACAAAATGCGTAGCACCGTTTTCCTTTTTCACATGGACAATGACCGGCTTGCCCGCAGCTAGGCAGGAATACAAAAACGACGTATCGGTAGCTTCGCCGCGTCCATACCCGCTTGGCCAGTAGATCGCGCCACCTGACGTAAACTTTTCGCTTTCCAAAATATTGGCCGGCGTAACCGTGGTCCCGAGGCGATAACTCTCGGTCATCGCAAGTGCAGTCACCGCGCAGCCGTGCGTACGTATGCTTTCTCCGCTGCCTGGAAGCGTCAGACGGGCCCAGCGGCTATCATACTGTTTATACGAGGGCAGGTTCAGCGCAATGGACGCCGCTGACGCGCCGTTTGAAATCGAAAGATATTCGCTTGCGACATATCCTACCGAATTCCCGTTATAAAGCACCTTAGTGAAGTTTCCGTATGTACCGAGGCAAAGCACCGTCTCGCCGTTTTTCAGCTTGTCTTTAATCGAATAATTGAGACCCGCGCCGCTGCGCACATTCAGATTAGAGCCGCGTGTCCGTACAGACGCGCTTTTGAGTCCCAGCGAACTGATGTAGCTGGCGGAAGCATAGCCGTATAAACCGTCGCCGTATTGGATATACCACCAGTTTCCGGTTTTATCGTGCAGCGTGACGACCTGTCCGTCGTACAGAGAAGCTTTTACGCTTGCGCTCATATCCGGCTTTGTCCGAACATTCAGCGTAGTTTTGACATGTACTTGTCCGCCGTCCAGCGCAGATGTACCTAGCGCAAGCGCAGCGGATATTGCGGCAAATGAAAAAGCAATCGCGACTTTTTTATTCATACTCTTTTTTTCTCCTTTTTGAATAAACTTCAGCCAACTGGGGTTATTAACATTTTATCACATGCTGCCTAAAAAAGATAGTGAAAATAATTGGCAGCAAAGTTGACAAAAAGCGGAAAAAATGATACGATTATATAAAAATTTTTTCAGGTTTGTGCGGCGGATATTTTTGATCTTTGCCGCGCGCAGAACAAGAAACAATGAAAATTAAAAATATTGATATCCCGCATGGGCTCTGTTTAGCGCCGCTGGCCGGTGTCAGCGACCGCGCATTTCGAAAAATAAGCCGAATGCACGGCGCCGAATATCTCTGCACCGAAATGATCAGCGCCGCCGCAATCTGCTACGGCGACAAAAAAACGCCGGCGCTCGCGCAATTTGACCCGGACGAGATGCCCATCGCCATCCAGCTTTTCGGATCAAAACCGGAATTTATGGCGGAAGCGGCTGAGCGAATCTCCTCCGGTACACTGGCCGGTTATGTCCGTATTCCCTCCGCAATCGACATCAATATGGGCTGTCCTGTCCGAAAAATCGTTTCCAACGGAGAAGGATGCGCGCTGATGCGCGACATCCCGCTCGCCGAAAAAATCGTTGCCGCCGTCCGCGCGGCCACGCGTCTGCCAGTCACCGTCAAAATCCGCGCCGGCTTTGACGAAACACACAAAAACGCGCCCGAGATGGCCAAAGCGCTGGAGGCAGCCGGCGCGGATATGATCTGCGTCCACGGACGCACGCGCGAACAAATGTACAGCGGCCGGGCCGATCTGAATATCATTGCCGGGGTCAAACAAGCAGTAAACATTCCAGTTGTCGGAAACGGTGATATTTTTTCGGCCGAAGACGCGTTCCGCATGCTGCGTCACACCGGCTGCGACGGCGTGATGGTTGCCCGGGGCGCAATGGGAAACCCATGGATTTTTGACGAAATTTTGGCTTCCTTTGACGGCAAAAGTTATACGCCGCCCGAACCGAGTGAACGGATTGAAACGGCGATTTTGCATTTGGAACTGATGTTGGCTACAAAGCCGGCACGCACGGCGATCGCTGAAGCGCGGCGTCAAACAGCGCAGTATATCCGCGACATGGAGGGCGCGGCCGCAGTGCGCGGCCGGCTCCATACAGCGACCAGCGCCGAGGAAATGAAGCAAATCCTGCGCAGTCTGATCTGATCGTACCAAAGCAAAGATATGCATTCAATTTGCTTGATTTTTTTAATTACAGATACGCAAAGAGCCCGTGCGGAGATGAAAAGCCGTTTCCGCACGGGAATTTGCATCACAATATTTGAAACGCGGCGCGAAAGACGAAGCCGGCACAATACCAAGCGCGATAAGGAAACATTGTCCAATCGCCTGCACACTTGACAAAACGATTTAAGGCTCCTATAATATACATATACCCCTTATTGTATTGGAGGCGAAAAAATGAGGCAGTGTATGGATTCGGACAATCTGCACCGCAGGCTGAAAAAAATTATCGGTCAAGTGCAGGCGATCGACCGCATGATCGACGAAGATGTGCCCTGTGAAGATGTTTTGGCACAGATCAACGCCGCAAAATCAGCTTTGCACAGCTGTGGAAAAGTCGTGCTGGAAGGGCATATCCGACATTGCGTCCGGGATGGGATTGAACATGGCGATCCGGATAAAACGATTGAAAGTTTTACAAAAGCTGTGGAACGTTTTTCAAATATGACATGATTGCATTATTGTGTAAAGTGAAGCGAAGTTCACGTATGGTATTTTTACTATGCGTGAGCTTTTTTTAGTATAAATTTCCACGTCTCCGCTTGACAACCCATACCCCCATGTGTATAATGGATAATACCGATACCCCTTACGGTATATTAAGAAAGGAACACGTTTATGAAAAAGTTCATGGAAAAAATAGAACATATACTGGCGCTTGGCGGCACAAAGAAAGACATCACGCTGCTTGCCATTTCCGGCATTGCTCTAATCATCAGCTTATTTGATTTATTGCCTCTGCCGTTTAATGCGGCATGGATCGCTGTTCTTCTCTGCGGTATTCCGATTATTTTAGAGGCCATCATTGGTCTTGTAACCGCTTTTGATATTAAAGCCGATGTGCTGGTTTCTCTGGCGCTGATCGCTTCGGTTTGCATCGGAGAGGATTTTGCCGCCGGAGAAGTGGCATTTATCATGCAGCTTGGCGCATTGCTTGAAGATCTCACGGTTGCCAAAGCGCGCGCAGGAATCGAAAAACTGGTGCATTTGACGCCGCAGACAGCAAGAGTGATTATCGAAGGAAGAGAAAAAATCATACCCGCCGAACTAGTCAAAGTAAACGATCTTCTGCGTGTTCTTCCCGGAGAGACCGTTCCGGTAGACGGCATAATTACATCAGGACAAACTTCGATCAATCAGGCCGTTATGACCGGCGAATCTTTACCGGTGGATAAGACGGCAGGCGACGAGGTTTCTTCCGGTACAGTCAATCAGTTCGGCGCTTTTGAAATGAAAGCGACCAAGGTAGGCAAAGACAGTTCCATTCAGCGAATGATCCGCCTTGTCCAATCAGCGGACGCGGGCAAGGCGAAAATTGTCAGCCTCGCCGACCGGTGGGCAACTTGGATTGTTTTGATTGCTCTGAGCGCCGCCGCGCTTACATGGCTTATTTCCGGTGAGATCATCCGCGCCGTTACGATTCTCGTCGTTTTTTGCCCCTGTGCGCTGGTATTGGCAACACCGACAGCGATTATGGCGGCAATTGGAAACGCGACAAAACACGGCTTTCTTGTCCGTGAGGGCGATGCCTTAGAGCGTCTGGCAAAGGTAACGAAAATTACTTTTGATAAAACGGGCACGCTGACTTACGGCACACCGCAGGTCATTAAAACGGAGAGCATACTACCGGAAATCTCCGAAAAGACGTTATACGCGCTTTGCGCTTCTGCGGAACAATTATCCGAACATCCGCTCGGCAAAGCGATCACGCGATGCTATACACAGGCAAACGGAAAGGATATTGTATCCGCAGCGGAATTCAAAATGATTCCGGGGCGGGGTATTTCATCTATTGTAGATGGGAAGACGGTACTTGCAGGAAATCGTGAAATGCTTGCCGAACAGAATATTGAAATACCCAAAGCAGTATTGCCGCAGGCAGAAAAATATCTTATGCAGGGCTGTACAGTGATTTATATCGCAATCAATCAAACGCTTGCCGGATATATTGTTCTCTCAGATACGGTGCGCAAGGAAAGCGCCGCAATGATTGACAGCCTGACGAACCTAAATGTACAGCCTGTTTTACTTACCGGAGACCATGAAAATGCAGCTACCGAAATTGCAAAGCAAATCCATATCAAAGAAGTACACGCAAACTGTCTGCCGGAGGATAAGCTGAAATGGATCGCTTCTTATCAGGAAAAGAAAGAGGCGGTCTGCATGATCGGAGACGGCATAAACGATGCTCCGGCGCTGAAGGCGGCAAATGTAGGCATTGCTATGGGCGGCACGGGCAGCGACATTGCGGTGGACGCAGCCGATATTGCGCTGGTAGATGATGAGGTAAAGGAACTGCCGCACCTGATTGCCCTCTCCAAGCGGATGATGACAACGATTAAGCTGAATCTGACCTTTTCAATGGCGCTCAATTTTCTGGCAATTGCCCTTGCGATTCCAGGCATTTTAAATCCTGTTATCGGCGCGTTGGTACATAATGCCGGTTCAGTCGCCGTTATTCTCAATTCTGCACTGCTCTTGAAGTGGAAAAAGAAAACATCCGTGGGTTAGGAGAGGCAAAAGGAAGGAGATTGAAATTCACACCCCTGAAAAAAGAAGCAGAAAAACACGTTGCGAATAAAAACGTCTAAATCGCGTCATTTTGTTTTGATTTACCGCGGGGACAGCGGGATGAAAACGAACTCGCTGCAGACTGCAGACGCCGTATCCGCCAAATAAACTTCCTCGCTGTAAACGGCCTCGTCAGTCTCCGGCAAGTCATTATCCCAAAATACAACCAGCAATTGCGTTGTATCAATCGCGATGAAATCGGAAGACAAGCCGTAGCCGGACCGCGTGGCGGCGCCGTATTCGACATAGAGGCGTTCTGCCTGCGCGGCGCTGAGCACTGTGGAAGAATAATACCTGCAATACCGTTCTACTTCATTTACATCACCATCGTCCCGCCCTACTTCGCGAGCCGCCGGAACCAAAACGGACGTATCCAGAAGCAAGCCGCCGCAAATCCTGCTTTCCGTACTTGCTTCTGCTGCGCCGTCTTCCCCAAAAGAGGCCTGCGTATGCAGCCATGCCAGCGTACGCTCCATATCTGCATACAGCGGAAAAGCAGTCATCTGAAGCTGCCGAAACGCAGCGGACAGCCCCGCGGAAGATACCGGCAAAGTATTTGTTGCATCCGCAACCGGTATATACGGAGAATACAGTTCCGCCTGCCCCACCGACAGACTGCGCAAACGACTATAATCCAGCGTTCCAAGTTCCGTACGATACAACGCCATAAATTCATATATGGGCGCATCAAAATCAATATAATTTCCGTCGAGCCGTACGGAAAAATGCGCACGGAGCGTTTGTTTCCCATACTGCTCAAGCAGCGGATCCATTTCATAAAGCATCTCGTCCATACGTTGGTCATTTGCATACTGTTCCAAAAAACTCAGCGCACCGGGAACCGCTTTGGAAATAAAATACGTCCGCGCAATCGGAATGCCAAGTTTGGTATGCATGACGACGGAAAGTTGAAAAGCCGCGTCTCCGTAATCATAGGGATTGACCAGATCCTCTGCGTCAAACTCAACCGTATTTTCAAGGAGCGCGGACAGCGTATCGAGCATCTTTGGATCATCAAAGCGGCGGTCGTCAAACGGCGCGCTGTTCACAGCGATCTCCGCATAAGATAAAGCGTCCGCATCCGGAACGAACTCGTCCATTTTAAATACGTCTGCGCCAAATACAATAAAATACAGCGCAAAAACGAGGACAAACACAGCCAAACCGCGAAATCCGCGAAACATGGCCTTGGGCGTTTTATATAAAATCGTATTTAAAAGCATAAAGCCGAGCAGCGCGCCCGAACCAAAGCCAAAAATCGTCCAGAACAAGCCGGTGGAATCGGTAATGGCGTAGAAAAACAGGCCTGCATAAACGGTAATGACAAACAGGATCATATATTTGACAATGGTTCCCAGCCGTTTGAATACGATCGTCTTTTCTGCATTCTCCATAGCGCGCCGCCGGTATATCACCGCTGCACCCAGCAAAAGCGCGGCAATCGCCAGAAACGCGCAGACCAAAGAGAGCGCGGAAATGCCGTCATAATAATGCGACGCCGCATAAGCCGCCGGGGACAGCCACGGCAAAATGCGCTCCGACATATAATACTGAAGATCATAATAAACCGCGTACATATCGCGGAGCATGGCTATTCCGCAAAAAGCGGCAAGCGGATAAAACTGGACGATCAGACTCATCAACACCTGTACCACGCTGCTGCCTGAAAAACTGCCGGCAAAAACCGTTACCGCATAAGACGCGAGAAAATACACGACATTTTTAAAGAGCAGCAGCAAAAACAACCGCATAACTGCCGCGGTAAAGAGTGAATACACGGAAAAAAGCACAAGTAAAACAAGCAGATTCACAAGCGCGCCGAGCGCAGCTGAAAGCAATGCGGAAATCAGACTGGAAAAATACAGCGTCTCACGCCGCTGCGGAAGCGCATGCCAAAACTGCGCGCTGCGCCGCCGCATCATATAATGCATGGTAACGACGCCAAAATAGATGCCCAGGATAAACATGAACACCAAATTAACGGATAAGATCCGGCGCACGGCAAATTCCGCATGGTCCAAAACCTGCGCCCGGGTATACAAAACGTCGGAAAACTCCCTGCGCGCCATCATCAGCGGAACGGAAGTCGTAAAAAAATGAATCAAAAATGCAACCAGGACATGCGGCATACGGCGGCGGGTCATATTTCCGATCAACCTGTCGTCAAGCAGCCGTTCAGAAGACAATTTTCGAGTAGTCATAACCCCTCTCCTCCATTTCGCTGATGAAAATTTCCTCCAGCGTCAGCGGAATGATCTCAAAGAAATCCGGCTCAAGCGCCTGTACTTTTGTCCGCACCTCATCCACACTGCCGCGCATGACCACAGCCACCATACTGCCCCGCTGCTTGATAGACACCGTCCCAAGGCGCGCAATATCCTCGATCTGTATTTTCCTTGAAAAAACAGCCTGCACCGTATGAATATTCTCTTTCAGGCTGTCGATTTCGTTCTCAAACAATATGCCGCCTTTGTGCAGAAGGCCGATATGATCACAGATATCCTCCAGTTCGCGCAGATTATGCGAAGCGATCACTGCCGTCATGCCCCGGCTCTCCACCGCATCGGCAAAAAGGCGCTTGACCATCTGACGCATAACCGGATCCAAACCGTCAAACGTTTCATCGCACAGCAAATACTGCGGCATAGCAGAAAGTCCCAGCAAAATCGCCGCTTGCTTCTGCATTCCTTTGGAAAAAGTGGCGACCTTGCGAAAGCGGTCCAGACAAAACAGATCAAGCAGCCGCAAATATTCTTCGCGGGAAAAATCCGTATACACCGACGCATACAGATTGGCCATGTCGTCGATCGTAGAACTCGAAAGAAAATACTGGTCGTCTGAAAGGTATACCAGCTTATTTTTCAGCCGCACATTTTCATACACGTTTTCCCCGTCATACAGCACTTCTCCGCTGTCCGCGCGAAAAATACCGCTCATAACACGCAGCAGCGTAGATTTCCCGGAGCCGTTGGAACCGATCAACCCAAAAATCGACCCGGGCTTGATCGAAGCCGTGACCGAATCGAGCGACTTGATATTGTCATACCGTTTCGTAACCTTGCTGATCTGGATCATATCCTGTCCCCTCCTCCATAAGCTGCAAGCGCCCGCTCGACCGTGCGCTCAACGCACGCGCGCTCAATCCCATATTCCGAAGCGGCCTCAATGCTCTCCGCAATACGTTCCAGCAGTTTCGCACGATATTTCCCGGTCAGCGCAGAAATATCCGAAGCGACAAAATTTCCCCGGCCTGCCAGAGAATAAATGACGCCCTGCCGCTCCAGTTCACCGTATGCTTTCTGAATCGTATTGGGATTGATCGCAAGTTCGGCCGCAAGCGCGCGAACAGACGGCAAATGTTCATCCGGTGACAGAAGACCGCGGATGACAAGATCACGCACGCATTCGATGATCTGCTCAAAAATCGGCGTACGGCTGCGAAGATCTACATAAATTAAACTCACATGGACTCCTCCCCAAACCGTATTATTCGTATTAGTACAGACATGGTAACATACCTTTTTCCATCTGTCAACTACTTTTGAAAAATTTGCGCTCCGGGCGCTTGACAAAGATTGACGAAGCCTGTATGATATTGTAGAGGTGATTGGATGAAAAGTATTTTCCGGCGTCTTTTGCCGCTCAGTATACTTCTTCTAGCCGCGCTGTTTTCCTGCGACGGCGGGAGTCAGCCTTCTCAAATCTATGACGCCGCCATGTCGGACGGTATCCTGTGCGTGATTTTGGATAGCGGACACGGCCTGTCGGACACAGGCGCGCTGAACGAGGAAAACCTCGGCACTTTGACCGAGGCGGATATTAATTTTGCAATTACATGTAAATTGGCCGAACTGCTCACGGGCCGCGGATACACCGTGGTGATGACGCACGACGGAAAGACGCAGCCCGAAACCGAATATGACGACGGAAAAGCGACCTACGGCCCGAGCGAACGGGCAGACTTTTCCAATGCGAATCCAGCGGACTTGTTTATTTCGATCCACAGTGACTCTTTCCCATCCGACCCGTCCGTTTACGGCACGCGCGTTTATTATCCGGTAGACACGCCCAATTCCAGCAGCCTTGACAAATATTTTGCGCAAACTTTCAAAAAAACGTTTGAGGCTGCGTTTCCAAACGATAAGCAAGTAATCATGCACGACATGCACGGCCAAGACTGCTATACGGTGCTTTACAAAACCACGGCGCCCTCCGTGTTAATCGAAACCGGGTTCATCTCCAATAAAGAAGACGCGGCCCGAATATCCGACGGCCAATGGCAAGCGGAGTTCGCGGCGGTAATTGCAGACGCAATAGACGCGTATTTCGCAAAATAAAACACAGCCGCATTCAGCACCGCCGGCACCTCCGGTGTGCGATCCGGTATTGTCCGTCTTTGCGCAAAGCCAAGAAATTCCCGCTTTTCTTGGGAAACGTCTCCGGCGTTGCCTTCATTCAAAAAGACAAAAAGGAAGCATTTGCAAACGCTTCCTTGAGACTGTCGAAAAACGAAGTTTTTCGACAGAGAAGACCGCGTTCACTCGCGTCTTCGCGCCGCTTATGCGGCACTCGCGCGGCCACAAGGTGTAAAAAAAGCCGGCAAAGCCGGCTTTTTTTACGAAACCTTTATAGTATTTTGTTTGTGCGAATACTTTTTCGACAAACTGAAGGAAGCATGTGCAAATGCTTCCTTTTTTGATTTTTATATTTTTTCCAAAGAATGCTGTAAAAAAGCTTTTGTTTTTTCACTTTTAGGACAGCCGAAAATTTCTTCCGGCGCGCCGATCTCCTCAATCACGCCGTCCGCCATAAACAAAACGGTGTCCGAAACATGACGAGCAAATTCCATCTCGTGCGTAACGACGATCATCGTGCGATCCTGCCCTTTCAGTCCTTTGATCACCCGCAGCACCTCGCCGGTCAATTCAGGATCCAGCGCGCTCGTCGGCTCGTCAAAACATAATATTTCAGGCTTTAGAGCAAGCGCGCGGGCAATCGCCACACGCTGCTGCTGACCGCCGGACAATTCGCACGGATACGCATTCGCTTTCTCCAAAAGCCCCACGCTGTCCAAAAGCGCCATACCGGACGCATCAAGCTCCGCAAGTATATTTTTTTTGCCGGCCTTATAATCCGGACGCTCTTTCGCCGCAAGCTTCGGCGCAAGCGTAACATTCTCAAGCACCGTATACTGCGGAAATAAATTGAACTGCTGAAAGACCAATCCGAAATGCAGCCGCTTCCGGCGAAGCATAGCGTCGTTCAGATTACGGTCGGCAGCGGCATCATAAATTTTTTCGCCGCTTATGTACATCTCGCCGGTATCCGGGGTTTCCAGAAAGTTCATACACCGAAGAAGCGTCGTCTTTCCGCTGCCTGAGGAACCGATAATACACAAAACCTTTCCCTGTTCCAAACCGAAATCGATTCCACGAAGAACAGAAACAGAACCAAAGCTCTTGGTAAATTGCCTGACTTCAAAAAACATACCGTTTATCCTTTGAAATAATTCAGCTTTTTTTCCAATCTCCCGAGCAGCAGCGTAAGCAGTCCTACAAAAAGCAGATAAAAAACGCCCGTGTAAAACAGCGGCCAAATCATGGCCTGCGCTGCGAGCTTCTTCGCCTGCATGATAATCTCCGAGACCAGAATCGCGTTGGCAAGCGCCGTATCTTTAACCAGCGTAATAATCTCATTGCTCATCGGAGGCACGATTCGCTTAATCACCTGTTTCAAAATGATCTTTGTGAAAATCTGGGACTTAGAGAGCCCCAGCACCTGACCGGCCTCATACTGCCCCTGCGAAATGCTTTCAATGCCGCCCCGGAAAATTTCGGAAAAATAGGCGGCGTAATTAATGACAAAGGCAATGATAACAGCAACAAAACGCCCGGTATTCTCCACGCCATATGTAAGCAGGAAGTACAAATCCACCTTTGCAAAAAGGTTAAATCCAAAAAAGCCGGGAACATAGTAAATGATAAAGATCTGAAGCATGAGCGGTACGCCGCGGATGATCCACACAAGTACCTTTGTCACGGCTTTAACCGGCCGGAACCGGCTCATGGAGCAAAACGAGACCGCAAGTCCGAGCGGCAGCGCAAATACAAGCGTCAGCGCAAACAAAAGCAGCGTCAGCTTAAACCCATCCAGTAAATAAAGGGTTACCTGCCAAAAAGACATTGAGACTCTCCGTAAAATTTATTTTTGATCGGAATAATCCAAAATCGCCGCGTTCTCCAGACCGTACTTTTCGGCAAGCGCTTTAATCGTACCGTCCGCCGCAAGTTTTTCAAGCTGCGCATTTACCTGCGCGGTCAGCGCGCTGCCCTTTTCAAACCCAATCGCATAATATTCCGGCTCGCTCGTCAGGCTGTCCACAATCGCAAGATCCGCATAATCGCCGGCGCCGACTATACTTTTCGCAAGAAGAACGTCCACGACCGCAAAAGTTGCAGAACCGCTCTTGACCTCCATCAGCGCCTCGGTCTGCTTGATGGCGTCCATAATCTTCGCGCCCTCAAAAGCCGAATCCGCATAGGAAGCGCCGGCAGAGCCAGCCTCGGCATACCCGATCTTATCCTTAAAATAGCTGGCGTCCGTAACCGCCGGCGCAATGTCCGCCTTGACGACCACGGCCTGCTGGTTAATCATGTAATTGTAGGAAAAATCTACTTTCTCACTTCTCTGCACACCGTCGTCGTCCGCACAGTTCGCCGTAAAGCCGTTCCAAAGACAATCTACATTTTTCGCCGCAAGGTCGGTATACTTATTGGACCACTCAATTTCCTTGAAAACGACCTGATAGCCCAGTCCTTCAAACACGGCTTTTGCCAGTTCGGTGTCAAAGCCGATCAATTCATTGTTTTCGTCCAGATAGTTCATCGGCTCATACAACGTATAACCGATTGTAACGACCTTTTGTTCCCCGCTGCCGCCGCAGGACGCAAATACAAACAGCATCATCAGCGCGGCAAGAAAAAGCACAATAATTTTCTTCATTAAATGATTCCTCCGAATAAAAGATTTTGTTTTTATCGCTTTAGCGTGCTAAACTGATAGTATAGTAACACACCGCTGTCTGCTTGTCAAGTGCTTTGTCAAATTTTCTTAAAATTTCCACGCGCTTTTAAACCAAAAAATTGCGGCTCTGCATCCGAACCCATTCCAAATGCAAAGCCGCAAGGCCGCGCGATTCACCGTTAATAAAGAGCCAAAGCCCTCCGCCCAACGCGTATATTGCCCTACAAATTTAAATTTGTTAGGCGGGGAGTTAAGATGCTCCAACGAGCAAAATGCAAAACATTTTACGGGAAGGGGACCCCTTTCCTATTCTATGCTCTATCCATTCTACAAAAGCTAATACATAAATCAATAAACAAACGCATTAATGGACTAATCCATTTATTTTTGTGGTAGCCACAAATGGCTGTAATAGTTTTATCTGAAATATCGGTAGGAATTTCTTCTAATTCTCCTGTGTCGAGATCCTCTTGCACTGCAAACGTAGGCAGGAATGAAATACCAATATCGCTTTTTACAAGATTTTTGATTGTAGGAACACTCCATAACTCAATCGTATGATCAAGGATAATAGATTTTTTTTGAAGATATTCTTCAAAAATTTGTCGAAAAATGCATTTTTTCTCGTTGATGATAAAGGGAACAGGGATTATTCTGTCCGGGGTTATAAAATCTGGGTAAAGTTTTTTTATTCCGGGAGATGCCACAAGCGACATAGGATAGCTACCCAATGAATGAACCGTAAGATTAGAACCAAAGCCTCCCACATCTTCATAAAACAATCCCAAATCTAATGTGCCATTTAAAAGTTCATTGCGGATGTCATAACAATTCATAGACTGCAAGAACAAGCGAACTTTTGGCGCTTTTTGATGGAATTCTTTCAAAATAGCAGGCAAACGATAGCAGAGCAGAGTTTCACCAACACCAATGTTCAAACTACCTTGACACTCAGATAAATCAGATTCAAAAAAACGCAGTTTATCTACAGATTGTAATATTTCATCTACATAGGGAACTAAATGTTCTCCTGCTTTTGTCAAGACCATCTTGCGTCCGATTTTTTCAAACAGAGTGATAGACAATTCTTGTTCTAGCTGACCAATTTGAAATGTAATTGTAGACTGTGTATAATTCAATTTTGCAGCGGCTTTGTTAAATCCTCCCTCATTAATAATTGTCCGAAAGGTTCGTAAATATTTTAATTCCATGTAACGCCTCCAATGGTTCAATAAAATCGAACTATCAATAAAATAATTTCGATTTTACAAAACTGATCTTTGGGTGTATTATATTTGTTGTAATGTTTGTGGTAAATGGCGCATTTGGTGTTGGCACCGTTTATTACGACGCTGACGTGTGGTTATATGTTTACTATATATAAAAATATGTCCAAAAACATGCTATTAAGTAAAAATCAATATTAGGAAAAAGTTATAACTAGGAGGAATCAAGATGTATTTACTTGAGCTAGCAAAATTAGATGATGTGCGAAAATGCTACAATATCATCAAAGAAGCAAAAAAATTTCAAAAGGAGCAGGGATTTACTCAATGGACGGATGATTATCCCAATCAAGATACGATTCAACAGGATATACAAGCGGAAAAAGGTTATATAGTCACATCTGACAAAGAGATTGCAGGTTACATGTGCATTGATTTTTCTGGCGAGCCTGCCTATGAGAACATAGAAGGAAAGTGGAATACAGATCTACCATATGCCGTTATTCATCGTATGGCATTTAGTAAAGAATTTAGAAATAGAGGCTTGAGCAGTATCGCACTATCTTTAATCGAAAACTTATGCCTTTCTAAAAACATAAAAAGTATTCGTGTTGATACCGACTTTCCAAATAAACGGATGCAACATATTTTAGAAAAAAACGGCTTTTCTAAATGTGGGATAATCGTTTTTCAAGGAAGCGGTAAATTGGCTTATGAAAAGGCCCTTATCAGCGAGACATAGTATGGAATTCAAAGCAGGAATATTAGACCCCGAAAATGAAATGTGCCGATAGCTTCAATCACTTTTGGAACATCATCGTTCCATAGAAGTCAAACAAAAGTGCAGTTTCTTAGGCAACAAAAAAGGGGCAATCTCCCGTCATTACTACGCGGAGTAGATTTTATATTCTGTATTTATCAACCAGATGACATTCTTTATTCCATATACTTGCTACGAAACTTTTTTGCAGACTATTTTCCCTGGATTATTTTGCACTTTGATTCAGTCCAGGTTTTTTCTTTGCGAAATAGCTTTTGGGAAAGGAATGGATGACTTGATGGGACGGAATTTAATGCGTTTTAAAAAGTTACGTTAAAGGTTGATTTTGAGAGAAAAAGTATAAACACCTTGCTCCTTAATAATTGTACCTGTAAAGCTTTTTGTGGCGCCAAAATGGCGCCCAACCTTGCACAACCACCTAATACGGGATATAGACTTTATGCGAAAAGTCTTTATTTTAAGCTGTTTTGCAAGGTTTTATAAACATTGGCGGAAAGGTATAAGGTGATTTCTATCTATAAAATCAATAAAAATAAGCGGAAGCTAGGCCTCTTTCGGCGGAAAACATATTATTTTTTATTAGATTTCAAAAACCATACAGGCATTCGATATTTATAGCTTCGTAAAAAATCTGTTCTCTCACCCGCAATTATTACAGCAAACGCTTCTCTTTTATCCGGTAAAATACGCCAGGCGCAGGAACGCAAGGCGCATCTATGCCGGTTCATGTCATAATCCGGCATGCTTTTTTTGCATTTTCCTATGAATATACACAGAAACGGTTTTGCCTTGTCAAATAAATACGTTTCAAGGAAATTATCCTGAACCTCTTCGTTTATCGGCCAGCCAACACATACAGAGATTCTATCAAAACAACCCGAAGTGTCAGTCATTGTCAATACAATTGTAGCATACAACCGGAATTCAGAAAAGATTACAGATAAGCAACAACTGTATTTCCACTGTAGCGGCATATTTTGACATGCGGAAAATGTTCGCAAAAATACAAAATCTCTCAAACATACATTTTCATTCTTACAAATCATGCTATAATTAAAATATAGTCTTGTTCCGTACTTTTAATGTGGCAAAACATCACAAAAGGCGGATTATATTATAAGCACATTTATATACGGGAGACAACAGTATGAAAAGAGCGATATTATTCATGATTTTGTTTTGCGCGCTGTTTTCGTTTTGCCTTGCCAGCGTGTCTGCCGCCGGCGCACCGGACGGCGCGGCCTGTGCGGACGGATTGTATTTTTTGGGATTAATTCAGGGATACAGCGCGGGAGGACAAGACTTTGGTCTTGACGACGCGTTGACGCGCGCGCAGGCAGTCGTGCTACTGGAGCGCTATCTGGGCGTGCTAACCGACGCCGAAACCACGGTGGTCAAAGCGCCTTTTGACGATGTGCCCGATTGGGCCGACAGCTATATTGGCTATGCCTGCGAACACCGGCTTGTATCAGGGAAAACGGATGCTTCCGGAAAGGCGTATTTTGATCCGGATGCGCCGGTCAGTGAGACGGAATTTTTGACGCTTTTGCTGCGGGCGATGGATTATACCGATCAAAACGACGGCAGCGGCGACTTTGTCTGGAGCGATCCGTATTCGCTGTCGGATTCGCTAGGGCTTACCAACGGGAAGAGCGAGACCTTTTTGCGGGGCGATGCTTTCGGTATATGCTGGTCGGCGCTCGGCGCCCTTTCCAAAACCGGAAAGACGGTCGCGGAAAAGCTGATGTCTGCCGGTGTGTTTAACGACGCCCGGTATACGTATGCAAAGCGCATTGCCGCCGGCGATACAATCCGTGTCGTCTGTGTCGGCGACAGCATCACGCAGGGGACCGGCGCGAAAGATCCGGCCAGCAACAGCTATCCGTCGAGGCTGCAAAAGCTGCTGGGTAACGGCTTCGAAGTCATTAACTGCGGAAAAGCTAGCGCATATGTTATGTCACCGGACATTTCTTTCAATCAAAAGGCAAAAACGCACGGAATCGAACTGTATTATCCCAACACAGCGGCCTATCAAACCGCAATTCAAGCCAATCCGGACGTTGTGATTATTATGCTTGGCACAAACGACTGTAGAAACATTACCGATTCGGCAAGCACCGCGCAATGGATCAGCGACTACAAAGCATTGATCGCCGATTTTGCAGCGCTGGATTCAAATCCCAAAATCTATCTGTCAACAATGATTCCCGCTGTTAATATAGAGCTTGCCTATCAAAACACTGCTTGGAATATTCCCGGATTAATTCGCTCGGTTGGCGCCGAATTCCAACTTCCGGTTCTTGAAACCGGCAAAATTCTGCATGATTATTATGTGGCCTGCTTGCCGAACGGAGATAAAATTCATCCGAATGACGATACCTATGAAGGCCTTGCCGTCTGGTTTTATCGTGAAGTGTTTGGTGGAATTGCCGAACTGCCTGCGATTCCACAGGCAGAAAATA
This sequence comes from uncultured Eubacteriales bacterium, assembly GCA_958352145.1. GTDB lineage: Bacteria > Bacillota > Clostridia > Oscillospirales > CAG-272 > UMGS902. The sequence continues at coordinate 68,825 of CATWNM010000001.1, forward strand.
ATGTCGTATTTGTCAGCGACAGCGGAAGTGTACAGAACGACGGTTCTTCTCCGGATAGCGCCGTCAATCGTTTGGCGTATGCATTGGGTATGCTGCAAGAAACCGGCGGCACTGTCGTTATATGCGGCAATGTAACACTGGGTGAAACAAAGCTACCTCCCGCACAAGAGCATATTACAATCACAAGCTTATATGACGGCGTGGACTACGCCAAGACCGCCGATGCAAAACTCTCCATTGGCGGCGGACTTTCAATCAACAGCGATATAACCTTTACGCAGCTTACCATCCAAGCCACGGCAAACAGCCAGTCTTTTTACTGCGGATATAACAACGTTACCTTTGGCGATGGTATAAACTGCACGTTCAGCAATTCGGTCACTGTACCTTTAACCATCAACGCGGGATATGTACCGATCGTTGCCGCAACGGATAAAGCACAGGTATCTTGCCATTCGGACTGTACGCTGACAATCAACAGCGGCACCTGGGCAATCCTGCGCGGCGGAAATCGCCGGGCCAATCGTGCATATGCGGTTGGAAGCATCGATCCCAACGTCAAACTGTCTGTGATCATCAATGGCGGCGCTTTCACATATACTGGCTCCTCCATCAATACCGGAACCGGTATGAATGATCTTGAAGGTGAATTATACATAGAAATTAACGGCGGTACATTTACCGGCGACTTTTGCCTCATCGCAAATATCGGTACGAATGCGACCGATTATACGCCCTTATACAGCGGGAAAGCCACTTTGAAAATTACGGGCGGAACGCTGAACGGAAAGCTCAGCGCTTATCAGACATCTGACACAAAAAAGCTTGCGGGTGGAACGACGCTGATCTTGATAGAGCAAACAGCAAATTTTGCCAATAAAGCGCTCGGTTTTGATCAGATCCAATATGAATAAAAATAGGAAAACCTCTCCGGGAAGCGGTATCAACCGCCTCTCGGAGAGGCTTTTATTATAAATTTGAAACTTGAAAAATAAAGTTATCTTTAAATGTTTTCCGCAAGCACAGGCATAATGAGCGCCTGCTCATATTTCGAGCAAACCGAATCGTTTGGGCCAACCGAGCCTGCATGAAGCGGCGAATGCCGCTTCATGCAGGCTCGTATAACTTTATCACAAATCCTTTATTCATACCGCAGCGCTTCAATCGGATCCAGCTTTGCCGCCTTATTGGCCGGATAATAACCAAAGAAAATACCAATTGCCATACTAAAGCCCACTGCAAGCGCCACATAGGGCAAGCTGGGCAGCGCGACAACGCCGAGCAGCGAAGAGCCGAAATACCCAAGCAGCGTGCCAAGAATAATTCCGAAAATGCCGCCGATCACGCAGATAATCACGCTCTCCACGACAAACTGCATGCGGATGTCTCCGTTCGTCGCGCCGATAGCCTTGCGCGTTCCGATTTCCCTCGTGCGCTCGGTCACCGACACCAGCATGATATTCATAACGCCGATGCCGCCGACCAAAAGAGAAATACCAGCGATGACCGCGATCGCAATATTCAGCGTGCCCATCATGGTATCGACCGTAGACAGCATGCTTTCCATGCTCATGGAAGTAATTTGAAAATTTTTATTGTTCTTATAATATTTGTTCAAAAAACTTTCCGCTACCGCCGCAAAGTTCATACTGTCAATCTCCGGATTGGCCGACACAACGATCGAAGCAAATCCATCCGGCGCGCCGGACAGCTTTTTCGCCGTCGAAAGCGGAATATAGACCGGCGTCTGTATATCCTTTTCCGCACTGAACGAAAAATTCATCATATTTTGCTCATACTGATACACGCCGACGATGCGGAACGTATAGATTTCCGATGAAGTATAGACAATCAACTCTTCACCGAGCGCCGTCTGCGAATCCCCGCCAAACATATTGTTCACCAGTTTGTCGGACACCACCGCGTTCATTTTATTGCCGTCGATGTCTGCCTGCGCGATTCCGCGCCCACGCAGAATCGTCAGATCATTGGCCGCCGCATACTCTTCATTGACGCCACTGACAGATACGTTGGCATACAGTTTTCCATCCTTGGCGGTGCCGGATGCCAACGATTCAGTCAAACTGATATAGTCGATGGAGCTTTGATAACGCGCGCGCAGTTCGTCAATCATCTCTTCCGAAATCAAATCGGCGTCCTCATAAGCGCGCATACCGCCCTCGTCCGCCGTGGATTTCGACTGCAGCATAAAGTATATGTTCGTCGCACCGAGCGTACTCATCTGACTGTTGATCGTACCGGTCAGACCATCGCCTACCGTTAAGATACCGATCACGGAAGCAATGCCGATGATGATGCCGAGCATCGTCAAGAAGGCGCGCATTTTTCCGGCACGGATGCCTTCCCATGCAAGGCGCACATTTTCCATAAAATTCACAGGCGCGCCTCCCCTCCGCTCAGCAGACCGTCCCGCATCGTGTATACCCGGTCGGTCTCCTCGGCCAGTTCATTATTATGCGTGATCAAAATAATCGTTTTGCCCTGCTCTTTATGCAGGCGGTGAAAAATATCCATAACCAGCCGCCCGGTTTTGGAATCAAGCGCGCCGGTAGGCTCATCGGCCAAAATGATCGCAGGATCATTCGCCATCGCACGCGCAATCGCCACACGCTGCTTTTGCCCGCCGGAGAGTTCGTTTGGCAAATGCTTTGCGCGATCGCCCATCTCTACCATTTCAAGCAGTGCACGCGCCCGGTCGCTGCGCGCACGCTTTGAAACGCCGGCATACATCATAGGAAGTTCCACATTCAACAGCGCATTGGTCCTCGGGATCAAATTAAACGTCTGAAATACAAACCCGATCTTCCGGTTCCGAATCGCAGAAAGCTCGTTGTCGTCCGCTTCCTCGATCACCTCGCCGTCCAGCGTATAACTGCCCAAGGTCGCGCGATCAAGAACGCCAATGATATTCATCAGCGTGGATTTTCCGCTGCCTGAAGCGCCGACGATCGAAATAAACTCCCCCCGCCGGACGGACAAATCGATCCCGTGCAAAATCTCAAGCGCATTCGGCTCTCCGACGTAAAAGCTCTTGCGAATACCCCGCATTTCAATAATAGAATCCGCCATGATTTTGCCTCCGTTTACTCCATCATGCCCATAAAGGCATACATGCCGCTACTGGAGGCAAACAGATCGATTTCCGAATAAGAAAGTGAAATTCCCACAAGTCCGGTATAATTTTCAGCGTTGTCCGCGATCTTCGCGCCCTCTTCGAGACCGGTCACGGCCACATAAATCCCGTCGCTCACGCCACACTTTACAGGTATGCGAGCGAGCATCACCGTGCCGTCATCATTTTCCGTCACGGTCAAAATAAAGCTGCCGTCCGCCTCATACAGCACCGCGCTTTCCGGAACGGCAAGCGCGCCGGGCGTTTCCGCCACAACATAGGAAAGCCGCGCGCTGACGCCGATGCGAAGCAAATTTTCAGAATCGGCCACACGTACGACCGTCTCAAATTCAGCGTCGTTTGTAGACATGACGGAGCCAGTTGCATCCTTTTTCGCCGTCGGCGCAACCGATTCAATCACGCCAGTATATTCCGCGTCGCCCGAGGCGTCGGATTTAATAATGACTTTCATCCCCTCGTGCACCCGATCGAGATCATAGGCTTTGATCGTAGAGGTGACGACCAAATTTTCCGTATCCTCGATCACGAACATCACGCCCGTAATGCTTTCGCCTTTCGTCGCATAGACGGCGGTGACCGTACCCGAGATCGGCGCGGTTACAGTCGTTTTGCCGAGATCCTCATACAGATTGGCAAGCTGATAATCGGAAAGCGCGGTGTTCGCACTGTTCTTTGCGCTCTCATAGGACAAGCGGTAGGACTCAAGCTGCTGGTCGGCCGATATTTTAGCATTCTCCAGATTAACGGACGCCGTGTCCAGCGCGCGCTTTGCGCTGCTTAAAGCGGTCTCGTATCCCTCAAGCTGCTTATCCACGCTTTCCAACGTGCTTTCATAATTATCCTTGGCATTTTGCAGCGCCGTCTCATAGGAGTCCAGCGTGTCATTCAGCGTATCCAGCACATTGTCATAGTTATCCTTCGCATTTTCATACTGCGTCAGATACCCTTTGAGCGTCGCGTCCGCCGCGCGGCAAGCGGCGCCATATGCTTCGTCTGCCTGTCCATAACGATCTGCGAGAGAAGCCTCGCTCTCAGAAAGGGCAGACAGCGTACTTTCAGCCTTTTCGATGCTCTGATTCAGCTGATCTACCGTTTGTTCAAGCTCACCGATCCGCTGTTCCAACTCAGCAATGCGGACTGCGTCCGGCTCCGGCGCCGCGCTCACCTCCGCCAGTTCCGCCTGTTTCAGCGAAAGCTCGGCCTGCGCCGTTTCTAATTGTTTTTGCTGCGCGCTCAGCGCGCCCTCGGCGTTTTCGGTCTTCTCACGCGCGGCCATATACGCATTATACGCATTGTCCAAATTTGCCGAAGCGGTGTACAGTTCGGTCGTTTCGTCGTCTTTTACCCATTCTTTATAATCTTCATACGTTTCTTTCGCATTGTCCAGCGCTTTCTGCGCACTTTTGATCTGCGCGTGCGTCTTATTGTCGATATCCGACTTCAGATCATCATACTTTTTCTGCGCGTCTTCCACCGCGCGCTTTGCGCTGTTGAGGGCGATCATCGTTTCGCCCTCTATTTTTTCCGCGTACTCGTCATAATCTTTCTGCGCATTTTCAAAGCTTACCAGCGCATTGTCATAGCTGCTTTGCGCGCTGACAACACCGGAACTCGTCCCGTTCTCCATCTGCGAAAGCATCGTTTCGTAGTTCAGCTTCGCAGAGGCAAGGTTCAGCGCCGCGGTGCGTTCAGACGAAGTCATCGAAAGCTCGCGCTCGCGGATCTGCCGGTCCAGCGTCTCCGTTTCATATACGCAAAGAATATCGCCGGCCTCGACCCGGTCACCGAGGGACACGTTTACCTCAGCGATTTTATAGGCCAGCGTAGAATACACTTTCACCGTCGTATCCTCGGCGCTCTTAACAAGCCCCGTCGCGCTGACCGTGTCCTGAATATCGCGCGTACCGACTGTATATACATCCCCGCGATAAATTGAAGTGCCGATACCCGCCTTTTTCAAAAGCATCGGCGGCACAATCAATACCGCAGCAGCAATCAGGATCAATATGACAAGCACAACCCATATTTTCCGGCGCTTTTTTCGTTTTTTCCGAACTTTCTTCTGTGCCGGTTGCGCCTTTTTGTTCACCGGTTCCGGACTTTTTTCCGATTCCGTCGTTTCTATGTCAGCCATGTTCTGCCTCCGTATGTAAAAATATGTTTGGATTTTACCGCTCCGCTGTGAACTCTGGATGAACAAAAGAAAAATTTTTCGGCAAATTACAGCGGCGACGCTCATCCGGCATCAAACAGCGTTTCTGTTTCCATACAACGCGGCTCTTTGTTTATTTTCGCAAATTTCGTCTGTTATGCTAAAAAATTCATGTCTTCCCTTTTCACCGCGTTCCAAGCATGTCAAGATTCACGCCGTCCCATATTTGTCCAGCAGGCCAGGTGAAAAACTCCATGCGCGCGCCGCTTTCCGGATGCATAAACGCAAGGCCGCAGGCAAATAATCCAAGTTGTGAGACGCCGTCAGCCGCGCCATACCGGCCGTCTCCTAAAAGCGGCATGCGCCGGGAAGCAAACTGCACACGGATCTGGTGCGTACGCCCGGTATGCAGCCAAATCTGTACGAGCGCAAGGCCGTCTTTTTCAGAGAGCGTCCGATACGACAGCGACGCACGCCGTACGCCGCGCCGTTCCCGGCTCACCACATACGATTTGTTCTTGCGCTTATCCCGGAATAAAAGATCTTCAAAAACGCCCTCGGCCGGCTCCGGGCGACCGTGCACCAAAGCAAGATACGTCTTTTCTATCCCACCTGCGGCAAGCGCCCGCGTCAGCGACGCAGCCGCATACTTTGTGCGCGCATAAACCATCACGCCGCCGGTCTCCCGGTCCAAACGATGGACAGGAAAAATATCGTCCGTCCCCAAAACATCGCGCAACGCGGGCAGAACGCTGCGTCCGATGGGCCCCTCTTCGGAAATCAACCCTTCAGGTTTGACAATCACGGCAATCGCCGCATCGGAATATAAAATTTCCAGCATACGCATTCCTCATTTCCCGCCAGCAGAATGGTTTCAAGTATAACACAGGAATATCCGCCTGTCAATTTCAGACCGCAAAAAAATTTTCCTCAAAGCGATTCGGAAATATGCGTGCCTCTCGTTTTGCAAGCGCCGCTTTTGCAGTTGCGCAGCGCACATATTAAAAGACGAATCGAAAACGATCCGCCGGCGGCGGTTGGACGCTTTTTTCCGGTACGGCGGGCGCAAGGCGGCCATACTTTCACAAACGCATATTCATCCTGTATAAATTTTGTAAAATATTCTGTTTTTTTCTTTACATTTCAGCAATTGACGTTTTTCCCATTTTCAGGTATGATTATTAAGTCTTGCAAATTTTTAGCTCCGTGCAACCGAGGTTCGTTTTATGATTTACGCTCTGATCGCATTTTTGCCGATTCTCGCAACACTTATCCTTATGCTGGCATTCAACTGGCCCGCAAAACGCTGTCTGCCGATCTCCTGGCTTTTCGCCTGTGTGCTGGCTTTGTTTTTTTGGAAAATGGAACTTTGGGATATTGCCGCCTATTCGGTTTACGGCCTGCTCAGTTCTTTGGATGTACTGATTATCATTTTCGGTGCTATCCTGGTCATGAATACGCTGAAATCCTCCGGCGCCATGTCCGCGATTAACCGCGGATTTATGAACATCAACCCGGACAAACGCATCCAAGCCATTATCATCGGCTTTGCTTTCGGATCTTTCATCGAGGGCGCAGCCGGTTTCGGTACGCCGGCCGCGCTAGCCGGGCCGCTTTTGGTCAGCCTGGGCTTTCCTCCGCTCGCCGCCGCCTCCGTCGCGCTGATTTATGACAGCGTCGCCGTATCTTTCGGCGCAGTAGGCACGCCGGTGCAAATTTCGTTGGATATTGTTGAAGACTCGGTCATTTCTACCGGCGCTTCCTTTGAAGCCTATGCAGAAGCCGTTTCTCTGTGGACGGCGATTCCCCATGCCATTGTCGGCACCTTCATCCCACTGCTCGGCGTTGCGATCATGACGAAATTTTTTGGGCCGGAGCGTTCGTTTAAGCCTGCGCTCGAAGTGCTGCCGTTCGCGCTGTTCGCGGGATTATCCTTTACCGTCCCCTATTTGCTGGTCACCCTATTCATCGGCTACGAATTCACTTCGCTGCTCAGCGCGCTGATCAGCATTGCCATCACCGTTTTTGCGGCGAAACACGGTTTTCTTTGCCCAAAGCGTGCCTGGGATTTCGGCGCGCCCGAAAACTTTGATAAGTCCTGGTTAGCCACCGCCAAGGTTGCGCCCGCAAATCAGTCAGACATGCCGCTCATCCTTGCTTGGATTCCCTATCTGCTGATCGCCACAGTGCTGGTGCTGACCCGCATTCCGCAGATCGGACTCAAATCCCTGCTTCAATCGGACGCTTTCACGCTAAACATCAAAAACATCTTCGGTGTCGAGGATCTAAATTATACGCTGAAGTGGGCTTATCTGCCCGGAATCTTCTTCATTTTAGCGGCGATTTTAACGCATTTTATTCACAAAATGGATTTTGGTCAAATCAAAACCGCATGGAAGGATACTTTCAAACAGATCGGCGGCGCAGCGATCGCCATTATCTTCGGAATCGCCCTCGTGCAAGTGATGCGGTACTCCAATGTAAATTCCAGCGGCATGGACAGTATGATGATTATTATGGCGGACGCACTTGCGGAAGTCGGCCGCCACGCATTTGTCTGCCTCTCGCCGTTTATCGGCATTCTCGGTTCCTTTATTTCCGGCTCCAATTCGGTCTCCGACACGCTTTTTACGCAGTTGCAGTATGACACCGCGACAGCGCTCCACCTGCCTACGGTCTTTGCTGTCGCCATGCAGATTATCGGCGGTGCCATCGGCAATATCACCTGTATCAACAATGCGGTGGCTGCCTGCGCAACCATCGGCACGACAGGGCGTGAGGGCAAATTGATTAAACTCAATGTCATTCCGATGCTGATTTACGCGCTGATCGTCATTGCGATTTTTGCGATTGCAATTGCGTTGGACTTAGCCCCCGCCGTCTAGGAACGCCTTCTGCAAAGCCGCATATTTTTGAACGCAAAGGCAGCGCTCCCGGAAAATATCCTAAAACATCAGACGCCTTCGCGGCGCGCAGCGCAACATACAAACTTATTCTGTCAAAAAATAAAAGATTTTTTGACAGACTGAGAGGTTCCGACAAATCGTTGGAACCTCTTTTTTGTGAAAGCGATTAGCGCCGGCAATAATATTTGACTTTTTCACTTAAATCTATTGACAGAAGCGATTGCATATGATAAAATCGTTTTGTTTAAAACAATTTTGGATAAAACAATTTTAAATGAAACCGAAAGGAAAGGAGCCATGGAGCAAAAAAATTCCCGCTTTAAGCCCTATGAAATTTTTACCAAGCTAATGAGCCTTGGAAAATCCATGCGCTCGCACTGCCATCGCGCAATTGAAGCGGACGGTTTTACGCTCAACGAAACCGATGTGCTGCTCGCATTGACCGCCACGCCGGAAAACAATACGGTCACCGCCATCAGCGAAGCATCCAATATTTCAAAAGGAAATATCAGTCAGGCAGTCGAATCCCTGCGGCAAAAAGGCTACATTCTCACCGAACAAAGCAGCGCCGACCGCCGCAGCCTCACCATCCGTCTGACCGAACAGGCTGCTCCGATTATTGAAAAGCTGCAGCACGCAGAGGAAGAGTACTTTTCCGGCTTTATGGGCGTGCTGACCAATTCAGAAGCGTCTCTGGTGACGCGCATCTTTAACGCGGTTCAAAAATTTTCCCCAGCGGCATTTCTCAACAAACTTTCAAAAAAGGGTAACGATCATGAAAAAAACTGAGCGCAGATACACAAAAATCAACAGCATCAAGCATATGATCTCGCTGATGTATGAAAAAGGCGACAAAACCATTTTTGATTATTTTGATCGCAACGGCGCGATCCAAACGATTTCATTTACAGCTTTTGCCGATAAAATCAAAGCGTTCGGCACCGGACTCCACCGCACAGGGCTGTCCCAAAAGCGCGTTGCGATCATCGGAGAAACCTCACCGAAATGGTACATTGCTTATCTCGCAACGATCGCATACGGCGGCGTATCCATCCCGATGGACAAGGAGCTTGCGCTTCCTGAAATTGAGAATTTCCTGAAGCGCAGCGGCGCGCAGGCCATTGTATTTTCGCCGCTGTTTGAAGAAAAATTTGCGGATATGGCAAAAAGGCATCCGGAGATCACGTTCATCCCGATGGAAGCCTGTCCGGGAAAAAAGGGATACGCAAGCTCTATGGACGCGCTGATCAATCTCGGAGCGGCGCGCGTGTCAGAGCCTCCCGCACCGGCTGATATGGATCGGATGACGGTCATGCTTTTCACTTCCGGAACCACCGGAACCAGCAAGTGTGTGATGCTTTCCGAAAGAAATATATGCACCTCCATCAACGCGGCCTGTGAAAGCGTGGACTTTTATCCCGAAGATGTACTGGTTTCCGTACTGCCGGTTCATCATACCTATGAACTCTGCTGCTCGCTTGCAGCAGCCAACTACGGCTGTGAAATTGCCATCAACGACTCGCTCCGCCATGTCATGCGGAATTTTGCAAAATTCCGGCCGACCGCACTCATATTGGTGCCCCTGTTCCTCAATACCATGGATAAAAAAATCTGGGAAGAAATACGCAAAAAGAAAAAGGAACCGTTTGTCCGAAAAATGATGTCTGTTTCCGACCGGATATACGGCTACGGACTCGACGTGCGCCGCATACTCTTTAAGGAAATCATAGCGGCCTTTGGCGGACGGCTGCGCAAGATCATTTGCGGCGGCGCGCCACTCAATCAGGAGATCGCACAAGATTTCCGCTCGCTCGGCATCAACGTTTGGGAGGGATATGGCATTACCGAATGTTCGCCTTTGATTTCCGTGGATGTCTATTACCACTCAAAACCCGGGTCAGTCGGTCCGGCGGTTCCGGGCTGCAAAGTCTATATCGACGGCTGTGAAACGAATGAAGCCGGTTATACGGTAGGCGAAATTTGCGTAAAGGGCAAAAACGTCATGCTGGGATACTATGAAGATCCGAAAGCGACCGAAGCCGTGTTTACCAAAGACGGCTATTTCCGAACCGGCGATGTCGGCTATCTAGACGAAGAGGGCTATATTTATATTACCGGGCGCAAAAAATCCGTGATCGTACTTGAAAACGGAAAAAATGTATTTCCGGAAGAAATTGAAGAATATCTGGAAAGCATCGAGCAGATTGCGGAAAGCGTTGTGGTCGGCCGTCCCTCTAAAGACAAAGACAGCATTATACTGACAGCGATCATCTATCCTGACTTTTCCAGGTTCCCCGAAGACGCAACAGCGGAAGAAATCGCCGCCAAGTTAAAAGACGAGATCAATCGGATGAATAAACGGCTCGTCGGCTACAAACAAATACGCGCGATTGAAGTGCGCAGCACAGAATTTGAAAAAACGACCACCAAAAAAATTAAGCGGCATTTGGTTCATTGATATTTGTTTCCATAAGGCTTGGCAAGCGCCGCGTCGCGGCACTTGCCAAGCCTTTCCATTACATCAACGGCGCAAATACACGCAGGAAATCCTGAATCAAACGCTTCCAAAATCCGACTTTACAGTCTTCGCCCGTCATTTCACGGCTGCACGCAACCGTATGCAAAAAATCATCCCGCACCGCACGCACCACCGGTCCGCCGTAAAAACAAGCGCCCGACTCAAAATGCAAATATAAACTCCGAAAATCCAGGTTGGCAGAACCAACCGCCGCAACCCGATCATCCGAAACAAAGGTTTTCGCATGCACGAAGCCGCGCGAATACTCATAGATTCGCACACCGGCCGCAAGCAGTTCCCGATAATAGGAGCGCGTCGTCATGTGCACATACCATTTGTCCCCGATACAAGGCGTCAAAATCCGAACATCTACGCCGCCCCGAGCAGCGGCAATCATTGCGCCAAGCATCGGCTCGTCCAAAATCAGATATGGTGTGCAAATATAAATATAACGCCGCGCCGCATAAAGCAGCCGAAGATATACCCCCGCCGCAATATATTCCCCATCCAGCGGAGAGGCGGCATAAGGCTGAACAAATTCGCACGTCAAAGCGGAGTCCAAAAGGGCTGGGCAAAAGTCCGCTAAATTTTCACGCGCGCCCGTCAGCGCCGACCACATTTCCAAAAACATCAGCGTAAAGCTCCTAGCGGCCGCGCCCGACACAAAAACGGCGGCATCCTTCCAATGCCCGTGCTTTTCCAGCGCATTGATATACTCGTCGGCAATATTAATCCCGCCGGTAAAAGCGACGCGCCCGTCAATCGCCACAATCTTGCGATGATCGCGGTTATTCTGAAGCGAAGAAAACACCGGGAGAAACGGATTAAAAACGCGGCAGCGAATCCCATCTGCTTCCAGTCGTTTTGCAAAATTTTTCGGCAAAAGAAAAAAACACCCGAAATCATCATAAATCAGCCGTACATCGACGCCTGCGTGCGCTTTATTTATTAAAATCTCCAAAATTGCATCCCACATCCGTCCCTGCTCGACGATGAAATATTCAAGAAAAATATATTTTTCGGCTTTTAAAAGCTCTTCAAGCAGCTTTTCAAACTTTTTTTCTCCGGGTGAAAGATACAGAGACGGACATCCCCCGTATACAGGAAAGCCGGCATGCCGCTCCAAATAAGAAAGCAGCGCGCGATATTCCGGAAACTGTGCGGAGGCGTCCAAAAAATCATCGGCTCTAGCGGCAAAATACGGCAAAGAACGCGCTTTTGCCGCCGCAAGCCTGCGGCGCATCTGCCCGGCTGAGCTTTGCAGGCGGTAAAGCAGGTAAAACAGCCCGCCAAAAGCCGGAAACAGCAAAATCAGCGCAGCCCAAGTCAGCTTATATGCGCTTTTTTCCTGACCGGCAATTACAAATATAGCTACAGCAATGCTCACCGTATTCAGTGCGATCCGTATATATACGGAATACAAGCTTCCTCCGACAAGCGCGTATACTGCAAATGCAAGCTGCAAAAACAGCAAAAAAATTATCAAGAGCCGCTGCCCGATTCTGCGCGGCCGCCCCCGCCTTTTCACGTAAGCATCTCCCCTTTGGTTGCCGATTCTGCTTTAGTGTTTGTTCAAAAGGCGAAAAATACCCGCGGTATCACAACCAAAAAATCCGGACATAAAAACAAGCACCCCCGCATTCAGTCTCCCTTGAAAAAACAAAAGAACCGGCATATCGTTCGCTCGTAAAAACGGTATACCGGTTCTTTTAAAATACGCAGAACCACGAAATCAATTTACATATCCGGACGCTTCAAAGAAATCATCCAAAAATGCGATCCATGCGATATCGATTCCGTCGTTCACCGGCGCCTGCGCATGATTAAACGGATCCAGGCGCATTGATTTTAAAACGCCGCCGTACAAAGAAAAGCTGGAAAAATCAACAAGATAAGTATGCCACGCACCATCATCCACGAGCGGCAGACCATACTGAGCCGCTTCCGTATACGCCATAAGTTCCATATCGCCCGCGCTGAAATAAAAGCCAATAGACGGGGCAACCGAACCGCTGCTGCGAGCCCGTGCGCGAATCAGCATATATTTGTACTGATCGGCATGCAGTTCTCCGTAATGAAGGGTGACAAACGGATCCCGGCTGTCCGTAATATTCAGCCGCACGCAATTTTCCGATGGTTCATAGAACACCGCCATATCGTTTTCATCGGAAAACAGTCCGTCAATCAAGTCAGAGGACTCAAACACATACAGCGCCTGCGGGACCTTCGGATCTTTCTCCGGTACCGCCGAAGAACGCGCGGCAGCCTCGCCCGGCGCCAGCGGCTCCGCTTGCCCGCCGCCGTCCAGCGCCACATCCAGCCAAGTGGAAGCGTCATAGGAATCCAGTCCATCGATCACATCTTGCGCCATCGTACCGTCCGCGTCGGCATTGTCGAGCGACAAATTGACTTTCAGTCCCCGGCGGCCGGAAATGCCAAGCGCGGCCATGTTGGCCTCAATCTCGGTAACGATACCGCCCGCCTCTCCGGCGATCACGGCGGAAGCATACTTGTAGCCGTTTTCGACTGTCTCATAGCGAGCGCCCGCGCCATACGCCAACGTTACCGTTCCAGACGCGTCAATTTCAAATCTATAGTATTTTCCCGCGGTATCGGCGACATAAACGAAAGACGCATCCTTGTCCGTCAGACTCCCGTCCCTGCGCTCCAGCAAAAGATACAGCTTTTCAGCGCTGTGCGCCGCGCGCAGCGTCGCCTGCGCCTGCGAAGCGCTGCCGATAAACAACGCCTGTGTCACGTCCGCCCAGTCTTTGGAATTCTTTCCATCGACCACAATCGCCTTCTGCGGTGCGGCAATCGCATGGTTCAAATACAGATTTTCAAGCAAGATCGAATTCTTCTCACCCGAAACCGGATATACGGCGGTCAAGCGATTATTGCCTGTAACTTCTATCGCACCCCAATACCCCGGTTTTTGGAATATCGTTACCTCTTCTCCAAAGCTGCGCGCATCGCCGTCGCCGACACGCAAAACCATGCTCCGGCTGCTTTTGCCATAGGAAAGGATCGTTTCTCCGGTCGGCATTTTGACGATGTAGGGACCGGCGCCGGGATAGAGGTTATTCATCCGATCCGCAGGCCCTGTTTTATCATAGTCCACCGTTTCAGACCAGGCGGCATCCGAATGAATAACGGAAATGCGGAAACTCTTGTCGGTCATCTTCGACTCGCAAACTACGGCAAGAGACCCGTCGTAAAGCTCTGTGCCAACGCTCATCTGATCCGTAAAGCTCGGGCTTCCTTCCACATCGCAAACATATTGCTGGAAAATCAGGCGCGCCTGCCAGGGCGACGCCGTAACCGCAGGCTGCCAGGTATACCCGCCGTCAATCGAACGCACCATAGCGGTCCCGGTGGAATTTCTATCGGTTTTTTCTCCCCAGTATTCAATTCCGGGAGAAACCTGCGTAAAGTATACCTGGATTTCCCCATTTGAAAGCTCGAGAATCGACGGCTCCCAGTTAACGCCCGTGTAAATTGACTGCGGTTCCCCCCATGAGCGCCCGCCATTGGTTGAACGGCGAAGATAAATTCCAGCCAGTTCCGGATGACTCTTATAGCCGCTTTTTGCGCGGTAAGACACGACGGTGAGAATATCGCCGTTGGCAAGCACCTCTGCGTCGCAGTTCACAAAATAGGTCGTATCCGTCCCGGTATCCGTATAATCACACGCAAACTTATACTGAGAAGCATTATACAATACCTGAGGCGCTTCCCAACGGACTAAATCGCTGCTGAACGAATAATAAATATGCGGGCCATACGTTCCATATTGCCAAAACATGATATAGCTGCCGTCGTTTTTCTGCTTGATGCGCGGATACTGCGCTTCATCATACCGCTTCTGCCCTGTCGTATCGGAGGATAGCTCTACCCAAGAACGCATATCCGCCTCAATGTAAGCGGGCGTAGACGCCTGTGCATGCGAATTCTCTTCTATATATGTATTCAAAGCGGACAGTTCCGTCAGCACAGCTATTCCGGGATTCTCCGGCCCTGCGGCATCCGCCGGCTTTGTGATCGTCGCCGTACTCGACGCGCCGTCCCAGACCACAGATGCGCCGAGCATTTCCGCTACAAAGCGCACGGGCAGATATGTGCGGGAATTTTCTATAAATGCGGGCGCATCCAATATTTTTATCTCTCCTCTGACCACGGCCTCCGCCGCGCCGATAGTGATTTTAATTTCAGTCGATCCGCTCGTGATCGTCGCTGTGCCCGTCGCACCGTCCCATGCGACGGACGCGCCCAAATTTTCCGCTACAAAACGTACCGGCAGCATCGTGCGGTCTTGACGAATCACCGGCGCCGCATCCAGCGTTTTTACCTCGCCATTGACATAACCGTTCATGTCGCCGATCGTCATTTTGATTTCCACCGCTTCAGCCGCAGCCGCCGAAATCCATAGAGCACAAGCCGCTATCAGTGCAACTGTAAACGCAAACATCTTTTTCATTTTGCTTCCTCCCCAATTCCTCACCATATGCCTCATATTCCGGCAGCACGAGTTCCGGATGAACGGATCGACAAAAATACCCAAATTCCGCGAATCGAAAAACCAATCTTCTCAAATGAAGTAATTCTGCCAACTGGTCTTGCTTCATTTTATCTCAGACAAAAGTTTCGGCAATTCCTGCCGCTATGTTTATTATAATAATAGAGCACCGCGCTCACAAGTTTAAAATCACAAAATTTTTTCCAAATATTTTAACTTTTTGTTGAAAAACGCAAACAAAATGCCAGTGGTAAGCTTTTTCTGTTACAGCCTCAAGCGCGGCTTCATAATAGGCGATTTTCTTGCGTGTTACCCCCAAAGCCTGCTGCAATTCTGCGATTTTTCTTCAAGTGCCCTCTACTGTCTGAGAAAGATTTGATAACGCTCCGCTAAGGTGCTGTCTCCTTTCGATACAAGCGCAAGATAATACTGCATATCTTTTATCCTGAAGCCCGCTTTCTTAAACGCACCGATTATTTTCAGTATTTCAATGTCACTGACAAGGAAATTCCAATTCCAAAAAGTTACCGACCGTATCACGCTTCATTTATGACAGTGCAAGATGCGCCGCACTCTGGTGTTGCCGACGTAAATCAGGCTGCAGAACAGATAAATTTAGCTGCCTATGACAAAAATGATAAGCTGTGCTATCCGGGTCGGGCACCAAATTGCTCATCGGTATTCGTTGGTCTGAACCGAACACGGAATATATGGAAAAAATGTGTAATTTTATAGGTCAGACCAATTGGAGGAAACTTGCTCAAATCGATAAAAAGTGACAAAACAAAATAAAGCCAGCGCGTTCGTCACTTTTCAAAATGACGAACGCGCTGGTTTAGAGAGACACTTGTTTGTCAACCGTTAAATTCGTTCGGTTTCCATCCTTTTGGACCGGCGTACATGATTAAAGATACGCCGGATTTTGTCCATCATCCAGCCTGTGCAGATGAACAAAATGCCGCTCAGTCGCTGACGTACGGAATCAGCGCCATCTGTCTTGCGCGCTTTACCGCAACCGTGAGTTGACGCTGATGCACAGCGCAGGTTCCCGAAATTCTTCTGGGAAGAATTTTGGAGCGCTCGCTGACCAACTTTTTCAGTCTCGCGGTATCTTTGTAATCAATATAATCAATTTTGTCCGCGCAGAAGAGACAAACTTTCTTCTTTTTCCGCATGGGGCGGAACGGACGCTGGGCATTTTCAGCCGCTTTATTATCCATTATTGTGTCAAACCCCGTCTTAAATACAGACTTTCCTTTCTATAAATTCACCGCTGTACCTTAGAACGGCAATCCGTCGTCCTCAGATACAGACTCAAACTTCGGCGC
Organism: uncultured Eubacteriales bacterium; assembly: GCA_958352145.1. GTDB lineage: Bacteria > Bacillota > Clostridia > Oscillospirales > CAG-272 > UMGS902. The sequence goes on from CATWNM010000001.1 coordinate 85,399, forward strand.
AGCCGCATCGGTATTGGAATAAGAAGGCGTAGAGTAGGCGTCCGGCATATACTGCGCTCCGCTGGGCGCGGCCGCAGAATCCGCTTTGCTTTCCACAAAGCTCACTTCGTCAGCCACAACCTCGGTCACATACCGTTTATTGCCCTGATTATCGGTATAACTGCGGCTCTGGATCGAACCGCAGACCAATATCGGCTTGCCTTTCTTAAAATATCGCGAAACAAACTCGGCGGTCTGCCTCCATGCGACAATGCTGATAAAATCAGCGGTTTGCTGTCCTTCGACCGCATTTTTGCTCTGAAATCTGCGGTTCACCGCGATCGTAAACGTCACGACCGAGATGCCCGACTGCGTTTGCTTCAGTTCCGGATCGGCCGTCAGATTGCCGATCAAAATCGCCTTATTGAAACTTGCCATACTCGCGCCTCCCTTCCATTCACCGAAAACTTACGCTTTGGATTTTGCTTTTTTCTGCTCAAGCCGGATGACGATGCCGCGCATGATGTTTTCATCAATGTTGTAGCGGCGATCAAGCTCAGCGGGAAAATCGGACGCGCTTGTGAAGTTCACAAGAACATAGTAGCCCTCCGGAATATCATTGATCGGGTATGCAAGTCTGCGCTTGCCCCACTCATTGACCTCTCCTACGGTTCCGTTTTCCGCAATCAGCGCCGTAAATTTTTCTACCGTCGCCTTTACGTCGTCTTCGCTGATCGTCGGATTTACGATAAACATGGTTTCGTAGGAATTCACTGCCTTTTCCATCTATTACACCTCCTTATGGACTGATGGCCGTGCACAGGCGCACGGCAAGGGGGTAGGGTCAACAACAATTTTGGTCAACCTTTACCAATTGATAATTTTAACACAACCGGCGCATTTTGTCAAGAAAATCTTTAAAAATTCCGCAAAGCGCTTGCTCTGACCGGCGGCATATGGTAAAATATATCCGCAGCTTATCTATAAATTTTATTACGCGGCGCTTTTTTGCATTTGTTGTCGAACGCAAAAAGACACAGCCGGTACATTTGGAGGCGCAAGTGGGCATTCTATATCTTATCCGGCACGGGCAGAGCGAGGGGAATATCCGCGGCGGCTTTGCCGGACGCATCGATTATCCGCTGTCTCCGCTTGGGCAAAAACAAGCGAATATGACCGCCGACTTCCTGCGCGACGAACACATCGACGTTGTCCTTTCCAGTCCGTTGTCCCGCGCGTATGATACGGCGGTTCCAATCGCCAGAACACGCGGGCTTGATGTGCTCCAGCGAGAAGATCTTTCCGAAATGGATTTCGGCGACTGGGAGGGACTCCCGATCGAAGAAGTGGCCCGCCGCTTTCCCGACGCCATAGATATTTGGAATCATGAAATGTATAAAACCGTCTGCCCGGGCGGCGAAACGGTAAGAGAGTGCTTTGCGCGCGCACAGCGCGCGATTTGCGCGATTGCGGAAACATACGCGGACAAAACCGTCTGCGCAGTATCGCACGGCGCGCTACTTCGAGGCATGCTGTGCTTTCTGCATGGTTGGCCGGTCGAAGATATTCAAAAGGTCATGTGGGCAAACAATGCGTCCGTGACTAAATTAATGTATACAAACGGCGCGTTTCAAATCGAATATGAAGGGTACAGCGATCATATGGGCGCATATGTAACCGGCGTATCCAGCAAGCTTCGGGAATAACCGACATTACAACCCCCCTGCTCAAATCGGACACGCGCCGCCGCGGCTGCATATCCGATGCGGGCGCACGCGGCGCGAGCAAACCAAACCCTTTCTGTTGAAAAACCAAAGTTTTTTCAACAGACTCAGGCTCTGCCTTTCACGGGCAGAGCCTTACACATATTCTTCGTTATCAGATTTTAACCGCATAGTTTGCAGGGTTTACCTCGTCAAAATATACGGTTATGCGCGCTTTAACTTGAGGGCATTGTGCACACCAATTTACATAACGGCTGCCTTTATACACCGTTCCATCCACACTGTATGTAAAATGAATAATATGCGGAAATACAGCCCCGTCTAAAGAATGTGCGCGTACAGGCGTTTTGTTTATTTTCATCCACCGGCAAGCTTTTACTTCTGTTACAGTGCCATCCGTGAAATTGTTTGCAGAAATTATTTTTTCCGCCCCAAGTCCAAAACACCCTAAAATGCTCATTAGTACGCCCCCGTGTTGTATTTGACTTATTCATCGGGATTTGATTCCTTAATTGTCAGATAATATTTTTGAAATTCTGTTTTTGCTAATTTCTGTTTATTTACCAAATCTTCTGTTATGTTTGAAAAAGCATCCGGATTGAATACGCCTGCTTCTTCCAGTGTTTTAGCACTTTCTTCTGATATTGCTCCACAATCTTTGAATTTTTTTAAAATCATTTTCTGTCTAAACATAAATGCTGGTGAACCGAACATTTCAATCACCCTTTTATGAAACCAATTCCGTTTTTTCACATTTATTATCGTTTATAATGCACCCATATTGAACTGCTGCAAAATAGATCGTTGGTAGAATCCAGCAACACAAAGGGGAAAATAGACCTAAAAATTTTGTTTCTAAATTCGATCAAAACCTTTAAACCGCGTTCCCTGAAACGTCAAACGCCCTGTATCCCCCTCGATCAGCAAACCGTACTCCTCACCGGTCACAGCCAATTCCATGCGGTCTCCGCTTTCTACCTCAAACGTGACAAAATAAGCCGTAGACGCTGCGCTGTGCGCCATATTATCCGCGCCAGAATGATGCGAACGGCCAATATGCATCCGCTTGGCCGCTACCGTCGCTTCAACAGTCAGCACCGGCGCCCGGTTGTTCCGGTTCCACTGTGCGATTCCCCGAGCCGCAACGACGATAAAAGATGCGAGAACAACGCAAAATACGACCCCAAACAGAATCGGGAAAATCTTAAACATAAAATCCACCCCGGCAAAACACGATGCTCCCCCGCTAAAATCATTGAAATTCATGTAAATCCCCTTCCCGGCTCAGCGCTGCTTGCCTGCTGCTTTTTTCAAACCGCGCGCAGTTTTGCCATGTCCCAAATCCTTTCCTTGCTTTCCGGCGCGCAATGATTTTTTTCCCGCCGCTGAAAATCCAAAGCGCCCGATTCGGCGGCCAAGCTCAAAATATTCACCGTGTGCAAACGCCGCAAGATGCGCGCGGGCAAGATCAAGCTTACCATTTTTGTCCAAAAGCGCTTTCTCGACGTCTGTTGCTACAATGTCTGCAAGAAACAAAACATGTGTGCCGAGTTCCCGCTGCTCGACGACCTGGCATTCAAGGCAGAGCGGACTTTCGACAAGGAGGGGCGCAGAAATCTTACTGGCCGGCGTTTTGGTCAAGCCGCATTTTTTAAATTTGTCTGTCTTTCTGCCCGTATACATACCGCAGTAATCTACGGCACGGATCATATCCGCCGTCGTCAGATTGATTGCAAATTCACCGTTTTCCTCAATCAATTCAAAACTGTAGCGGCTCTTTCTCAAAGAAATATACGTTTTTGGCGGAATCGTATTGACCATGCCCGTCCACGCTACCGTCGCTACATTCGCATGTTCCATCGTACCCGAAGTGACAAGCACTGCGGGCAGCGGCGCAAGCAGCGCACCGCCTCTCCAAGCCTGTTTCGCCATGTCTTTCTCCTTTTCAGAAGCTTGTATCTATTCTATACGCCCGTTTTAAAAATGTCAACCGGCATTTCACCGCATTTTCACCTGTATGCTATACAACCATCGTATTGCCGTGTTATTCTATATAACTGGGAGTGATATTATGTTTCGCAGACTGCTTGACCGATTTAACCGTTTTATGTACGGCAGGTATGGCGCAGATTCGCTTTATTACACATTATTGATCGTTTTTTTACTGCTCGGTTTTATCAATACCTTCTTACGCTCCTATATTTTGCTGGTCGCGGCGGACGTTCTTTTTATATGGGCGCTCTTTCGATATTTTTCGAAAAATATTTATCAGCGGCGCGAGGAAAACCGGCGTTTTCTCGATATCATAGCAAAAATCAAGCGTTTTTTTAAGCTGAACCGCGACCGAATCCGGGATTTTAAAGTCTGCCGGTACCGCAAATGCCGGTACTGTAAATCGATCCTCCGTTTGCCCGTGCGCCGCGGCAGTCATTCGGTACGCTGCCCCCGCTGTCAAAAAAGTTTCAAAGTGCACATCTGGTTCTAATTTTTGCAAAAGACGTCCGAAATTACATCGTATTGGCCGGGCAAGCAACGGCGGATTCAGATGAGCAGTTGAGATACAGCGGCGCGAATATTAATGCTGCATGCACAAATCAGTTCTTACAGCGAAGTTTGTGAATAGAGCATCTGCAGCTTTTTTGCTCCACAGTGCTAAACAAGCAGGCATACTCAATTCAAAGAGACGGCAATAAAAATGCACATAAAGAGCGGCGCAGATCCGCTCTTTATGCGCAAAAAGCCAACCAAACCTTTCCGTCGAAAAACCTCTAGGGTTTCGACGGAGTCAAAGCGGCAGATCGCCGCTTTTTATTTTAATAGGAAAAATTATATTGCTTTTCAAGCCTTTTTGGTCTCACCGCTCTTCTCGGAAATAAGCGAGCCCGAGACTCTGCGGCGGCTGGCTCTCTCGTTTCTTGCGAAAACTGGTCACGATCAAAACAACGATTGTCACGATATACGGAACCATGCGAACAAGATCGGTCATATAATTGGTAATTTTAAAGCCTAAAATGTTCGGCAGATATTGATACAGCCAATACAGTGTGCCAAACAGATATGCCCCCCAAATTGCATTGACTGGCCGCCAAACTGTAAAGATGACCAGAGCTACCGCAAGCCAGCCGAGCGCCTCGATCTCTCCGGAGGTCGCCCAAATTCCACTGTTGAAATCCAATACATAATACAGACCGCCAAGCCCCGAAATTCCCGCGCCAAGACAGGTCGCCAGATACTTGTATTTGATAACGCTAATTCCGGCCGCATCCGCCGTCGCCGGATTCTCGCCGACTGCGCGCAGATTCAGTCCCACCCGCGTCCGGTTCAAAACAAAGCGCAGAATCACTGCAAGCAAAATCGCCGCATAGACAAGAAAGCCATAGGAAAATACGGTTTGTCCCAGAATGCCGAGCGATGACAGATATGGGATTTTCGCGGTAAATACCGTATTGGCAAAATCCGCCTTGACCGCCGTGCCGCCGTTCAGAATCATAACGCCAAAGAAATTGGCGACCCCCATGCCGAACGTCGTCAGCGCAAGACCGGTCACATTTTGATTGGCTCGCAGTGTAATCGTCAAAAAGCTGAAAATGAGCCCGCCGAACGCGGCCGCCAAAAATCCGCATGCGACTGCAATCAAAATGCAAAGCACCGCGTTGGGTTTTGCGGTCAATTCCTCATAATAATATGCGCCCGCAAACCCCGCAAAGCCACCGAGGTACATAATACCGGGAACGCCCAAATTCAAATTCCCCGATTTTTCAGTAATCGTCTCGCCCATGCAACCATACATGATGATGGTTCCGAACGACACGGCGCGCAGGATCCACGCTATCAGATTTTCAATCATGACCGCACCTCCCCCACTCCATGCTTTTTACCGCGGAAAATAATTTTATAATTGATAAAAAACTCGCTGCCGAGGATAAAAAACAGAATGATCCCGGTCACAATATCCGATGCGTATTCATTCAGCTTGAAATCAGACGCGATTTGCTTTGCCCCGTTGCCGAGAAAGGTCAAAATAAACGATATCAGCGCCATATAAAATGTGTTGAACTTCGCCAGCCAAGCTACGATAATCGCCGTGAAGCCGGAACCACCCGCCGTCGTGGTCGAGATCGCATAATCGCGCCCCGCTACGATCAAAAAGCCGCACACGCCGCATATCGCACCTGAAATCAGCATTGTGCGGATCATAACCCGGCGCACGTTGATGCCCGCGTACCGCGCCGTATTCTCGCTTTCTCCGACAACGGCGATCTCATATCCCTGCTTACTGTACCGCAGATACAAAAACATAAGCAGCATCAGAACGGCAACCACGATAATGTTGATCGTAAACGTATACCCGAAAACCTTGGGAAACCATCCTGCTTTCGTCGTCTGATTGATTTGTCCCATGGAAGAATTTTGTCCGCGCATAATATTAGTAAAACAGGCGACAAGCTGAATCGCAACATAATTCATCATCAGTGTGAATAAGGTCTCGTTCGTATTCCATCTGGACTTGCAAAACGCCGGAAAAAACGCCCACAGCGCCCCCGCAAAAACGCTGAAAAGCGCCATAGCGGTATAAAGCTGCCACGCGGGAACCCGATTGCCAAGATAAATCATGCACATGGCCGCGGCAAGCGCGCCCATCAGTACCTGCCCCTCTCCGCCGATATTCCAAAAACGCATTTTAAACGCGGGCGCCAGCGCAATGCCTACGCACAGCAACGTGGACATATCGCGCAGCGTGATAAAAATCTTCCGCCTGGAACCAAACGAACCCTTGAACATCGTTTTATAGACTTCAATCGGATTCAGCCCGGTCACAAAATACAGGAAAAGCGCCGCAACCACCAGCGCAAGCAGCACGGAGATTACGCGAACCGTCATTTTTTTCCAAAAAGGAACCGCATCCCGCCGCGCCAAGCGAATCAGCGGTTCATGACGGGATGCCTTAGCGATCGATTTCGTCATGGTTCTCATGCTCCTTTCCGCTCTTGGTTGCCATTAGAAGTCCAACCTTTTCTTTTGTAGTCTCCCGCGCATTCACAATCCCGCTAACACGGCCGCCGCAAAGCACAAGGATGCGGTCGCAGAGTTCGATCAGCACATCCAAATCCTCGCCGACATAAATCACAGCGACGCCCCGCTTTTTCTGTTCGTTCAGCAGACGATAGATCGTATATGAGGTGTTAATATCCAATCCTCGCACCGCATAAGCCGTCATCAGTACCGTCGGCGCGCATGCAATCTCACGGCCAACCAGCACCTTCTGCACATTGCCGCCCGAAAGACGGCGCACCGGCGTATTAACGCCGGGCGTAACGACTTCCAGTTCGTCTTTGATCGTTTCGGCCAGCTTTTTCGGCGCGCGGCGATGCGTAAAAAACGAATGCCCCGCCTCATAGCTTTTGAGCATCATATTGTCGGTCATTCCCATGGAACCGACCAGTCCCATGCCGAGCCGATCCTCCGGAACAAACGAAAGCGAGATTCCGAATTCCTTGATTTTCTTCGGCGTAAGCCCCACAAGCTGATGCATTTTCGATTCCTGCCCCGGCGCATAAAAAGCGATGCTTCCGCCCTCTTCCGTTTCCTGCAGACCGGCTATGGATTCAAGCAGTTCTTTTTGTCCGCTGCCGGACACGCCGGCGATTCCCAAAATTTCTCCACCATAAACATCCAGCGACACGCTGTCCAGCGTTTTGATCCCCTCCACATTATGGCAGGAAAGATTGCGGATCTCCAGGCGCTTGACCGGATTCTGCGGCACGGGACGCTCGATATTCAGCGTCACCTTTTTGCCGACCATCATTTCTGTCAGAGAAAGCTCGTCCGCGCCAGCGGTATCGACCGTTCCGACATACTCGCCCCGGCGCAGGATAGAAACGCGGTCCGAAACTTCAAGCACCTCATGAAGCTTGTGCGTAATAATCACAATGGCTTTTCCGTCTTTTTTCATGTTGCGCATAATGCGAAACAATTTTTCAGTTTCCTGCGGCGTCAGCACGGCGGTAGGCTCGTCCAAGATTAAAATATCCGCGCCGCGGTAGAGCACTTTGACGATCTCCAGCGTTTGTTTCTGAGAAACCGACATGTCATACACTTTCTGCTCCGGATCGATATCAAATCCGTAGCGGTCGCAGATATCGCGAATCCTCCGGCCCGCGCCAGCAAGATCAAGTCCGCCTTTTTCATTCAGCCCAAGAACAATGTTCTCTGCCGCGGTGAACACGTCCACCAGCTTAAAATGTTGGTGGATCATGCCGATCCCCAGCGTCAGCGCGTCTTTTGGCGACCGGATATCGACCGGTTTTCCGGCTATGTAAATTTCTCCCGCGTCGGGATAATAAATGCCCGACAGCATATTCATAAGCGTAGTTTTGCCGCTCCCGTTTTCACCGAGCAGAGAGAGTATTTCTCCGCGGCGCACATCCAGCGAAATATTTTTGTTTGCAACGACGTCGCCGAAAGTCTTGGTGAGGTTTTGGAGCCGAATGGCGTATTCCATACCGGCAGACTGCCCCTTTCATCATCAATGCCTGATTTTACCAGGAAAATACTGAAAACTCACAAAGGGAAGCCGTAAATAAGCTTCCCTTTGCGTATGAAAACTAAAAAATTACTTTTCAACAATGCCGTCTATACGAAGCGCAAAATAAGGCGCACTTCTGAACGTAGACTCTACAAATGCACCGTCTACGATCGTCTCGACCTTTTCGCCGACATAAATCGGCGTCATCGTAGAATAATCCATATAGGAAAGATCAACGATGTTGGTCGTCACTTTTTCGCCGCCGACCGTAAAGGTATCGGTATCAAACACCTTCAGTTCGCCGCTCTTCAGCTTTGCAATGACACCTTCAACATATTCAGCCGTACCAGGTGCGCAGGAATTGCCGAGCGCCGTGATGTTGACCGCTCCCTGATCGTACCCGTGCGCCCAGTCAACGACAACTTCTTCGCCGCGCATCGCAGCGCCGATCGCATACGTATAATATACGGACCAGTCGTTGGAAGCCGACGTCAGAGCGGCAGTCGGCGCAGTAGGAAGCATGTCGATGTTATAGCCGACAGAATAAGCGGTCGTGCCGTTCTTGAGCGCTTTCTCCACTGCCGCAGGCGCGCCGGTAGAGTCGGCATGCTGGCCGATAATCACGCAGCCATTTGCCATCAAAGCCTCCGCAGCCGCACCTTCTTTTGCGATATCAAACCAGGAGTTCGTATAGTTGACTTCCATCACAACATTCGGCACAACCGACTGGATGCCAAGGAAGAAAGCCGTATAACCCGAAACGACCTCCGCGTAGTTGTAAGCGCCGACATAGCCGATCTTGACATTGCCGTCTCCATCAAAATTATTCGGCGTGGTTTCGGGCGTCAGAACCTTGCTGTCCAGCAGTTCTTTCACTTTCAGTCCGGCGACGACGCCCGATACATAGCGGGATTCGTAAACACTGGTGAATGCGTTTTTCAAATTGTCCAAACCGCAGATCGCAGCAAAATCACCCGTCATAGAAACGAACGTAACGTCTTCAAATTCCTCGGCGGCCTGCACCATATACGTCTGATGACCGTAGCTGTTGGAGAAGATAATTTTGCAGCCGTCGTCGGCCAATTCCTCGGCCGCGTCCTTACAGGCCGCATTCTCTTCCACTTTATACTTCCAGATAATCTGATCCTCAGCCAACCCAAGCGCCTGGGCTGCGGCCTTAATGCCGTTCATATGCGCCAGCGTATAGCCCTCAGTCTCGTCGCCGATCAGAATAACGCCGACTTTGAAGTCTTGCGGCACGTTGGTTACGTCCCCGCCACTTATGTCCGACGTGCCGGTGGGCTCTTTTTCACCGCAGGCGGCAAACGCAAGCAGCATAACGGCTGTCAGAACGAATGCAAGTAACTTTTTCATTGTTTTCCTCCGATTGATCCATTTTTGATTTCTTGGGAAAACTCCCAAAAATGGTTTACAACTTATTTTACCAATTCAAGAAAGGTTTCGCAATGAACAAATTCAACGAAAATCCCAATAGCTTTATGTCGTTTTTTCACAATTGCCACAACTTTCTGTCACGCATTCGTCTCGGGATCTACACAAGGCAAATATTCCAAGAATTTTTGTCGGATTTTATTGTCAACTGCCTGCAAAAAATGCTATAATAAAATCAAATCTTGAAGTTTGTCCCCGCAAAGCTGCGCGCACGTATTTTTTTGTTTTTTTGAACCAGTGATTCCAATCCGCGTGCAAACGGCGGCAAGTCAGCGTATACCGGAGTCCAAAATGAAACAACGCCTTTTAAAAATCACAGCGATCGCGCTATGCACACTCTTTTTTCTGTTTCTGCTGCTCTACAGCGTCATCGGCGTCATGATCTATGGTCCTTCATCCTATGCAGGCAAACTGCTTGTGACCTCTCTGATGGAAACGAGCGCCGCAAAATTTGTCCCCCGGCTGTATATGAGCCAGGCAAAGATCGAGGATATCATTTCGCGCACCGAGGAAGCGACCGACGTAGAAATTGAAGCCTCGCTGATCCAACTTCCGTCAAGGGAGGACTACACAGACGATCTTCCGGCCGGCAGCAATACCGGCGATATGCAAAGCGGAATCGAAATTCACGACGTGCGCGGCGGCACCTATTACGGAAAAATGATGGTGGTCGAAGACCCAACCCGCGTTTTTGTAGGCATCCCGTCGGAGGGCTTCGGCGAGGGGAAACGCGGGCTTACCGTACATAAGATGATCGAGCAGTACGGCGCTGTGGCCGGAACCAATGCAGGCGGATTTTACGATCCCAACGGATCGGGCACCGGCGGTATTCCCGACGGCATCGTAATTTATGAAGGGAAACTGCTCTGGGGTAGTCCGGGTTCGTACTACTCTTTAGCCGGCATCGATGCGGACGGACTTCTGCACGTCGGACGCATGACCGCGCAAACCGCGCTGGATCGAAACATACAATACGCCGCCTCCTATGGTCCTGCGCTGATCATCAACGGCGAGCCGCAGAACGAACGCGCTTCCCTTGGCGGCGGACTGAATCCCCGGACGGCGATCGGCCAGCGGGAAGACGGCGCGATCCTTCTTCTCGTGATTAACGGGCGCAGCGTCGATTCGCTGGGCGCAACACTGGACGATCTGGTGGAAATTTTTCTGGAATTCGGCGCAGTCAACGCCACCAATCTTGACGGCGGCTCCTCCTCACTGATGATCTACGAGGGAGAAAATATTACCAACAGCGCATACGTTTACGGCGAGCGCGTCGTCGCCACCGCAATTCTTGTAAAGTGAGAATACCGATGTCCGAACCATCTACAAAACAAACAAAGCGGCGTTTGCCGTTCGCACGAAAGCTCTGCATTTATGCGCTGATCTGGCTTGGTTTGATTCTGATCTGCTGCGCCGTTATGTGGAGCGCTATGGCGCAGTTTCAAAGCGCGCAGCCGTTCTATGCCGTCGAACGCTATATCGACGCACTCGATCCTGCCGAATTTTACAATCTCCTGCTTAAAGCGCATCCAGATATGCAAAATCCCTTCGAACCGGCGCAGGAAACGGCAGAACGGCTGGCAGCGGAATTTGCGCCCTCCTCGCTGGCCTATTCCAAATTGATTCGGGAATACACCTATGAAAATCCGGTGTATCTCATCAGCGCCGGCGATACAAAGCTTCTGCGGGTCACACTGGAGATCGGCGAGAAATCCGGTCTTTTTGGCTTTCGGCCCTACCGTGTGCAGAAAGCGGAACTCATTTCGCAGGAACTTTTGACAAAACACACGTTATGCCTGATCGTCCCGGCCGACGCGGAGATCCGCATCGGCGGGAGAATTGCCGGAGAAACTTGCCTGGAAGCGCACAGCGCATTTACCGTATTTGGCGGCGGCACGCTGTTTGACACTTACAGGATAGAAAACTTTATTTTAGAGCCTGACATAGAAGTCCGGCTGAACGGAACTTTGCTGACGGGCAGCGGCAGATGGGACCGCCTGTACGATTACCCAGAGCCGAAGCTGCATACGGTCACAATTACCGCGCCGAGCGAAGCGGTTATCCGCATAGGCGGCTTGCGGGTCACCGACGTTTTCCTGAAAGAGACCGGTTCCACCCTGCCAGATCTGCTGGGAAATACTATTTCGCTGTGCACCTACGCGGTCAATACTGTGTACGGAGAAGCCGAAGTCACTGCGCATTTGGATGAAACGCCACTTCTCGCCCGGCAGGAAGCGGACGATTACCGCTTTGACGCACCCGCCGCAAGCTATACGCTGCTCGCCCCGGCAAACGCCAAAGTCTTCGCCAACGGAAAAGCGCTGTCCGACGATCAAATTACTGCGGTCGACGCTCTGTGGAAATCGGAATTTTCCGGACTGTCTGCTGCGCCGTCCGCCACCGAATATACTCTGAGCAATCTGTACGCGCCCCCCGTATTTACGGCGGCCGCCGATGATATTTCACTTGACGTTATCCCGGACGGCGCCGGACGCTACACCTGCATTTTTCCGGCGGACGAAGCCCTGCAAGCCGCCTACGCTACGCAGGCTGTTGACTTTGTAAAAGCGTATCTGCACTACACTACGCAGGGCTACCGCAACACGCAGGCCAATCTGGACGCCGTGTTAGCGCTGACCCGGTACCCCAGCCCGCTCTACAAAAATTTAAAAAACTCCTATATCGGCTACATGTACATCGCTCCGCAAGCCATGACGCTTGAAGCAATTGAAGCAAAAAATTTTGTCCCCTACGGAGACAGTACGTTTACCTGTGAGATTTCCTACGCCGCAACGCTGAAAAATTTTGTAGGCGTCGTCGAGCAGGAAAACACTATTTTGCTTGTTTTCACAAAAAAAGGCAAAACGTTTCTCCCCTCCGCAATGGGACTGTATTAAGACACCGTTTTACCGGCCGAAAGCGCCGCAAAGCAATAAGACGCCCTCCGTCTTATAAAAATGGAGGGCGTCTTATTGCTTTATAAGATTTTTAGGAGCTTACGGCAGCGCGGGAATTTTTTACGGCTGATCCGACTTGCTTTCAGTGTTTTACCCATGACTCGTATCCGTTCCCTTTGCGAATATACGCATGGCTGTTGGTTGCTTCCTGCACCGCAAGATAGTACCATGCAACGGAATCCGCGTTATCCGGCCAAAGGATCATACCGTCCAGCAAATCGTCGGCCGTCTCGGGAATACGCTGCAAAACGCGGTTGACCATCGCCATAGCCTCCGCTCTCGTAATACGCCGTTCCGGTCTAAACGTGCCGTCTTCATAACCGAGAATCCATCCGTTGTTCGCAGCGGCGCTGATTTCCTTTTGAGCCCAATGGCCGTAAATGTCGGTAAACGCACTGCCAGAGAATTCCGAGTTAGAATCAAATCTCGCGGCGATCGCAGCGAATTCCGCGCGCGTAATCGCATTGTTCGGATAGTACCTGCCGTCATAACCCCTGACTGCGCCCAAAGCGGCCATTGTGGAAACCGCGGTGTTATACCAAGCGGCTTTCGGCACGTCGGCAAACGAATTTTCCTCCGTCATATACCGCTGCCGCGCTTCGTCTGAAAGAAGCCGGAAAAAAATCGTCGCAACCTCCGCGCGCGTAATATTCGCCTCAGGACGAATAAGCCCATCTGGGTATCCCACAATATAAGCACGGTGCTCGTCTGCAAACAGACTCGGGACGTCGCTCTTTTGATTGGTTACGGTCAAACGAACGGTCTGACCGTTTCTAACGGTGAATGGATGCAGAGCCGTATCCAATACATATCCCTCCGCGGCGCGCGTCTCAACGAAATAATACGCCCCGGCGGCAAGCTTATTTACACGAATGGTTCCCTGCTGATCCGTAATATAAGTGCCGATTTTTGACGCGCCTGTTTTATACAGTTCAAAGATCACGCCGGACAGCACTGTAGAAGTATCCGAAAGATCCGTTTTAGTAAGAACGACGCTTCCTGTTTTCGGAATAATCGGCGGGTTCCTATGTTGTTTCCACTGCGCAGTAAGCGTAATATCGCCGGTTATCGGCGATGCGAAGTCATACGCCGCGCCGTCCGAATACCAGCCGGAAAAATCGTAGCCTTTGCGGGAAGGCGCGACGGGCTGCGACACCATATCCCCTTCGACTACCGTTACCAAAGTCGCTGTTCCCTCATCCAGCACGCCTCCGTTCGCGTCAAATTTGACGGTATACCGATTTAAAACGATCATATCCGTCTCAACAATATTGCCGGGAATATAAACGGAGCGGCCGCCAAGCGAGGCGCGCACATTGCCGGAAGTATACAAAACGCCGTCCGCGGTCAAACAATCCGCAGGAAGCGTGGCGGTAAACTGAGACGTCAATTCACTTAAGGTAATTTCGATTTCCGTAACGCGCTCCGTCAGCTTCTTGTCAGGAACCAGCGTAACGGTCAGACCGGACAAAGTCTCTCCCGCGTCGATCAAGCTCAGCAAATTTTGAGAGGGCGTAAACACAGCCGTATAAACAATCTCATAATTCTCCGCGCCTTCCGCTTCGGTAATCGTAGCGGGTGCAGTGAGCGTCAAAAGTCCGTAGAAGTCCGTAGGCTGAATCAGCGCGACTGCGCAGCCGTATGTAAAGTCCCCGGGAACCGCAAGTACAATTCCATCATCCGTAACCGCCGTGCTGTAGAACGCACATTCCGCGTCCTCGGCGGGCATCCCCTGTTCGTCCGTCTCCAGCACGGCCGCATAAACAGGCAGAGATGCGTTTACGTTCTGCAGCCCCTTGACTATCAGTTTAGCCGCGCCATGACGCTGCATCCAGAAAGAGGCCAAAACGCCGCCCCAGCCTTTAGCGTCGGCCGCGTTATTGATCGCCTCAATACTGCTGCCGGCGGCATTTCCAAGCTTTATATCAAAGCTGCCTGCCGCGGGCGTTACTGTTTTAGCGTCGGCCGCGAAATAAACGCCCCAGTCGCCGACGGAAGCGCCGTCGGCAATCAGCAGACAGCGTTCAGATTGGCTGAAATACGACGCCGAAACCGCAATATCATTGGATGCGTTTTTCGCGGTATTATCAGACACCGTACCGCCCAGAAGCTCAACGCGGGGATCAAGGCCGTGATAAGGCTGCGCTTCATACGCAATACCGCCTCCGTATGCGGCGGAGACGTTATCCGTAATTCGGCCGCCGTTCATGATAAAAATACCGCCGCGGCGTACAAAGACTCCGCCTCCTTCCATTCCTGCGGTATTGCAGGAAATGGTGCCGCCGTTCATCACAAAGGTGCCGCAGCTCACCATGATTCCGCCGCCGGTTTGATCGGAATGATTTCCGATAATCTCAGCGCCGTCATACATCGTAACGAGATGACCGGCAAAGTTATTCGCCATTGCGATCGCGCCGCCGCGGTCGCTGTTGGTATTGTCATTGATTTTCCCGTAAATATCCAGCACGCCATCCGGCGCCTGGATATAGATAGCGCCATACCAGCACGTGTTGCCGTGAATATATCCGGAAGCGCCGATTTTACAGTACTTATTGCCCTCTCCGGACATTTGCACAACATGTCCGCCGCGGGTATACCCGGTGATCTCCCCGTTCATATACAGCGAGCCGGAAGTAATATTCACACCATTTTTCCCGCCGCGGAGCACCGAGCCGCCATCCATAGTAAATTGGCTACCATCGTTGATAATATCAACGGCAAATCCGTCGTTCGGCAGGTCTAAAATCCTGCCCGTGGAAGTCAAAACCACGGACGCGCCGTTTCTTACGTGAACCGCAACGCCGGAATTTCCCCACCACATGCTGACATCTTCTTTAATTTGAGAAATTACGCCGCTGATATCGGCCGTACCGCCGTCCATATAGATCGCGCGGCCAACCGCGCCGCAAATCTTCGACCCTTCTTCCATCGTAACGGCGCCCCCCTGCGACCAGACTGCGCCAGCCGCGCCGTAGTCAGCTTTATTTTTGACACGATCCACAGCGATGGTATCCTCAATCAAGCTGCCGGATTCCATAGTCAGCGTTCCGCCCGACACACGCACGGCAGACATACCGCCAAAGTTGCGCAGTACGGCTCCGTCTCCAAGGCAAATATCGGCAACGCCGTTATAGGTTGCGACCATAGCATCCGGAACAATGTCAGTATTGGAAAGAACATTTCCTTTTGTATCCACCGTATTGCCGTCTCCATCGCTTTCGGCCTGCAGAAAACGGGAACCCTCGCGCAGTCCGGCGTCGTCCAAAATGATATTTTCAAGCCGCAGAAAAGCCGACGGCTTATCGTTCGTTTGGCCGCCGACTTCAATCATTGCAGGATTATATGTGCTTCGCGCCGGATCCTGCTGACACTCAAAATCAGAACCGCGCGTAATCGTAAACGGACCTCCTTCGCCGCTGGCAATAGTCAGAGCCTTATCATAGTAACGGGCGCACCGCGTTACGGTAAGATCGCTCATGACATAAATCGTCGCGCCGTCGGGCGCCTCTGTCACCGCTCGGCTCAGCGTGGCGTAGGGCTTGTCTTTCGTTCCGTCGCCGGCCGCGTCATCCCCGTCTGCCGATATATAAACTGCCGGCGCGGCGTCCGTATCGGCTGCAAACGTTACAGCGGGCAAAATCCCCGCTGCAAAAATGCAAGCGAACAAAAACATTAGCATTTTCTTCTTCATCCAAATACCTCCTGACTACAGAAACGTGTACTTTTCTAGCCTTACATTATTTGGAAATTCAGCGTTGAAGTTCACAATTATTTTACAAATTATGTATTGAACCTTTAGCTAAACGATGTTATAATGCTAACGTTAATAGACCAGAACGGATTTACAAAAAAGTACACTTTTTTGTAATATGCTGGTTTATAGTACTTTCGCGTTCTTACAAATTTCCGCCCGATACAGAAAGGTCGCGAGCGGCATTCCGCATTCTTTAGCTGCGGCGGTGCCCGTCATTTTTCCGGCGATCCACAACGGATAAACAGCATCGAAACGCTCGGGCAAGGGCTTAGGCGGCCGTCCAAACCGTACCCCTTTGGCTTTCGCAGCCGCTATTCCTTCAGCCTGACGCTGCCGAATGTTCGCGCGTTCGTTCTCCGCAACAAAGCTCAAAACCTGCAATACGATATCGGAAAGAAAGGTTCCCATCAAATCTTTACCTCGGCGAGTATCCAGCAAAGGCATGTCCAGCACCGCAATATCAACATCGCTGTCTTTGGTAATGCTGCGCCATTGCCACAAAATTTCCTCATAGTTTCTGCCCAGGCGGTCTATGCTCTTGATATAGAGCAGATCGTCTTTTTTTAGTTTGCTCAACAGCCTTTTGTATTGCGGCCGTTCAAAATCTTTGCCCGACTGCTTATCCATAAAAATATTTTTTTCCGGCACGCCGGCTTCACGCAAAGCGATACGCTGCCGATCTTCGTTCTGTTCTTTGGTACTAACTCTAATATATCCGTAAATATTCAAGATAAAATCCTTTCTTTTTTAAACTCATATCGCAATATGCCCTCTTTCCGCCTCACCTTTTCAAGAAACAAAAAAGCAGGCACTATGGCTCGTGACCGCTTGCCACGCGTTCATGTAAGCAAAAAGCGTTCCCCGCCACAGAGGCGTGCAGAGAAAACGGGAATATCCCTTTTATATCTTTTTGCAACAATGCCAAAATCTATTATAGTCCAGAAAAGAAAAAAATATGGGGTACTCAGCGATCAAGCTAAGTACCCCTCTTATTTTTTATGGTTCTATCCGGTAAATTCCGGATCTCACGATGTTTGTGCGTTCCCGCATTGCAGCTGCCTTTTTCGGCGCGCCGCCGTTTTGTTCGCTTAAATAGTTACCTGGATTCGCCGATATAAATCTGCACCCGGTTTTCAATCAGCGACGCGACCTCGTCCGCGCTCTTCTTTCCCGCAAAATACGCGGACGCCTCCTCGCTCACAATATTAAACACATTCTCATTGTAAATCAACTGTTTGTGTACGCTGGTTGCAATCTCCGCAATCCGCTCCACATCCTCGACAGTCATATCTCTACGATCATTATTATAACTCGGTTCAGAGATGATAGTGCCGCTCGCCGTAACAACCACGGCTTCCGAATCGCGCGGCATAACGTCGGTCTCGGAATCCGCATCCTGCTTCGCTGCTTCACGCTCTTTGATCGCATCCAAAGCAGCCTGCTTCTGCTTTTCCAATCCGGCCTTGGTTACCGAAAACGCCCAGTTGTCTTCGGTTTGGTATTCCTCTGTAAAGAACAGCTTGACAAAATTCCAAGCTTCATCAGCCATCGGACTCTTTGCACTGATGAGGAATTTCAGGTTGGAGCAGGTAAAGACAAGCCCGTCGCGGTCAGGCGAAGGCATGCCGACAAATTCCAGTTCCATTCCGCCAAAGTTATAGGACTGATTTTCAAAAGCGTAAAAAGAATCAAGCGAAGTCATTTCTGCGATTGCCTTGCCCTCTTTAAACGCATTATTATAAGCATCCCAGTCAAAGTCTTCATAATTGAAATTTTCATCTTCCCACCGGGTCTTCTCGGGCAGTGTATTGACATATTCCAAAATCGCCTTAAAATCGTCGTTATTAAAACTGCATTTTCCAGTCGCCGTATCGATGAAATTCGTATAATTCAGATAAAAAAGCATCTGAAGCATATTCGCTCTGGAAACCTCACCCTCACGGAAGAAAGACACCCCCTCAGGCAACGCGGCTACTTTCGCGGCAAATTCGGGAATGGTCAGATTGGCAAATTCGCTGATCTTATCCTTGCCGCCCATGAGTCCCATCACATAGAAACCCGTAGGAATCTCATACAGCTTTCCGCCAATTTCACAGGCTTTAAGAATGTTGGTCAAAAAGTCATCCTTGGAAAATTCCGGATCCTTTTCCAAATATGTATACAGATCTGCAAAGAGTCCCTTGTTGACATACCTGGACACGGAGAACTCCGAATCGGAAATAATGACGTCCGGAACATTGCCGGCCAGAATATCATCGTTTAATTTCGTCTTGCCCGCCGTATAATCCTCGTCGGTATTATACTGAGAATAGTCCACATATTTGATCCGGTATTCTTCGCTGGCAAGGTTGAACTTTACGATCTGCTCCTGGAAATTATATGCATATCCTGCCGACGCAACCGTAATCAGATATTTTGGCGTAAGCTCGCTGTCCGGTACCTTTTCAAAGGTATTCATGTACAGCGTGGTCTTGTTATCCTTATATTCGCGCGTCAGCGAAGCAAAACGGTCGCCGTCCAGCGCATAAAAATTGCCGTAGTTATAAATATAATCGGAATTGATATAATTCATCAATTCAGTCTGGACACCGGTATCGAGGTCCACTTTGTAAATGCCATAGTTATCTGAATAATACGCGGCGCCGTCACCGCCGAACGAATTGTAATTGAAACGATATCCAAGATCGCCGGTATCGACCTCCGACTGTGCGCCGGTTTCCAGATTATAACGCTTGCAGGTGGTTGTGTAGGAATTCGAGTTATAATTCTCATACACATAGAGAAGTTCGGAATCGCCAATAAAATAAATATTATTGATATATCCTTCCTCGCCCTCCGGCATCAGCGCATACGTATTTTTTATCGTGCCGTCCGTTCCAAAACAAATCAATTTGTTGCTGTATTCTTCTTTGTTCGTATCGCATATAAAATACAGATCTTTTCCGTCCGTCAGCGATGTATTCACATAAAAATAAGAATCTTCTCCTGTGATATCAAACGCTTTTTTCAAATCCACCATGCCGGTTCCATTTCCGGAAAAGTCATAAAAATACAGATAATAATTCTGATCATAAATATAATTTTCAGAATCAATTAACGTACTTGTTTGAATAAATACAGCAAGACCGTCGTCCAACACCAGCATATTATCCATATAAGAATGATGCTGTTCATCATTCGGCAAATCGATGGGAATTTCCTTAACCTCTTCGCTGCCATAAGTCCCAATATGTGCAACGGTGGACGTCGTTTCATAATCCTTATTCACGCTTTGAAGCACGTAGCAGTAACCGTTTTTCCCGAGCGAGTTGTTGGATAAATACGTATATCCCTGAAACTCTTCCTCGTTTGACCAATCCGGCTCTTCTACCGTCACAAGCTTGGTTTGATTGTACTTATACACATGATCGACCACTTGTTTTTCAGGCATCTTTTCCCTGCCACCGCAAGCGGCCAAAGCCGAAAGCGCCAGCAATGTGGCCAATACAAAGCTAATTGCCCTCATCGTTTTTTTCATTCTGTTCCTCCTTAAAATGCGTGTATTTTACGCGCTCTGCGTTTTTCATGAAACCGCCTGAGAAGGGGCCGGAATATGGACACGGCAAGACAAACCAGCATCGCCGCAGCCAATATAAACGACGCCGCCTCAAAAGTCAGCAACATAGCGCATTTGGTTTCCATAATGCGCGACATATTTTCATAATATGGATACGACGCGCCCGTCATGACGCCCAGCGACGTCATACCCTTGATTTTTTCCCAAAGGCGGAGCGGCGTAAAGCGTTCGTGATTAATTACAACCGCTTCCCCATAGGAAGACACCGCCGATGCAAACAGATCATGCCCAAAATCCGTGATCGGATCCGGTAGAACCGCTTCGAGCGAAGTAAAACTCAAATTCTGATCCCGCATCGCCGCGGAGTTATACAAAATATATACCCGCGGCGTAATGCCGTAATATTTGGAATACGTTCCCCGGTCTGCAGCCAGCACGGCAGAAATCGTATAATACTTTCCGTTGATCTCCAAATCCATGCCGCACACATCGACCGAACCGAACAGCCGCCACGCGGCAAAATCGTCAATCACGCAGAACTCGGTGGTTGCATCTGACTCCTCCAGAAATCCACCGGTCAGCGGAAGAGCGGGATGCAGGCCAAAATAGTCTCCAAAATACACCGTAGCGACCGCGCTGGATGTATTTTGTTCGCGCGTGATCGTCACATTTTTCTCAATCGACGCACAGAGCAAATAATTTCCCGCAGTCGGCAGGCTTTCCGCCGTCAGCCCGGATTCGATAGAATTTTTGACCGCCATCATGCCATCGGGGGTCAAATAATCCTCCTCGGTGCAGTATAGCGAAAGCTGGGTATATTTATCCGCATTCGCCCCGCGAAAGCGCTCCGCCGCGAAGTCCCGGTCATATCCCGCAGTCACGGAACGTCTGGCGGCACCGAGAGAAAATGCCAGCACAAGAAACACCGCCATAAGGACGCCAAAGACCAGTACCCGTTTCTTCACAGCTGGCCTCCTCATTCGCTCATCCGAACCTGCATACCGTCCGAAATCGGCACGGAAGAGTTGGTGATGATGTAGTCACCCCAGGACAGCGAAGCGTCGATTGCGCTCTTTGTAGCATCCGATGCAAGCACCTCTACATTTTTACGCTCGGCAAAGAAACGATTGCCCAGCGGAGACGATTTGGAAACAACCAGCAGTACAAATTTGCCCTCGGAATCCTCGCGAATCGCGCTGTTTGGAACGACGGTATCATAGCTGGAACCGCGGCTGCCGACTGTAATCGTCAAATTTGTTCCGTCGCTGATGTCGCCCTCTACGGTAAAGGTTACAAGTTTGCTTTTCCCTGAATTGTTCGGATCATTCTTAATCGCAGAGATACGGACGGAAGGCTTCGTCCCCCAGTAATAATACTGTACCTCAGCCTCTTGGCCTACGCTGAGCCTCGACGCCTGTGCGTTGGTCACGCTACATTCCATCGTATATCCCTGATCGTTCATAATGATTTCAAACGCGGTCTGTCCCGCCTTTACCTCGTCGCCCGACGCGATATTTACACTGCTGATCGTGCCGCTGACTACGGCCGTAATCTCAGTTGAAGTCGTCTTCTCTTTCAGTTTTGCGATCTCGGTCTTCTTACGGTTGATCTCCGTGCGTTTGATTTCCAAATTCAGCGCTTCCGTCTGACCGTTTATATCTTCGTTTGCTTCAGTCCGGCGAATCGTGGCCTCAAGGCTTTCGATGCTGCGCGTAAGCTGCACCTTTTCATCCTCAGCATCCTCCAATGTTTTGGGTAATTTTTCAGCCACTTTGTCCATCTGCTTCTGGAGTTCCTCGATTTGCTCGTTCTTCTGCTGCTTTTCTTCCTCTACTTCTTCCTTGCGGGAAAAAAGAAGCGCGTACTCCCAGCCGTCGTTCAGATCGCTGAGATGCTTTTTCGCCGCTTTATAAGCGGATTCCGCACTGTCGCTGGCGCTCTTTGCGCTAGTATAATTGGAATATGCGCTGTTCATGGCGGTTCCGGCGGAGTTAAAGCTTTCCAGCGCGGCTGTCTCTGCCTCCCTGGCGTTTTTCAGTGAGGACTGTTTGCTCGAAATTTGATTGTTTTTCTCGCGGATCTCCGCGTTCTTTTCGTTTTTCTGGTCAGTCAGTTCAGCTTTTTTGCGATTGTACTCCTCGATCTGCTCCGGCGTTGCCCCCTCTCCGGGCGGCACCAACGAGTCCAGCGAATCTTGAATCGCCTGAAGCTCGTCCTTCAGATCCTCAAGCTGGGATTCCAGCTTGTCAATATCGGATTCAATATTTTTGCGCGCATCGACGGCCGAATCGTAATCTTGTTCCGCACCTGCATACACGGTGCTTGCATTGTTGTAAACAGTCTGCGTCTTCTGCATAGCGCGCTTCGCCGAATTATAAGCCTTTTCCGCGTCGTCAACCGCATCCTTTGCTTCTTCGATTGCGGCGTTCAGCTTACTCATATCCTTATAGCCGGAATCCGTCAGCTTACTTAACTGCTTGTCTAAAGACTTGATCGTCTCGTCCAATTGCTTGATTTCCGCCTGAAGCATCTCGATCTGCGCCTGATAGTTGTTCTTCACCGTCTCGAGATCGCCATAACCATCTATGTACGCCTGAAGTTCCACAAGTTCCTTTTGTTTGTCCTCCAGTTCATAACGCGTAGCGATCAGGGTGTCCTCGCTCTCAAGCAAAAGCTGCTTATACTCGATTTCCA
This sequence comes from uncultured Eubacteriales bacterium, assembly GCA_958352145.1. GTDB lineage: Bacteria > Bacillota > Clostridia > Oscillospirales > CAG-272 > UMGS902. The sequence continues at coordinate 108,041 of CATWNM010000001.1, forward strand.
GGCGTTTGAGTTCGATCTCGGCGTCATAAATCTCATCGCTTTCGCCCGCGATCAACGTCGCAAGCACCGTGCCGCGCTCAACATAATCGCCTCGGCGAACCAGCACAGAGTCTATCTTTCGTGCATTTTCAAAGGTGATCTCACGCGTCTGATTGGCACTGACCGTTCCGCTCAGCTTCACCTGCGTCGTGATCGTACCGCTTTCCGCATACTGCACCGCAACCTCCGGCAGAGATCGATTCATAATCGTATTTGAAAATAAGGTCAGCAACAGCATAATTATTAGGAAAATAATGATGACGTTTTTAATCCAACCCCGTTTGTTTTTTTCTTCCATAAATACCTCTCTCCTATCCCTTTACTCCGCCGGCGTAAGCCACGCCCTCGACGATGTAATCCTCGCTGTACAAAAAAGTGAGTATCGGAATAATCATATAAATGCTGGCTACTGCAAAAGCAAGCGCGGAATCCCCAGTATTAATCTGAGACAGGAATACCGATAGCGGATGCAGATCTGTATTTTTAAGCAGAACAAGCGGCTGCTCCACCATGTTCCAATAGTCGATGAAAATAAGAATCGCGACCGAATAGATAATGCCCTTGGACATCGGCAGACAAATGCGAAAAAACATCTGTATTTCGCCCGCACCGTCCAATTTTGCGGCTTCAATAATCGCGGGCGGGATTCTCCGCATAAATTTGGTCAGTATAAACACGGCAAAAGGGGAAAATGCGCCCGGCAATATGATCGCCCATCTCGTATCTAAAATACCAAGCCACTCAGATACGAGAAAATTGGGCACCAACGTGACCTGATAAGGCATCAGCATCAAGATCACATAGGAAAAAAACACAATGCTCCGCAGCTTTCCCGAAAAACGGGCAAAGCCATACGCGGCGAGCAAAGCGATAAAAATCTGAAACACGACGATAGGCACCGTCAAAATCATGGAATTCCAAAATTTTAACAGATACTGAGGATTTTTGAACAAAACGTTTTCATATTGATCGAAAACCACCATATCCGGTATCAGCTTCAAATTGGTATCCTCAGAAACATACGTCTTCGCATCGCCGGACACGCTTTCAAACACATGTCCGTAATTAGCCGCAATTTCAGTCTTGGACATCAACGAATTTGTAAAAGTCAAAAGCGTTGGCATGATAAACACAATACATATGCTGAGGAAAAATAGAAAAAGGATCGCTGTGACCGTCCCCTGCCGCACAGCACGGAGCTTCTTGCGCATAGGCGCTTTCATTCCACATCCCTCCCCACCTTGTCTTCAATCAGGAAGAGTACGCCGATCAGCACGATCATCACCGCGCACATCAGGATCGCAGCTGCAGACAGCTTTTGATAATCCAGATTCTTGAACGTGTTGTTCATAAAATGCTGCAGCATATAAAGCGTATCATACGGATAATTGCCGGTCATAAGATACACCTCTCGGAAAATTTTAAACGAGTTAATCAAAGATAAAATCGTTACAAAAAGAATCGTAGAGGATATGTAAGGCAGTTTGATCCTATAAAACACCCGAACTGGACCCGCGCCGTCCAGCATACACGCTTCTGTGATGTCTTTCGGAATATTGGCCAAAGCCGCCATAAACAGAATCATGTTGTATCCGATATTTTTCCAGAGAAACAAGCAGACGATAATGACCACCGCATATTTCGACTTAAAAAAATCAATTTTATCAATGCCGAACGCGGACAGAAAGTGGTTCACCGTGCCGTCATAGTGAAAGAGAACTTCCCAGATTAAAACGACCGAAGCAGTCGGAACCATCAGCGGACTGATTAAGATCGTTTTAAAAAGCGAGGCGCACGGAAGCTTCCGCATCAGCAGCACCGCAAAAAGAAGCGGAATCACAACCGCAAGCGGCACCGCGATTCCAGAAAAAACAGCCGTATTTTTCATAGCCAGACGAAATGCGCTATTTTCAAAAAGATATTTATAATTTTCTATGCCAACAAATTCCTGGCGGATCGGGTTATCGATCACCGAATAATAGCCGACCACAAGAAACGGCAAAATAAAGAAGATCGCCGCGCCAATAAAAGAGGGCGCTATAAACAGCGAGGTCTTGGCGCGCTCAATCCGTTCGCGCTTATCCCGCCTGATTTTTTTCACTGCGTATTTCCTCCTCTTCCCGGCGCTTGCCGCCGCCCACTGTTCTATTTAAAATAATACAGTTATTATATCACGTCCTGTACATGCCGTCAATATATTCTATTGAAATTTTAAGAAATGTTAATACTTTTTTCAAGATACTCTATTGGTTTCTATAATTAGTCGGAACACCCAGCAGAATTCCTCTCGAAAAAAACAAAAAACCATAAGGTTTTTCGGTTACAAGGAAGTATATTTTTCAATTTGGCGGTATAGCCCCATTCAAGGGCTATGCCGTCTGTTCCTGTTTATTGGCTTCTTTCTGTTCCGTCTGCGGGTCGGTCGGCAAATGGATTTCCCCCACGAAGTTAAAGACAATATCCACTTTCTGAAAACGCTTGCCGTCTATCTTCTCCGGCGCATGGACAACGATTTTTTTGATAAATTCATTGACGATAGTGGGGGTTAATTCTGTTATTCCCACATACTTGCGGATAATAGCTGCGAAGCTGTCAAAGTCGCTTTTATTCCGTTCGTAGGTATCGACTTCCTGTTGTTCTGCATTTACCTTTTCTGTCAGTTCTTTCTGTTCTGCTTCGTACTCTGCGGACAGCTTCAAAAACCGCTCATGGCTGATTGTGCCGTTGATGTCGTCCTCATAAATCCGCTTGAAAATCCGGTCGAGTTCCGCAATCCGTTTTTTTGCCTGTCCTACCTCACGCCGCTTGCGTTTCATGTCCTTTTCAGCTTCATCAAACCGCTGTTTCTGTATCAGTTCCATAAAGGCGGTAATGTCCTCATAGAACACGGCAGTTACGGCAAATATCCGGTTGAGAACGATTTTCCGCAGGACTTCTTCTCTGATGAAGTGCGCCGTACAATCTCCGGTATTGCTTTTATATCTTGCACAGCGGTAGTTGTCTTGTGAACCGTTAAAACTTTTGCAGGTGGCAAAGTGCAGTTTACTTCCACAATCCGCACAGAATACCAAGCCGGAAAACATTCCCTGCCGCTCTGCCTTTGTAGGGCGGCGTTTATTTGCCCTTAATTCCTGTACCCGTTCAAAGACAGCTTCTTCAACGATTGCTTCATGGGTGTTGCGGAAAATTGCCTGCTGTTCCTTTGTGGTGGGAATACGCTTTTTCAGCTTGTGGGATTTGGAATAGCTTTTGAAGTTTACTGTATGTCCGCAGTAGTCCATACGTTCCAAAACCGCTACAATCGTGCTTTCATTCCAACTGTACGGATTATCGGGAAGTGATTTCCCTTTCTGCTTTGCATAATGGGCGCGTGTTGTTAATACCTTATCCGCTTTCAGAAATTTCGCTATCCGCATAGGTCCGTTTCCGGCAACGCATAAATCGAAAATCCGTTTTACCACAGCGGCGGCTTCTTCATCTACAATCCATTTCTTTCTGTCATTGGGGTCTACCGTATAGCCGTAGGGCGGCTTTGTCAAATGTTCCCCTGCCATACCCTGTGCTTTCTTGATTGCCCGTACTTTTTTACTGGTATCTTTGGCGTAAAAATCATTAAACAGATTTCGGAAAGGGGTAAAATCATTGTCGCCTTTTGCACTGTCCACGCCGTCATTGATTGCGATATAGCGTACATCTCTTTCCACGAAAAAGATTTCCGTATAATAGCCGACTTTCAGATAGTCACGCCCCAAGCGGGACATATCCTTGACAATGACTGTCGCCACATTTCCGGCTTCAATTTCTGCAATCATGCGGTTAAAATTCGGTCTGTCAAAGGTTACACCGGAAACGCCGTCATCAATGAAAAATACCGGATTAGAAAAGCCGTTATCCGAAGCATATTTTGTTAAAACAGCTTTCTGATTGACAATGCTGTTGCTGTCCCCGTCCAGTGCGTCCTCCTGACTAAGACGGGCATATAATGCGGTTATCTGTTCGGGCTTATATGTATTTGCTGTCATGTTCATTTCTCCTGTAATGAACGCCCGACAGACAGGTTGCTATCTTCATTATAGCGGACTTCTTTTCCTTTGTCAGCAGGCGTTTTGACGGTTTCTGATTTTATGAGCCACTTCATCTTTTCAAAAAGCGGTTCAGAGCCGCCGCAAGAGGTAGACATTTCATAAAATGTGCCGCCAATTTTATAAATCACTGTTTCATCTGCCAGATTGCCCTGTTTCTGCTTATAATCTGCTGTTTTCTGTTCCTGCTTCCTTTCCATTCCTTTCCCGTCCTTTCTTTGCTTTGTAATATGATAAGTTTCGTAGCAAGCATAGGAAAAGAGTACCCTTTTCCGAAAATGCCCTGCATTTTGCTTGTTGGGAAGTTTCCCAAACCCTCTGATTTTCCTCTCACTATCTACAACACCACACAGAGCGATTTTGCCGAAGATTTGAAGCAAATTTTTTGAATTTTTTATATTTCTTTCTATGGGAAAATTTTAGAAATACTGGTACGTCATTAATCATCTCGATTTTCTTTACCAATGAACATTTTTTTATATTCTGTGTTATACTATTTATGGTTTAATCGCTTAAACGAAAGGGAGATGTGCATGGAATTAAATGAGAAAATTTTCATTTTGGCAGATAATTTCTCCACTTCGGCAAAGATATTGACAGCTATCGGTGATGAAACAAGACAGCACCTCATTTTAGAAATGATGAAAATGGGAAACTGTATGGGTGTCCGAGTAGGTGATATTACAGACAGAACGAACCTTTCTCGTCCGGCGGTTTCACATCATTTACAGATTATGAAGGACGCCGGAATTGTGAAGATGCGCAAAGAGGGAACAAAAAATTATTATTATTTTGACCCCGAAATGGAAGCCTTTGAACAACTGATTTCTACCTTACAGCTTGCCATGAAAATCTCAAAAGAATTGCCAGACAGAAGTGGTGAATAAAAAACAAAATTGGAGGTAACTTTATAATGGAACTATTGGAATTAATGAAACATCGTCATAGTGTCCGTCAATACAAAGATATTGCGATTGATTCAAAACAGCGGGCTGTACTCAATGAATTGATTGAAGAAATCAACAATGAAGCGGGATTACATATTCAGATTTTTTATGATGAGCCGGAATGTTTTGATTCCATGATGGCACATTATGGCAAATTTACCGGAGTAAAAAATTATATCGCCCTTGTAGGTAAAAAATCTCCGAAACTGGATGAAATATTAGGATATTATGGTGAAAAAATTGTTTTGAAAATGCAGGGGCTTGGACTCAATAGTTGTTGGGTGGCAATGACTCATGGCAAAAGCAAAGCAAATATTTGCAAGGGAGAAAAACAAATATGTCTGATTGCCTTCGGTTATGGTAAAACACAAGGCGTACCGCATAAAAACAAACCATTACAGGCGGTCTGCAAGGATACAACAAATATGCCGGAATGGTTTTTGAGTGGTATAGAAGCGGCACTTCTTGCTCCGACTGCAATGAATCAGCAGAAATTTTTCTTTGAATTATCTGCTGACAATAAAATCAACGCAGTCTGCGGTAAAGGTTTTTATACAAAAATGGATTTGGGAATTGTAAAATATCATTTTGAAATAGGTTCTGGCAGAAAAATATAATTATAATCCCTAAAAACTGTTGCCCAACGGGAAAATAAAAAAACCGTTGTTTGGGTGACTGTTTGTTTGCGCACTGGAAAAACATAACGGCGGTTTTGAAATAATAATCAAAACCGCTGTTTTCTTTTTTTCAAAAGCGAGAGTACAGAGGGTGTATTAAAGTTAGCTGTTTTGAGGATATGGCGGTATGAAATGCAAAGCATTGGGAGGTATCGCTATGTCCTTTTTCTATAATATTCTTTTGATGAAATTGTTAAAAAAAGTATTTTTTCTATTACGGGATATTATGTTCACAAAGATGAATACACATATCATTTAGTGTACTTAAATAATTCATATTATTCAAACACCCATGTGGTTTTTAGACTGCATGGGCGTTTGTTGTAATAGCCCCCCTACTGGGAAGAAAGGGGGTGATGAAAATGAGTTATTCCGTAGAATACAAAGAGCATATTGAATATATGTTCAACGCCTTTTGTAAAGTCGTTCTCCGTAATGCGGCACTGGGAGCATATCGCGATTTTGGACGAAAGCAGAAACACGAAGTATCGCTTGACTATCTGTTGTCCGACACGTCATTTGAACCGTTCATAACAGACAACTACTTTGAACAATATGACAAGCCGACAGTCTTCGTTGTGAAAGGTCAAGAGATTATCGTGGCAAGTGAACGGTTAGCCGACGCATTATCAAAATTGCCAGCACAACGCCGCGCTGTCCTGCTGATGTATTTCTTTTTGGGCTACACAGATAAAGAAATTGGGAATGTGTATGGACGAAGCAGAAGCACAGCGAACTACTGGAAATTAGCGTCTTTGAAAAAGCTAAGAAAGGAACTGGAGGAAACAGACTATGAGGAATAAGAAACTGATACCCTTTGAAGTCATTGAAAAAGCTGTCGCCGGAGAGCCGGAAGCGGTAGACGCGGTACTGCGGCATTATGCCGGACGTATTAAGTATCTGTCAACTTATAAGGGATATATCAACGACGATATTCAAGACCGTCTGAAATCACAGCTTATCAAAGCTATCCTGTAATTTCGTTTTGACAGGTAGCAGTTAGCAAAAACAGAAAAAGCCGTCAAGGATAAAATGCACGCTTACGCGTCCTTGACGGCTTTCCCTGTCTTTGCTGTTGAGCAGCCAAGAGAGCGCAATCGGACAAACCGCTCACGCTCTCAATTCATTATGGAATGTTACGCGGTAGAGGTTGATTTTGCCTTGATTTATGCGGCTTTCAGAGAATATAAATCACTTAGGCGATATTTGATATGTCCGCCCTTAAAAATAACGTCCTACTGCGTAACAGAGCGCAGAAAAAAGCAGAGAGCCGACCACCTTTTGAGTAGTCAACTCTCTGTTTGCACCTGTCTGTCAGCGTTAGTGATAAGTTGTTGTGAATACTTCCTTATCAGCGTAAAACTAAATTTTTTGGCATTTTTGTACTTGCTTCCCCGGCGTCAAAACGGTTCCGTATGCCTTGACCGGCATACCTGATTCAAAAACAAATGTGCGGCGCATATACGCCGCACAATAGCCGCTCAGATTAAAAATATAAAACCGCCTCGCAATTGATTTTTCCATCCCGGCGCAGCGTTTTAAAATAAAAGTTATTCCCCTCCGCTTTGCAAAAAACCGAAAGTTCATCTCCATAAGGCGCTTCCGTCATATAGCTGATATTGATCCCGCGCAGCGCGCGCCGCTCGATCCCTGGCACAAAATCGGAGAGCATAGACAAATATTTCGTGTTGTTCATATGCCCGTTGACGTCCGCGTCGCTGAAATACACCGGACGCTTTCCAACTAGTTTGAATTCATCGCTTTGCGGCATACGCACACGCAGCGGAAGATCGAGTTCCAGCGGAGGCTCGATTTCAAACGTATGCTGCACCTCCCCGACCCGCACGAGGCTTCGATCTGCCAGGCGCACAAGCGCCCATGAAGAAAACACTTCCGCCGCCGTTTCTCCGTTCACATTCAGCCGGTAGCAGCGATTATGCGTCACGCCGCGGCTGTCGCTGCCCCAAGTAATCGCTTCCGCCTCCGCGCCATCCGGCACATCCTGATAGATCCGCATAACAATCCGGCTGACGATAAACACCATGCCCATGTGCCGAAGATCATCGTTGCTCGGCGGATAAGCCGCCATATGACGCGTCCCCGCATCTTCCAGCATAGCCAGCAGAGACGCGGGACGCAGCATGCCGTTCATATCCACATCCTGTCCATAAACTTTTACTTTCTCAATGTATTTCATACGTATGTACAAAAACCGCGGCAGATTACACTGCCGCAGCTTTTCCTTTCAAAACTCAATTAAAGCGTATTTGCGGAACCGAGTACCGTTTCAATCTTATGCCGGACCATCTTTCTGACTTCATCCCGGCCAACCGTGAGATACGTTCTGGGGTCAAATACCTCCGGCTGATTTTTCATAACGCGGCGAATTCCCGCAGTCATGGCAAGCCGGATATCCGAATCAATATTGATTTTGCAAACCGCCATAGAAGCCGCACGGCGCAATAGCTCCTCCGGCACGCCGCGCGCGCCGTCAAGATTGCCGCCGCACGCATTGATTTCCTCAACCAGTTCGGGAATTACGCTCGAAGCGCCGTGCAGAACAATCGGAAAGCCGGGCAGCCGGCGGGAAATATCCTCCAGAATATCAAAGCGCAGCTTCGGCTCACCCTTGAATTTATAGGCGCCATGGCTAGTACCGATCGCAATCGCAAGAGAATCCACGCCAGTACGCGAGACAAATTCCTCTACCTCGCCCGGATCAGTATACATCGCGTCGTCAGCCGCGACTTTCACATCGTCCTCAATACCGGCAAGTTTTCCGAGTTCACCTTCGACGACTACGCCGTGGGCATGCGCATAGTCCACGACCTGTTTGGTCAGTGCGACATTCTCCTCAAAGCTGTAATGAGAACCGTCGATCATGACCGAAGTAAAGCCACCGTCGATGCAGGCTTTGCAGATCTCAAAATCGGCGCCATGATCCAGATGCAGCGCGAGATCTACGCCCGTATCCTTGATCGCCGCCTGTGCCAACGCGACCAGATACTCATGCTTCGCATACTTTCTCGCGCCGGCCGAAACCTGCAGGATCACCGGAGACCGAAGTTCTTCCGCCGCTTCGGTAATCGCCTGGATAATCTCCATATTGTTAATGTTGAAAGCGCCGATAGCATACCCGCCCTCATACGCCTTTTTAAACATTTCTTTCGTGGTTACAAGTGCCATATTTTCTCTCCTGTACTGTAAAATTTTTATTTTTAAATATTCTTTTATAGTATCTGTTAAACAGACCGGCAGTAAACATGCAAAGAACGACAAGTGCCGGTTCCTATGCATCATACAATCCAATATATCTCCAGATTTGTTAAATCCTGAACATAGTATAATTGTATCGCACCTTCCCCAAAAAAGCAAGTGTTTTTAATAGATTTATTTGAAAAGGAATGCGCCGTTCCACGCTATAAAAATGCAGGCCAAAAATAAAAACGGCGGATCGCATACGCCGTCAAGACTGCTGAAAAACTTTAAGCGCCGCAAACGCGGCGCTTGCCAAGCGAAAAGACACATAAGGAGCAGCGCAGCGAAGTGACCACAAAAAGTTAGACAAGCATGATATACTTGTACTAAGAAATGGGGCAGTTCACATGTCCGCTCCTTATGCAAAGTCTTATTTTACCCTCTGTTCCGTACAAAATCCCTGCGCGGCATCAGCCGGTCGCACCCGTTCCGCCAAGGCCAAAGCTAATCGAAATCGCATTGTTCACTTGATTCATCACCTCGTCGTCCAGATGACCCATTTTTTCCTTCAGACGCCGTTTATCAATTGTACGTATCTGTTCCAGCAAGACGACCGAATCTTTTTGTAGTCCGACCTTGTCCGCATATATGTCGATATGTGTAGGCAAATGATTTTTGCTCATCTTGCTTGTAATCGCCGCGGCGATAACCGTCGGACTGTACTTATTCCCTACGTCGTTCTGCACGGTCAGGACAGGACGCAGGCCGCCTTGCTCGGAACCGACGACCGGGCTTAGATCAGCGTAAAAAATATCTCCGCGCCGCACACTCATTTTATCACTCTCCGCAATTTCATTTCGGTATCACTATTTTTCCCAGCATCACGCAAACTTTAAACACTGCGGATAAATTTTTAGCAGGTAAATTATGACACGCTTTGATACTTTTCTATTTTCATTGTATTGCAGCAGCGCATTTTTGGTGCGTGCCCGGCGTCTTTCTTCTCAGAAAGAAAAAACGCCCCGTCTGCCCGGCAATTTTACAATTACCGGGCAGACGGGGCAGAATACAAAAATTTACCGGTCTGCGACTATCAATGATTGGCGGATGCATATTTGTCCGCCGCGCGAATAAATTCTCGAAAAAGGGGATGCGCGCGGTTCGGGCGCGATTTAAATTCCGGATGATACTGCACCGCGATAAACCACGGATGCTCCGGAAGCTCCACTGCCTCCACCAAACGACCGTCCGGCGAAAGTCCGCAGATGCGCATACCGTTTTCTTCTACCGCTGCGCGATATGCATTGTTAAACTCATAGCGATGGCGGTGCCGCTCGCTGATTTCATCCCGGCCGTATACATCCCGCATCCGGCTGCCCGCTACGATACGACACGGATACAAACCAAGACGCATGGTGCCGCCTTTATCGGTGATCGTTTTCTGATCGTCCATAATATCGATCACATTGTGCGCGCCGCCCTCGCAAAACTCACCACTGTTCGCATCGCCATACCCCAGTACGTTCCGCGCGAATTCAACGACGGCCATCTGCATGCCCAAACAAATGCCGAGAAAAGGAATCCTGTGCTCGCGTGCAAAACGAACCGCCTCGATCTTGCCTTCGATCCCCCGATTGCCGAAACCGCCCGGCACCAAAATACCGTCAAGACCTCCAAGCCTGCGCTCCGCCGTCTCCGAAGTGATGTCCTCCGAATCGATCCACTCGATTTCTATCCGGACACGATTTTCAATGCCGCCGTGAAACAGCGCTTCCATAACCGAAAGGTACGCGTCGTGCAGCTTGACGTACTTGCCGACAAGTCCGATACGGACGCGGCGTTTGCTTGCATGGATATTTTCAAGAATCCCGCGCCACTCCGTCAAATCGGGCTCTACTCCCGCGCAGATCCCAAGCAGCCGACATACCGTGGAAGCAAGGCCGTTTTCCTCCAGCATGAGCGGAACTTCATAAAGCGATTTGACGTCCGTATTGTCGATCACGCAGTCCTCCGCAACATTACAGAACATAGCGATCTTGCGTTTCATGCTAGCTTCGATCTGCCGGTCGCAGCGGCAAACCAAAATGTCCGGCTGAATGCCGATCGACTGCAGTTCCTTGACCGAATGCTGCGTGGGTTTCGACTTATATTCTTCCGATCCAAACACATAGGGGATCAACGTTACATGGATAAACAGACAATTTCCCGGTCCCATTTCATGACCGACCTGCCTTGCCGCCTCCAAAAAAACCTGAGACTCGATATCGCCGACCGTGCCGCCGATCTCCACCAGGCACACGTCCGCCCCCGAATCGTTGGCCGACTTGTAAATCCGACTTTTAATCTCGTCGGTAATGTGCGGGATATACTGCACGGTTTGACCGAGATATTCGCCGCGGCGCTCCTTGGTCAGAACGTTCCAGAACACCTTTCCGGTTGTAACATTAGAGTTTACGCTGAGATTTTCGTCGATAAAGCGCTCATAATGTCCAAGATCAAGATCGGTTTCGGTTCCGTCGTCAGTGACAAAAACCTCGCCGTGCTGAAACGGGCTCATCGTACCGGGATCAATGTTTATGTAAGGATCCAGCTTCTGCATGGTCACCTTGACGCCGCGCGCTTTGAGCAGCCGACCAAGCGACGCCGCCGTAATTCCCTTTCCGAGGCCGGACACGACACCGCCGGTCACAAAAACGATTTTTTTCATATCTTCGGCTTCCTTGTCTGTATTTTTCTGTTAACTAAAATATTATACCCCAGTTTCTCACAAAAAGCAAGAGTTTTATCCATATGGCCGGGATATTTTATCTTTCTCTTGACAAAGACCGCCTGCGTCGTTTTTTCCTGCCGTTCGTTTTCCTTTTCCCGCGCCCGCTCCGCTTGAATAAAGCTGCGGCGCGGGAAAAATTCAGCCTGCCGGAAAACCAAAGGTTTCCCGGCAGGCTGCGCGTTTACTGTTCATATGTACGCAGAATATTTTCCGCAATCTGCCGCTTCGTCATGCGCAGATCCATCGCCTGTTTTTCAATATGCCGGTGCGCGGCCGCTTCGCTGAGGCCAAGATACTGAATCAGCGTACATTTGGCGCGGGCAACCAGCTTTTGCTCGGTAAGCTGCTCGCGCAGGCCGCTGTTTTCATTTAAAATATTGTACGCGCGGTTGCGCATCACCGAAATAACCCGCACCGTGCCAAGAAAACCCGCGCGCGTGACCGGTTTATCCAAAACCGCTATGCCCTGCTCCTCAAGATGCGCAATATACTCCGCCGAATGTTCCTCGCGGCGAAGAATCACAAGGATTGCGCTGTCTCCGACAGCTATAATTTTTCTGGCTAATTCACGCTCAGGAATATCGGAAACCGGCGTATTGATAACCGCCAGATCCAAGGCGTAATTGCGCGCGTAAGTCATCGCGTCCGAAGCGTTTTTCGCCGAAAACGCGGACAATCCGAAATATTCCTTGAATAAATTATGGAGCAATTTTGCGGCATCTTCACTCTGTGATACGATCAAAACCCGGTTCATTGGCCCCTCCGCTCAGCATTTAATTGTTTACATACAGTCTCTTATACGGATTTTTGCTGTCCGGCTCAATAACATGAAATTTTTCACGCAGGATCTCTGCTTTGTCTTTTCCAAAATAGGCGCAGAATTTGTCTATGTACGGCAAAATCTCCTCCATGTCCGCATCCTCCGCATCCCGGACGGTCACGCGCGCCGTCATGATCGAATCCAGCTTGCCCCGGACAAAGATTTTACCGCCGTGCATACCGGTCGCGCAGAAATTGCCGACCACGCTGCCGACGCCGTATTCACTCCGCTCGCGGCCGCTCTCGTCCCCTGAAAGGCCGAGTACGACAATATATCCGCCCGCCAGATATTCTCCAAGAAAGCTGCCGGCACAGCCTCCAACGATCAACGCGGGAAGATTGTTTTTGTATTGCTTCATGTGAATGCCCGCGCGATACCCCACGCTGTCACGCACATACAGTTCGCCGCCGCGCGCCGCGAGCGCAAGCCCATCGCCCGCACCGCCGTGCACAATGATTTCTCCGCGGTTCATGGTATCTCCCACTGCGTCCTGCACATTGCCATTCACGATAATTTTCGCGCCGTCCAGATACGCGCCGAGCGCGTTTCCAGGCGTCCCGTTGATTGTGATCTCTTTGCCTTCAAGCCCATCGCCGACATAGCGCTGCCCCATACAATCGTTGACCACGATCTTGGTATCGGCGCTGTTTTTGATCGCCGCGTTCAGCGCCTGAAAGTGCATGTTTTTCGCATCAATGACCATTATTTCGCACCCCCGAGCTTTATTTTCCTATCCGAAAGAGAAAACGCCATCAACTGCGGCTTTTCCCGGATCAATTCAAAATCAATGCTGTCCAGCGGCGTTTTATTGCGGATCAGCGCCGTATAAATACCGGCACGCTCAATATCACCGATGAGAATAAAGCCACACAGACAGCCATCTCTCGTAACGAGTTTCTTGTAACTCTTTTCCCCCGATACAGTATATGCGTCCCCTTCGTAACTGCCCGCACTGAGCACATGCAGGCCGAAAAATCCAATAGCGTTCATCGGCATCGCGTTTTCATACTGTTTGTTGCCGCCCGCCATATTCACACCCGCCGCATATCCCTGCATATACGCGTTCGGCAGCAGCGCCAGTACGCGCTCGGTACCGGTTGTGCAGTCGAAGCTGGTCGCGCAGTCTCCGGCCGCATAAATGCCGGGCACGCTCGTTTGGCAGGCAGAATCTGTCACGATCCCGCGGTTCATCCTGCATCCGGCCTCTTCAGCAAGCGCCGTGTTCGGCCGGACGCCGACGCAGATCACCAATGTGTCAAACGCAAGCTCTTTGCCGCTTTTCAGAACCGCACGACCGCCTGAAAAACGCGCAACGCTGTCCGAAAGGACAAAGCGCACGCCCTTTTTCTCCAGAAAGTCCTGCATGATCCGCGCACCCTCTGCATCCAGAATGCTTGGCAGAATCCGATCCGCCATATCTACCACCGTTACACTCCCCACGCGCTCGAGAATGCCCTCCGCGCATTTCAGTCCGATCAGCCCCGCACCGATAATCAATACGCGGCTGTCCGAACGAAGCGACGCCATTAGGCCGTGCGCGTCGTCCAGCGACATAAACGTATGTTTGTCCAAAACGCTTTCGATCCCCGTAAAGTCGGGAACAAACGGACGCGACCCCGCGGCGATCAAAAGCTTTTCATAGCCGAGCGTTCGACCGTCCGACAAAAGAAGCGTCTTTTCCTTAGTCTCTATACGCACGGCGCGAACGCCCATATACAGCGTGCAGTCGTTTTTCTCATAAAAATCATCCGGGCGATATTTCATCCGCTCTTCGTCCGTGCGCCCCATACAAAGATAAGAAATCAGCGGGCGGGAATAAGTATGATGCGGCTCTTCGGAAACAATGGCGATCGGTTCCGTCCCGCCGGCCGAGCGGATACCCTCCACGCAGCCAATTGCCGCCGTGCTGTTTCCGATGATTAAATATTGAAAACGTTTTTCTTCCATCCCGCTCACCTCTCCTCATATACGATCGCCCGGTTCGGACATCCGCGTACGCAGGCCGGCTCTCCGCCGTGCGCAGTACAAAGCTCGCACTTCTGCACCGCATGGCCGTCTTCGCTCGGCATAATTGCGCCATAGGGACATACCAGCACGCATGTAAAACAGCCCACGCATTTATCCGTATCCACAGCAATCAACCCATCTTTTTGGGAAAGCGCGCCCGAAATACAGGATTTGACGCAGATCGGATCGTCGCAGTGACGGCAGGAAACCGCAAAATGAACGCCGTTTCCATCCTCCACCCGGATACGCGGGTGAATCTGCATACCTTTCAGTTTGGCCATATTATCTTTACCGGAAGCCGCAAAAGCGCAGTTGTATTCACACAGATGACATCCGAGGCACCATTCTTCATTTACGTAAACCCGTTTCATTTCTTCACTCCCCCGCATGCATAATTCCAAGAATACCGAGTTCCTTTTCGGTAAGCCCCACGCCGCGCAGCATCAGGCGATTCCCGCGGAGCGTTTCGATCGAGTTGATCCCCATACCGCCCATCATCTCTTTGATTTCGTGCGTCCATGCCTGAACCAAATGAATCAATCGCTGGCTGCCGATATCCGGATTCAGGCGCTTCACAAGATCCGGGCGCTGCGTCGCGATACCCCAGTTGCATTTTCCGCTGTGGCAGCTGCGGCAAAGATGACAACCGAGCGCCAGCAGCGCCGCCGTTCCGATATAAACCGCGTCCGCGCCGAGCGCAATGGCTTTGACCACATCTGCGCTGCTGCGGATGCTGCCGCCGACCACAAGTGAAACGCTCCCGCGGATTCCCTCTTCCCGCAGGCGCGTATCGACGGCGGCAAGCGCAAGCTCGATCGGGATGCCTACGTTGTCCCGGATGCGGGTGGGCGCGGCGCCCGTGCCGCCCCGGAAGCCGTCGATGGCGATAATATCCGCGCCGCTGCGCGCGATGCCGCTGGCGATGGCGGCCACGTTATGCACAGCCGCGATCTTAACAATAATCGGCTTTTTATAACCGGTCGCTTCCTTCAGGGAATATACAAGCTGGCGCAGATCCTCGATCGAATAAATATCATGATGCGGCGCGGGCGAAATCGCGTCGCTCCCCTCGGGGATCATGCGCGTGCGCGCGACGTCCCCCACGATCTTAGCGCCCGGCAGATGTCCGCCGATGCCAGGCTTTGCCCCCTGCCCCATCTTGATCTCAATGGCCGCGCCCGCGCCAAGGTAATCCTTATGGACGCCAAAACGCCCCGACGCTACCTGTACGATTGTATTCGGGCCATACGCATAAAAATCCTCATGCAGTCCGCCCTCTCCCGTATTATAGCAGATACCGAGTTCCTTGGCGGCACGAGCAAGACTTGCGTGCGCATTGTATGAAATCGAACCGTAGGACATCGCCGAAAACATAATCGGCGTTTCAAGCTTGATCTGCGGTGCAAGATCGCATTGGATCTCGCCGTTTTCATCCCGGGTGATGCCGCGCGGCTTGGCGCCGAGGAAAACCTTGGTTTCCATCGGCTCGCGCAGCGGGTCGATGGAGGGGTTGGTGACCTGAGACGCATTGATCAGAATCTTATCCCAATAAATCGGATAATTTTTGGGGTTGCCCATAGAGGAAAGCAAAACGCCGCCGCTGGACGCCTGCCGGTACACTTCCTGAATATTCTGCATCTGCCAGTTTGCATTCTCACGAAACGAATGGTCGCTCTTGACGATTTTGAGCGCGCGCGTCGGGCACAACGACACACAGCGATGGCAGTTTACGCACTTTGACTCGTCCGCAACCATCGCGCCAAGCTCGGGATCAAAGCGATGAACTTCGTTTGCGCACTGTCGCTCGCAGACGCGGCAGCCGATGCACCGCTGCGGATTCCGAACGACTTCAAATTCCGGATATATGTATTCGATCGACATTATTTTTTACCTCCGTCCAGGGTAAAAATGACCGGCTCTCCGCCGCGCGGCGCCCAGATTCTGTCCAGCTTCGGCGCAATCTCGCGGATTGCGGATTCCTCGCTGGCGACGTACACCATATCCTCCCGCTCGCCGATCACCATCGAGCGGAGCTTGAGCCGGTCGTTCAGCGCCATCATACCGCCGGCAAAGCCGACGATAATCGAAAAGGGACCGGTAATCAAAAGGCTGGAATACACGCTGCGCAGATAGGTGAGCCTCCGGCGCCGCTTCTCGTCCTTTATCGCGTCGATGGTATTCCAGAACGGCGCCGCAATCACCTCCGAAGCTTCTTTCATGGTCAGCCCCTCGATGCGGGTGAGATAATCCAGAATATAAGTGATAACCTCGGTATCGGTCTGAAGCGTACACTGATAACCATACATTTCTATAAAACGGCGGTTGGCGTCATAACTGGAAATTTCGCCGTTATGCACGACCGAAATATCCAGCAGTGCAAACGGATGCGCGCCGCCCCACCAGCCGGGCGTATTCGTCGGATAGCGGCCGTGCGCCGTCCACATATACCCGCTGTATTCTTCGAGCTTGTAAAAGTCCGCCACATCTTCCGGGAAGCCCACTGCTTTGAACACGCCCATATTTTTCCCGCTAGAAAAAACATAAGCGCCCGCAATCGAAACATTGATACGGAATACGCACTTAGAAACGAATTCGTCCTCAGAAAGCTGGCTTTCAGTCAGCTTTGTAGGCAGGGGGTGCACAAAATACCGCCAGATCAGCGGCGCGTCCGTAATGTTTTTATTCTGACGGATCGGAATCTTAGACAGATTGACTACGTCGAAGTGCGCGTCGATAAACCGTTCACATTCTTCGCGAACCTGCATATTCTCATAAAAGATATGCAAAGCGTATTCATCTTTATATTCAGGATAAATACCATAACCCGCAAATCCGCCGCCAAGTCCGTTTGAACGGTCGTGCATCACCGCGATTGACTTTGCCACGATGTCTCCGCTCATCCGTTTTCCGCTGCGGGACAACAGCGCAGACACCGCGCATCCCGAGGGGATTCTCACTTCTCCTTCTCTACGCATAAGGGCTCCTCAACTTTCTTCCTCATAATTTATAAATGCAAAAGTACGCAAAAAGGCGCCGTCATAGGCGCCTCGTCTCCAAAGCATGGGGAGCAGCGCCCCTCTGCCAACCATCATCAGCATCGTGTATTTATTGTAATGCATCTGCAAGGATTTGTCAAGGCAATTTTGACGAAAAATGAAATTTTTAATGTTCAAAAATTTCATTTAACAAAAAATATTTCACTTTTATTTGAATTTATGGACATGTTTTGAATTTTTTGTATTGCATAAATTGCAACTTAAAAATTTTTGTGGTTTTTTTTGACAAACCCCTTGACAAGCGGATTTGACTCTGCTATAATCACACCATCAGCAAAGGCGCTGCGCGGTTTTAAGCCGTAGCAGCGCCTTTTGCATGTCCCGGGAGTATGATTAAATTTAAGTATTGGAGGACGATATCATGGCAAGCACCAACCGAATCCCCGAATTATTCGGTTCTCTAACATTTGGCGACAAGGTGATGAAAGCCAAACTGCCAAAGGATGTCTACAAATCGCTCCGCAAAACCATCGACGAGGGAGCGCCGCTCGAAATCGACGTGGCGAACGTCGTAGCAAATGCAATGAAAGAATGGGCGCTCGAAAACGGCGCGACCCATTTTACCCATTGGTTCCAGCCGATGACCGGCATCACCGCCGAAAAGCACGACAGCTTTATTGAGCCGACGGCCGACGGCGTCGTCATGGAGCTAAGCGGAAAAAATCTAATTAAAGGCGAACCGGATGCCTCTTCTTTCCCCTCCGGCGGCCTGCGTGCCACCTTTGAAGCCAGAGGTTACACCGCATGGGATCCGACTTCGTATGCGTTTATCAAAGAGAAAACGCTCTGTATTCCCACCGCATTCTGCTCATACGGCGGGCAGGTGCTGGACAAAAAAGCGCCGCTGCTCCGCTCTATGGAAGCCATCAATACCCAGGCGCTGCGCGTTCTGAGACTATTTGGCAATACCGACGTCAAAAGCGTAAACACGACGGTCGGGCCCGAACAGGAATATTTCCTCGTGGATAAAGAAATGTACGACGCAAGAGAAGATCTCCGCCTGTGCGGCCGTACCTTGTTCGGCGCAAAATCTCCGCGCGGACAGGAACTGGAAGATCACTATTTCGGTGCGATCAAGCCCAGAGTCAAAGCGTTTATGGAAGAACTGAACGAAGAACTCTGGAAGCTCGGCATTCTCGCCAAAACGCAGCACAACGAAGTCGCCCCCGCGCAGCATGAACTCGCGCCGATCTTTACGACGACCAATGTTGCAAACGATCATAACCAGCTGACCATGGAAATCATGAAAAAAGTGGCGACAAAGCACGGTTTGGTTTGTCTTCTGCACGAGAAGCCGTTTGCAGGCGTAAACGGCAGCGGCAAACATAACAACTTCTCCATCTCGACCAATACCGGCAAGAACCTGCTTTCTCCCGGCGATTCTCCCGCAGACAACGCGCAGTTTTTGATTTTCCTTTCCGCGGTTATTAAGGCCGTAGATGAATATGCTGATCTGCTCCGCATCTCCGTTGCTTCGGCAGGCAACGATCACCGGCTGGGCGCCAACGAAGCGCCGCCCGCCATCGTTTCCGTATTCCTCGGCTCGGAACTTACTGAGATTCTGGACTGCATTGAAGCGGAGAAGCCTTATGAAGGCAAAGGCGGGCAGCTGATGAAAATCGGAGCGAGTGTGCTTCCTGATTTTCCCAAAGACAACACCGACCGCAACCGCACCTCGCCGTTCGCCTTTACCGGCAACAAATTTGAATTCCGCATGCTGGGTTCCTCGCTCAATATCGCCGGTCCAAACATCGTGCTGAACACCATTGTCGCCGAAGCGCTGAAGCAAATTGCGGACATCCTGGAATCCGCCGACGATTTTGATACTGAGGTACATAACATCGTCAAACGGGTATATGGAAATCACAAAAAAGTCATCTTCAACGGCGACGGCTATTCCGCCGAATGGCCGGTCGAAGCGGCAAAACGCGGTCTGCCCAATTACAAGACGCTGCCTGATGCGGTGCCGCACTTCAAAGACGAAAAAAATATCAAGCTTTTCACCGACCATAAAATCTTCACGGAAGAGGAAGTCGTATCCCGCACGGAGATCCTGCTGGAGGGGTATATCAAAACCATCTCGATCGAAGCGCTGACGATGAGTGATATGGTTAAAAAAGAGATTCTCCCGGCGGTACAGGGATATGTTGCGGAATTGACTGCAAACGCGCTGAATAAAAAAGCGCTCGGCATCTCTGCGATGACCTATGAGACCGAACTGCTTGAAAAGCTCTCCAAATACTCCGACAGCCTGTACAAAGCGACCATGGAACTGGACGGGGCGCTGAGCAACACGGACGGTGATCTCGATGCGGAAGAACTTGCGCACTACTACTGCGATAAAGTCTTCTCAAAAATGTGCGAGGTTCGGGAATTTGCAGACATGCTCGAAACCATCACCGCAGACGAATACTGGCCGTTCCCGACGTACGGCGACTTGCTCTTCGGCGTTTGCTAAAAATTTCAGGCTTGACTTTTCTATTGAATATTCAAAAATATTTGCACAAAGGCGTGCAGATTCTACCCGAATCTGCACGCCTTTAAATAATCAGGAGGAAATTGATTATGGATGCTACATCAATCGTAACGTTAGTAGAAGAAACTGCAACAGGCACAGCTTTCGGCATATGGTTTTTGATCGGCGCCGCGCTTGTATTCTTTATGCAGGCCGGATTCGCCATGGTCGAGACCGGATTTACCCGAGCAAAGAACGCAGGGAATATTTTGATGAAGAACCTGATGGACTTCTGCATAGGAACCGTCGTGTTCATGCTGCTCGGTTTTTCAATCATGATGGCCGAAGATTATCTGTTCGGATTTATCGGCGTACCCAACCTTGATATCTTTTCAGACTTCGGCGGTTTTATTGAAAACAACGCTTCCAGTTTTGTCTTCAACCTTGTTTTCTGCGCTACCGCCGCAACCATCGTCTCGGGCGCCATGGCGGAAAGAACAAAGTTTATCTCCTACTGTATTTACTCCGGTGTAATCTCGCTCTTTATCTATCCCATTGAAGCCGGCTGGATCTGGAACAGTCAAGGCTGGCTTGTCAATCTCGGCTTCCATGACTTCGCAGGTTCCTGCGCCATTCATATGGTCGGCGGCATCTCCGCACTGATCGGCGCTGCCATCTTGGGTCCCCGCATCGGCAAATATACGAAAAATAAAGACGGCAGCGTGAAAGTCCATGCGATTCCCGGACACTCGATCACCATCGGCGCGCTCGGCTGCTTTATTCTCTGGTTCGGCTGGTACGGATTCAACGGCGCCGCCGCGTGGGACGTTCAGTCGCTCGGTTCCATCTTTCTGACGACGACCATCGCACCGGCTGTGGCGACTGTCGTATGCATGATCTTTACCTGGGTGAAAAATGGTAAACCCGATGTTTCCATGTGTCTGAACGCTTCTCTGGCGGGCCTTGTCGGCATCACGGCAGGCTGCGACGCGCTGGATGCGCTCGGCGCAACGATCGTAGGCATTGTTTCCGGTATTCTCGTTGTCGTCGTCGTTGAACTGCTGGATAAAAAACTGCGCATCGACGATCCCGTAGGCGCAGTCGCAGTACATTGCGCAAATGGAATCTGGGGCACTCTAGCAGTCGGTCTGCTCGCAAATCCCGCCGCTCCCGCAGGCTTGAACGGCCTTTTGTACACAGGCGACGCCGCCCTGCTTGGGGTACAGGCGCTCGGCGTTGTTGCAGTTGCCGCGTGGACGACATTCTGGATCACGCTCACCTTTGTCATCATCAAAAAAACTGTGGGGCTGCGCGTTTCCAAAGAAGAAGAAATTGAAGGTCTTGATCCGACAGAGCATGGCTTGCACAGCGCATACGACGGATTCGCCATGGCGCCTGAAACCATCCCTGTAGACGAGGACGAGGTTCCTGCCGTCACGGGCGATATTCCGGTAGCAGAAGCCATTCCGATCAAAGCAATGCCCGCAGTAGCGTCCGACAGCCCGAAATTTACGAAAGTGGAAATCATCTGTAAAGAACGCATGCTGGAGCCGCTCAAGAGCGCGATGATGAATATCGGCATTACCGGTATGACCGTCTCGCACGTCATGGGATGCGGCATTCAAAAGGGCAAGCCGGAATATTACCGCGGCGTCGAAATCGAAGCCACGCTGCTCCCCAAGATTCAAATCGACATCGTCGTATCCAAGGTTCCCGTCCGAAGCGTGATTGAGGTCGCCAAGAAAGTGCTTTACACCGGTCATATCGGCGACGGTAAAATCTTTGTCTATGACGTCGAAAACATCGTAAAAGTACGGACTGGTGAAGAAGGCTATGACGCGCTTCAGGACGTAGAATAAACTTAGCCTCCATTCCTTATTTTAATATACTCGATAACCGGCGGAAGCGCTGATGCGCTTTCGCCGGTTATCGTTTTTGCCATAAACAAAATGCCCGAAATTCTGTGCAGAAAATCGACCTACATCAGCGCCGCAGCCGGGCGCACAAAACTCGGGCGGCCCGATAAAAACCGAACCGCCCAAGTTGTATTTATTCTCCAAGATACGCCGCCTTGATACGCGGGTCATTGGCCAGCTGGTCCGCTTTTCCGTGCATGACGATTTTTCCGGTTTCAAGCACATAGGCGCGATCCGCAATAGACAGCGCCTTTTTGGCGTTCTGCTCTACCAAAAGTACGGTGGTTCCGTCCTTGGATACCTCTCTTATGATCTTAAAAATTTCGGAAACCAGTAAAGGAGACAGCCCCATCGACGGCTCATCCATCAGCAGAATCTTCGGATTGGACATCAGTGCGCGTCCCATAGCGAGCATCTGCTGTTCTCCGCCGGAAAGCGTGCCGGCCACCTGATTTCTTCGTTCTTGCAAACGGGGAAAATGCGCATAAATATATGAAAGATTTTGTTCGATTTTTTCTTTGCTGCGCAGCGTATAAGCGCCGAGCTTCAAATTTTCATACACCGTCAGCTGCTGAAAAATACGCCTTCCCTCCGGAACATGCGCCATGCCAAGCGAAATGATTTTATGCGCGGGCGTCTTGATCAGATCGTGCCCTTCAAACATGATTCTGCCGCTTCGCGGCGCGACAAGGCCGGTAATCGTGTGCAGAATCGTCGTTTTACCTGCGCCGTTCGCGCCGATCAGCGCGATCACCTCACCCTCGTTCACCTCAAAAGATACGCCCTTGATCG
Organism: uncultured Eubacteriales bacterium; assembly: GCA_958352145.1. Taxonomy (GTDB): domain Bacteria; phylum Bacillota; class Clostridia; order Oscillospirales; family CAG-272; genus UMGS902. Next base: position 130,800 of record CATWNM010000001.1, read on the forward strand.
CATTGATGACGCCGTAATAGACCTGTATATTCTCTACATTTAACATAACAAGCCTCCTACTCGTCCTCGCCGATATACGCGGTGATGACCCGCGGGTCATGGAGCACCTCGGCTGTCGCGCCGGCGACAAGCTCCGTACCGAAATTTAATACCGTAATACGCTCACAGATGCCCGCCACCAATTTCATATCATGCTCAATCAGCAAAATAGTCATATCAAAATTATCGCGCACAAAACGAATCGTCCGCATCAGTTCCGCCGTTTCATTTGGATTCATGCCCGCCGCCGGTTCGTCCAGAAGAAGAAGCCTTGGTCCCGTGGCCATCGCGCGCGCGATCTCCAGCTTGCGCTGCTTTCCATAGGGGAGATTGGAGGCAAGCAGTTGCGCCTCGCCATCCAGATCAAAAACCCGCAGAAGCTCCAGTGCTTTCTGATCAATTCTGCGCTCTTCCCTGCGATACCGTCCGATATGCAGAAAGCTCTCCGCAAGACTGTAGCGGACGCTGTTGCCAAAGCCGACTTTTACATTATCGATCACAGAAAGACGGCCAAACAAACGAATATTCTGAAATGTGCGCGCAATCCCCATTCGGTTAATCTCAATCGGGCTTTTTCCGTTGAGGCAAACACCGTCAAGGTAAATGGTGCCGCCGGTGGGCTGGTACACGCCCGTCAGCATATTAAATACCGTAGTCTTGCCTGCGCCATTCGGCCCGATCAGCCCATACAGTTCGCCTTTTTCAATTTTCAGGTTAAGGGAATCGACCGCTTTCAGTCCGCCGAACCGAATCGAAAGCTCCTTTGTTTCGAGAAGTGCCATTACCCCTCACCTCCTGCTTTGCGCCTGCCTTGGGCAAAAGCCGCGCGCACGCGGATTTTTCCGAAAAAATTCCGGACGGCCGCGCTGTTATTGAGCAGCATCATCAAAATCAGAACAATCGCGTAAATCAGCATCCTATACTTGTTCAGGCTTCGAAGCGCCTCGGGCAAAACATAGAGCACGACGGTCGAAATCACAACATTACGCATCTTCCGCATGCCGCCAAGTACGACAAAGACCAAAATCAAAATGGAGAGATTATAGTCGAACTTGGAAGCGGTCAGCGTATTCAGATTATGCGAATACAAAACCCCTGCCACGCCGGCAAAAAACGCCGACATAACAAACGCGGTCATTTTGGCGCGCGTGACATTTACCCCCATCGCTTCGGCGGCAATGCGGTTTTCACGCGCAGCCATCACCGCTCTGCCCTGCTTGGAGTCGATGAAATTGAGCATCACCACAAGCGCGATCATCACGGTGATAAAACAAATCACAAAAGTCGAGTCCTTCGGCGTGCCACTGATACCCATTGCGCCTTTCAGATAATCCGTTCTTGTTGCAGCATCAAAGGCATGCGCGCTTAAACGCTCAACACCGAGCGAAACAAACAAACCGTTTTTATCGGTCGAGATATATAAATTATTCAATACACTCTTGATAATCTCGCCAAAAGCTAGCGTGACAATCGCCAGATAATCTCCGCGCAGGCGCAGCACCGGTATGCCGATCAAAAAACCAAAAACCGCCGCCGTCACGCCGCCGAGCAGTAAAGCAAGCGGAAAGCGCAGCGCTGAATTTGCAAGAACACCGCTCATCGCAACCGAAAAAATACTGCCGGTATAAGCGCCGATGCACATAAAGCCGGCTTGTCCAAGGCTGAGTTCTCCCGAAATGCCGACAACCAAATTCAGCGCCAGCGCCGCAAGAACATAAACACAGGTCGGCACCAAAAGTCCGGTAAAAGAACGGCTGGCCCGCCCGCTGGCAAGAAAAATCTGTATCGCAATAAAAATAACGAGCATCATGCCATAGGTGATATATCTGTCTTTTACCTTGCCAGTAAGCTTAAGTCCTTTCACAGAAAATCACCTCACACTTTTTCGTTGATCTTCTTGCCCATGATCCCGGTCGGCTTGACTAGAAGAATGACAATCAAGACCGCAAACACGATCGCATCGGACAATTCAGAGGAAATATACGCTTTGCTCAAATTTTCAATCACGCCCAGCACAATGCCGCCGATCATAGCGCCCGGAATCGAACCGATGCCGCCGAATACCGCCGCGGTAAACGCCTTAATACCGGGCATAGCGCCCGTATAAGGGCTGATCTGCGGATAAGTGGAGCACAAGAGAACGCTTGCAATCCCCGCAAGCGCCGATCCGATCGCAAAAGTCAAGGTAATCGTTGCGTTGACATTGATCCCCATCAGCTGCGCCGCCCCTTTATCCTCGGATACGGCAAGCATCGCTTTTCCGCTCTTTGTGCGGTTTACGAACAGTGTCAGAAGTATCATAATTAATACCGAAACCACGATCGTAACAATCGTTTCACCGGTGACATTAACATTGCCGATCGGTAGAGAAAACTTGGGAACGACGGAAGTAAAACTGCGCGCCTGAGAACCGAAAATCAGCAAAGCTGAATTCTGCAAAAGATAACTGACGCCGATCGCCGTAATCAAAACGGCCAGCGGCGGCGCGGTACGCAGCGGCTTATAAGCCACCTTTTCAATCACCACGCCCAGCAGTGTGCAGGAAAGAATTCCTGCGGCAATGGCAAGCCACACAGGACAATACAGTGTGGAAATCGCAATAAACACGACATAACCACCGATCATAATCACGTCGCCGTGCGCAAAATTCAGCATTTTCGCAATACCGTACACCATCGTATATCCGAGCGCAATCAGCGCATAGATACTGCCAAGACTGATACCGGTTATGAGATAGGTTAAAAAACTACTCATAAATCTGCTTCCTCTCTCAAATATTCAGAAGGCGCGCAAACCGAGCCGTGCTTTATAACCACCCGATCAGGACGGCGGCAGGCAGCTTCCGAATAAAACAATTAGGCTATTGGAAAATAGCCTAATCATTTTATCATATTTCGCAGTAAAGTGCAAGAAAAAATTACATTGCAGAATATGCGCCGTCTTTGATGACCATCGCCTTCGGATCTTTGGTCGGTTCGCCCTCCGCATTCCAAGTCATCTTACCAGTAACGCCGTCGACTTCAATCTGAGTCATAACAGCCACAATTGCATCGCAAAGATCGGAAACGCTCATCGAAGCGTCGGTAATATTGGCTTTCTCCAGCGCTGCGGCAACCGTATACACCGCATCGTATGCATCCGCCGCAAATTGGTTCGGAATCTCGCCGTTATTCGCAGCTTTGTACGCATTGGTGAACTTCACGGTCTTTTCATCCGCAGCATCCGCAGCAAACGGCGTCAAAAGCATAACGCCCTCCGCCAGAGAAGCTTTGTCTCCAAGCTGAGAAATCAGACCATCCAAACCGTCGCAGCCAAAATACTGAATATCCAGCCCAGCAGTGCTGGCCTGCTCCAAAATCAAAGCTGCTTCTTCATAGTAGATCGGCAGGAACAAAAGATCCGCGCCGCTTTCCTTGATTTTCTGGATCTGAACGCTGAAATCGGTCGCGCTGTCACTGGTAAATGCCTGCGCAGTCACGATCTCCAACCCGATTTCCTTCGCTTTTGCAGCAAACTTTTCATAAATGCCCGAAGAATATACATCTGAACTGTCATAGATCACCGCAACCTTCTGCGCCACATCATTTTCTTTAATATACTGCGCGGCGCCGATCCCCTGGTTCGGATCGCTGAAGCAAACGCGGAACGCATTTGGCGCGGCAATGGATTCCACAGCGGAAGCAGACGGGGTAATCATAAAAATATTGTCTTTATCCGCCTCGGCCACAACAGCCACACAGGGGCTGCTGGTAACCGTCCCGATTAGGATCTGCATGCCTTTGTCCATCAGGCTGTTATAAGCGAGAACGGCCTTTTCTGGATCATGCTCGTCATCCTGAAATTCCAGTTTCAACTGAATGCCGTTAACGCCGCCGGCGGCGTTGATCTCATTTACAGCGAGCTGCGCGCCCTTCATAACACCGGTTCCGTAACTGGCTGCGCCGCCCGTGAGCGGTCCAATGCCGCCAAGAACAAGCGTGCCGCCTTCTGATGTTCCGCTTTCTCCGCAGGACGCAAAAACAGCCAAACAAAAAATCGCTGCAAGCGTGACTGCCAAAATCTTCTTTATCATGTCTTTTATCCTCCGTTTAAAATTACCATTTGAGCTATGTACCCAAAATAGTATGGAATTATAATACTATGATTTATCCGCCGTGTCAATAAAATTCCCAGCAAAATCCGAAAAAAAATAAACAAACTTTACAGAAAAACATCAAAAGTTTTTTTACATGCGCACAGATTTATAAAGCAAAAAATTAAAGCGAAGCATGCTGTACACGCTCCGCCAAGACTGTCGAAAAACTATGTTTTCGACAGGAAAGACCGCGTTCACTCGCGTCTTCGCGCCGCTTACGCGGCACTCACGCGGCCACAAGATGTAAAAAAGTCGGCAAAGTCGTCTTTTTTACGAAACTTGTATAGTATTTTGTTTGTGCAAATACTTTTCGACACGCTGAGCGGAGCGTGCTATACACGCTCCGCCCTTAAAAAGCTTTCCTAATAATATATTGCAGTTACCTACAGCGGGTAAATTTCCACAAACACCGGCATCAGCGCCACGGTTAAAAGTCCTGAAACAACAATCGCCAGACTGCTCATCGCGCCTTCCATTTCTCCCATTTCGAGCGCCTTCGCCGTACCGATGGCATGCGAACAGGTGCCTATGGCAAGCCCTTTGGCAAGCGGCATTGTGATACGGAACAGCCGCAAAAGCCCTTCGGCAAACATATTACCGAATATTCCGCTCACAATAATGACCGCAACCGCGATAGAACCATACCCGCCGTATTCTTCCACCAGCCCAAGGCCGATCGCCGAAGTCACCGATTTCGGGAGCAGCGTTACATACTGCGCATAATCTAGCCGGAACAGCAAAGAAAGCAGAAAAACGGAAAAAAAACTGGCCAGCGTGCCCGCAAGCACGCTGAGCAGCAGCGAAAAAGCATTCTTTTTCAAAATTTCAAACTGCTCGTAAAGCGGGATCGCAAGACACACAGTAGCCGGCGTCAGCCACCATGAAATATATTTTGCGCTTGCATAATAGGTCTCATACGGAATATCCAGCAAAAGCAGCATACCGGCCACAAACAAAACGGCGATCAACATCGGGTTGAAAATCGCCTTTTTAAATCGCTTTTGGAGAAAAAGTCCAAGATAGTATCCGCAAATACTGACCGCCGCGCCGAAAAAAGCCGAAGCGGATAAAAAATCCTTCATCGTCCTCGCCTCCCAGTCAACAACTGCGCCGCAAGTCCGGTAACGGCCAACACCAAAACCGTCGTCACCGGAATGATAACCAGCAGCGGCAGCGCCATCTTGCGCAATACGCCGAAAGCCGCGATCAGCCCGACCGTCGAGGGAATAAACATAAGCTGCATGTTTCCGGTCAAAAAATCTCCGGTATTCTTGACATCTTCAAGACGCACCGCCTTGAATTCAAGCAACAGAAACAAAATCACGAGGCCGTAAATTCCAGCGGGAATATTCAGCGGCACCAAAGCACGGATCGTTTCGCCCGCAAAGCACGCGGCAAGAATCACAGCCATTTGACGAATCGCGCGCATCATCACGCCCGAATCAGCTTGGAAAGGCTCGCGTTATCGCCCATGAGCATAACCTGCATGTTTTCTTTAAATATATATCCGGCTCCGACGCTCGGACGAAGCGGACGGCCGGCGGATTCCTTGACGCCGAGAATGTTCACGCCGTATTTGGCGCGCACATCAAGCTCACGAACGCTTTTTCCGACCCACCTCTGCGGCACAGCGATTTCATAGATAGAATAGCCGCCCTCTAGTTCAAAGCAATCGAACACGGAATTCCGGCCGCAGATTTTCGCCAACCGGTCGCCCGCGTCCCGCTCCGGGAACACAACTTTATCCGCGCCGAGACGCAGCAAAAGCTTTTCATGCATGTCGCTGCCCGCTTTGGCAAAAATGCATTTTGCGCCGTTATCCTTGAGCAGCGTTACCGCTACCAGAGAATCCTGAAGGCTTTCGCCAATGGTAACGAATACAAGATCAAAGTCTTCCACGCCAAGCGAACGGATAAAATTCTCGTTTGTGCAGTCGCCGATCTTGGCGCCCGCCGTATATTCCAAAACCCGACTGATATTTTCTTCGTTCGTGTCGCAGACCACGATTTGATTGCCCAGTTCAAACAACGGCTTCACCATCGCCGATCCAAAGCGCCCAAGACCGATAATCAGTATGTTTTTCATAAATGCGATCCTTTCTACCCTACCGCTATATTTTCAACGGGACACCGCCCGGCCGGCGTTTGCCTTGACCGGGAAAGAGAAAGCAGCACCGTAAGGCCGCCCACCCTGCCCAAAAACATCAATACGGTCACAATGATTTTGGAAAGCGGCCCAAGCTCCGGCGTAACCGAAAGACTGAGACCTACTGTGGCCATAGCCGATACAGTTTCAAATAAAGCCGCAAGAATATCGATATCCTCCAGCGCGCTGACCGCAATGCCGGCCGCCAGCGCCAAAAACAAATAGAGGACAAACACGGCGATCGCGGTGCGAATCACCGGCCGATCCACACGCCGACCAAAGCACTCCACATCCTCTTTTCTCCGAAAAATCGAACGCACCAGCAAAAAAAGTACGGCAATCGTCGTCGTTTTGATGCCGCCTGCTGTTGAGCCCGGCGAGCCGCCGACCAACATAAGACAAATCATCAGCATCTGCGCGCCGCCGCCGATCTGCGAGAGATCCGCTGTGGAAAATCCTGCTGTACGCGCGCTGACCGACTGAAACAGCGAAATCAGCGCCCGCTCCCCGACGCTTCTGTCCGCCTGCGCCGCGCTGTCATAAGACAAGAGAAAGAAGAAAAGCGCGCCGCCAAAAATCAAGATACCGCTCGTTACAACGACCACTTTGGTGTGTAGCGCATAACGCTTGAAACGAAACCCATTGTTCTTCAAATCCCGCCAAACGAAAAAACCGAGACCGCCAATCATAATAAGCATCATGATGATCGTGCACACATACGGATTTCCGGCATACCCGGAAAGGGAAGCAAACGGAGTTTCTTCGCCCATCAGATCAAAACCGGCATTGCAGAACGCGCTGACCGAGTGAAATACCGCAAAGTAACACCCCTTGGCAAACCCGAATTCCGGAATAAACGAAAAAGAAAGCAAAACGGCACCGATCCCCTCGATCAGCAGCACGCCCGCGGCAATAAAGCGGGTCATACGCACGACGCCGCGCGTAGAAGAAGCGCCAATGGATTCCTGCATAGCGAGCCGATGACGCATGCCGATCTTTGCATGCACCATCGACAAAAAATACATCGAAAGCGTAATGATCCCGATCCCGCCGACCTGGATCAGCAAAAGAATCACAATCTGCCCAAACATGGACCAGTGCGTATACGTATCATACACCACAAGCCCGGTTACGCAAGAAGCGCTCGTCGACGTTAACAGCGCGTCAACGAACGGTACAGCCTCTCCCGACCGGGCGGCGGCAGGCAGGCTGAGCAAAAGTGTGCCCGCAAGCACTAAAGCGGCAAACGCGCAGGTGATCATTTGCAGCGGGGTAAGCTGTTTTTTCTTAAGCTTCATAACTCTCCAACCGTATGCGCAGCTATGCGCAGTTTACACAGCAAAGCCTCAAAATTGCCCGGCAGCGCGCTCTCAAAATGCATAAGTTCACCGCTGCGCGGATGCGTCAGCGTCAGCCGCCATGCGTGCAGCGCCTGACCCGAAATCAAACCATCATTTTGCTTTTCGAACTTTGTCTTTCCGCCGCCGTATACCGTATCGCCCAGAATCGGATGTCCGATACTGGAAAGATGCACACGAATCTGATGCGTCCGTCCGGTCTCCAGCTTCATTTCCAGAAGCGCAAATCCGTCAAACCGTTCAGCTACCCGGTAATGCGTGACGGCCGGACGCCCCCCGGCAACCACCGCCATTTTTTTTCGGTCCTTCGGATTTCGGCCAATGGGTTTGTCGATCGTCCCTTCGTCCGCACGAAAACAGCCGGTGACAATCGCTTTGTATTCGCGGTCGATACTGTGGGTTTTAAGCCCTTCCGAAAGTTTGACATGCGCAAAATCATTTTTTGCAATCACAAGCAAGCCGCTCGTATCCTTATCGATCCGATGTACGATACCGGGGCGTCGTTCACCGCCGATACCGGACAGCCGGCCGCCCATGTGAAACAAAAGAGCGTTTACCAGCGTCCCGCGCTCATTTCCGGCAGCGGGATGCACCACCATCCCCGACGGCTTGTTGACGACGGCAATATCCTCATCTTCATATAGAATTTCAAGAGGAAGCGCCTCTGGCGCCGTCCCGGTCTCACGCACAGGCGGGCGCGTCACCGCCACGAGATCGCCCTCGCGCAGCCGGAAATTTTTCTCGGCAGGACGACCGCAGACAAGCGCGTTTCCCTCTGAAAGCATTCTCGCCGCTGCCGTGCGCGTTAAGCCGAACTGACTGCTGATAAACACATCTGCCCGCTGCCCCGCCTCGGCGGCGCCGACCATGCGCGTCTCACTCATTTTGTCCGCTCCCGCTTCATTTCCCAAAGCGCGGCAACGATCAGCAAAGCGCCGCCGATGCATACTGCGCAGTCGGCAATATTAAATACCCATTTCCAAAAACGAAACAGGCGCACATCGATAAAATCCACAACATATCCAAGCAGGCACCGGTCAAACATATTGCCGATTCCCCCGCCTACGATCAGCGCAAGTGAGGTACGCAGCAGGGGCCGCTTGCCCTGAATCATAAAAGAATACACAAGCAGCAAAACGATCGCTGCGCAGGACGCCAGCATAAAAATCCAGCGCTGATCTGCCAAAATACCGAACGCCGCGCCTCGATTCTCAAGATAGGTGAAATGCAGCGCGCCGTCAATCACCGGTATACTGCCCTTTTCCATCAGGACAACAACCGCCCACTGCTTGGTCAGTTGATCGAGCACGCACACGGCCAGCATAAGCACAATATATATCGCCATAACTACTCCATAAAACGTCCGATATCCTTTTGTCCGTTTCCGGCACTCTCCATGATCTTGCGGATATCGTCAAAATCATCCGCCGCATCCGCATAGGTGACGGTCACCGTATCATAGGGCTTGTATTTTTTCTGCGCGGCAGGCGCGCTTCCGTCCTCCGCAAGCAGCTTTCCGCCCGCAAAAGCAAAATCCTTAAGCAAAGCGTCATCCTGCGCGGACGGCGCTTTCATGCCCGCATTTGGAGAAGCGGAGCCGCTCGCCGCCGCAGCCGGACGCGGCTTTGCATCTGGTATAGGAACAGACGGAAGAATGCGCGCAGGCCGGACCGGAACAGCGCCTTGTTCGCGCGGCCCCGCAGTCTGCGCAGCAGGCGCCTTCTGTACCGGCGCTTTTTTCTCGGCGACAGCAGCAGCTATATCCGCCGGCGCGGTCGCGTCGAGTTCAGAGAGCGCGCGCACCGTATCTTCCACCAGCGTGCGGAACCGCGCTTCAAACGCTTTTGTCCGGAGCGTCAGTTCAGCGGCTTTCTGCCCTGCTTCAGCCGCTTCGGCGCGGCGCTCGGCAAGCAGCGTTTTACCCTGCCGGTCGGCCGCGGCCAATATTTTATCGGCATTTTGCTTTGCAGCCTGCAGCCGTTCCGCCGAACGCTTTTCTGTTTCGGCGGCCATCGCTTCCGCGCGCGCCTTTGCCTCCGTTAAAACCTCGCTGGCTTTTCGTGCCGCTTCTTTTGTCAGGCGAGCTGCTTCGCTTTTCGCCGCATCCGTAATTTTACACGCCTCGGCGCGCGCAGCTTCAAGCAAACGATACGCCTCTTCTTCCTTCCGGCCGATTTCGGCGCGCCGGCTTTCATAAGCGTCCAGCTTTACCTGCAGCGCCGACAGACTCTGCTCGCTTTGCTCCGCAGAATTTAAAATATCCGTGAGAAAGCCGTCCACCTCTTTCGGATTATAGCCCGCTACGCTCTTGGAAAACTTAGCGCCGCGCAGTTGTTCGCAAATACCCATAAAACGTCCCCTCACTTCCATATATCTAATATACTTATCATACGCCCGTTTTTCACAACGATTCTTCTCAAAATAAGCCGCAATTGACCTTTCCGACACGCAGTCCGGCAAAACGCTTTACCGAACCTGTGCATTTTCCCCGCCGCCGTACCCGCGGCTGCGTTTTCAGAGGAACAGTACGCAAACACACATAAAATACATGCTTACATATATTTTTTTGCTGCCAGACGAAAACGCCCCTTTTTCGTCGGATCGCCGATGCGTTCGATGCAGAACTTTCCTGTGCCGCGCACCGTAAGGACATCGCTCGCACGCACTTCGCGGCTGCCCTCGCAGACCGGTTCGTAATTCAGTTCCACGTCCCCGGACAAAATCTTCGCCTTCGCCGCTTCCCGAGAAAGATTACACAACGCCGCCGTCACGCAGTCCAGACGCGCCGAAGCAATCGTATCTTCGACCTGCCGGAAATTCTGCTCGATCCGGTAATCCGGGGGCAGGCATACCCGCTGTACCCGAACACGATCGTTTGCGATTCGAAACTCAGTACTCAAAAGAAATTCTTCAATTTTCCGGCTGGCAAATACATAGGCGGAATACTCATCGACCAGCGCAATATCTCCGATTGCGCTGCGCTCAATGCCAAGCGAAAGCAGCGCGCCCAGATAATCCCGGTGCGTAAAGTCCCGAAATCCGCCGCCATAAATTTTCAATGTGCGGATCTCATCCAGCGCATCCACACCCAAGAAATCGAGCGCCGTCTGCAAAAGACCGCCGCCGTCCGCAATCTGCGCAATATACTCCGGAAACACAAACAGTTTTTTTCTCTGCGCGCCCGGCGCGCCGCCAAAGAAAGCGGTGCGCTCCGCATGTCCAGCAGTTTGAAGATACTGCGCAAGAAAAAACTGCTCCGCCGGATTCAAAAAAACCGTGGCGCAAATCTGTCCCGTCGCCCGCGCACAAAGATCCTCCGCGCGGGCGCAAAGCAGCCGAAAGTCCTCGCTGTCCCGGTAACTCAAAGCACCAGCCTCTGCATCAGCAAGATCACAAACCATGTGATCATAAACGAAATATCCAGAGGACATGTCCGCATAAATTCAAAGCGCATAAGCAGCTGCCGAACCGGAAAGCAGAGCATTGCGGTAAACTCGTTGATAAAATCGGTAAACCGGTTGGAACGCGGTCTGACCCAAGACAGCACAGCGCCGATCAGCATAATCAGCAGCACGGCTTCCAGACAATAATATACGACTATCTTTATAAAATACATAACGCCTCAACTTGCAAAAATGAAAATTTCCGTACCGCAGACCCCGGCCCGCGGTACGGCAAATACAGAAAATCTCTATTATTGAGCAGAATCCTCTTCCATCCTCTGCGCCGCTTTCTGCTTAATCTGCCCCTCGCTTACATCCACATTGGATGGCGTGACGACGTAAGCGCTGTTGGCCACTTTTTTGATGTTGCCGCCGATCGAATACGCAACGCCAGTTAAAAAGTCCAAAATTCGACGTGCAGCCTCTTTATTGGTATCTTCCAGATTTAAAACGACCGTGCGCTTGGCTAAAAGATGATCGGCCACCTGCGCGGAATCCTCAAAATTCTGCGGCTTTACCACTTTCAATTCGATCGCACTGCCGCCGCCCATAATATCATAGCCGCTGCCGCCGATGGTCGGCGCGCTCTCCTGCATCTCCTCTGTGGCATCCGGCTCGTCGCCGTAATAGGGAGCGGCGTCGTCCGTATCTTCGTACATGTAGCCGCTGTCATATGTATCCTTGCCCATGACCTTGTCCTTAATATCACCGAAAAAGCCCATTTTCATTCCTCCGATAATTTATCTGAAATAACTGATTTCTTAGAACGCCCGCGCGCGTCCCATGGAAAATCCGAACGTGCGCAGCATAAACGAAAGCACAGCGCCTCGCCGTGTATGCCCGCGGGAAAAACTCAAAGCGCACCAACAAAAGCCGCCCGGCCTATGCGGATCAGATTTGCCCCCTCCGCAAGCGCCGCCTCGAAACTGTCGCTCATGCCCATGGACAGAATACACTTATCTACATTATGAAGTTTTTTTTCGCAAATGTCAATAAAAATATGATAACTTTCTCTAAAATATTTGCGATATTCCCCCGAATCGGCGCATTTGGGCGCCATGGTCATCAACCCGCGCACACGAATATGCGGAAAAGCGAACAAGTTTTCCACAAAAGCGGCCGCATCTTCGGGCGCAACCCCGCCCTTGGCAGCTTCGCCTCCGATGTTGACTTCCACCAGACAATCCATGATAAGCATATGCTTTGCGGCCTGCCGCTCGATCTCGCGCGCAAGTTCCAAGCTGTCTAAAGATTCGATCATAGATACTTTATCGATAACGTATTTGACTTTATTTTTCTGCAGTCTGCCGATAAAATGAATTTCCAACCCTTCGCGGTCTAAAAATTCATATTTTTCGAGCAAACTCTGCACGCGGTTTTCGCCGATTTTCCGTATGCCGAGACGATGTGCGAAATTGATTTCCTCCGGCCGGGCATACTTTGTCGCCAGCAGCAATTCATAGGGCTGCCCGTACGGAGAAGACGCCGCGGCGGCATCCGCGGCCGCGCGAATTCTCCGAAGATTGTTTTCAATATAGGAAAAATCACTCATGCTCTCACCTAATTCACGATTTTATCCGGAAACAGTTCACGCGCGCCGCTGACAATGACATTGTCGTACAGCGCAAGCCCGGCGCAGTAAAGATCATTTGCGGGATCGCCGTCGTCCGCATACAGCGTTTTGCCCTGCGTGGACACGCTGACAAACACGGCGCCGCCGTTTTCATAAATTACATCGGCCAGGCGAAATTTGATCGTATTTCCGCTGCGTACATACACGCCCACACAGCCGTCTACAAGACGCAGCGCAGACGCCGGAAGCTTATATCCCGAAACCGTTTCCGTAACCAGACTGACGCGCTGCGTGCGTGCAAAATCAAAATTTTCCGGCATCGTCTGCGTAGAAAAAATCAGCAGCGCACCGGTGTCGTCCGTATTCACCGCCGCAAGACGCATAGAAATCTCCACACGGCCGGCCGAAAAAAGAAGCGCATAATTCTTTCCAGCGCGCAGCGCAGCGCCCGTTTCCTTATCCGCCATACAAACCAAATACCACTTGGGATAGCGCACGATTTTTCCGAGCGCGCCCGAAGAAAGCGGTGCAGCCGCCAAAGCCTTGCGATAAGCGTCCGGCGTCAGCGTCTCTACCGTTTCATAGTCGATAGCGCCTTCATATCCGTCCGTACTGCTGTAAAAATAGCCTGCAAGCGGTGCTTGGATCACGGCGCTCCCACCGGAAAGCAACGCGGCCACACGCGCCCGCTCGGCTTTCAGCGCCGCAAGCTGCGCAGTTATCCCCTCTCCGCCCGAGAGAATCCTGTTTCGGCGCGAAAGCGCCGAAAGAAGCGTCTCGGCCTGCGCCAAAGTTTCATAAAGCTCTCCGCGGCGGCGGGATTCCGATACCGAAAGCAAAAGCTGCATCGCCTCGGATTCGGCCGCAACACCGTCCGCAACCGTGACGTCGCTGCCCAAATCGGACGCTTCTAGCCGCGCTATCGCACGGTCGAGTTCGGCCAGCTTTTCCACAGAAGCGGAATCGGCATAACCGTTGTACAAAACAGCCACGCGCGCACCGGTCTTGACCCGCTCTCCGTCCTGAAAATGATAGCTGACCGCGCCTGTACCCGATTCGATCACGGTTTCAGCACGCACAACCGTCCCGGTAAGCTCCAAAGTAACGCGCTCCTCCGAAAGCGTGGCGGACACAGTCCGCAGTTCCGACGAAAAACCGTTGGTGAGATGATAAAGAATATAGACGACAAGGCCAATCACCAGCAAGATTTTCAACAGCGCAAGCAAAAAACGCGCGCCGCGGCTATTATTCCCGCCCTCCTGCCATTCCGTTTCCCCGGACACATACTCACCCCGTTTTAAAATCCGTTTTGCCGAAGCATAGCGCGGCAATCGGCAAAAATGTCTTCAAAATCCCGCATCCTGCCCGACGGCGTATCGCAAAAAAGCGGATGCACATACTTTTTTGCACCAAACCAGGTCATCTGCCGTTTGGCATACCGCCGCGTGGCCGTTTTGAGCGTCCTCGCAGCCTCCTCCAGCGTGCATGCGCCGGAAAAGACAGGTACAAGTTCCTTATAGCCGATCGCCCCCGCCGCCGTCCGGTTTTTTTCCAGCGCCCCCGATACATACAGACGCCGCGCCTCGTCGAGCAGCCCGGCAGAAAGCATCTCGTCAACGCGGCGGTCGATGCGCGCATACAGCAGATCACGATGATGATACGCAAGCCCGATCACATACAGATCGACCGCCGGCGGACGGCCAAGGCTCTCTCGGTCCCACTCGCTTTTTGGACGGCCAGTCAAATAAAAAATTTCCAACGCGCGCTGAACGCGCCGGACATTGTTTTCATGGATTGCAGCCGCGCTCACAGGGTCTACCTCGGCAAGGCGCGCATGCAATGCGGCAGGCCCCATCTCTTCGAGGCTGCGCGAAAGCGCCTGCCGCACACGCGCATCCCCGCCGGTCTCTTCCGGCGCGCCGCCGCGCAGTATGCAGTCGAGATACAGCCCCGTACCGCCGCAGAAAACCGGCAGATTTCCGCGCAGAGAAATTTGCTCTGCACACGCAAGCGCCATCGCGGCGAACTCCGCCGCAGAAAAATCCTCCTCCGGCGCGCAGATGTCGATCATATGATGCGGGACCGCCGCACGTTCCGCGGCAGACGGCTTCGCCGTGCCGATATCAAATCCCCGATAGATCTGCATGGAATCCACGGAAATGATTTCACCGGAATAGGCCTTTGCAATGGCCGACGCAAGCGCGCTCTTGCCGCTGGCCGTGCTCCCCACAACCGCGACGGAACGCCTTATTTCAAAAGGTCGTTTGTCTTGATCCATCCGATCACATCCCCAAAAAATTCTTCTTTATTGGTTTCATTGTGGAGTTCATGCCGGGCGTCTTTATACAGTTTCAACTGGACGTTTTTCACGCCGGCGCGCACCAGACGCTCATAAACCTCCGAGGGACCTTTCCCGTAATTGCCGACGGGATCCATATCGCCGGCCATAAGAAGCGTCGGCAGATTTTTTGGATAAGCCACGGCCCAAGATTCTTTGGAAACGGCATACAATACCGAAAACAGACCATAAAAACCGGAAGCGGTAAAAATAAAATTCCGCTTCGGATCGTTTTCATATTTCCGGCCGGCAGCAGGATCGCGCGAAAGCCAGGCAAACTCGCCTGCGCTCGGAAAGCGCTGGTTATACGTCTTGAACGCCAGCCTGTGCAGCATTTGACTGCGGTAATGGTTGCCGCGGGATTTGCCGATCGCGACCGCCAAAGCGCGCGCCGTACCAGCCGGATTATTCGTGCCGGCCGTACCGGCAAAAATCGCCCCGTCTACCGTATTTGGGAAAGCGGTGACATAATAGCGCGCCATAAAGGAGCCCATACTATGCCCAAACAAGACAAGAGGAACCCCTTTATACATCGAACGGATAATTTTATTCATTTTGCGCAAATCCTTGACCACGCTCACAAATCCGCCGCTTCCGAAATATCCGAGATCCCGCTCATCCTCGGCCGTATTGCCGTGCCCCAAATGGTCGTTGCCGCAAACAACGATGCCCGCGGACGTCAGCCGCTGCGCAAATAGCGCGTAATTTTCCACATAATCGCACATCCCGTGCGAGATCTGAACGATCCCGCGCACAGGCCCCTCATCCGGAACATAAACATAATAGGCTACGTCCCGCTTTCCGTTGGACGAACGCATAAAATTGACATGCAGCTTCAAAGTATCACCTCGCCTTCAGAGTTCGACTTCATGCTCCAGGATATAGCGGAGCACCTCAGTTTCGCCGGGAACCGACGCAATAAGCTCCCTCTTGTTTCGGGACGCAAGCGCAATCACGGTGCTTGCGTAGCGCGCGGCACGCACGCTTTTTTCCGACCGGAGATTTTCCAAAATCATCGCCGGAACAAAAATTTCGTTGTACCGGGCGTCGGCGTCCTCCACATAGGGGATATAATACGAAAAATTGCCTTTATAAGCAAAAGCGCCGCCGACGCCGTATTTAAACAGATAGGTCTTGGCTTTGAGCATCTTTGCAAGTGCCACAGCCGCCTCCAGATTGCTCTGCGCATCCCGCGGCTCGATTCCGGTATACCGCTGGGTCATGTCCGCGCCAAGCGCGATCAGATCAACCGCACCGAGATCGGCAAGCGGAAAATCCTCCGCCATATACTGCCCATCAAAAAATGCGGGCAATTGTTTTTCCCGCGCAAGAGCGGCGGCGCACACAGCCGCCGGCTGTGCCACATCCAAACTTACATAGACCGCATCCGGGAGGCTGGTAAAAGCCTCCTCCACCTGCTCTGCGCCAAGCGCGCCCGAAAGTGCGCTCGAAACATACCGGCGCCGGGAACCGTTTGACGCGTCTTCCGTCAAGCAGACCGGCGTTTTGGCGCCTTTGCAGCATTGAATAAAGCGCGTATCCATTCCAAGGTCCGTATAAAATTGAATCAGATCCCGCCCATATTGATCGTCCCCAACACATCCGCAGAGAATCACCTCACCGCCGAGCCGGGTCAGCGTTACGGCGGCAAGGCTGAGCGCACCGCCCGGCGTGATGCCGTAATCAAAATCCCCGTACAGTTCCCCGCCGTCTGGCGCAAAGGCGGGCACGCGCAGATCCAAGTCGGCGCGAGCGCTGCCGATCAGCAGAATTCTTTTTTTCAACGTCATTTTCCTCCGTTTGAAGATCGCAAATATAATTATACAATTATAATTATACATTGTGTTTTCATGAAAATCAAGAACAACCATTCCACGCTCGTAAAATATTCAAAAAATTCTTTGATTTTTCTGTTGCATTTTCCGGAAAGTGTGGTATACTATAAATGTAGAAGAATATCAAACGCAAAAAATTCAAATACAGGAGTGATTCTATGCTTTATATCGGAAAGAAGCCCGAAAAGCCGAACGTCGGCAAAATCGTCTTTATGATTTCTGCGGCTGTTGCGGCCGTCGCGGCACTGGCGGTTCTCGCCTATAAACTGTATCAGAAATACGTTCCTGCCTGCATCGACTGCGAATGCGAAGATTTCCTGGACGACGACGATCTGCCTGAGGATGAATCCATCGAGGTTGAATGCGACGACGGCGCGAGCGAAAACGAATTTGAAGAGCAGTAAACTCCGTCTTGAGCACCGGCAAAGCCGGTGCTTTTTGTTTCAAAATTACACTTTTAAGAGAAAAACATACGCGCCGGTTGACATTGTCCAAAGGCAATGCTATAATATTTTGGATTAAATTTCGAATTTTTTGTAAAGGAAATACTGAGCCATGAAATGGACGTCGCTCAACGACCTAAGAGAAAAATATCTTTCGTTTTTCGAGTCAAAGGGGCATCTGCGCCTGCCGAGCTTTCCGCTCGTGCCCCAGGGAGACAAATCCCTGCTTCTGATCAATTCCGGCATGGCGCCGATGAAAAAATATTTCACTGGCGAAGAGGAGCCACCGCGCCGGCGCGTCACCACCTGTCAAAAATGCATCCGCACACCCGACCTTGAGCGCGTCGGGCATACCGCACGCCACGGCACGTACTTCGAAATGCTCGGCAACTTTTCTTTCGGCGACTATTTTAAGAACGAAGCGATCCCGTGGGCATGGGAATTCTTGACGAAATGCCTTGAAATTCCGTCCGAGCTTCTTTACCCCTCGATTTATCAGAACGACGAAGAAGCCTTTGAAATCTGGACGAAAAAAGTAGGTGTACCGGCCGAAAAAGTCATACGGCTCGGCAAAGAGGACAATTTTTGGGAACACGGGAGCGGCCCATGCGGCCCTTGCTCCGAGATTTATTTCGACCGCGGTGAAAAATACGGCTGCGGAAGCCCGAACTGCAAGCCCGGCTGCGACTGCGACCGCTTTATGGAGATCTGGAACAACGTCTTTTCCCAGTTCAACAACGACGGAAACGGCAACTATACCGAACTCGCGCAGAAAAACATCGATACCGGCATGGGTCTGGAGCGTCTGGCCTGCGTTATGCAGGACGTGGACAACCTGTTTGAAGTGGACACGGTGCGCAAAATCCTTGACACCGTCTGTGAAATCGCCGGCGTAAAATACGGCGAAAACGCAGGCAAGGACATCTCTATCCGCGTGATTACCGATCATATACGCAGCGCAACTTTTATGATTTGCGACGGCGTCGTACCCGCCAACGAGGGGCGCGGCTACGTCCTGCGACGGCTTTTGCGCCGGGCAGCCCGGCATTCCAAGCTGCTTGGCATCACGCACGCGTTCCTCTCCGAACTCTGTGAGGTCGTGATCGAACAAAATATCGGCGCGTATCCGGAACTCGGCGGCCGGCGGGATTATATCAAAAAAGTCATCGCCATGGAAGAAGAGCGCTTTGACGCCACGATCGACGCCGGCCTCTCTATTCTCTCCAACTTAATCAAAAAAGCTGCATCAAACGGCAAAAAAACGCTGGACGGCGAAGATGTGTTCAAGCTTTACGATACGTTCGGCTTTCCTGTTGACTTGACCCGCGAAATCGCGGAAGAAAAAGGACTGCATCTGGATGAGGAAAGCTTTGAAAACCTAATGCGTGCGCAAAGAGAGCGCGCCCGCGCCGCGCGCGCGAACATCGGCGGCTGGAGCGAGTCCTCCAAAACGCTGCTTGCCTCCCTGCCGAAAACCGAATTTTTGGGATACGATCAGGAGACCTGCGACGCCAAAATCCTCGCCATCATCGACGGAGACAATTCGCTCGACGCCGTCAGCGACGGCGAATTTAGCTTGATCCTTGACCGAACCACCTTTTACGGAGAAGCGGGCGGGCAGGTCGGAGACACCGGCGTCATCCGCACAAAAAATGCGGTCGCAAGCGTGATCGACACAAAGAAATCTGACGGCGTGTATATCCACATCTGCCGTATGGCAAAAGGCGCGCTGACAAAAGGCGAAACGGTCTTTGCTGAAATCGACAGCATACGCCGAGCCGCGATCCGCCGCAACCACAGCGCGGCGCATCTGCTTCACGCCGCACTGCGCCAGGTGCTCGGCACGCACGTCGAGCAAGCCGGTTCCTTGGTGGACGCCGAACGCGTTCGCTTTGACTTCACGCACTTTGCCGCGCTGACGCGCGAAGAGATCTTCGCGGTCGAGCAAACGGTTAACAGTTATATTCTGTTCGGAGAACCGGTCACGACCGTTGTGACCGATCCGGAAACCGCAAAACGCGCCGGAGCTATGGCGCTGTTCGGCGAAAAATACGGCGCCGAAGTGCGCATGGTCAAAATGGGCGCCTTTTCCACCGAACTCTGCGCGGGCACACATGTGGACAATACCGCCAAAGCCGGATTGTTTAAAATTATCTCAGAATCCTCCGCCGCAGCCGGAATCCGCCGCATCGAGGGAACAACCGGCCTCGGCGTACTGAAACTGCTCGCGGACAGCGAAAAACTCGCCGCAGCAGCCGCGGCCGAATTGAAAGCAGCCGGGCCCGGAGAAATTGTCCACCGTGCGGCCGCGCTCCAAAACGAACTGAAGCATCTGAAAAAAGAACTGGATACCGCAAACCAAAAGCTTTCGGAAAACGCTTTATCCAACCTTGCGCAAAACACGATGATCGTTCACGGCGTAGAACTGACCGCCGCGAAGATCGAAGGCAGCGCGCAAAGCGCGCGCGCCGTCTGCGATAAAATCAAGGAAAACCATCCGAAAGCCGTCGCGATCATCGCCGCCGTCGAAAACGGCAAGTTGAACTTTGCCGCCTGCGCCGGGAAAGACGCGGTTGCGATGGGCGCAAACGCAGGCAAGCTGGTAGGCGCGGTCGCAGCCATCACCGGCGGACGCGGCGGCGGACGTCCCGACAGCGCTATGGCCGGCGGCGTGGAAATCCGGAAAGTAGAAGAAGCGCTGGCAGCCGCCGCCTCCATTCTCTCGAATATGCTCAGCTAACTGCCATTCAAAACACAATCGGCTTTTCGGCCTGGTAAAAGGGGCTTTCGCCCGCGTTTTGTCCGCCGCGCCCGAATAAGGCAAACCAGCCGACAAAGCGGTTTTTGAGACGCTGGTTCAATATTTACTTATCAAGGCGTCCGTGCGCCGTGTTTTCAGACGCACGGACGGCGTCTCTTTCTGCTAAACCGAGGAATTTCCAATGGCTTATGCCAATTTCTTGCAAAAAAGACTTGACAAGCCCACCATGGTTTTATATAATATAGAATGTCTTTTTATGAATACACGCGAAGTATACGCTTCCGAATCCATATAAGGAGGTGCACACCGGAATGCTTAGAACATATCAGCCTAAAAAACGCCAAAGAAAAAAAGAGCACGGCTTTATGAAAAGAATGAAGACTGCCGACGGCAGAAAGGTTTTGAAGAGACGCCGCGCCAAAGGCAGAGCAAGACTCACCTATTGATTTTGTCAACCGAATCACCTACTCCCACGGGAGTCTCAAATCTCCGATAACTCTTTGTGCGGTTATCGGGGTTTTTGGTTTCAGCCATTTTCGGATGCGCGCCGCGCATCACAAAACAACGGAAGAGGTATGCCCGTGAAATACCGCGCAATCTGCGAAAATCACCTGTATTCAAAAGCGTATAAAAAAGGCAAGAAAGCGGTCGCCGCAACCGTTGCGGTTTATGTCCTGCCCGATTATAAAAAGCACGTTTTGATGCGTGCAAATCCGGAAAAGAATTATATCAACCGCATTGGACTGACCGTTGGAAAAAAAATCGGCGGCGCCGTCGAGCGCAGCCGTGCAAAGCGCATCATCCGGCATGCTTACCGGCACCTCGACGAAACGTTCGGTTTGAAGACCGGACATCTGATCGTCATTGCCGCGCGCGAAGCGATCCGCGGCAAAAAAACGCAGGACGTTGAACGCGATCTTCGGTACGCATTCCGCAAGCTGAATCTGTTATGAAGCATCTTTTTATTTGGCTGATACAGTTGTATCGCCGCTATATTTCACCGCTGAAACCGAGTTGTTGCAGGTTTACGCCAACCTGTTCCGCCTACGCCCTCGAGGCGTTTACCAAACGTGGCTTTTTCTGCGGTTTGATTCTGACCACCGGACGCTTGCTCCGATGCAATCCCTTTTGCAAAGGCGGTTATGATCCGGTGCCCGAAAAGGGTTTTCGCCGCGCAAAACAACACAGCGATGAAAGCTGAAGAAAGGACGTTCCCAAAGGAACAGGATAACCAATGAATTCACTTTTTGATATCATCAACATACCTTTTTCGTATGTGATTCGTTTTTTTGACAGTTTCACCGGCAGCTATGCCCTCACACTGCTGCTTTTTGCGCTGGTTATCAAGCTGGTATTTTTGCCGCTCGGCATCAAGCAGCAGAAAAACCAGATCAAAATGGCCGCGCTCCGTCCAAAAGAAGAAGTCATCCGAAAAAAATACGCCGGGCGAACCGACAAAGCGACCCAGCAAAAAATGCAGCAGGAACTCATGGAACTGCAGCAAAAGGAAAACGTCAGCCCGCTTGGCGGCTGTCTGCCTTTGATTATTCAAATGATCGTTATCGTCGCGCTCTATCAAATCATCCGAAACCCGCTGACCTATATCTGCGGAATCGGCACGGAAGGATTGGAAGCCATCAAAGCCGCGCTCCCCGATATTACCATGCAGGGCGAGCAAATCGGCGCAATCAGCGCAATCAATGGCCTTGTGCAGAGCAATCCTACGGCCTACGCTTCCCTGCTCGCACAGGTTCCTGAGATCGTCAACATTCCGAATTTCAGCCTGTTCGGCATGGATCTGACCGCCGTTCCGTCCAAGACGTTTCCGTCTGTAACGATGATTATCCCGATTGTCTGCTTCGCTTTACAATTCGTCACGATGAAGCTGACGCGAAAATTCACCTATCAGTCGCCGGCAACGGAAGCCGCGCAAAATAATATGTCCATGAAGATCATGGACTTCGCTATGCCGCTCATGTCGCTTTATTTCTGCTTTATTCTTCAGGGCGCAATCGGTTTGTACTGGATTTATCAAAATG
>CATWNM010000002.1 GCA_958352145.1 uncultured Eubacteriales bacterium
AAGCATAGACATTGGTTTAATAACGCAGGGTCCGTTTCGGATAACCGAAACGGACCCTGTAAATTTTTGTGTTCTTTGCCCGGCACGCCGGAAGCAAAATTGTTTCCACCGTAGGGAACGCCTCGTCGCAAAGCGACGCTAGCGCCTTTGGCGCGTCGCCCGGCGTTCCGTGTACAAATTTACAAAGCGGCAAAATGCGGAACGTCGAAGCAAATTATTTCTTCTGTAGGGAACGCTGTCCCCAGCGTTCCGTGCACAAATTTTACAAAGCGGCAAATTGCGGAACGTCGGGGACGACGTTCCCTACAAAGGCGAGTGTGTTTTAACATTTCGATAAAAAAGCTTCGGCGCGGACTTGCGGAATGTTTGGCCATATGATGGAGGCAAATTATTTTCTCCGTAGGGAACGCTGTCCTCAGCGTTCCGTGTACAAATTTACGAAGTGGTAAAATGCGGAACGCCGAAGCAAATTATTTTCTCCGTAGGGAACGCTGTCCCCAGCGTTCCGTGTGCAAATTTACGAAGCGGAAAATTGCGGAACGTCGGGGACGACGTTCCCTACAAAGTTATAAAAACGGCATTTGTTTCGGCGCGTTTTAAAAAAGTCATCTTTCAAAAGAAAATCCCCTGCCCGAAAGCAGGGAGTATACTCACGACCCAACCATTTATAATCCGCATATTAGTCAGCGGAATACTTACTTTGAATAAGCAATGAAGTAGGAGGTTACACAAAATTAACCTCCGTTTTTAATCAAAATCGCTTATTCCTCAAGATCCTTTATATGCTTTATTGCAAATTCACAACACTGCACAACTAAAGAATTAAATGAAACATTATGGTTAGAAGCAATTCTCTCCAATAACACATGTGTTTCCTCTGGAAAACGAATATTATGAGAAATGTCGGAATTTTTCTTTGATGGCTTAATTATAAATTCTTCCATGCTTACACCTATCTAAATCATATTTCGATATAAATATTATAGCAATTATTCTTTTAAAAAGATATGCACAAATTTTGCCACTAATAATGACACAAATGTTGTATACAATTATGGTTACATTTTTTGGTTGCAAATGCTATAATATAAAATATGATGTAGATACTATTTTTTCATGTTATTGATGGCGTATTCACAGCATTGTAGAACCAAAGAATTGAATGAAACATTATTTTCCTTTGCTACTTTGCGAAGTTTTTCATTTAATTCTTCGGTAAAACGGATTGTTTTCGGCACATTTGCCTTTTTTCGCATTAATTCAAACATATAATTCACCTTTTATTTGATGATTTAATTGTATGAATCTAGTATAACCTATTGGAAATTGAAAATATATACTCTAAAAATGTGTCAAAAAACGGATACTATATAAGGTTATATTTTTGATGTCACCGTTTCTCCGTAGGGAACGCTGTCCTCAGCGTTCCGTGCAAAAATTTTGCAAAGCGGTATGTTGCGGAACGCTGGGGACAGCGTTCCCTACAAAGTTATAAAAGCAACATTGTTATAAAAGCAACATTCAAAATACAAACAAAAAACGCCCGGCGGCGTTTTTGCGGGCGGACGTGAAAAAAGGGAAAAGAAAATCAACAAGGAGAGATGGAAAATGGTACATAATCCGCGCTGCGGACAATGCAAGCATTTTATACGGCACTATGTGTGCGACAGAGAGGGCGATTATTTTAAATCAATCTATGGTCATTGTGATTTTCTGCGGCGGGGCATACGGAATCAGGACACGGTTGCCTGTCCCCGTTTTGAAGAAGACCCAAACCATGATTATTATCCATAAAATATAAATTGCCCAAAATAAAGCATTCCGGCGTGTCGCCCGGCGTTTCATTCGTGAAATACACAAGGTAACCTCCTTAAAAAAATTTACATGAGAATATTTCATAGAATCTGGTGTTTACGAGCCTCTCCCAAAACAGTATCGTAACACGCAAAATATTTTTGCATAAATTTTGCCTTGTGCAGATCGCGGATGAAGCGTCTGGCCATACGCCGGAAGCAAAATTCATATAAAACCTCCGGCGCGTCGCCCGGCGTTCCGTGCAAAAGCGAGTGTGTTTTTACATTTCGATCAAAGGCAGCTTCGACCGCGGACTTGCCAAACGCCGGAAGCAAATTGTTTTTCTGTTTTCCGTACTATTTTTGCTGCGGCAATTTGCAAAAGCGCATGAAAACGCGTTTTTGCGGGAAAGCGGAATCCGGTGCAATTTGCGGATTTCGAAAGTTCATTTTTGGGGAACAGGCAGCCGCTTGCCGCCTTGAAACATTTCTTCGGGTATGGTATACTGTTCTTGCATCAAAACGGCGATGTTTTGCATTGTACAAATGTATAGGTTGCCCAAATCACGCAAAATCTTTGGCCGGCGGCGTAATAAAAATTGCCCGGAGGAAAGCGAATGAAAAGACAGTTTTTCGTATTGTTCTGTATCGCGCTGATTTGTCTGTGCACCGTATCCGTTTGCGGTCTTGAGACTGTGATCTATGAAAATGATTTTTCCCAAACCAGTCTAACTGATTTTGAGGTGCATGGAAACTGGTCGGTTTCAAACGGCTATCTGACGCTTGGCAGCGGGACGGGCGCGTCCGGCTATTTGACCTACGAGATTCCTGCGGAGCATGCGGATAAGGATTACCGCTTAGATGTGGATTTTCTCGGCCATACGGGGCTTGGCGGCTTTTTGATCGGCGCGGACGGACCATCGCTGTCCGCGGCTCCGTCCTATTTTTTCGGCTACCACACGGCGGTCACCTCGGACGGCAAGGCGGGCGTCTTCGCTTATTTTAACCAGACCGGCGGCTGGGGTGCAAATCTCCGGCGCGGACCGAGTACGATCGACGAGGCCGACCTGCATCTTTCCGTTTATGTGGACAAAAAAGAAAATACCCTGACCTACCGTATTACGTCGCTTGACGGCGAGCGGCAGTTGTTCGGCATGACCTACGAGATCGGTACGCATGATGACGATACGATTTACGAACGCTTCTCGTCGACTGTCGGAATCCGCAAGGCATATGCGGGCGCGGGTACGTTTGATAATTTTAAAATTACGGTGTTCGAGGACGATGCAATCGGCGAGTTGACCAAATCCGTCGGGCTTTGCGGGACCGCTTTCCGCGCGGAAAGCGGGATCACAGGCGGCGGCGCCTCCGTAACCGGACGCGGCGCGCTTTTGACCGAAGAAGCGCTTGCGGCGGATTTCTGTGCGTCCGCAAAGCTGTCCTGCGCCGGGATCACCAGAGTTTTTTTCGGCATGAAAGATTTGCAGAACGGGTATGCGTTCTGTGTGGATGCAGATGAAGAGATCGTGGAACTGTATCAGATTACGAACGGGGCGTATTCGCGCGTCGGCAGAAAGCGCGCGCCGGTTCCAAAAGAGCCATGTGAAGTCCGCGTTTCGGTAAACGGGGGCGTTGCGTCTTTGTATTATGACAATTTTGCAGAGGGTGCGGCTGCGTTTCCAAAATTTGAATTTTCCCTTGCGGACTACGCGGCGGGCAGTTTTGGCTTTTGGCTTTCGGGCGGAACGGTCAGCGATTTTGCGCTGACCGGCAGCGAAGCGTATATCGGGGAAACATACCTCAATCCGGTTGTTTGGGGCGCGGATCCGGACATTCTTTATTATGACGGAACTTATTATCTGTATAACCGCAACCCGTCCGGCGACAGTGTTTTCAGCGTGTACACCTCGCCCGACCTTGTGCACTGGTCGGCGGGTAAAACTTGTTATGTCTGGAAGCAGGAATATACGGCGAAGAATAAGACGATTAAATCCTACTGCATGAGTCCGAATGTTTTCTATTATGACGGTATTTTCTATCTGTTCTACGCGACGAGAACCGATTCGACCTATGCCAGCCGCCGGATCTATTATGCGACCTCCGATTCGCCTTACGGACCGTTGGTCGGG
Source organism: uncultured Eubacteriales bacterium (assembly GCA_958352145.1). Taxonomy (GTDB): domain Bacteria; phylum Bacillota; class Clostridia; order Oscillospirales; family CAG-272; genus UMGS902. The sequence goes on from CATWNM010000002.1 coordinate 3,923, forward strand.
CAGACCATGCTCCATGACGTAACCGAGATCGGCGGACATCCCTATCTGGATGAGAGCGGAAAGGTCTACATTTCTCTCTCCCGTTTTGATTACGGCGGGTGTATCTATCTTGAGGAATTGTCCATCAAGGACGGCGTGATTACGCCGGTTGAGGGAACGCTCACGCTTGCGGTAATGCCGACGGAGGAGTACGAAATTGACGGCCGGGGCCGGGTCTGTGAGGGCGGCGTGCTGTATAAGCATGAGGGTTATTATTACTTGATTTATGCGACCAGCAGCTACCGGCTGCATTACGGCGAAGCGTACGCCGTTTCCGAAAACATATTGGGGCCCTATACAAAATACGAATACAACAATGTCCTGACGTATAACCGGGAACTCGACGGCCCGGGCGACGCTGTCTTTGTGCAGTCGCCGGACGGCACCGAGCTTTATATGGCCTATCATCGCCACAGCGCGGTCGGAACGGTGTCGCCGCGTATGACCTGTATCGACCGGGTCGCTTTTGTGGATGACCCGGACGGCGGGCCGGATATTTTGACGGTGTTTGGGCCGACGTCTACGCCGCAGCCGCTGCCCTCCAACGTCTACCGCTATGATTTCGACCGGGACGGCAGAACCGGTTTATACGATCTTTTGCTCTTGCTTGCGCGGCTGCGGGGAGACGCCGCTTATTCGGGGACGTATGACGTCAACGCCGACGGAAAAGTGGATCAGGCGGATTTTTCCATTCTTCTGCTGAAACTGCTGCAAATCGTATAGAGACTGTAAAGCGAAAAGCGGCCGCCCGGCGTTTTGTAAAAAATGTACCGGGCGGCAGATTGCGGAATGTGTGCAGATTCTAAAAATTTGCCACTTTTTGTATGTTTTATGGCCGCAGGGGTTGTATTTTCTAGCCATGTATGGTAGTATATTGAAAAACTGTTTCCATTTTATGGACTGATCTGAACAAATATGGCCGCGCCGGTATTTGCGGCGCAGCGAGCCAAAGAAAGGAATATGATTTTGACCCGCTTTGAAAAAATACAGATCGACCTGTACCAGCTGCGCGTGCCGTTTGACGGCATCTTTACCAGCGTATTTTACGTTGTGACCGATACGGGCGCGGCGATCATAGACAGCGCCGCCAGCGCCTATGATATAGAGACGTGCGTTTGGCCCGCACTTGAAGCGTTGGGCGAGGAACTGAGGGTTTGGCCCTTGCCGGTGCGCCAAATTTTATGTACGCATACGCACAGCGATCATGCCGGAGGGCTTTTGACGCTGAGTTCCCGGTTTCCAGAGGCAAAAATCGGCGTCTTTGGGCGTGGACTTGTTTCTTCGCGTTCGGGGCTGCGCTTTGAGCGGCTTCGAGACGGGCAAATTTTGATGGACTGCATACAGGCGCTGCACCTGCCCGGACACTCGGACGATTCCGCGGGATTTCTGGATCTGAGGACGAACACGCTGATTTCCGGGGATTCTATGCAATTTTTCGGTGTCGGGAGGTATGGCTGCGGGGTTGGGTCGTGGTCTGCGTATCGGGAAACGCTCGAGAGGCTTGTGCGGATGGACATTGAAAATATTATCGCTTCGCATGAATACGTTCCGCTTGGCGGCAGTGCTTTCGGGCACGACGAATCGCGCGCGTATATCAAAGGCTGCCTTGCCTGCGCGGATCAGATTCGAGGGTTTGTGCGCACGGAATATCTTCTTGGGCACACAGACCCGGCGGCCATCTGCGCGTCCTTTGACCGGACGATTCGAACGGTGCGGTCGCTTCCTCCGCTGCCCGTATCTTCGGTGCAGTGTATGCTGGAGGAGGAACTGTTGCAGCGGTCATAGGAAGACTGAATTTGTTCGCGCTCGGACTGTAAGCTTATTGAGTCTTTGATGCCCGTGTTATCGGACGGACAGCCCGTATATGGAGGAGGAAAAAATATGGAGGCGATCGAGCGCGCCGTAAAAGAACAGCTGTTTGCCATGCAGGATCCGGCGTATAAAGCGTTTCACAGCAGGCTGATTCCGACGGTCGATCCCGAAACGATTATCGGCATTCGCACTCCGGCTCTGCGGCGCTTTGCAAAGGCGTTTGCCAAAACGCCGCAGGCGCAGGCGTTTATGGACGTTCTGCCGCACCGGTATTATGAGGAAAACAATCTGCATGGATTTTTGATCGAGGCGCTGCCGGAGTATGACCGCGCGGTTGCCGCGCTGGATGTGTTTTTGCCGTATGTGGACAACTGGGCGACCTGCGATCTGATGCGGCCGAAAGCGCTTGCCTCAAATTTGCCCGCGCTGTCGGTGCAGATCGGCCGGTGGCTTTCGGCGACGCATCCGTATACGGTTCGTTTCGCCCTGGAAATGCGGATGACTTTCTTCTTGGACGCGCATTTTTGCCCGGCGTATCTTGAGCAGGCTGCATCTGTCCGTTCGGAGGAATACTATGTGAATATGATGACCGCATGGTTTTTTGCGACGGCGTTGGCCAAACAATATGATGCCGCGCTGCCTTTCCTGACGCAGCGCCGTCTGGACGCGTGGACGCATAACAAGGCGATCCAAAAAGCGCTGGAAAGTACCCGGATCTCCAGGGCGCAGAAAGCCTATTTAAAAACGCTGAAAATCAAGTAGCGCAAAGCGAAAACCAATAAAAACCGCGCGCGGGCGGCAGGACCCGCCAGACTTTTCTGTCAGAAAATAAAAGATGCTTTCCCAAGGCAAAGATGCGATCAAAAAAATGCGGATATGCCTTTGCAAGATGGGGAAAAAACGGCGGAAAACCACGGTTTCAATGCGTTTTGCGCTGCTGTTTTTGTGTTTTTCGTAGAGAATTGCACAGTTCATGCGGTTCATGGTTTTTCCCCCAAAATACAAGGATTTCACGATCCATATTTGACAAATATTTCCAGTTTGTTGTGTTATCCTGTATCCAGTTTGTCCGGCAGAGCGCCGGCTTGGTCAACAGGAGGAACTATGAAATACGACTATGTGGAAGAACATCTGACCCGCGAGGAAACGGGGAGCTACACCGCGTATGCGGTGGCGGTCGAACAGGACGGTGTGCGCGTCGAGTATATATCGGATGCGTTTTCCGATCGCGCGCAGGCGGCGCGGTTTATTGATCTCTGCAACGAACTTCAGCCGACGTTGATCCATATGCGGGAACTGATCGAAGATTTTCTCGTCGGCGTGTAAATGGATAGAGCGAAAAATCCTTTCCGGCAGGACAGCCGCGCGATTTTTCGTTGATGGGCGAAACCAGGGGCGCCATGCGGCGGGTTTCGCCCTTTTGTTTGTTTGACGGTTTTGCGGTGCGGTGGAAAAATTTTGATTGCGAAGCGCCTCATTTTGCGCTATAATGGCGTTAAAGAAGGAGGCGCTTTTTATGTGGGAGACGGATGCGCACGCAGCGGAAATTGACCAGGTGCTTGCGCGCCTCGGCGCTTCCGATTTTCGGCGCCGTTTTCGCCTGCGTGAGGCGGAGCTTTTGTATATTGAAGAGCGCGGGCTTGAAACAATCGAATCGCACGCCCGGGATTTTGTTCGGACGCGCCTTGCGCCCGCCGCACCGCGAAACGACGGGCGGCAGACGCCGATGCGCGGACATCCCGTGTTTATCGCCCAGCACGCGACGGCGTGCTGCTGCCGCGGCTGTCTGTACAAATGGCACGGGATCAAACCGGGACTGCAATTGACGCAGGCGCAGCAGGCGTTTATCATGCGTCTTTTGATGACCTGGATTCAGCGCCAGACGGAGGCCGCGCGTCCGCAGCTTTAAAAAAGGAAGGGGCTTTTTCCGTATTTGGAGAGGGCGGCCGGTTTTTTGTGCCTCCGCGCTTTTCCGGGAAAGGATTGGAAAAACGAGTATGGCCAAAACAGCAGAAATGAAGATCATCGCGCACATTTGTACGGAGTTTCCGGAGAAGTTCGGGATTCCGCGGCAGAGTGGACTGGCCGATACCCGCGCCACGGTCGTATTTGAGCCGGAGTTCCAAAATCCGGACGCGCTGCGCGGACTCGAGGGATATTCGCATATTTGGCTGCTCTGGCAGTTTTCGTCCGCGCTGCGGGCGCGCTGGTTGCCGACGGTGCGGCCGCCGCGCCTTGGCGGGAATGCGCGCATGGGCGTATTTGCGACCCGCTCGCCGTTTCGGCCGAGTCCGATCGGGCTGTCCTCGGTGCGGCTGTGCGCTGTGGAGCTGCAAGGCGCCCGCGGTCCGCTTTTGCATGTGGCCGGGGCGGATCTGATGGACGGAACGCCGATTTTGGACATCAAGCCGTATCTTGCGTATACCGACGCGCATCCCGATGCGGCGTCCGGCTTTGCCTGCGCGCCCGAAAACGGCCGTCTGGCCGTGGATTTTCCCCCGGCGCTTTTGGCGATGGTCCCGCCTGCGCGGCGCGCGGCGCTCTGCGAGGTGCTTGCGCAGGATCCGCGGCCTGCCTATCAGGACGCGCCCGCGCGGGTATACGGATTTTGCTTTGCAGGGATGGAGATCCGGTTTTCGGTGGCGTCGGGACGGCTGACGGTCAAGCAGGTGTATCCGGCGGGGCGGACGGAGGACGGAAATTCGGCTGAATGACCACAAATTTGGCCCGCCGGCATGCTGCGGGCGCGCCCCGGATTGCCCGTGCGCTTTTGCGGGGCGCTCAGATTCAAAAAAGCGCCGCTTTTTGCGGCGAAGGAGGCGTGTAAATTTTGGAAACCGTTGTTTCGGTGGAGACGATGCGCCGCTCGGATGCCGCCACGATCGCGGGCGGCGTTGCTGGCAGAACGCTGATGTACCGCGCGGGCGAGGGAATTTTTTCCGCGTATCCGTGGCGCGGGCCCGTCGCGGTCGTCTGCGGCAGCGGAAACAACGCAGGTGACGGCTATGTGCTCGCGCTTTTGCTGAAGCGCGCGGGCATTCCCTGCCGGATCTTTCTGCCGGAGGCGCGTTTTTCAGAGGACGGCCGGTTTTATTTTGAAGAATGCCGCGCAGCGGGGATCGGTTTTGAGGTTTGCGGCGGCGCGCCGGATTTTACGGGCTATGCCGAAATTGCCGATTGCCTGCTTGGCACCGGCTTTCGCGGCGAGGTGCGCGGCGAAGCCGCGAAGGTGATTTGCCGGATCAATCAGAGTTCTGCGGCTGTGATCAGCGCGGATATCAACAGCGGCCTTTCGGGCGACGGATTTTCGTCCGGCCTGTGCGTCGCCTCCGCGCTCACCGTTTCGGTGGGATATTATAAAACCGGGCATTTTCTTGGCGCGGCGGATGAAAAGATTGGTCGCCTGAAGAACTGCGAGATCGGGATTGGCCTTTGCGGCGAGGGCTATCCTCTGTTTGCCGGTGGGGAGTCGGCCGCGTTTTCCGCGCGTTTTGGTGAGACGCCCGCGGCGTTTTTTGCCGGTGCGGCCGTGTACAGCACGGCGGACTTTGCGCGGCGTACTGGCTCGGACACGCAGTGCACACCCGCGGAAGCGGCGCGGAAATACGCGCGGCGCACCGGCCGGCATGTTGTCCTTTGCGGGCGCGTTTCGCTGATTACCGACGGCGAGGGGATTGGTTTTTGGTGCGGCGGCGGGGATATCACGAAAAATTTTTGAGCGGATGCGTTTTTTCGCATCCGCCCAAAAAAATCGTTTATTCGCCAAGCAGGCCGCCAAGGCCGCTGAGATAACTCAAAAGCCCGCCGGATATCGCATCCAGAAAATCGTCGTTGCCGTTTTCGTCGATCACCCATTCTCCGTCGGTTTTGACCATATTGACGGTGACGCTTTTGGTGACAGTGGGCGCGTCCGGCGCCGCCATCATTTCCAGCATGGCCTGACCGTCGGGATCCCAGTTCTCATCCGCAGCATGTGTAAACGCCTCGGCCAGATACTGTGAGAATACGGTTTTGATATCGGTCACGGTAATTTCCACTGCGACGGCCGCCGTGTTGCCGGAGATTTTTTCCTCACCGACTGTATAGCGCATATTCTCGTAAATGATCTTCTGCATTTCTATGTCCGCGTCGGTCAGCATTTCTCCGTCGGATGTCGAAGCCTCGCCTTTGCGCAACGCCTCAAGCTCTTCGGTCAGCACCTGCGAAGGGCTTTTGCCGCCGCAGGAAACGAAAAAAACGGCCAAAAGCAGCAGCGCCGCGGCCAAAAATAAAGATGTCAGCTTTTTCATGATTTCCCCCTGTGCAATCCGTATCAAAGAATATGACGATATTATACAGTATATGCGCGCAAAAGTCAACACGGCGTCCGGCCTTTTTTGAAAACGTTTGGCTGCGGGCGAAATCTTTTGACTTTGGCCTTGACAAAGAATTTATGCCGGTGTATAATGATAAAGTATCGGACGGTAATTGCGGACCATTAGCTCAGTTGGTTAGAGCTACCGGCTCATAACCGGTCGGTCCTAGGTTCGAGTCCTAGATGGTCCACCAAAGATATATCCGGCGGCAAGTTTTGCCGTGCGGAAGTTTTTCAAAGCGCACCGGCGCGCGGGGAACCCCGCGCGGGCGCGTTTGGCCGTGCATTGATACGGCGCACGCGGGCATAGTTCATTGGTAGAACATCAGCTTCCCAAGCTGAGGAGGCGGGTTCGATTCCCGTTGCCCGCTCCATTTGAAGCCGACTTACGGACTGTAAAAAGTTCGTGAGTTTTTATTTTATATTAGAGTATTTGAATACGGGTAATATAAAATTTACGGATGAATTTTAAAGAGAAGTATGTAGAATAATTCTATAACTTTAAAAAATTGGAGGATTTTTTCAATTTTCTCTTGACAAAGCCGTGCGGCGTCCCTATAATATATAACATATTAAACACATAGGAATTATGTATTTGGAATTGGCAAAAAGCGCACGAAATTATCGACAAATTGAAAATCTTTTTTCTGCCGGATCGATGCTGCTTTGGGCTGTATCGATCCGATTTTTATGCAAAAAGCGTATGAATCAAGACAGCCGGCAAAAACTGAATAAGGCGGCAGCGGAAATGCCCGTCTCAGCGTGTCGAAAAAGTATTCGCACAAACAAAATACTATACAAGTTTCGTAAAAAAGGCGGCTTTGCCGGCTTTTTTACACCTTATGGCCGCATGAATGCCGCATAAGCGGCGCGAAGACGCGAGTGAACGCGGTCTTTTCCGGTGAAAAACTCTGTTTTTCGACAGTCTAAGACGACAGCGGAAATGCCGTCTTTCGCCGGCTTTTTTAAAATTATCCGGATCGGGCATGCGGTCCGGCAGGAGGAACGAAAATGAGCATCTATGCGGATAACGCGGCAACCACCAAAATGAGCAAAACGGCCATCGATGCCATGCTCCCCTATTTAGATCAGATATACGGAAATCCCTCCAGCCTGCACAGCGCGGGACAGAGGGCGGCGGAGGCGCTCGCGCAGGCGAGAGAAACCATAGCCGGCGTGCTCGGCTGCACGGCGCGGGAGATTTATTTCACCTCCGGCGGCAGCGAGGCGGACAACCAGGCGATCCTGTCGGCCGCCGCAGCGGGAGAGCGAAAAGGAAAAAAGCATATTGTCTCCAGCACGATCGAGCACCACGCCGTGCTGCACACGCTGGAAAAGCTTCAAAAACGCGGCTTTGAAATTACGCTGCTGGACGCACACGAAAACGGAATCGTCCATCCGGAGGAGCTTGCCGCGGCCATTCGCCCCGACACGGCGCTTGTGACCATCATGTACGCCAACAATGAGATCGGTTCCATCCAGCCGGTTGCAAAGCTCGGGCGAATCTGCCGGGAAAAGGGCGTGCTCTTCCATACCGACGCGGTACAGGCGGTGGGCCATGTGCCCATCAACGTGGCGGAGGAAAACATCGACATGCTGTCCCTGGCCGCGCATAAATTCCACGGCCCCAAGGGCATCGGCGCGCTGTATGCCAAAAAAGGGCTGACGCTCATCAATCTGATCGAGGGCGGCGCGCAGGAGCGCGGCAGGCGTGCCGGCACGGAAAATCTTCCGGCAATCATGGGGATGGCCGCCGCACTGAGCGAGGCCGCCGGACATGCGGAGGAAAACGCCGCAAAGCTGATTCCCCTGCGGGATCGGCTGATCCGGGCGCTGACCGAAATCCCGCACACCGTTCTCAACGGGGATCCGGTTCTCCGCCTGCCGGGCAACGTCAACGTCTGCTTCGAGGGGATCGAGGGGGAATCGCTGCTGCTGCTCTTAGATGAGCGCGGCATCTGCGCCTCTTCCGGCTCCGCCTGCACTTCGGGATCGCTCGATCCCAGCCATGTGCTGCTGGCCATCGGCCGTCCCCATGAAATTGCGCACGGCTCCCTGCGGCTGTCGCTGTCGGAGGAAAATACGAAAGAAGAAGTTGAAACGATGATTCAAGCGATCGGCGAAGTCGTGTCCTATCTCCGGGGCATGTCCCCGATCTGGAGAGATTTACAGGAGGGCAAAAGAAGCTATGTTATACAGTGAAAAAGTCATGGATCATTTTAAAAATCCCCGCAACGTCGGCGTTATTGAGGATGCCGACGGCATTGGAGAAGTAGGCAACGCCAAATGCGGCGACATCATGAAAATCTATTTGAAAATCGACGGCGGCAGAATTACCGACGTGAAATTCAATACCTTTGGCTGTGGCAGCGCCATCGCATCCAGTTCGATGGCGACCGAGATGATTAAAGGCAAACCGCTTTCCGAAGCGCTGGAATTGACGAACAAAGCGGTCGTCGAGGCGCTGGACGGGCTTCCCGCCCACAAACTGCACTGCTCCGTGCTCGCGGAGGAAGCCGTTAAGGCTGCGATCAAGGACTATTATGATAAGAACGGCATCGAATACGATCACAGCGTATTTCCCGACTGCGATTCCTGCGCGCACTGCGCCGGCGGAGAATGCCGCTGAAAACGATGAATAAAAAAACTGTAATCGCGATGAGCGGCGGCGTGGACTCCAGCGTTGCCGCCTATCTGATGAAAGCGCAGGGGTACGACTGTATCGGCGTGACCATGAAGCTCTTTCATAACGAGGACACCGGCGCTCCGGACGCGCGCACCTGCTGTTCTCTGGAGGATGTCGAGGATGCCCGAAGCGTGGCCTTCAGGCTGGGCATCCCCTATTACGTATTTAATTTTTCCGATCGCTTCGAGGCGGAGGTGATCGGGCGGTTTACCGCCGCCTACGAAAACGGACGTACGCCGAATCCTTGTATCGACTGCAACCGTTTTTTGAAATTTGATAAGCTGCACCACCGCGCGCAGGAACTTGGGTACGATTTTGTGGCGACCGGGCATTACGCCCGCATCGAATACGACGAAGTTTTGGGTCGCTACCTGCTGAAAAAAGCGACGGATCCCGGCAAGGATCAGAGCTATGTCCTCTATACCCTGACGCAGGCGCAGCTTGCGCATACGAAGTTCCCGCTCGGCGGCATGACCAAGCCGGAGGTGCGGGAGATCGCCAAAGAACAAGGATTCGTCAACGCGCGTAAGCGCGACAGTCAGGATATTTGCTTTGTACCAAACGGCGATTATGCGGATTTTATTGAAAGGCGAACTGGGAAAAAATGTCCGGAGGGCAACTTTATCGACCGGGACGGGCATATTCTCGGCAAACACCGCGGAATCATCCGTTATACGATCGGACAGAGGAAAGGGCTTGGCCTCTCTTTGCCCGAACCCATGTATGTATGCGCGGTCAATCCGGCGGACAACACCGTCGTTTTAGGCAAAGAAGCGGAACTGTACACACGGACACTGACCGCAAAAGACATCAACCTGATTTCCGTTTCCTGCATCGAAAAGCCCCTCCGTGTAAAAGCAAAGATCCGTTACCGGCAGGCAGAGCAACAGGCGTCCGTCACACAGACGGATGCGGATACGCTGAAAATAGAATTCGATGCGCCGCAGCGCGCGGCTACAAAAGGACAATCGGTCGTTCTGTACGACGGCGACACCGTCGTCGGCGGCGGAACGATTGAATAAGGACAAAGGAGATATGACCGATGGTAAACAAAAGATTTGAACTAAATAAGAATTTGGCGCAGATGTTAAAGGGCGGCGTCATTATGGACGTCACCACGCCTGAGCAAGCCAAAATCGCAGAAGCGGCCGGCGCCTGCGCCGTCATGGCGCTGGAGCGGATTCCCGCGGACATTCGCGCCGCGGGCGGCGTTTCCCGCATGAGCGACCCGAAGATGATTAAAGGGATCCAAAACGCCGTCTCCATCCCCGTCATGGCGAAGTGCCGGATCGGACATTTTGCAGAGGCGCAGATTTTACAGGCAATTGAGATCGATTACATTGACGAGAGCGAAGTCCTCTCTCCGGCGGACGACAAATACCATATCGACAAAACGAAGTTCGACGTCCCCTTTGTCTGCGGCGCAAAGGATTTAGGCGAGGCGCTGCGGAGAATCAACGAGGGCGCCGCGATGATCCGCACCAAGGGCGAACCGGGCACCGGCGACGTCGTACAGGCCGTCCGCCATATGCGGATGATGCAGTCGGAGATCCGCCGGATCGGCTCTCTGTCCGAAGACGAATTGTTCGACGCGGCAAAGCTGATGCAGGTGCCCTATGATCTGGTCCTCTATGTGCACGAAAACAAGAAGCTTCCCGTGGTCAATTTTGCAGCGGGCGGCGTCGCTACGCCTGCCGACGCGGCGCTGATGATGCAGCTCGGCGCAGAAGGCGTGTTCGTCGGGTCCGGCATCTTCAAGTCCGGCAACCCCGAAAAGCGCGCGGCGGCGATCGTCAAGGCGGTAACCAATTTCGACGATCCAAAGATGCTCGCGGCGCTTTCGGAAGATCTCGGCGAAGCGATGGTGGGGATCAATGAACAGGAGATCGAACTTTTGATGGCGGAAAGAGGAAAGTAAACCATGCAGATTGCCGTCCTTGCCCTGCAGGGGGCGTTTATCGAACATGAAAATATGCTTGCCCGTCTCGGCGTTTCTTCTTTTGAGATTCGCCAGGAAAGAGATTTGGACAAGTCGTTCGACGGGTTGATTATTCCCGGCGGGGAAAGCACCGTACAGGGCAAGCTTATGCGTGATCTGGGACTTTTCGACCCGCTGAAAGCGCGTATTGAAGCCGGGATGCCCGTATTTGGGACATGCGCCGGCCTTCTCCTTTTGGCGAAAAAAATCGAAAACGACGACCGGCGGCACTTTGCCACGATGGACATAACCGCCGTGCGCAACGCCTACGGCCGGCAGCTTGGCAGCTTTTATACGGAAGCGGAATTCAAGGGAATCGGGAAGATTCCGATGACCTTTATCCGCGCGCCGTATATAGAGTCGATAGCGGGCGGTGCCGAAATTCTCGCCGAAGCGGGCGGGCATATCGTCGCCGCACGAGAAGGCCAGCAGCTTGTCACCGCCTTTCATCCGGAACTCAGCAAAGATTTGTCGGTGCACAGCTACTTTTTGGATATGATTGCCCGACAGGGATAAACTTTTGTGAAAAGCCTTGCTGAAATTGCGGCCACTTGACAAAGAGCCGCCGGGTATTCAGAAGCGCGATTCATATTCCGTCTTCTCAAGTAAAAACCTGTTCGGAAATTCAGCACGGGTATTCGTCGCACGTAGCGTTTCATCAGAAAAACACGGATTTCAAAAAAACTTCTTTTTTCCGTTTTTGATTTGCTTTTTGGCAAGGGATCCACGTCCGCTTTCGCATAATCGAACGCCGGGATGCGAAAGATAAACAAAAGGATGAAAGAGGTGATGGGATTGAGCAACCGATTGCAGTATGAATCGAGTCCGTATCTGCTCCAGCATAAAGACAACCCGGTTGACTGGTATCCTTGGGGTCGTGAGGCTTTCGAGCGGGCTGCGGCGGAAGATAAGCCGGTTTTTTTGAGCATTGGGTACAGTACCTGCCATTGGTGCCATGTGCTCGCCCACGAAAGCTTTGAAGACGCAGAGATCGCGGAACTATTAAACCGTTATTTCGTCTCGATCAAGGTAGACAAGGAAGAACGTCCGGATATTGACAGTGTGTATATGGCGGTATGCCAGGCGTTTACGGGCAGCGGCGGCTGGCCTACCAGTATTTTTATGACGGCGGAGCAAAAGCCGTTTTTCGCGGGAACCTATTTCCCGAAAACTTCTCGGGGCGGTATGATCGGTCTGCGCGAGCTTCTTTTGGCGATACACGAAAAATGGGAACATGACCGCGCGTCCCTGCTGCGTCAGTCGGAAAGCATCGTGGATCATCTGAGCGAAGCCGTTTCAGCGGGCGGAACCGCCGATTTGCAGCTGGCCCATTCCGCCGTGGAGATGTATAAGCGCATTTACGACCCAAAGTACGGCGGCTTCGGCCGGGCGCCAAAGTTTCCGGCGTCCCATAATCTTCTGTTTTTGCTTTCCTACGGCGAACGCTATCAAAACGATGCGTGTATGCAAATGGCGGAGCACACGCTTTTGCAAATGTTCCGCGGCGGCCTGTTCGACCATATCGGTTCCGGCTTTTGCCGTTACTCCACCGACGATCGTTTTTTAGTTCCGCATTTTGAAAAAATGCTGTATGACAACGCGCTCCTGATCCTCGCCTACTGCAAAGCGTATGCTGTCACAAAAAAGACGATGTATCTTGACATCGCAGAGAAAACTGCCGGCTATATCCTGCGTGAAATGACCGCGCCCAAGGGCGGCTTCTATAGCGCACAGGATGCCGACAGCGAGGGCGAGGAGGGAAAATATTATCTGTTCACGCCCGATGAAATTCTGAGTGTTCTGGGGGAAAATGACGGAAAAGCCTTCAACGGTCATTTCGGGATCTGTAAAACGGGCAACTTTGAGGGAAAAAGCATTCCGAATTTGCTTTCCAGCGATCCCGCAGACAAGTCCTTTGAGCCGTTTCTGCCGTGGCTGGATGATTACCGAAAAAAGCGGCATTCTCTTCATCTGGACGACAAGATCCTGACAGCCTGGAACGCTCTGATGATCGCCGCGGCCTGCGAGTTGTATCTTGTCAGCGGAAAAGAAATGTATCTTCATGCAGCCGAGCGCGCGGATGCTTTTATACAAAAGAATCTGTGTGAAAGCGGCGCGCTGTTTGTCAGCTTTCGTGCGGGAAAGCGCGGCACACCTGGTTTTTTGGACGATTATGCCGCGTATATTTTTGCGCTGCTCCAGCTTTACAAGGCGACCTTAAAATTCGAATATGCAGAGCGGGCGGCCCGTCTGTGCCAGCGCGCAGCAAATGATTTCGGCGACCCTGCGGGCGGGTTTTATTTATACGATCTGCGCAGCGAAAAACTGATCGCGCGTCCGAAAGAAACCTATGACGGGGCGATTCCCAGCGGGAACTCCCTCATGGCGTATAATTTGGTTCGGTTATGGCTGATTACCTCCGATGAAAAATATCGAATCGACGCAAAGCGGCAGTTGGATTTTCTGGCGGCCGACGCGTCTTTGTATCCGCCGGGCCATGCTATGTTCTTGACGGCGCTGCTAGCGTATAACGAGCCGCCGGTAAAAGTGACGGCTGTGCTGGATGGGCAGACGGATCAAAGCAGTCTGCCGTTTGCCGTTCCTTTGGATGCGGTCGTTGTCCTTTTACAGCAGCCCACCGCAACGTATCCGCTGAAGAACGGAAAAACAACTTACTATGTTTGCCACGGCAACAGCTGCAAACCGCCGGTGAACGATCTTAAAGAATCCTTGGCAGCCGCGCATGCAGCGCCTTTTACGCCATAATCGTTCTATTCCTTACCAGGATTTTGCGCTCCCTATGGGGAAAATAATCTCGCTTGTGACGAAAGCCCACGGCGTTCCGTAAGTCCCCGCGCCGAAGGCTGCCTTTTATCGAAATGTAAAAACGCATTCTCCTTTGTAGGGAACGTCGTCCCCGACGTTCCGTGTATAAATTTTACAAAGCGGTAAAATGCGGAACGCTGGGGACAGCATTCCCTACAAGGGCGAGCATATTTTTGACATCTTGATAAAAGCAGCTTCGGCGCAGAACTTAAGCATATTTTAGATAATAAATTACAAAAAACAAAAAATGAAGAAGCCGGAAATTCCTTAATTGTAAAGGAATTTCTGGCTTCTTCATTGGCAGGGGCACAAAGGCTCGAACTCTGGACACGCGGTTTTGGAGACCGCTGCTCTACCAACTGAGCTATACCCCTATACTGCGCCGCCGCGATGCGGCAGACGTTGGAGCGGGTGACGGGAATCGAACCCGCACGACCAGCTTGGAAGGCTGGGATTCTACCATTGAACTACACCCGCAAATCCATGCCTTACTATGATAGCATAAGTGACAGCGGCTGTCAAGTAAAATTTCAAAAATCTTTCGATTGCGGTTGACTTTTTCCTCATTTTATTATATAATCACTCGATGAAAATTGTGTCTGTTTCTGACGGTATGAAGGGCGGTAAAACATGGAAATCTTAAATGAGATTAAAACCTTTTTGGCGACCGGCGGTATCAACCTTTTGTTCGGCGCGATCTGCGCGATCATCTTTGTTCTCATCGGCTTTAAATTGTCGGGCGTATTGGTTCGCGTACTGAACCGCTCTCACGGTTATGCAAAGCTTGACAGCAGCGTGAAAAGCTTTCTGAATTCAATGATCAGCATCGGTACGAAAGTACTGGTCGTCGTGATCGCCGCCACAATCCTTGGTATCGACGGCACCGCGCTTTCCACCGTGCTCGGCACTGCGGGACTAGCAATCGGCCTTGCATTGCAGGGCAGCCTGTCCAATTTTGCCGGCGGCGTGATGATTCTCTTCTTTAAGCCGTTCGGCGTAGGCGATTTTATTGACAATCATACCGACAGCGGCACGGTCAAGGAAATCGGCATCTTTTACACGACGATCGTCACGCCGGACAATAAACGCATTACGATTCCCAACGGCGCGCTTTCCAATGCGACGGTCGTCAATTACAGCGCGGAGGAGCGCCGCCGTGTAGATCTAGAATTTACGGCCGCGTATTCCACCGATATCGACAAGGCACTGCGCGTCATGCGTGCCGTCGCCGAAGCCCATGCGCTTGTGCTGAAAGAGCCAGCACCACTCGTCCGCCTTGTGCGGCAGGATGCAAGCGCGCTTTCGTTTGCCGTGCGCGTCTGGTGCAAATCCAGCGATTACTGGACGGTTTATTTTGATCTGAACGAAAGCATGAAAAAAGCTTTTGACAAGGTCGGTATCGAGATCCCGTTCAATCAACTCGACGTACATATCAACGGCGGCGCAGCCGAATGATCAATTTTCTCCCCGCAAAAGCAAATTCTTGGGATCTATGCTTTGGCAGGGAATTTGCACTCGGCGGATTCGCGCAGGCGGCGGAACGGAAAGCAAACACGCCGCCCTGTATCGAAACACCAAACATATGGTCGAATATACCCGGCAATAGGGAAATAGCGGCAAATATTTGTTATTTTTTATTGAAATTGGCAAAGCGGCAGTGTATAATGAAACCGTGAAGTCAATTTTTCGGAGGTTATACAGAAAATGAACGTACTCGTTGTAAACGCCGGTTCCAGTTCGCTGAAATATCAGCTGTTCGACACCGGCGCCGGAATCGTGCGCGCCAAAGGACTTTGCGAGCGGATCGGCATCGACGGCCGGATCAGCCACAAAAATTTGGAAAGCGGCGCTTCCTATGAGCAGGACATCTCCATGCCGGATCACACGACGGCGACCAAAATCGTCATCGACGTTCTGACCGGCGCGCAATACGGCAGCGTAAAAAGCATGGATGAAATCGAAGCGGTCGGCCATCGCATCGTGCACGGCGGCGCATACTTCTCCGAATCGGTGCTGCTGACGGATGAAGTGCTGCAAAAGCTTGAACTTTGCCGCGATCTTGCACCTCTGCATACGGGCGCGCACATTATGGGCATCCAGGGCTGTCTTGCCGCCATGCCCGGCACGCCGCAGGTTCTGGTCTTCGACACTGCTTTCCATACCGCTTCTATGCCCGATTATGTATATATGTATCCGATCCCGTACGATATGTATGAAAAATATGCGATCCGCCGCTACGGCGCGCACGGGACATCCCACCGCTATGTGGCGGGCGAGTGCGTCAAGCTGCTCGGCGGCAAGCCGGAGGGGACAAAGGTGGTCACCTGCCATCTCGGCAACGGCTCCTCCATCTCGGCCGTAAAGGACGGCCGTGTGCTGGACACCTCTATGGGCTTTACGCCGTTGGCCGGCGTGGAAATGGGCACGCGCTGCGGGGACATTGATCCCGCGATCGTTCCCTTTATCATGAACAAAACCGGCATGACCCCGGATGAAATGAACGAATTCTTGAACAAAAAATGCGGATTCCTCGGCGTTTCCGGCGTATCCTCCGACTGCCGCGACGTTTCGGGCGCTGCAAAAGAGGGCAACGATCACGCAAGGCTCGCGCTCGACATTTTGGTTTACCAGATCAAGAAGTACATAGGCGCATACGCGGCAGTCATGGGCGGTCTCGACGCGATCGTATTCACAGCCGGGATCGGCGAAAACGACGCCGTTCTCCGGGAGCGGGTCTGCCGTGATCTCGGCTGGCTGGGTGTCGATTTCGATGCGGAAACCAACGCAAATCTTTCCCGCCCGCTGAAGACCTCCCTGCTGACGAAACCAGATTCCCGCGTTAAGGTCTATATGATTCCGACCAATGAAGAATTGGTCATCGCTTCGGACACCGAACGTATCGTCCGGGCGCTTTGAGGGCGCAGCCCACGCCCGGTCAAGCTTCCAAAGCATAAGAAAACCGCCCGTTTACCGGGCGGTTTTCTTATGCTGCGCGGGCAGAGCGGACATGCGCCGCCCACGCTTTGGCTTTGCGGTTTGGCAAACGCCGCTTTTGCGGCGCGCAAGTCAGTTCTTTCTGCCCGGAAATGCTTTATCCGCGTCAATACCGGGATTCGGAATCGACCGTTTCGCCGCGCATGACGCGCTGTACGTCGGAAATTACCTTATTCAGCATCGTGCGATTCACGTAGAACGACCCCTCTCCGTTGACCGTATAATAGACGCGCCGGTCAGTATACGGATAAAACCGGTATACCTGTTCCACACCCGCGCGGGTCACGACCGTCATAGTGAGCAGCAGATTGGAATCATCCGCCGTCAGATCTGCGATCGATTGTCCATAAAGTTCGGCCAGCCCCTCTTGGGTCACCGAAAGCAGAACTTTCCAAAGCTGTCTGAAATTTTTCATTTCCGGAACGTATCCGCTCTGCGTTTCGGTCACGCGCAGGCTGTCGTTGTCCTCGCCTGAAAGTTCGAAAGCCGCAGAGACCTCGGCGCAGTCAAAGGAAAGCGAGCGCACTTTCTGAATGTTAATCTGGAAGATGTTGGGGCTGACCCACTTTTCAAGATCCCATTCCAGAAAATCGACGGTGATCTGTTCGACGCGCGCAATGACGCCGAACGTGTAGGAAGCGGCATAATAAAAGTAATTTCCCGCTTCGTCCTGCTGCTTCTCGCTGAAAATAATGTAATTTTCAATCAGCTGCACGGGATTTCCCTCGTCGTCGGTCTCGGCGTTGACCGCATACAGCGTATAGGCGGGGGTAAGGAGGCCGTATTTTTCCAGCGTTTCGTCGTCGAGATCGATCGCGACCGTCTGGGAACCGGAGAAGTCACAGAAACGGGTCAGCACATCGTCGTAATTCGTGCCTGCGGGGTATTCGGCCGGATAGGTCAGCCGGTGTACGCTCATCGCGGCAAGATCGCTGCGCTTGTCCGGGTTCAGATATTCGGCGGCGAGAAATATATCCTCGCCCCGCCCGAGCAGAAAGGTCTGCATCAGATAATAGGTGTTGATCGAGGACGGATACGCCAGCAGCGGACGGATCAGGCTCGCGGCCGGCGCGAGCAGGTCGCCTTCAATGCTGTCGTCCAGCACGTAGATCGCGTTTCGCCCCTCATAGCGCGCGTAATAGCCGTTGCCCGCGAGCGTTTTATCCCCAATATAGACGACATGCCGCCGTCCCGTTGTGGATTCGAGCACGAAGTAGGTATCGCTCTCCTCGGGGGTCAGCCCGTATTTATAAAAATCCTCTTCGGTTACCGAGGCGTTGAACGTGGAGAGCGTATAGCCCGCGTTGACGATCATCTGCGCAAATTTTTCCGGATCGACGAGCAGATTTTCGTGCCCTTCGAGCACAAGTCCATTATCTCCGCGCACAAATTTATAGGAGCCGTATTCATTTTTAACATACAGCGTCTTTACATATTCGGAGGTAATCTGGTCAAACATCTGCACCCGTCCGCCGTAGCCGGAGACCTCGCCCGGCGCGAGCGAAGTCTCGGCTGTGGTTTCTTCAGGCGCTTCTACGCGCGTCAGCGGAACGACTGCGAAAAAGTACGCGCAGATCAGCAGCACAAATACGCCCGAAAATACGAAAATCAGGGTTTTGCGGTTTTTCATCTGAATTTTCTCCTCGTGGTTACCACCACACCGCAGACTGCGGCGCAAATCGGAATCACCGTAATCAGCAGCACCGCGGCGCGCACGGCTTCGGCGCTGGTCATATTTTCGATCTTTGTGACCGCAAATTCTTTGAACGGGATATCGCAGGGCACCTTTTCACGCCCCATGACGCGCAGCGCGTAGTAGAGGATGTTTTCGTTTGCATAGGCGTTCGATTCCAGATAATCGGCCGAGGTGAAGTAACTCGTGTTTGCCGCCAGGACATAGGAATAATAGGCATCGTTGTTTCGCGTGTTCATGTCCCGCGTGATGGTCATCAGGTTATAGCCGCCCGCCGTGTCGGTCGTTTTTCCGTTTTCGCTCAGGTGCGCCGAGGGATATGCGGTCAGCACGGCAGATAATTCACGGTACGCGTTGTTGCCGCTGTAAACATAAGTGTTCGTGGCGGCGCCCTCGTCGTCGATTCCCGCGACATAAAGCGGCGAAACCGTGATCGGGCCTGCGTTTTTCACAATAGTTTTTGGCGCGGCGGGCAGGCTGCTGATATCCGAATGCACGCTCGCCGCCAATGTGCCCGATGGGTAGGCGGCGACCAGCGAACGGCCGTCGGACGTAACCGAATTCGCCGTGTCAACCACGACACCGTCGCCAAACACGACGCCCCATTCATAGAGAAATTCTTCCAGATTTTTCAGATAGCCGGTCTCGGAATCCTTAAATACCATCAGTGTGCCGTCATCCTCAAGGAAGCGGTCAATCTTGGCGATTTCCGACACCGCGTCCTTATCGTAGGTGTTGTAGCCGGCCAGATCATATTTCGGATCGTTGATGATAATCAGGCGGCAGTCGTCGCTGATTTCCTCTTTGGTGAGGTCGATGGTCTTGACATCGTAGCCCGCCTTGACGATCGTATTGATGAACGCCGCGGGCGCGGACTCGCCGTGGCCGATCGTGAAATAGGCGGTCGGCGTTTCGTCCGCCGTGACCGCGAGGAACGCGGCTGCGAAGATTTCCTCGCCGTTGTATGCCCAGGTCGAGCCGGTGGTCGGGTCGGTCACAAAAAATGCGTCCGCCGCGTATACGCGGAATTCGCTGCCGCTCTCGACAATGACGTTGGTCGTCTGGATCGTGGAAACGTCGGTATACTTGTATTTCGAGACGAGCTGCGGCTCGAGAATGGAATTGATATAGCGCACCGTGACGTTGGGAAATTCCTTTTCGATTTCGAGCGCTGTGTTGCTGATATAGCGCATGGTGGCGGAGGATTCGATATAATCCCGCTCATGGCAGAAGGTGATCGTGATCTCGCCCTCGGCCTCGGCGATGATTTCCTTGGCCTCGTCCGAGAGCGTCCAGAGCGCGGTGTCGGTCAGGTCTGCGTAGAGCGTGTAGCGCGCGGCGAGTACCGTGAAAATCACGTTGACCATCACGACGATGCCCAGCACCGCCGCGGTGAAGACCGTGGAGAGCGAGGCGTATTTGAAGCTTCTTTTTTTCAGTACGTTCATCCGGGCACCTCCTTTATGCGCCGTACCGGCGGCGCTCATAGATGCGCGCGGTCAAAAACAGAAAAATAAAGCAGACAGAGGCATAATAGAGCAGCGCGGAAAAGTCAAAAAATCCATTGGTGAAATTCTGGTAGCGGCTGTAGATCGAAAACCAGCTGAGCACGAACCGCACCGGATACCAGGGGATCAGCGAATTGAGAAAACTGATACTGAGCATAAAGAGCAGAATGGCAAACGTGCCGATCGCCGCGGCCAGTTGGTTTTCCGTCAGCGCAGACACGAACATGCCGATCGCAATGAACGCCGCGCCGACCAGCGTCAGTGCGAGGATATTGCCGAGAATAATTCCACCCTCCGGATCGCTGTAGACGAAGAGCGTGATATAGGACAACGAACACAGCAGATTTGCCGCTGCAAAAACAGTCAGAGCGGCAAAAAACTTGGCCGCCACCATAGCGCCGATCGAGACCGGCGCAGTCAGGAGCAGCTGCTCGGTTTTCAGCTTGCGTTCCTCCGCAAACAGCTTCATCGTCAGAACAGGCAGTGCGATCATCAAAATAAACAGCATAATCGTGAAATATTCGGACACATCGTTTGTCGCCGAGAGAAGCGTGGTCACCGAAAAGGCGGCGGCGCTCAGCGCGACGATCACGGCTATAAACACATAGCCGACCGCGCTGGAAAAATAGGCACGGATCTCCCGTTTGTAGATCGCAAACATTACGCATCCTCCTTTTCCACGATTTTGAGGAACACGTCCTCAAGACTCATGCCCACAGGCTCAAGGCCGAAAAGCGGCCAATTTTTCTCGGCCAGCGCATAGAACAGCGCTTTGCGCACGTCGATGCCGCTTTTGGTTTCAATGAGATAGGCGGCCGCGTCGCCGTCGCGCTCGGCCAACGTCTCGCAGAGGACAACGCCGGGCAGCTTTTTCAGCAGCGGGAGCACCTCGGACTGCGGGCCGCATACTGTCGCCTTATAGCGGCGGTTGTCCTCGATGAACTTGTTGATTTCCTCAGTTTTGCCGTCCGCGACGATCCGGCCGTGGTTGATGATAATCATCCGGTCGCAGACCGCCTGCGCCTCGGAGAGGATGTGCGTGCTTAAAATCACCGTGTGAGACCGCCCCAGTGTGCGGATCAGGTTGCGCACCTCGATAATCTGTTTCGGATCCAGCCCGATCGTGGGCTCGTCCAGAATAATCAGAGGCGGATTGCCGATCAGCGCCGCGGCGATGCCCACGCGCTGCTTGTAGCCCTTGGACAAATTGCGGATCACGCGCCGCCGCACGTCCGAGATGCGCACGGCCTCGCAGATCTCTTCGAGATGCGGCGCACGCGGCAGCGTACAGCCGCGCAGTTCGTAGACGAAACGCAGGTATTCCTCGACCGTCATTTCGGGATACAGCGGCGGCTGTTCGGGCAGATAGCCTATTTTTTTCTTGACTTCCGTGGGATTTTGCAGGATCTCCTCGCCGTCCACATAAACCTCGCCGAAATTGGAAGATATGTACCCGGTC
This sequence comes from uncultured Eubacteriales bacterium, assembly GCA_958352145.1. Classification (GTDB taxonomy): domain Bacteria; phylum Bacillota; class Clostridia; order Oscillospirales; family CAG-272; genus UMGS902. Next base: position 25,272 of record CATWNM010000002.1, read on the forward strand.
ACGATGTTCATCGTGGTGGATTTTCCCGCGCCGTTGGGACCGAGGAACCCGACGATCTCACCCGCTTCAACTGTAAAGCTGACGCCGTCGAGCGCGGTCGCACGGCCGTATTTTTTGACCAGATTTTCGACCTTTAGCATGAATGCGCTCCTTTTTTGTGGAATTGCACACAAATCTAATATAGAATTATAGCACAATTTTCTTCAAAAATCAACCGTTCTTTTGTGAATAGTATAAGACTGCCCGGCATTTTGTACGCTGCGATTGTTTCCAAAGCCAAACGCAGCGCAGCGTGCCGGGCGCGTCTTTGTCACTGTGCGTTGGAAAGCATCAGTTTCAGCCGGTTTTCCTGATTGACGCGGGAGGCGGAAGCATCGTAGTCGATGGCGACGATATTGGCTTCGGGATACGCCTCCTTGATCGGCTTCATCATGCCTTTGCCGCAAATATGGTTCGGCAGGCAGCCAAACGGCTGGGCGCAGACGATGTTATGTACGCCCGAATCAGCAAGCGCGAGCATTTCGGCGGGCAGCAGCCATCCTTCGCCCATTTTGCAGCCGTGGCCGATGCATTTTTCAGCCAGATCAACCGTATGGGCAAAATCTTCGGGCGCGCGAAACACGCCAGACTCCCGGTACAGCGCCGCGACCTCCCGCTGCTTCTGCAAAATAAATTTGTAGGCTGCGCCGGCGGCGATATGCGAAAACCGGCCGCGGCGGTACAGCGTATAGTCGGTGATCTGGTTATACAGACAGTAGAGCATAAAATTCATAAGTCCCGGCAGCGCGACTTCCGCGCCGTTGTCGGTCAAAAACTGCTCGAGGTTGTTGTTGCCGAGCGGCGAAAACTTTACATAGATCTCGCCGACCACGCCGCAGAGCGGTTTTTTCACCGACCGGTCGCACGGAATTTCGGCAAAACGGCGGATGATTTCACGCATGCGCGGTTTAACGCGCCGCCAGGAGACGCCGTTTTGCTTCATTTCATCCGCGAGACTACGGCAAAGCGTATCGGCCAGCGCCTGCGCTTCGCCGCGCTGCTTTTCGTACGGCCGGGTCTGCCCGACAAGCGACATCAAAAGATCAGCGTAGAGCAGCGCGTACACCATGCGGTGCAGCGTCGGGATCCCGGGCGAAAAGCCGGGATGCTTTTCAAGGCCGGCCATGCTGAACGAAATGACCGGGATATAACCGTATCCGGCGCGCTGAAGCGCCTTGCGCAAAAGGAAAATATAGTTGGACGCGCGGCACCCGCCCCCGGTCTGAAAATAAATCAGCGCGACGCGGTGCGGATCGTATTTGCCGCTCTGAATGGCATGGATAAACTGGCCGATGACCAGTATCGCGGGATAACAGGTGTCGTTATGTACGTATTTCAGCCCGGTTTCGACAATCTCGGGTCCGGTGGCTTTCAATAGCTCGATCGTATACCCCTCGTTCCGCAGGACTTGCAGGATCAGTTCAAAATGGATGGGCAGCATGTTCGGCGCAAGGATGGTATAGGTTTTTTTCATTTCTTTGGTGAAAGAAACATAATTTTGTTCGCTCATGTGCGCTCCCTCCTCTCCTCCAGCGCGCCGAGCAGGCTGCGCAGGCGAATTTTGACCGCGCCGAGGTTGGTGATTTCGTCGATCTTCAATTGAGTATAAAATTTTCCGCCGCGTTCCAAAATGTCCCGTACCTCGTCGGTGGTGATCGCGTCCACGCCGCAGCCGAACGAAACCAGCTGCACAAGCTCGGTGTCCGCATGCTCCACGGCGTAATGCGCGGCGCGGTAAAGGCGTGCGTGATAGGTCCACTGATTGAGCACCCGAACGGGGACAGGCTCGGTCAGGTGACAGACGCTGTCCTCGCTGACGACGCAGAAGCCAAGCGTTGCGGCAAGCTGGTCGATGCCATGACAAATCTCGCCGTCAATATGGTACGGCCGGCCGGCAAGGACCATGATGCGCGCGCCGCGTTTTCGCGCTTCAGCAACCGCGCGTTCGCCCTCGGCGCGCACCCCCGCTTCAAAGGCGCGGTAGGCTGCAAACGCTTCCCGCGCCGCTTTTTCGACCGCACGGCGGGTAAGTCCAGCTTCGGGAAAGGCGCCGGCAAGGCAAGTATAGAGTTCGCGTGCAAGCTCCCGCGGGCTTTCAAGCGAAAGATACGGACAGAGAAAGCGCGTATTCTGAAGTTCGTCCACGTTGCCGCGCAGCAGTTCGGAATAATAGGCCACGACCGGGCAGTTGTAGTGGTTATCCGTGCTTTTTTCATCCACGTTGTAGGTCAGGCAGGGGTAAAAAATCGCGTCTGTACCAGCTTCGAGCAGTTCCATGATGTGGCCGTGCATCAGTTTTGCCGGATAGCAGGCCGTGTCCGAGGGAATCGAAAACTGCCCTTTTTCATACAGGCGGCGGCTGGACGCCGGCGATACGGTCACGCCGAAGCCGAGGCGGGTAAAGAGCGTATGCCAAAGCGGCAGAAGCTCATACATGCCAAGCGCGCGCGGAAGTCCGATCACGCCGCGCGTACCGGGCACACTGCCAAAGGTCTCCAACGTCTTTCGTTTATATTCATAGAGGTTCGGCAGCGGCGAAGCGGCCGTCTTTTGCCCCGCGCCCCGCTCGCAGCGGTTTCCCGAAACAAAACGCCCGCCGTCCGAAAAGGTATTGATCGTAATATGGCACTGGTTGGTGCCGCCCTGCACGACGACGCGCGCGCCGAGCGCGGCGGCGTCGGTGGCGCGGATGACCTTGTACAGCGCGTTTTTGACCACGCTGACTGAAAGTCCGGCGGAAATGTCCTCTATCGTCGCGCCGTCCTTTTGCGACTGCTTGACCGACGAGTTCATAAACACCGTGCAGCGTGAACCGAGATTCACCGGATGTTTGGCAAACAGCCCCCGGTTGGCAAAGTCCTCGATCGGACAGCCGAGCGATTTCGCAAATGTCTCCAAAAACGAGCCGCAGCCCGAAGAACAGGCTTCGTTGAGCATGATGCTGTCGATCGCGCCGTTTCGAATGCGGAAGCACTTGATGTCCTGGCCGCCGATATCTAGGATAAAATCCACCTCGGGCATAAAATGCTTTGCGGCGGTGTAATGCGCAATGGTTTCGACCAGGCCGAAATCGACCGAAAACGCATTTTTGATGAGTTCCTCGCCATAGCCCGTGACCGCGCTGCCCGCGATGCGGATGCGGCCGCCGCAGGCAGCGTAGAGCGCAGCAAGCTGCTCGCGCACGATCTCTACGGGATTGCCCCGATTGGAGGCATAATATGTATACAAAAGTTCGCAGTCCTCGGAGATGAGCGCGAGCTTTGTGGTTGTGCTTCCGCAGTCGATGCCCAGCCACGCACTGCCCGTGTAGGACTCGATCGGGCGCCGCCGCACGGAATCTTTTTCGTGCCGTGCGCGGAACGCGCCGTAATCCTCTACGCACGCAAACAGCGGTTCGAGGGTCTCGGCGCTTTTCACCGGTGCGGCATTTCGTATGCGGTCAAGCAGCGCCTCGCCCGTGAGAACTTCTCCATGTTCGGCGGCGTAGAGCGCCGCGCCGGCCGCCACCGCGTAGCGCGCATATTCCGGAAAGACGGCGTCCGTCCCGGAAAGCTCCAGCGTTTCGGCAAATGCGCGCTGAAGCCCTTTGCAGTAATAGAGCGGGCCGCCGAGAAACAGGACCTTGCCGCGGATGCGCTTGCCCTGCGCAAGACCCGCGATGGTCTGATTGACGACCGCTTTATAAATGCTCATGGCCAGATCGCTTTTTTTCGCGCCCTGATTCAAGAGCGGCTGGATATCGGTTTTGGCGAATACGCCGCAGCGCGAGGCGATCGGGTATATTTTTTCAGCCTCGAGGCTGAGTCGGTCAAGCTCGTCTACGCTGACATCGAGCAGCGTGGCCATTTGGTCGATAAACGCGCCGGTGCCGCCCGCGCAGGAGCCGTTCATCCGCTCGTCTACGCCGCCGTCGAAAAAAATAATCTTGGCGTCTTCCCCGCCAAGCTCGATGACGCAGCGCGCGTCCGGCTCCTGCTTTTCCACGATTTTGGAGGTCGCGTAAACTTCCTGCACAAACGGCAGCCCGCAGGCGTTGGCAAGCCCCAGCCCCGCGCTGCCCGAGACCGCGACCGAAACCGGCGCGCCGCCGGTCAGAGGAAGCAGCTGCTGCACAAGTTCTCCGCATTTTTCGCGGACGGCTGAAAAATGCCGTTCATATTTTTCAAAAATCACAGCGCCGTCCGAAAACAGGACGGCTTTTGCCGTGGTTGAACCGATGTCGATGCCGAGCGTCAGCGCCATCGTCTCACCTCCCGAATATCAAGTTCGCCGAAAAACGATTTCCGGCAAGCGGAAATACGCCCGCAGCCGCGGGCGCTTTGTCATACTGTACAAAAATAAAAGCGGTCTTTTATTCGTATTGTAACAACAACTTCTTTGCCTTGTCAAGGCGTATCACGAACTTTTCACACTGTCAAATTACGCCGGCGCAGCGCCGTGTTTTCAGTCCCCGGCGGGACGCCGGCAGAAATGCCGGTAGACGTCCTTATACATGTAGAGCGAGCCGAGGATCAGAAGCGGGCGCTGCGCGCGGCGCGAGCAGCGCCGCGCCGCGCGCACGCCTTCGCCGATACCGCCGCAGGGGCGCACCGGAATGCTGCGGCGGATAAAAACCTCTGCAAGCGCCTCTGCCGAAAGCGCGCGCGGGTTGTCGGGTGTGACCGTAAAAACTTGCCCGGCGATTTCAGCGATGCTGTCCGCCATGGTTTCATAGTCCTTGTCGGCCAAAATGCCGGTCAGGACATTGATCTTCCCGGAAAAAAGCCGCTTCGCAGTCTCAACCGCGGCGCGCACGCCGTCGGGATTGTGCCCGCCGTCAAAGATCACGGGCGGCTCCCGCTGCAAAACTTCAAAGCGCGCGTGCCACTGCGCGGCCCGAATGCCCGCATGCAGCGCATCCGTGCCAACCGGTACCCCTTCAGCTTCGAGCATGCGCACGGCTTCGCAGACCAGCGCGATATTGCGCGGCTGATAAAGTCCGATCAGACGGCTTTCAAGGTCTATGCAGTCGCCGTAATCTATGCATAAATGATCGAGATCCAGTGCTTTTACACGGAGCGCGCTCTCCCGAACCTCGCAAAACGGCGCATGCTTTTCCCGTGCTTCCCGCAAAATGACCGCACGCGCTTCGGGCGGCAGCACGCCGAGGCACACCGGCCGCCCCTCCTTGATGATCCCCGCCTTTTCAAAGGCGATCTTATCCAGCGTCGCGCCAAGCAGCTGCGTGTGATCGAGCGCGATGCCGGTAATGACCGAGAGCAGCGGCGCCTCGATCACGTTAGTCGAATCGTACCGGCCGCCAAGCCCCACTTCCAGCACCACAAATTCGCACTGCCGCCGGCGAAAGCATTCAAATCCGATCGCCGTAATCAGTTCAAACTCGGTCGGCGGATCCTGCATCTCATCGGCAAAATGCCGCACGGATTCGGTCGCGGCGGCGAGCAGCGCGTTTGACACCGGCCGGCCGTCGATGCTGATGCGCTCGTTGAAAGTTTTGACATAGGGCGAGGTAAACGCGCCGGTGCGGTAACCCGCCGCGCGCAGCACTGAAGAAAGGTAGGCTGCGGTAGAGCCCTTGCCGTTCGTCCCCGCGATATGGATAAAGCGAAGACCGCGTTCAGGGTTGCCCATGCGCGCGCAAAGTTCTTGGATGCGGGAAAGCCCGGGCATGCTGCCCCGCCAGGAAACGGAATGGATGTAAGCAAGCGCTTCTTGATACGTCATATGTTCTCCAAAAGCGGTCTCGCCGCTTTATTTTTCATCAAAAGCGTAATGATTCCATATTCCGCAGCGCCGGTGACAAGATAGATCGGCAGGCGCCAGACCAGCGTTTCGAGCGGCGTGGTAAAAAACACGTACAGCCCGATGGATTTGATGATGACCGATCCGCAGAGATGCGCCGCCGTAACCGCCAGCCACAGCCGCGGCCGGGAAACGACGCCGCGCAGACCGAAGAGGCCGCAGACTGTGCCGACCGCCGCCGCGCCGAGCGTGATGATCGGATTGATCGCATAGCCGCGGAGCATGCAGCCGAGAATATCGGCCGCCGCCGCGCACATGCCGCCCGCGATAGGGCCGTACAACCAGCCGGCCAGCAGCAAAGGCAGGTTTTCAAAGCTGATGCGGAGCGCGTTGCCGATCGGAATCTGCAAAAACTTGCCGAAGATGAAGCTGAGCGCGGCGAGCAGCGCAAGGCGCGCGAGCAGACGTGCCGAGCTTCCGGCAGACAGGCGAGTTTTGTTTAAGCGTTTGTAATTTTCCATAGAAATACCTCCAAAAAAAGAGCGTATTCCCAGCATACGCCGCTTTTGCGGCGCGCTCTCCTTTCGGAGGCAAATTAATCTTTCAAGAAAGGTTAACAGCGGGATGCGGGCGGCGCACCGCAGTAAAACTTTCGTCCGCCCCGCAACTCCCCGTCGGGGCGGCACTTTACGCGCGCCGCTCTACTCTGTAAAAATAAGATATCTATTGCCACCGCAGAATTCCGCGGAAAAAAAAGGGATGGGCCCGTATTTTAAGGGCCAAGGGGAAAGGCCGCCCAAATTTTCCCAAGCAGCCGTTTTCAGCGGGCTCGGACAGTCCCCGGCTGTCCGAGCTATGCATCCGCGCCGTCAAGGCTCTGCCGGATGGAGCGAATCTCTTCCAGAAACGCATCGGCCGGCATGTCGGACGGCATTCGAAAATCGCCGCGCGGCGAAAGCGCCACCGAGCCGACTTTCGGGCCGTCGGGCAGACAGGAACGCTTGAACTGCTGCGCGAAAAAGCGCCGCAAAAAGGTTTCAAGCCATCCGGCGATGGTTTTCTCATCGTACTCGCCCGCAAAGGCATAAACCGCCAGCCGGAAGATTTTGCGCGGCCGGCAGCCGAAGCGCGCCATGTGATACAGGAAAAAGTCATGCAGTTCATACGGGCCGACGATCGACTCGGTTTTCTGGGAAATCGTCCCGTCGGCCGGGGGAAGCAGTTCCGGGCTGACCGGCGTGTCCAAAATATCAAGGAGCGCCTGCGCAAGCGTTTCCTTTCCCTCGGCGCGGTATACGTCGGCCGCGTGGCGCACGATATGGCGCACCAGCGTTTTCGGCACCGAAGCATTGACGCCGTACATCGACATATGGTCGCCGTTATAGGTGGCAAAGCCGAGCGCCAGTTCGGAAAGGTCGCCTGTCCCGATCACGATACCCGATTCTTTGTTGGCAAGATCCATCAGAATCTGCGTGCGCTCACGCGCCTGACAGTTCTCATAGGTCACGTCCAGCCGCTCGGGATCCTGCCCAATGTCTGCAAAATGCTGATCCACCGCACGCTTGATATCGATCTCGGTAAAGGTCGTGCCGAGCGCGCGGCAGAGCGCTTCTGCGTTGGATCTTGTGCGCGCGGTGGTGCCGAAGCAGGGCATCGTGACGGCGTGTATGTCTGTAGCCGGGCGGCCGAGCAGGCGGCAGGCGCGCACGGCGGCAAGCAGGGCAAGACAAGAATCCAGCCCGCCCGAGACGCCGAGCAAAAGCGTTTTTGCATGCGCGGCCTCCATGCGCCGGGCCAGACCCTGCGACTGAATCTCTAAAATCAGATCACAGCGGCTGTCCTTTTCATTTTGATCACGCGGAACAAACGGATGCTTTTCTATGGGGCGGGTCAGTTCCGTTTCTTCGGGCAGACCCGAGGGAATTTCGATTTCCGTGTAGCCGGAATTGTCATACCCGGCAAACGTATTCATGCGAAGCCGTTCGACGGCCAGTTTTTCGCAGTCGAATTCGCTGATGGTGAACGTATCAGTGGAAAACGGACGGCTTTCGGCGAGCATCACGCCGTTTTCACAGAGCATATTGTGACCGGAAAACACAAGATCGGTCGTCGATTCACCCGCGCCTGCCGAAGCGTACAGGTAGCCGCAGACGCAGCGCGCCGACGCCGATTGAACCAGCATTTTTCGGTATTCTGGCTTGCCGACCGCTTCGTTTGAGGCGGACAGGTTGCAGATCAGCGTCGCGCCCGCACCCGCATGCCCGCAGGCGGGCGGCACGGACACCCAGAAATCCTCGCAGATCTCGACGGCGAGCTTTGCATCGGGCAGTCCCGCAAAGGAAAAGAGCAGCTTTGCGCCAAAGGGCGCTTTGAAGCCGCCAAGCGTCACCTCGCCGGTTTGATCCGGCGCGGGCGCAAAATGACGGCCCTCATAAAATTCACGATAATTGGGGATATAGGTCTTCGGCACGACGCCGAGCAGCCGACCGCCGTAGAGGACCGCCGCGCAGTTGTAGAGCCGCGTCCCGTAGCGGACAGGCAAGCCGACCACGCACAGAACGCGGGTGTCCGCACACGCGCGAATCAGCTTTCCGAGCGCGCGTTCCGCGTCTTTTAGCAGCTTGATCTGAAAAAAAATATCCGCGCAGGTATAGCCGGTCAAAAACAGTTCGGGCAGCACAAGCACCCGCGCGCCGGCCGCCTCCGCGCGCCGGACGGCGGCGATGGCCGCGTCCGCATTTTTATCGGGGTTTCCGATTGTGACGGCGGGGCTGAAAACCGCCGCCTTGATAAATCCGTCTTTCATGGTTTCTCCTTGCGCCCGCCGCCCGGCGGGCTGAATGTATGGGTATGCGCGGGCGCTGTCTCAGGCGCACCCCGCAAAAAGCGGCTTTTGCGGCAGAGGACGTTTTTTCGGTCAGCCCTGCTTTTCCATGCGGATATCCCGTCCGCAGAAGAGCAGCGGCGTGTATTCGCCGAACAGGCGGCTGAAGATGCGTTCGCCGTAGCGGGCGGCCATCTCTTCCGCCGAAAGATTGGTGCTGATTACAGTAGGCAGCGCCCGACAGAGGCGCGTGTTGACAATGTTGTACAGGCAGGAGACCGAGAAAGCGGTGCCGAATTCCGCGCCAAGGTCGTCCATAATGAGCAGTTCCGTCTCAAAGTACCGTCCGCTGCGGTTTTGGCTGTCCGCGTCCCCCCGGAACTTAGAATTCTCCAGTTCGGAAAAAATATTCTGCGCGGATTCGTAGAGCACGTCGTACCCCCGGTCGATGACCGCTTTCGCCAGCGCGCTCGAAAGATGCGTTTTGCCAAGCCCTGTGCCGCCCATAAACAAAAGCGAACCGCTTGTGCTTGGCGAAAAGGTTTCTGCATACCGCCGCACGGTGTCCAAATTGCGCTTCATGCGCGAGAGCGTCTGCGGATCGTTTTGATAATAGCCGAGCGAAAACGTGTCGAACGTCTGCCGGCCGATGAGCTTGCCGACCCCGGAGGTCTCGTAGCCGCGCAGGGTAAGCGCACGGCGGAAGCAGGCGCACATTTTCGTGTCCGTAAATCCGGTGTCCCGGCAGGTTTCGCATTCGTAATGCACGTCGGTATAGTCCGCGGGGTACCCGTTTTGCTCGAGCAAAAGGGCGCGCGCTTCGCGCAGCGCCTCCACATCGCGCCGGACTTTCGCGATACGCGCTTCCATCCCCTCTTTGCCGCCGAGCGCCGCGCCCATGATGCGCGCGCCGGTGCCGGACAGCGCCTCGTCGATCTCGCGGAGCCCGCTGATCCTGTCCCAAAGCTCTTTTTTCAGCGTGTCTGCGCGCTCGATGGCGCGCAGATGCTTTTCTTCAAATTCGCGGCGGAGCGCATAGTAATTTTCATGGTTATAGCTCATGTTTTCTTCTCCCCGCTGTCGGAATAGGCGCGCTTGAGCGCCTTTTCAAAGAATTCATCCACGTCGAAGCTCTGCGGTGCGGCGCGGCCCGCAGTCTTTGGGCGGCGGCTTTCCGGCTTGGCTTTTTTGCCCGCGGCAACCGCCTCCGGCGTGGTCAGCCCCTCGGCGTGCCAGGCGGCCAAAATGCTGTTCGCATAGCGGATCGACGCTTTCCCCGTATTGTTGACCGTTTTTTCATACGCCAGCGCGATCATGGACTCGTCAAAATTCCACCGGCCAAACCAGTTTTCGAGGCAGGCCGCCTCGGCCGCGGTCAGACTGCGCGCGCCAAGGCCGAACATCGCGCGCACTTGCCCCTCTTTTGACGCCGCTTTTTCAAGCCGTTTCAGCTTTTCTTCCAGCGCGTCCGGCGTGTCCACGCCCTCGTCGACGAAAGAATACGCCGCCTTTTCGGCATAGCGCAGCGTCTTTCCCTTACGCTTTACATAATAATTCAGCAGGGTCAGGATATATTCAGCCGAGAGACCGAGATGCGAATACAGCCCGGCGATGATTTCGATTTCCGGCGTGTTGAAAATATGTCCGGCGGTCTGCTGCGCCATATCGATCAGCACGCGAAAGCCCTCGTCGGCGCTGGCAATACGGCAAAGCTCCTCGCTCGTATACTTTGCGGCGCGCCGCTCGGGAAGCGCACGCGTATTGGCCGTGTCCGCCGCCGCGGCGCTTTCGGGCGGCGCGCCCGCCGCCTCTGCCGAAATCGCCTTTTTGCGGAGCGCGCGGCCGAGTACGCCCGCGCCCCGCCAAAATTTGAGGGAGGAACGCACGTCGGATTCCGCTATGCCAAGCTCGTTTGCAGCCGCGGACGGATCAAATTCGCCGCCGTCCGCCTCCGCCCGCGCCAGCAGCAGCAGCACGCGCAGATCGTCGCTGTCCGCGCTGGCCGCCGCGTCCGCCGCAGCGCGGGGGATTTTCAGCGCGCCTGTTTTATCATCGAATTTCAGACCCATATGTTTCTATCCGTTCTTTAAAAATAGATGTCCGGATCAAAAAAGATCCGGATCCTCGCCGCCCGAGGACGCGGTGCGCGCGCGGACCTTATAGGTCAGCTGCATCAGCGAATCGCCGATGTGCACGTTCTGCACCACGGCGCCAAGCTTTGCGAGGTCGAGTTCGACATTGGTAAAATTCCATATGCCTTTGACGCCGAGCTTTGCAAGGCGCTCGGCCGTTTCCTTTGCGTATGGACGCGGCAATGTCAGCACGGCGATATCCACACGGTTTTGCGAAAGATAGGTCTCCATCTGCCGCACGTCGTAGATGCGCAGATCGCCGTATTCCTTCCCGATCAGCTTCGGGTCGTTGTCGAAGAGCGCGGTCAGCGTGACGCCGCGCTTGGAAAACATAGGACTGCCGACGATCGCAAGCCCAAGATGCCCGGCGCCCACGATCACCGCGCGGTATCCCTCGTCCACGCCGAGGATCTCGCTGATCTTGCCGTACAAATATTCGACGTTATAGCCATACCCCTGCTGGCCAAAGCCTCCGAAGCAGTTTAGGTCCTGACGGATTTGGGAAGCGGTGACGCTCATCATTTTGGAAAGCTCGCCCGAACTGATCCGCGTCCGGCCAGTCTCCAGCAGTTCGCGCAGATATCTGAAATAACGCGGAAGCCGTTTGATGACTGCGGGAGAGATGCGGTAACTTGCGGATTTTTCTTTGGAATTTTCAGGTTTCTTCAAGTCGCGTTCTTTCATTTTGCAAAGAATCCTTTCAAAACCGGCCGGAGGGCTCCGGCGCGAAATTCAGCAATTTGTTTCGTCCGCCGTCCGAAATGCCGCGTGCTTTGGCAAAAGGCGGATGCTTGTACAAAAAATCATAGGAAAAACGGATGAAAAACCCACATTTTCCACATGATTTTCCACATTTTCAGCCGTCCGAAGCAAAATCGGATGGATAAAATCTTTAGGGTCGTTCTTTTTTTGAGCCTGCCGCGGACGGCGCGCGATAGCGGTAGATAGGCCTTGCCGGGCGCGGCGCGCCCGCGCTATACCGCCGACGCGTTCAGATCCGCGCCGTCCCGCTTTCCCGCAAGGAAGGCGTAATACCCCTCGGCCGCGACCATAGCGGCATTGTCGCCGCATAAAGAGAGCGGCGGCAGGTACAGCGGCACGCCGCGCGCCGCCGCAACGCCGGCGGCGGCCGCGCGAATGTGCGAGTTTGCGCTGACGCCGCCCGCGATCACTACCGCCGCGGGTGAAAAGCGCGCCAGCGCCGCGTCCAGCTTTTTGGCGATGGCGCCGGTCACCGCTTTGGTAAAGGACGCGGCAAGATCCGCCCGGCCGACAATCTCCCCTTTTTGCTCCGCCGTATGCAGAAGATTCAGCGCGGCGGTTTTCAGTCCGGAAAACGAAAAATCCAGCGTGTCTCCGGCAAGCGCCGGAGAGGGCAGGCGATAGGCGTCCGCGTTCCCGGTATGCGCCAGCGCGTCCAGCGCCGCGCCGCCCGGATAGGGCAGACCGATCACACGGCCGATTTTGTCAAACGCCTCGCCGGCTGCGTCGTCCCGCGTAGACCCAACTTCTTCAAAATCGGTGTAGTCCCGGACAAGATAAAACGAGGTGTGCCCGCCCGAGAGCACCACGCCGAGAAAGGGCGGCACAAGATTTGGATGCGCGAGATACGCGGCCGCGATATGCGCGTGCACGTGATCCACGCCGCACAGCGGAATATGGTTGGCAAAGGCCAGCGATTTGGCGAAATTGACGCCCACGAGCAGCGCGCCGATCAGCCCCGGGTGCGAAGTCACCGCGACAAGGCCGACGTCTGCCAGCGGAATGCCGGCTTCCTCCAGCGCGCGCGCAGTCACGCCTGAAATTGCTTCGATATGCGCCCGCCCTGCGATTTCGGGGACGACGCCGCCGTACAGGCGGTGTACATCGATCTGTGAGGCGACGATATTGGAGCGGATGCGGCGGACGCCGCCGTCCATTTCAACGACCGCAGCGCTAGTTTCGTCGCAGGAGCTTTCAATTCCTAAAATATACATGCGTTTTCCTTACAGCCGTCCAAAAAGCGGACAGGCAAAGTTACGTGAAATTTGATGCGCCCGGAAAGTCGTACCGGTAGAGCGCCGCGTCCTCGGGCGGCCTTTTGTAATAGCCGCGCCGCACGCCGCAGAAAATAAAACCGCACCCCTCGTACAGCGCCCGCGCGGCGGCGTTGCCCGCGCGCACCTCGAGATGCACGGCCGGTACGCCGTGATCTTGCAGCGTCCGCAGCGCCGCCAAGACCAGTTTCTTTCCGATTCCGCGCCCGCGCGCCGCCGCATCGACGGCGACCGTCATGATCTCCGCGCCGTCCGGCAGGAGGTACGCGCCGATATAGCCGAGGCAGCCCGCCTCCGAGGACGCGCAGAGCAGCAATTTTTCTTTCTCGCCGCACATGCGCGCAAAATCGGCATAATGCCACGGAAACGAAAAATTCTCCCGCTCGATTTTGCTGATCGCCTCGAGATCCGCCGGCTGCGCGGGACGGATCTCAGGACTTTGCATCGCCGTCGAACAAATAGGGAAACAGTGCCCGCAGCGCGCCGCGGATCTCTTCGAGGCAGGCGGCGTACTGCTCAAGCGTGCCGCCGTAGGGGTCGGCGATGTCGCCGAGTATGCGCACGCGCCCGGCGTATTCCGGAAAAGCGAACAGGATCTGCTGCGCGTGCGCCGGCGTCAGCGCAAACACACCGTCGCACATTTCAAAATCCTCGCGCGTAAGCTGCGCCGCGCGGTGCCGGGTATAGTCGTTGCGTCCGGCGGGCTCCACACCCGCGGCGCGAAGTGCGGCCGCGGCGTTTTCGGCGATCGGCGCGCCGGGCGTGACAGCCGTACCGCGGCTGAAGGCGAAAATCCCGCGGCTTTGTCCGAGGTCGTTGAGCAGCGCCGCCGCCATCGGCGAGCGGCAGGTATTGCCGGTGCAGACAAAGCAGTACATGCGGATGTCTTTCGTCAGCGGATGTTTCAGTTCCAATACAGTCTCTTCGGTTTTCAAAGTATCACCTTGCTTTTGAGCGTTAAGAATTCAATAGCCAAGCGCGTCGCCGAGACTGTCGTCGTTTTCGAGCCAGTCAGCCACGCGGATGCGGCGGTATTCCTCTTTTGTGTCGCGGATGACCACCCACTCGATGCCCGCGTTGATGATCTGGCGTTTGCACATCATGCAGTTGGCGGTGCCGGCGGCGATCTCGCCGTGCGGCGGGAGCGTGCAGCACATATAGAGTGTCGCGCCCAGCATATCGGCACGGGAAGCCGCGATGATCGCGTTTGCTTCGGAATGCACCGAGCGGCAGAGTTCATACCGTTCGCCGCGCGGAATCTTCATTTCGTCGCGCCGGCAGAAGCCGAGATCCGTGCAGTTTTTGCGCCCGCGCGGCGCGCCGTTGTAGCCGGTCGAAACAATCACGTCGTTTTTGACAATGATCGAGCCGAACCGGCGGCGCAGACAGGTGCTGCGCTCCGAAACGGTTTCGGCGATATCGAGATAATAGTTGTCCTTTGAAACTCTTTCCATGTCCTGCGCTCCTTTATTTTCAAATCAGCGCGCGCGGTTTTGCAGGTAGTCCCGCGCGAAGCGGGAAAACGCTTCGCCGGTTTCGGGATGCTCCAGCGCGCGCACAAAATTGGCCATGGCAAATCCAAGCTTTGCACCGATGTCATAGCGGTCGCCCTCAAAAATTTTTGCGGTCATGCCGCGCGTGCGCGCATAGGCCGCCATCGCGTCGGTCAGTTGAATCTCGCCGCCCGCCCCCGGCAGCGTCTCTTCGAGGATCGGGAAGATTTCGGGCGTCAGCAGCACGCGCCCAAGGATGGCCAAATTGGAAAATTCCCGACCGGGCGCGGGCTTTTCGATCATATCGTCCACAAAATATTCCCCGTCTCCGCCTGCGATCGCCTCCGCTTTCATCGAACAGTAGCGAGAGAGCGCCTCGGTGGGAACCGGCTTTACGCCCACGGCGGCGCGGCCGTATTTTTCATAGGTTTCGATCAGTTGACCAACGACCGGCTTTTGGCTGAAGATCACGTCGTCGCCGTACAGAATGGCGAAAGGCTCGTCTCCAACAAAGGCCTTTGCGCGCAGGACAGCATGTCCGAGTCCGCGCGGCTCTTTTTGGCGGATGAAATAGACGTTGGCAAGATCGCAGACCGCGTGCAGTTCGTCCCGGAGCGCTTCCTTGCCCTTTGCGCAGAGCGCCGCGTCATATTCGGGAGAATAATCGAAAAATTCCTCCATTGCGTTTTTGTCGCGCCCGGTAATGACCAAAATATCGGTCACGCCGCTGTCCGCAGCTTCTTTGACCAGATAATAGAGCGCCGGATAATCCAGTACCGGCAAAAGCTCTTTAGGCACCGCTCTCGAAATCGGAAGCATACGGGTGCCAAGTCCTGCGGCGGGGATGATGGCTTTGGTTACCTTTTGTTGTCCTTTCATAAAAACCTCGTCGTTTGGGTAGAAAAACCCAAGTATACTTTATTAACATACCTATTATAGTCCTTGCCGGGTCAAAAATCAACCGCATTTGCATGTCTTTTCCGCAAATTTCTTTGAATTGCGTAAAATTTCTATTGAACTCCTCCGCCCCGCCGGGTATAATAGGTATAATAAAAGCGCTGGCAAAATCGAGGCCGGCGGCGGACGCTGCGTGTCGGAGAAAATCAAAGAGAAAACATTTTTGGGGGAAATATGCCAAATTACAGACGGGGAAGAATCAATGACGAGGTACGGCGGGAGCTTTCCGCGCTGCTGCGCGAGATTAAGGACCCGCGCGTGCAGGGCGCGATGATCAGCATAACGGCGGTCGAAGTGACGCCCGACCTGAAATATGCCGCAGTATATTTCTCGGTGCTTGCGGGCGACCCGGAGCAGACCCGGGCGGGGCTCGAAAGCGCGGCCGGGTTTATCCGGCGGGAGATCGCCGCGCGCCTGAATCTGCGCAATACGCCGCAGTTCAGCTTCCGGCACGACCGCTCGATCGAGCACGGCGCGCATATCGCAAAGCTGCTCGGTGAAATCGGCGCGGAGCAGCACGGAGACAGCCATGAATAAACTGGATTTTCTCACGCTGTTTGATAAAGTCTGTGCGGCGGAGAACGCGCTGATTATCGGGCACCGCCGCCCGGACGGCGACTGCGTGGGCAGCGCCGCCGCGCTCACCCATCTTCTGCACAGCATGGGGCGGCGCGCGGAGGTCATGTTTCCCGACCCGGTGCCAAAGCGGCTGGATTTTCTGCTTGCTGAGCTTTCGGCGCGCGCGGCGCTGCCCGCCGGTCTTGGCAGCTGGCGGATTATCTGCGTGGACGTCGCGTCTCCCGATCAGCTGGGCTCGCTTGCCGCGCCGCTTTCGGGGCGGGTATTTCTCCGGATCGACCATCACGACGTCGGGTCTGCGTATGCGCAGTTTGAGTTTGTGCGGCGGCACGCCGCCGCTGCCGGCGAGATCATTTTTGATTTGTGCGAGCGCGCCGCCGCGCTCGGCCTTGTTGATAAAATCCCGCCAGCGGCGCTTGCGGCCGCCTACGGCGCGATCAGTTCAGACACGGGCTGCTTTAAGTATTCCAATGTGACACCGGAGACACATCTTCGCGCCGCCCGGCTGATTGCGGCTGGCGTGCCCGCCGCTGCGATTAATCTGCGGCTGTTCGATACGAAGGACAAGAGTCAGATCCGCGCGGAGGGAATCGTGCAGAATGCGATCGAGCTTTACGAAGACGGCCGTGTGTCCGCGGTCGTGATCGACCGCGACCGTTTTACAGACGGGCTTACTTACGAGGATTTTGATACCGCGGTGGATATCACGCGCAGCGTCCGCGGCGCCTGCGTGGCGGTGATCGTCAAATCGACCGACGAGGACGGCGTATACCGCGTTTCCCTGCGCGGAAACAACCGCACACGCGTTTCGGGCATCGCGGCGGCATTTGGCGGCGGCGGGCATACCTGCGCCGCGGGCTGCACGCTTCGCGCGCGCGACGGGCGCGAAGCACTCCGGCGTGTGCTGGAGAAGATTCGCGAATTGGACGCGCTGAGCGAATCCCAAAATTAAGACGAAACCCCAGCGAGGGGACATTAAAATCCTGGCAGGGGTGACGCTTGCGAGGGAAAAGGCGCGTCGTCCAGCGTTTTGCAAGCCCTGCGCCAAAGCTGCTTTTTACCGAAATGTTAAAACACATTCGCTTTTGTAGGGAACGTCGTCCGCGACGTTCCGCATTTTACCGCTTCGTGAATTTGTACACGGAACGCTGAGGACAGCGTTCCATACGGAGGAGATAATCTTGCTTCCGGCGCGTCCCCCAGCGTTTTGCAAGCCCTGCGCCAAAGCTGCCTTTTATCGAAATGTCAAAAACACACTCGCTTTTGTAGGGAACGTCGAGGACGACGTTCTCTACAAAAGCGAAAAAGCAAAATTCAAAATACAAACAAAACCCGCATTTTCTCTCCTTTTGTCCGGCATCGCGAGCTTTCACGGAGACCACAGAGCGAAAAGTAAAAAAAGAAAAAGCCGGAACAATCCTGCATGCTGTTCCGGCTTTTTCTTTTTACAAAATCTGCCAACTTATGACTCAACGCTTTGTCGATGATTTTATTTTATCACAAACACATGCGCTTGTCAAGAGGTTTTTGGTAATTTGTGGAAAAATTTCTTGAATTTTGTCCCGATGAAAAATAATAGTATTTTTTATATCGCCGCGCGCCGGCATCGCAGAGGCAAAAAAACATCCGAGCTTCGCGAAGATTTTCCCCGCGCTTTTATAGGGCGGCAAAAATTTTTGAACCTGTATTTTTTAGCCACCGGCAGAGCGCGGCGGCCGCCAGCAAAAGAAGCGCGCACGCGCAGATTAAATAGACAAACGCGCTGATAAAACGGCTGAGCGCAAAATACAGCGCGCCGAAGACAAGCACAACAGCCCAGCCCCCGAATATGGCTGCGGTAACGCTCAGGGATTGTTTGATCGGAACCGCCTCGCTTGTCCAATGAAGCCGGGGCGCTTTTAAATTCATACAGAGTCCGAACATCGCCATAGCGGCGATAAAAGCCGCGACCGTAAGGGGGATCAAAACCATGTACGCTGTATCCGGTTTGAAAACGGCAAGCGCACATCCCGTCAAAACGGCGGCGGGCGGCAGGGTTAATATCAGATGCAGCTTCAGCTTTGCCTTGAGCACCTGCCACGGACTTACGGGCAGCGCCTGAACCAGCCACAGCGTTTTCCCCTCGAGCGATACCGACGGCGCCGAAATATCATTTATGGAAGCGATCATACATAAAGCCGCCGCAATCAACAGAGGCGCGGTTTGCTTCACGCCTGCATATGCATACAGTTCCGAAAGCATCCCGGCAAGCGCGCCGCGTTTCACCAGCAGAGCAGCGCCCGCAACCGGCATCAAGATAATGCCGAGCCCACAGTTGAGCATATAAGCCGGACTGCCTGTAAAGCGCTTGAATTCCTTTTTCAACAGCGCGCTGCCGGCGCTGCCGGCTTTGACGCGTTTTTCTTTATACCTGATTTTTGCGGCGCCTTTATTTGCGCTCGCCAGCCGGATGAATCTTATGGATAAAACGAAATAGACCAGGGCGAAGACAGCCGCGATGATCGCGGTGAAGATCAGCATGGAAAGCGGATTTCCTTCTGCGGCGAGCCCCATATGATAAAAAGGATAGAGCCAGATTTTTACATTTTGGGCGGCGCTTTGCGCGTTCGCAAGAATACCGGCAAGCATTTGGTAGGCTTTTGAATATACATAATAATATCCGGCGAAAAAGGCGAGGGACAGCAATACCGTGATTGCATTTTTATTTTGCACCTTGGTGCTGACCAGCGCCACTACAAACCCGAGTACGCAGGACAGGCTCAGAACCAAAAACGACAGAACAAACGGCATCAGCGCGCTGAACGCTATGCCGGCAGTGCTGACAGAACCCGCGGCGAACCACACGCAGAGCGATGGAATCAGAACGATCAGTTCATACATCAATCCCATCGCATATACACCGGAAAGCCTCGTCAACAGGATCTTTGAGGCGGGGATGGGCATCGAAAACAGCAGATCGTTATCCTTGGCCTTATAGAGCGAAGCAAACGTATTAAACGCGCTTCCGAAAACGCCGAATATCACTGCGACCAAGCTGACGATTGCAAAATAAAGCCAGCCGAGTCCAACTTCGCTCAAAGGCCTGCAGAGCGCCTCCGCCATTGTGTAGAACAGAGAACCGAGCATGCCGAAAATCACGAGGTACATGCAGGTATACGCTGCAATGCCTCCGGCGCTGCGCTTTTTTCCGGTCCTGCGGCTGAAATAGAGCCATGAAAACGACTCCATCATTTGTTTTTTGAATAACGCTCTTATCATTGCTCGCCCTCCAGTTCCAGAAACACGTGTTCGAGCGAGGCGTCGCCTTTCACTTCATTCATGGCGCCGGAGCGGATTAACCTGCCGCCTTTGATGATGGCCACCCGGTCGCAAAGTTTTTCCGCGACTTCGAGAACATGAGTAGAGAAAAAGATCGCGCCGCCTTTGCCGCAGATTTCACGCATCAGTTCTTTCAGCGAATGACTCGCCTTGGGGTCAAGTCCCACAAAAGGCTCGTCCATAATAATCAGTTTTGGTTCATGGATGAACGCCGATACGATGGCGAGCTTTTGTTTCATCCCATGGGAGTACGTGGAGATAGGCTGCGCCAAATCGGCGGTCAATTCCAGCATACCGGCATATTTGCGGATGCGGCTTTGGCGGTCTTCGCTGCCGACGCCGAATACATCCGCCACAAAATTTAGAAATTGAATCCCGGACATAAATTCGTACAAATCAGGATTATCCGGTATATAGGCAAGCTTTTTCTTGCAGGCGACCGGCTCTTTTTTTATGGAAACGCCGTCGATCAGAATCTCGCCCTCCTCAAAGGGCAGAATTCCGCAGCAGGCCTTGAGCGTGGTCGTCTTACCCGCGCCGTTATGACCGATAAAACCATAGATTTCTCCCGGGGCGATATGCAGCGACAGTCCGTCTACCGCCTTTTTGCCGCCGTATACTTTTGTAAAATTTTGAATTTCAAGCATGATAGGTTCCTCCTTCAATCCGCAGGCGACCGCTGATTTTGAACGATTTTGCTTTTCTATACGAAACTGTCCGCGCATCTATAATTCGCAGGCTTTGCTAAATATTTCTCCTCTATAGAGAAAGCGCAGAGCGTCTGTTAAAAAATTTTCCGGGTATTTTTAGTAAAGGGGTTGACAAACGGCGTTATCCGCGCTATTATACCTATAAAACATATAGGTTTTATATAAAAGATGGGCTCATGACCAGCATTTTTGCGTTTTGCCGTTGTCCGGCAGCGCTGAACAAAACATCAAACGACGATTCAATATTATTGAAATAAGGAGCGAACGAATCATGAAAACCTACGACAAAATCACCGATCTGATCGGCGGAACGCCGCTGCTGAAGCTAACCAACTACATTGCCGGACAGGGACTCGGCGCGGCGATTTACGGCAAGCTTGAATATTTCAATCCAGCCGGCAGCGTCAAGGATAGAATCGCCAAAGCGATGATCGACGACGCGGAGAAAAAAGGCCTTTTGAAGCCAAATTCGGTTATTATCGAGCCGACCAGCGGCAATACCGGCATCGGGCTTGCTGCCGTGGCGGCTTCCAGGGGGTATAGGATTATCCTCACCATGCCGGAAACGATGAGCGTCGAGCGCCGCAATCTGCTGAAAGCCTACGGCGCGGAACTGGTTCTTACCGAAGGCGCAAAGGGCATGAAAGG
The DNA here is from genome assembly GCA_958352145.1 of uncultured Eubacteriales bacterium. Taxonomy (GTDB): domain Bacteria; phylum Bacillota; class Clostridia; order Oscillospirales; family CAG-272; genus UMGS902. The sequence continues at coordinate 45,750 of CATWNM010000002.1, forward strand.
CGCGATCGACAAGGCGCAGGAGCTTGCCGAAAATATCCCTGACAGCTTTATTCCCAGTCAGTTTACCAACGCTGCAAATCCCGCGGCTCACCGCGCGTCGACCGGTCCTGAGATTTGGGCGGATACCGACGGCAAGGTGGATATTTTTGTCGCGGGCGCAGGCACCGGCGGCACCATTTCCGGCGTCGGCGAATATCTGAAGAGCAAAAACCCGAAGATCAAGGTCGTTGCCGTCGAGCCCGCCGGGTCTCCGGTGCTGTCCAAAGGCACGCCCGGTCCCCACAAAATTCAGGGCATCGGCGCGGGCTTTGTTCCGGAGACGCTGAATACGGAAATTTACGACGAGATCATCGCCGTGGCGGACGAGGACGCTTTCGCAACCGGCCGCACCCTGGCAAGAAAAGAGGGACTGCTTGTGGGCATCTCCTCCGGCGCCGCTGTGTATGCCGCGGCAAAGCTGGCGAAGCGTCCCGAAAACGATGGCAAGCTGATCGTCGCGCTCCTGCCCGATACCGGCGAGCGCTATCTCTCCACTCCGATGTTTGCCGATTGATCGAGACACAACCGGCAAAAAAAAATTAAATCTCCGCCTGCGCGCCGCTTTCCTGTAAAGGAAGCGGCGCGCAGGCGGAGTCCTTTTTCGCTTCGGTTTTGCAGCCTACCGCTTTTGCGGCCGCAGGCGGAGATTTTCACCGTTTAAATCACATAATCGCTTGCGCTCCGCTGGCGTTGCTGATCTAGGATATCCTGCAGCGTAATGCCGTCCAAATATTCGTTGATAACCCGATAGAGTCCCTGCCAGACGGGGAGGGTGGCGCACTGTCCGCTGCGTTCACAGGCAACGGGTGCCTGGTCCAAACAGGCGACGGGCGCAAGACTGCCTTCCGTAAAGCGCAGAATTTCCCCAACGGTATATTTATCCGGAGATCTTGCAAGCCGGTAGCCGCCCTGAAAACCACGGTTCGCTTTCAGGATGTCCGATTTATTGAACACCGGCACAATTTGCTCCAGATATTTTTTGGAAATATTCTGACGCGCGGCAATATCTTTCAGAGAAACAAAGCCGTTGTTTTGATGTTCCGCCAGATCGAGCAGCATCCGCAGCGCATAACGCCCTTTCGTTGAAATTTTCATATTCCGTTACCTCGCATTTGATAACCTAATAATAACATATTTTTAGTAGGTTTTCAAGAGTCCGGCGGAAAAAAGCAATGAGACATATGGGCCGGAGGCAGCGGCCGGTTTTCTATTCTTTTATTGGAAGGACTCAAATCCAGGGTATAGCCCCGGTTTGTTTTAAAAATGGGATTTTTCTTTTTTCTTTAGGCGGAAAAGCAGGCGGCAGAGCGCTGCGGGATTGAACGGGAGCAGCGGATAGAGGTAGGATTTTTTTCCGTTTACGGTTGAGTTTGTCGCGATCAGAATAACGATAAGCGCAAGGCCGATCACAAATCCCCAAAGGTCAAAAATGGCGGTCACGGCCAGCAGCAGCATCCGCATGAATTTTACGGCATAGCCGAGTTCATAGTTCGGCTGGGTGAAGTTGGCGATGGCTACGAAAGCCATATACAAAATGACCTCAGGAATCAGCCAGCCGATGTCTACGGCAAAATCGCCGAGGATCAGGCCGCCCACGACGCTGAGCGAATTGGCGAGCATGCTGGGCGTATTCATTGAAGCGAGCTTTAAGCCGTCAATCACAAATTCCACGAGGAACAGCTGCGCAACCAGCGGAATTCGCCCGGTGTCGGTCGGAATGACAAATTGCAGCCAGCCGGGCGTAAGCTCGGGATGATTGGCAAACAGATACCAGAGCGGCACCAGAAACAGCGTCATCCAAAAGATCACATGGCGAACGATGCGCAGGTATGTGCCGGTGAACGGCGGAAAGTAATAATCGCCGGTTTCCTGCAAAAAATCAAAGATTGAAGTGGGCAGGATCATGGCCTCGGGCGAGGTGTCGCACAGGATCAGCACGTTTCCCTCGGCAAGCTGTGCCGAGGCCGTATCCGGCCGCTCAGTCGAACGGACTTTTGGAAACGGATTGTACCATTTTTTTCCGATCAGACATTCGGTGAGGCTTTCATGGCCCATCGGCAGATAGTCGGTATCTACCGCGTCCAGCTTCTGCGACAGCCAGCGGACATATTTTTCGTCGGCTTTGCCTTCGATGTACACGATGGCCATGTCGGTCTTGGAATCTTTGCCGACGTTTTTGTACATAACGCGCAGCTTGGGATTGCGGATGCGGCGGCGCAGCAGCGCGGTGTTGAAAATCAGCGTTTCCACAAAGCCGTCGCGTGCGCCGCGCATGACGCGGTCACTTTCGGGTTCCTCCACGCCGCGCACAGGATAGGTGCGTGCGTCGATAAGCACCGCCTCTGCGCCGAACGTTTCTCCGAGCACCGCCACGCCGCCGGAAAGCACGAGCATGATCGCCTGCTTTGGATCCGAGGTCACGTCCACCTCGACGTACGGCACATGCGCGTCGGCAAAGACGGTCGCCGCCTCTTTGCCGGTCGGCAGGCTTTTGAGCCCAATAAAATATTGCATCAGCTTCTGCATGATCTCATCTTTGACAAAGCCGTCGATATAGTAAAAGGTCGTTTCATCTTTGCCGATCAGCAGCCGCCGCTTGATGATGTCAAAACTCTTTTCCGGGCAAAGCTCCTCGTCTATGCGCTTTATATTTTGCGCATACTCTTCGCTGAAATTCAAAAAAACACCCCCCGCGAGCACTTTTCATAAGTGTTGGCGGGGGCGCGGAATTTTATTCAAACGCGGTCAAATTTAAAATATTGATACAGGTAGCAGGGAATCATGCCGTTGTACAGCTTGCGCACCTTGTCCGCGCGGCGGCCGTACAGCCGCTCAAACCGCTCACAGGAGGTGAGCACATAGACTTGCCACGGCGCGAGCGAGCGGAAATGCCGCCCGATCTGCACATACAGAGATTCGGCTTCCTCCGTGCTGCCCAGCCGCTCGCCGTAGGGCGGATTGCAGACGATCGTGCCGCGCCGGTCGCCGGTGCGGATCACGCGCGCGTCGGCGGAAAAGGTCTTGACCAGTTCGGATACGCCCGCGCGCTCCGCGTTTTCCGCCGCCAGCGCAACCATTTCCTCGTCGATATCCGAAGCGTAGGCCTCAAAAGCAGTTGGGCGGATCATCGCGCGCGCTTCCGTGCGCGCCTGTGCCCAGATTTCGGGCGGAAACGCTTCAAAATCCTCGGCCGCAAACCGCCGGAACAGGCCGGGCGCCTGGTTTTTCATAATCATAGCAGCCTCGATGGCGATCGTGCCGCTTCCGCAGAACGGATCCCAGAGGAGCACGTTTTCGCGGGGGCGTGAATTGAGCGCGAGCGCGGCCGCAAGCGTTTCACGCAAAGGGGCGGCGCCGGCGGCGGCGCGGTAGCCGCGCTTGTGCAGCGCCGTGCCTGAGGTGTCGATCATGAGCGTGGCTTCGTCGCGCAGGATAAAGAATTCAATTTGGTATTTGACCCGGGATTCCGGGAACCAGCACATACCATATTCGTTGTCCAACCGCTGCGCGACCGCTTTTTTGACGATGCTCTGGCAGTCGGGGATCGAAAACAGCTTGCTGCGGATCGAATGTCCCTTGACCGGGAACGCGTCCTCGCGTCCGATATATTTTTCCCACTCGATCGCTTTTGTCCCTTCGAAAAGCTCGCCGAACGTGCGCGCACGGAAGCGGCCCATTTTGATATACAGGCGTTCGGCGCAGCGCAGCCAGATATTGCAGCGGGCGACGGCGTACTCGTCTCCGACAAAGGAAACGCGGCCGTCGATCGTTTCGGTGCGGCGGTAGCCTAAGCGGTCGATTTCCTCGCCGAGAAAGTGCTCCAGCCCAAACAGGCAGGTAGCCACAAATTCGATTTCCATATTCAAAAATCACCGCAGGGCCGTCCGGCCGGCGGCGGCATGTCCTCTCAAAAAATTGCGTAGGCTTTTACGGCTTTTCGCCCAGCCGCTTCAGTTCCTCCATGAAAGTTTCCGCGTCCTTGAATTCACGGTAAACGGACGCGAAGCGGACATAGGAGACGGCGTCGATTTTCCGGAGCTTGTCCATGATGATCTCGCCGATCTCGCCGGTGGTGATCTCTCCGCAGAGCGAGTTTTGCAGTTCGGCCTCGATCTCAAGCGCGAGCGCCGCCGTATCCACGGGGCGTTTCTGGCAGGCTTTGATTAAGCCGCTTTCCAGCTTCATGCGGTCAAAAAATTCTTTGGAGCCGTCCTTTTTGATGACAACGATTTGTACCGAATCGATCACCTCATACGTTGTGAAGCGCCGGCGGCATCCGAGACATTCCCGCCGCCGACGGATGCTGTTGTTGTCGCTGACCGGCCGGGAATCAATGACTTTGCTTTCCGGATACCCGCAGTTCGGACATTTCATAGCTGTCAGTGAATTTGCAGAGCAAATTCTTCCTCCTTACATGATGGGGCGCGGCATGCAGAATGCCACAAGATATAGTATAAAATTATTATATCATGCGCCATAGAGCTTGTAAATAGGGCGGCGCGAAAAAAGCGGCGGCAAAGGCGATTTTTGTCCCCGCTTTTTTCAAAGATGCAGGATGAAAAATGTTTTCCTCCGAAAAAACTATTGACAGGTACATGGAGATATGCTATAATAATCACCGCTGAATAAAGCAAATTCGGGATGTAGCACAGCTTGGTAGTGCGCTTGGTTCGGGACCAAGAGGTCGGGTGTTCGAATCACCTCATTCCGACCAAAAAGCCTGTAATCGTCATGATTACAGGCTTTTTTATTGGTGTTACAAATAACCCCTGACTTTGCCGTGGCGCTTCAAAATGCCTTCGTAAAATAAACGAATAAGCACAGGCAAAGAGTTCTAAAATGTGCAAAATTATAATATTCTACAAGAATTAATAAAACGCATTAGGATATTTGTTGACAAATATTAAATAATATGGTAATATATTGTTAAATATGGGTATATATGGAATAATTGAGTTTCAATCGATATAGAATAACAAATCGGACATTACAGAAAAACAGTGGAAATTATAGAAGGTTGGCTTGGCTGCATAATCTTTACAAAGGATTGTGGTTTTGGGGCTAAGTCTGAAAATCAAAAAAATAAAAGGATATAATATATGACTGCGATTCCGGAAAAATTCCACCAATACTGTTACGGGCTGGACGCCTCTCCCCTTTTGCCCTCCATGACCGGCGCCTTCACGCTGCCTGCGGACCCGGACAGCGATCTATACAGCCGGGAATTTGATCCGCGGGCAAATGAAATAGTATGCGGCGGAACGGATGAGGGGGCGCATGAAACGATTTATTATGAACCGGGGCAAAAATTTTCTTGGCGATACCGTTTTTTAGACAAGGAACTTAAACGGGTATTTGCGTTTTTTTTCATTCACTGCGCAAAGGCAACGGATACGGTTATTCTCATACATACGACCGGTCACGCTAAACTTTGGATCAACCGCGAATTGTTTACCGTCGTATTTGACACCAACAGAATGCTTGTTGCAAAGCTGAAGCGGGGCATCAATTCCATTGTGATCGAGAGGCCGGAGGCGATGGAGCAGGACGGTTTCTTTATCCGAGTCAGCAAATATCAAGCAGAGCAGGAAAAATGTGACTTGCCCTGCATATTTCAGGGCTCCATGCAGAATGTTGCGCGTATGGGATATACTTTTCATTCCGGAGTGTATCTGTATGACAATCAGCCGTTTATATTCGCTTTTTATCCCAATCATGATGTTTTTGCAAAAAGCGGCGTCCTGCAATTTGCGCTGACGGATAATCGAACGCGGGAAGTGCTCTTCGAAAGAGAGCTTCCCATAAAACAAAAGCACAGCGTCGGTTTTCAGGGAAATGGGTTCGATGATTACGATACGGGGCATTATTTGGTAGCCGAAATCAAATACACGTATGCGAACGGGTATACGCATGTAGACCGTATCGCACTTTTTACGCGGCCGGTAGAGAATATGCTTGAGACGACCCGCCAGAATGCGGCGGCAGCGATTAGCGAAGCTGCGCACGGATACGATAAGCTCTGTTTGCAATACGGGATCGACTATATCACGGATCCGCGGCGCGATCTTTCTGCCGTTGTAGCGCAGGCGGCGCTCCTGCGGTCGAACACGGCGCTTGTGCAGAAAGGCGAGCACCGGGACGGTTTCATTTACAACCGCGGTATGAAGCGCGTTTTTTTCTATGATCCAACCTGCAACTCGGTAAGTTGTTACCGTGTGTATATTCCGGAAAACTACAGCGACAGCGTCCAATATCCGCTGATTATCCTTCATGCGACGGTGGAATATAACCAGTGGAGCGGCGTGTTTGCCAAATACACAGCCGAGCCGGTGATTGCCGTAGATATTTCCGGCCGCGGCGTATTGCTCGGAAGCTATATCGGCGAAGCTGCAATCCGCGTCGTGCTCGAGGATGTTTTCGCCCGGTTCAGTATCGATCGAAACCGGATTTACTGTACGGGATATTCCAACGGCGGAGGCGCAGCTTGGGCGCAGGCCCAGGCGTATCCGGATCTGTTTGCGGGCATTTACGCCGCCGCCGGGCAAGCAAATCTGGATCTTTTATGCAATCTTGGAAATATGAAGCTGATGTATCTTTCCTCGCCGGCAGATTATATGTATGACGTCTATCAACAAATCGATGCTCGGCTGGAAGGGCATCCCGACCGCCTCGGGCTTTTGGGCGATGGATTTTCGCATAATATGCTGCTGCGTCTTTGGCTGAACGAAAAAGCTTTTGATCTGCTTCTCAAAGCGCGCAGAAACGAATATCCGGATCATATCACGTTTAAAACGCCGAGAAATCGCCACAGAAAAGCGTATTGGATTGAGATCCATTCTATCGCCGGCCGGGAAACAGAAGGGGCGATTGACGCAAAAATCAAATCTCCGCATAAGATAGACGTTCTGTGCAGCGGGATCAGCGGGTTTTCGATCACGATTCCGCCGCAGGTGGATCGCACGCATTTTGAAGTCTCCGTCAACGGTAAAGCGGCATTTGTTTTCGAGAATCCGGCGGCGGAGCGCATACATTTCACACAGGAAAGCAATGTGCAAAGCGGCGCTTTCAGGCCAATCGAAAACTATATGCCCATAGCGGACATGCATAAAGGCAGCGGCTTGCTCGACGTATATTTGGATCCGCTCAGCATCGTTATGCCGGCGGATGGCGCGGACTGTATCAAAAAAACGGCTGCCGCTTACGCCGAGCCAAACTGCAACGGATTTTTGTCGAGGGTATATGTGAAATATCCCATCGTCAGCTATGAAGAATGGGCATGCACCGCGGACCTTGCCGAGCGCAGTTATGTCATCATCGACGACGGAAGCCCGCATCCGCTACTGGAACAGATCAGGCAAAACACAAAGGTCGCCGTCGATCGAGCCGGCTGGACTTACAATGGCGCGGCGCATCCTGGAAAATGCTGCGTACAGCAGATCGTCGGCAGTCCGTGGAATCCGGCGAGAAACATCCATCTGATCCGCTGCAACGATCCCGCTATGCTGCAAAAAAATCTATTTACCCGCAAATTGGTGATCCCGACTTATGTAAGCGGCAGGCACCGGTTTTTAAATAACGACGCGCTGATTTTTGACGAATGCGGATATCATGGCATACTGGATTATGACAGCGCGCCCGTAGATTTGTGACGGAAATACATGTACAGGCAAAAAGGCAGGATTTTTCCTGCCTTTTTGCCTGTGTCTATAGAGAGCCATAAGGCTTTTCTACAGAAAGAGCTTGGATTGTTCGTGCCGCGCTGCACGCCTATTTTGACTCGATTGCCTGTCCGGCAATACAAATATAGGGAAATTTATATATTCTTTTCTACAAAATGCGTATGATGGAGGTTCCAATATTTTTGATATACCCGATCTTCTTGTCCGTCAAGATTTAATTGATACATTCTAAATGTAACAAAAATGTTTTTGGGCTGCCAGTGCTCTTCATAAGAATAACAGTATTTCATGCCGATCTGTCTCATTACGCCGCCGCTTCTCGGGTTGTTTTTATCATGGGTCGCCGTAATATATGGGATGCGGTCTTTTTTCAACTGTTCAACAAGCGCTTTGCTTGCTTCGGTAACAATTCTTTTATGCCAAAATTCTTTGCGAAGCGCATATCCCAAGTCGTGGCTGTCATCCATATCAGCTTTGATATAGCCGATCGGAAAATGATCTTCTTTCAGGCAGATCGCAAAGCAGTATTCTTGATTCGCAAACCGTTTTTCATAAAATGCGCTGGTTTCTTCTATGTTTTTTACAGGAAACCACGGCAAAAACGTATTTTCTTCTTCGCCTTTCAAAAGCAAATACAGCGCGTCCATGTCCTGGTTTTCAAACTTCCTTAGTATGAGCCTATCCGTTTCAAGTCTTGCAGCTGCCATTCTGTTTCTCCGCAAAGCTTCCAATTGGTTTATTTTTATAAGTATACCATATTCTTGAACTGTCCCGCAACAGTCTGTTGGCGAAGCCGCAGGAGAGGATTCCGTCCATACAAAAGGAAACGCCGCTTTTCTCCTTGACACAGGCTTTAAAATTCGATATAATAATAAAATAAAATATGATGGCATAATATTGCAAAAAAGCGTGCCTGAAAGAAAACGAGGTCAAAATATTGATACGAAGCATGACCGCCTTTGGCCGTGCACGAATGACGACGGAAGAACGGGACGTCACGGTCGAAATCAAAAGCGTCAACAGCCGGTATCTGGACTGTTCGGTGAAAATGCCGCGCAGATACAGCTTTCTGGAAGAAAAGGTCAAGGCGTATATCCAGCAAAACGGCGTCAGCCGCGGAAAAGTGGACGTTTACATCAGCGTGGATACGCTGTCGGAGGCCGACACGGAAATTCTTGTGGATGAGGGGTATGCTCGCGGCTATATCTCAGCGCTTGAGTGCCTGCGGGATCTGTTCGGTTTGCAGGACGACATCAGCGTTATGCAGGTGGCGCGCGACCGCGACGTCTTTACGTTCCGGCGCGCCGAGGACAACCCCGAGCGGGACTGGGATGTGCTAAAAGAGGCGCTGGACGGCGCTTTGCGCGGATTTCTTGGGGCGAGGGAGGCCGAGGGGCGGCGGATCGAGCAGGATATCCGGTCGAAAATCGAAGGGATTCGCCGGCAGGCGGAGCGGATCGGCGCCCTGTCGCAGACCGAAACCATTTCCTACCACGAGAGACTGACGGAAAGAATAAAGCAGCTTTTAGACGACAACAATATGGTTGTCGACGAGGGACGGCTCCTGACGGAATGCGCGATCTACGCTGACCGGGTGGCCATCGACGAGGAACTGACAAGGCTCAGCTGCCATTTCAGCGCGTTTGACGATATTCTTGCCGCCAAAGAGCCCTGCGGCCGCAAGCTGGACTTTCTTTTGCAGGAGATCAACCGCGAGACCAATACGATCGGCTCCAAGACGCAGTGCCTGGACGTCACCAGGTTGGTCGTCGATATCAAGGCCGAGCTTGAAAAGATCCGAGAGCAAATTCAGAACATAGAGTGAGGACGTCGAAATGAAATTCATCAACGTAGGCTTTGGAAATATGATCGCCGCCGACCGGGTCGTGGCGCTGGTCAGCCCGGATTCCGCGCCTGTTAAGCGCCTGATCGGCGAGGCGCGCGAAGCAGGGCGGATCATTGACGTGACCTGCGGACGGCGCACCCGCGCGGTCATCGTGACCGACAGTGACCATGTGATCCTGAGCGCGACGCAGCCGGAAACCATCTCCAACCGTCTGGCCGACGACGTAGAGACGCTGGACGGCGTGGACGCGGAGGATGCGGAGCCATGAACGGCACGCTCGTATTCATTATCTCTGGACCGGCGGGGAGCGGCAAGGGCTCGGTGGTAAACGAGGTGCTCCGGCGGGACGACCGGTTTCTCTGCGCGGTGAGCGCGACGAGCCGGCCCTGCCTGAAGGGCGAGGCTGAGGGTGTGAACTATTATTATATCACGCGCGGGGAATTTGAAGAAAAGATTAAGAGCGGCGGCGTGCTTGAATACACTGAGTACTGCGGGAATTATTACGGAACGCTGGTCTCCGAGTTTGAGCGCGCCGTGGCGCTCGGCAAGCATCTAATCCTTGAGATCGAGGTGGACGGCGCTGCGCAGATCAAAAAAAAATACCCGGACGCGGTGCTGATTATGGTCACGCCGCCCTCTGTCGCCGAACAGAGCCGCCGTTTGCACGCGCGCGGCCGTGACACGGAGGAATCTATTGCCAAGCGGCTGCGCCGCGCCGAAGAGGAACTTGGCTTTCTCCCGCTTTACGATTATTTGATTGTCAATGAGCACGGAAAGCTTTCGCGCAGCGCGGACGATTTTTTGGCCGTGGCGCGCGCCGAAACGCTGCGCGCGGCGCGGCGAAGCGGCTTCGCGGCGCGTTATTTTACAACCGAACTATAAGTAAGGAGCAGATAAACGATGATTAACAACCCTTCTGTAGAAGATCTGACAGCCAAAGGCATCAACCGCTACGAACTGGTGATCGCCACGGCCAAATGCGCGCGGCTCATCACCGACGAATATGTGGAACAGCGCGCCTATGCCGAAAAACTGATCGAGCGCAAGGAGACCGACAAGTCGATTAGCGCGCTGATCGACAAGGATATCCGCGACGAAAAGGCGGTCAAGAACGCCGTGCAAAGACTTTATGCCGGCCAGTACAAAGTTGTGCGCAGCGAAGAGGCGGACAACGACTGAGCGCGGCGCCGTAGTTTTGGGAGGGGGAGCGTTTCATGGCTGAATACGCAAGCGTGTGTCTTTTGGATGCGCCCGCGTCCCTCGACCGGCCGTTTGACTACCGTATTCCGGAAGAACTGCGCGGGAAAACGGCGCGCGGTTCCATCGTTTTTGTACCTTTTTCGCGGACGAACCGGCGGCATATGGCCGTCGTCCTGTCGGTCTGCGATCAAACCAAAAGCGAGAATACGAAAGATCTGCTGGGGATCCACGCCGCACTCACGCTCTCGGAAGAGCAGATGGCGCTCTGCGCTTTTCTGAAAGAATATACGCTCTGCACGACGTCCGACGCGCTGCGCGCGCTGCTGCCGCCCGCGGCGGCCATGCAGCCGGCGGCGCGCCCCCCGCAGGTCGTGTACGCCCGGCGCACGAAAAACGAAGCACGGCCGCGCGGCGAAAAGCAGCGCGCACTGTATGCGGCGCTCAGCGCGGAATTTGCCTTGGCGGAACCTTTGTTTTTGCAGACCGGCGCGTCTATGGCGCAGCTTCGCGCGCTGGAAAAGCTCGGCGCGGCGGAACTGCTTATTGAACCGCGCTGGCGCAATCCGTACGGCGGCGTGCCGGCCGGCGGCGGAGAAAATATATTGAGTCCACATCAGACGGCGGCATATGAAAAGCTTTGCCGGCTGTACGAGGACGCGGCCGCGCAGTGTGCGCTTTTGTTCGGCGTGACCGGGAGCGGCAAGACCCGCGTGATGAAAGCGCTGATCGACCGGGTGCTGCGGGATCAAAAAAGCGTGATCGTACTGGTGCCTGAAATTTCGCTTACCCCGCAGACAGTCGGCCTGTTTTGCTCTTTCTACGGCGCGCGGGTCGCGGTGCTGCATTCCTCGCTGTCAGCAGGTGAGCGCTATGACGCCTACCGCCGGATCGCTGCGGGCGAGGTCGATCTTGTGATCGGTACGCGCAGCGCGGTGTTTGCTCCGCTTGCCAACCTCGGCGCGATTATCATAGACGAAGAGCAGGAGCATACCTATAAATCGGATATGAGCCCGAAATATCATGCGCGGGACGTCGCGGCGTTTCGGGTCGGGCGCTGCAGGGGCCTTTTGCTGTTGGCCTCTGCGACGCCTTCGGTCGAAAGCTATTATAAAGCGAAGATCGGCGTGTACTCGCTGGTGGAACTGACCGAGCGCTACGGCGGAGCGCATCTGCCCGCCGTCTACATCGCCGATATGCGGCGAGAGGCGCTCGGCGGCAATCTGTCGCCTTACGGCAGCCTGCTCCGGGAAAAGCTGGCCGAAACGCTTTCAAGCAAAGATCAGGCGATCCTCTTTTTAAACCGCAGGGGCTACAACGCTTTTCTCAGTTGTCGGGACTGCGGCGAGGCGGTGCTCTGCCCGCGTTGTTCGGTGTCGCTGACCCGTCACCGCGCCCAGGGCGCAGACTATTTGCTCTGCCATTATTGCGGTCACCGGGAACGGATTCCTGATGCCTGCCCGTCCTGCCGCGGAACGCATCTTTCGTTTATGGGATTCGGCACGCAGAAAGCCGAAGAGGCGTTTCATCAGGATTTTTCGGGCACGCTTCTGCGTATGGACGCGGACACCACCGCGAAAAAGAGCGCGTACGATCAGATGCTGCAAAGCTTTCGTGCGCACGGCGCGGATGTGCTGCTCGGCACGCAGATGGTGGCCAAGGGGCATGATTTCCCCGATGTGACGCTGGTCGGCGTGCTGAACGCGGACGCGGCGCTGTATCTCGACGATTTCCGTGCGGGAGAACGCGCGTTTTCAATGCTGACGCAGGTGATCGGCCGCGCAGGACGCGCGAAAAAGCGCGGTGTGGCCGTGATCCAGACCATGAATCCGGCGCATGAAGTCATCCGGCTTGCCGCGGCGCAGGATTATAAGGCTTTCTACGAACGGGATATCCGGCTTAGGGAAAGTTTCACGTTCCCGCCTTTCTGCGACATTGCGGTGCTTTCGATCGCTTCAAAGACGGAGACGGCCGCAGCGTCCGCCGCCGCGGCGCTTTTCAAAGAACTGAAGCGCTTGATGGCCGGGGATTTCCGGGATGTGCCGATCATTTCGTTCGGCCCGTTTGAAGCGCCGGTCTATAAAGTGGATTCCACCTATCGGATGCGGGTGGTGCTCAAATGCCGGCGCAGCCGGCAACTGCTCCGGATGCTCGGTACGCTGCTCGAGACGTTTTCAACGCCCGCTTACAAAGCGGTTTCGGTCGGAGTGGACATCAATCCCACAAATCTTTGAAAAATACGGCTTTATTTTGGCCTATTCAATAAAAGAGGTACAAAATGGCAAAACTGCACATTATAAAGAAGGGGGACCCGCTCCTCCGTAAAATCAGCCGTCCGGTAACGGAGATTACGCCGCGCATTCTCACGCTGCTCGACGATATGGCCGAGACGATGCACGCGGCTGACGGCTGCGGGCTGGCGGCCGTACAGGTCGGCGTGCTTCGCCGCGTTGTGACCATCGAGGCCGAGCCGGGCAAGCTGTTGGAACTGATTAATCCGGAGATCATCTTTGCCGAGGGCGAGCAGCAGGAAGCGGAGGGCTGCCTTTCGATTCCGGGACGGTATGGCATCACCCGCCGTCCGGCGAAAGTCACCGTGCGCGCGATGAACCGGCGCGGCAAATGGTACGAAGTGACCGGAGAGGATCTGCTCGCGCGTGCGCTCTGCCATGAGATTGATCATTTGGACGGCAAACTCTACACCGACTGCGTCGTCCGCATGCTGAGTGATTCGGAACTGGAAAAGTAAAACCTAAGCAAATGGAGTGAGGAGAACCCGCCGCAGCGGTCTCAACGCGGAACATCGAGGACGACGTTGCCTACGAAGTACGCATTTATTCCCTCTTGTAGGGAACGCTGTCCCCAGCGTTCCGCAATATACCGCAGCGGTTTCCAATGCGGAACGTCGAGGACGACGTTCCCTACGAAGTGCACATTTATTCCCTCTTGTAGGGAACGCTGTCCCCAGCGTTCCGCAATATACCGCAGCGGTTTCCAATGCGGAACGTCGAGGACGACGTTCCCTACGAAGTGCACATTTATTCCCTCTTGTAGGGAACGCTGTCCCCAGCGTTCCGTAATATACGCCGCAGCGGTCTCCAACGCAGTGCGCTGCGGACGTTTTGCGGGCGGATGCCGCACATATGAATTCTCGGAGGTGGTCAAGTTGAGAATATTGTTTATGGGAACGCCGGATTTTGCGCTGTTTTCCCTTGACGCGCTCTGCAAAGCGGGAAAAGACTTTGTCGCCGGCGTTGTGACGCAGCCGGATAAACCGAAAGGGCGGGGATATACGCTTACGCCGCCGCCGGTCAAGCTGTACGCGCAGCGGCGCGGCATCCCGGTCTATCAGCCCGAGACTCTGCGTGGCGGTGCGCTGGAGAGCGTGCTTGCCGAAGCCGCGCCGGAACTGATCGTCGTGGTCGCCTACGGCAAAATTCTGCCGCACTATGTGCTCGAATATCCGAAATATGGCTGCATCAATATCCACGGCTCGCTGCTTCCGCGCTACCGCGGCGCCGCGCCCATGCAGCGCGCGATCATGGAGGGAGAAACGGTCACCGGCGTGACCTCCATGTTCATGGCCGAAGGACTGGATACCGGTGACATGCTGCTTGATGAGAAAGTAGAGATCCTGCCCGAGGATGATTTTGCAGCGGTGCACGACAAACTGGGCGCCGCGGGCGGACGGGTGCTGCTTCGCACGCTCGATATGCTGCGCGACGGCGCGCTTTGTCCCATCAAGCAGGACGAGGCGCTCGCCACCTACGCGCCAAAGATTGACAAGGAGGAGTGCCGTCTCGATTTTTCTTTGGATGCCGTCCGGCTTTGCAATAAAATTCGCGCGCTTTCTCCTTTTCCGCTTGCCTATACCACATTGGCAAGCGGCAAAAAACTGAAAATCGTGTGTGCCGCACCCGAAACGCTTACGCGCAGCGCCGCGGCGCCGGGAACGGTGATTTCGGCCGGCCAGGGCGTCGTGTGTGTCGCCTGCGGCAGCGGTCTTCTGCGTCTGACCCGGTTTCGGCCCGAGGGAAAGGGCGAGCAGTCGGCCGCCGATCTCCTCAACGGACGGCAGATCGCCGTAGGGGACATTTTAGGCAAAGAGGTTTAACGTATGTTTTTTATTGATTACTGGTATTACATTTTAGTCGTTCCGGCACTGCTGCTGTCGCTTCTGACTGCCGCGAACGTGAAGCGCACGTTTGCCAAATACAGCGCGTCGCCCTCGGCAAGCGGGATGACCGGCGCGGACAGTGCCCGCCGGATCTTAAATGAAAACGGATTGACCGGCGTGCGGATCGAACGGGTGACCGGAGAGCTTACCGACCATTATGACCCGCGTTCCAATACGATCCGGTTGTCCGAAAGTGTGTACGACGCGGCGACGACAGCCGCTGTGGGCGTAGCTGCGCATGAAGCGGGGCACGCGGTGCAGTACGCGTCCGGCTATTTTCCGATCAAGCTGCGCGCGGCCTTGATCCCGGTCACGCAGATCGGTTCCAATCTTGCTATGCCGCTTGTGCTGCTTGGACTTCTCATGGGCTTTGAGCAGCTTGCGATGATCGGGGTGATCGCGTTTTCGCTTTCCACGCTTTTTCAGCTTGTCACGCTGCCCGTTGAATTTAACGCTTCCGCCCGCGCGCTCCGTAGCCTGGAAAGTTCCGGCCGCATGGACGAAACGGAAATGCAGGGCGCGCGGCGCGTGCTGAGCGCCGCCGCGCTGACCTATGTCGCGGCGCTCGCCGTGTCTCTTGCCAACCTGCTGCGGCTGTTTTTGCTGGTGAGCGGCAGAAACCGCCGGCGCTGAGCGATGCGTCAGAAGATGAATGTGCGGAAAGAGGCGCTGCGCCTGCTCCGGACGGCGGAGCAAAAGGACGCCTACCTGTCGCGTCTGCTGGACGGCGCGCTGCAAAGCAGCCCGCTTTCCGAGCGTGACCGCGCGCTTCTTGCGGCGCTTGTGTTCGGCGTAACCGAAAAACGGGTGACGCTCGACTACTGCATCGACGCCTTGTGCAGCACGCACGAACCCCCCGGCGCGCGGATGCGCATGATCCTGCGGCTGGGCGCTTATCAATTGCTGTTTTTGGACCGCATTCCGCCGCATGCGGCCGTCGCCGAGACGGTTGCCCTCGGTAAAAGTCCGGGCGAGCGCGCCTTTTTAAACGGCCTGCTTCGAACCATGGCAAGAAAGCTTTCGTTCGCGGACACATTGCCGCGGGACTCTGCGCAAAGTCCCGCCGCCGCGCGAATTGCCGCCGTGGCCCCGCTGCCAAAGGATCCGGCCGCACTGAAAAGTGTCCTGTACGCGCTGTCGCCCAAAGTCATCCGCTTGTTTGAGGACAACCTCGGCGACCGCGCCGAAGATGCGCTTTTGGCGCTGGCCGCGCCTCCGCCGACGACGATCTGCGTCAACACCCTGCGTCTGGACGCACATACGGCGCTGGAACGTCTCGCACAGGCGGGCATACCGGCGAAAAGATGTCCGGACGCGCCGCGCAGCATTCTGATTCTGCAAACGATCGCATATGCGTCGATCGAGGCCGCGCTCGGCGCAGGAAACTTTTTCGTGCAGGACGAGGCTTCTCAGTTGGCCGTTACGGCGCTTGCCCCGCGCGCGGGCGAAACCGGCGCGGACGTGTGCGCCTGTCCCGGCTCCAAAAGCTTTCATGCGGCGCTTTTGATGGAAAATACCGGACGCATCTTTTCCTCGGACATCCATGAAAGCAAGCTGTCCCTGATCCAAAGCGGCGCCGAGAAGCTGGGGATCGGCTGTCTCGATATCTGCGCGCATGACGCGCGCACCGCGCGCCCCGAGCTTTGCGGCAAATGCGACTTTGTAATCTGCGACGTGCCCTGCTCGGGACTCGGCGTTTTGGCGAAAAAGCCGGACATCCGCCACCGCTGCGCTTCGCTGCCCGAAAAGCTTGCGCCAATCGGCTATGCGATTCTGTGCGCCGCGGCGGAATATCTGAGACCCGGCGGACGGCTGCTCTATTCGACCTGCACGCTGACTAAAATTGAAAATGAAGACAATTATCATAAATTTTTACAGACCCACGCGGGCTTTGCCCCGCTCGATTTTGAGGCCGGCGGTGTGCGGAGCCGCGGGGGCTGCGCGACGCTGCTTCCAAACGGGACGCGCGACGGCTTCTTTTTCGGACTGATCGTCCGCGGAGAATGACATGAACAAAATTGACCTCGGCTCCATGTCCCGTGCGGAGATGGAGGCCTATGTCCGCTCCATCGGCGAGCCCGCTTTTCGCGCCGGACAGATCCGCGCCTGGCTTTGCCGGGGCGTGGAGTTTGCGGATATGACCAATCTTTCGCTGCCTCTGCGCCAAAAACTTTCGGACACCTGCTACAGCGGTCTTCCAAAAATTGAAAAAAAGTTAGTTTCGGGTATAGACGGAACTATGAAGTACCTCTTCTCTTTCCCGGATGGCGAGGCGGTCGAATCGGTGGTCATGTTTTACAAGCACGGCACAACCATCTGTATTTCCTCGCAGGCCGGCTGCCGCATGGGCTGCCGCTTCTGTGCTTCCACGCTCGGCGGCCGCGCGCGCAACCTCACGCCCTCCGAAATGCTTGGCCAAATCGCTGCAGCGGGGCGGGATGCGGGCGCGCGCATCGACGGCGTCGTAATGATGGGGATCGGCGAACCGCTTGACAACTATGAAAATACGCTTTCTTTTCTGCGCCTGGTCACATCGCCCGACGGGATGAACATCGGCGCGCGGCATATATCGCTTTCCACATCGGGGCTTGCGGATAAGATCCGCGCCTTGGCGAAAGAAAACTTACAGATCACGCTTTCCATATCCCTGCACGCGGCTACAGACGAAAAGCGGGGCGCGCTGATGCCGGTGAATCAAAAATGGCCGCTCGACACGCTGCTTTCGGCCGCGCGGGATTACTTTGCCGCCACCGGCCGGCGCATTTCGATGGAGTACACCCTGATCCCGGGGAAAAACGACGCGCCGGAGGATGCCAGGGCGCTTGCGGCGCTGCTGCGCCGGTATTTTTCAAAGGGAGACGCGCTGCATGTCAACTTGATCCCGCTCAACGCGGTCGCCGAGCGCGGATTTGCGCCGGGCAGCCGCGCGCAGGCGCTGAAATTTCAAAAGACACTGGAGCAGCTGGGCATCGCCGCCACCGTGCGGCGCACGCTCGGCCCGGACATAAACGCCTCCTGCGGACAGCTTCGCAGAGGGCAGACCGTGCATACGGAGGAGACAACATGAAATTTTTTGCCATCAGTGACGTCGGCAGCGTCCGCGAGCGGAACGAGGACTGCTGCTTAGCAAAGGAATATGCGGACGGCGCGCTCTTTGCCGTGTTTGACGGCATGGGCGGCGCAAACGCGGGCGAGGTCGCCTCGGCGACGGCGCGCGATGAGGTGGAAACCTATTTTGACGCGTTTTTTGCGGAAAAGAAAATGGACGAACCGGCTGCGATCCAGGCCGCGCTCGCCACCGCGGCGGACCGCGCCAACGCGAAAATCTTTGCCATGGCGTCGGACAATCCGGCGTGCGAGGGCATGGGCACTACGCTTGTGGCCGCGCTCTGCGTGCGCGAAAAAATCTATATCGCCAACGTTGGGGACAGTCGCGCATATTTGATCGACCGCGAGGTCGCTATGCAGCTGACGCGCGACCATTCCTTTGTGCAATACCTGGTCGATCTCGGCAAAATTACGCCGGAGGAAGCGCGCACCAATCCGAAAAAGAACATAATCACCCGTGCGGTCGGCGTGGAAAAAGAGGTCAGCGTAGACGTGTCGGTGCTGGAAAAAAAGGAATACGCGGGGAAAACGCTCCTTTTGTGCTCCGACGGACTCTCAGGGTATATCGACCCGGCCGCTATGGCAAAAACCCTTGCAGATACGGACGGCTGCGAGTCGTTTGTGCGGTCGCTCGTGGACGCTGCAAACAAAGCGGGCGGCAGCGACAACATAACCGCCGTGGCGGTCAGCCTGTAAAAATTCCGGAGGAACTGTAAGCGAATGGATGCATATAACAACTATATCGGACTGATGCTCGACGACCGGTACCGGCTCAAACGCTTAGTCGGCGTCGGCGGCATGGCCATGGTGTTCGAGGCGGACGACGTCTTCCGCAAAACGGTCGTCGCCGTTAAGATTTTAAAGGACGAATTCGCCTCGGACGAAGTGTCCGTCCAGCGGTTCATCAACGAATCCAAGGCCGTCCTGATGCTTTCACACCCGAATATCGTCAAAATTTTCGATGTGTCGGTCAAGGGCGAGTATAAATACATCGTCATGGAGTATATCGACGGAATCACGCTCAAGTCCTATATGCAGAAAAAAGGCGCGCTGTCGGTCAAGGAGACGATTTCGTATTCGATCCAGATCCTGCGGGCGCTGGAGCATGCGCATCTCGGCGGAATCGTCCATCGGGACATCAAACCACAGAACATCATGCTGCTGAAAAACGGGCAGATCAAGGTGACCGATTTTGGCATTGCCAAGCTGCCTGACGCAAAGACGCTTACCGCTACCGACAAGGCCATCGGCACGGTCTATTATATCAGTCCTGAGCAGGCTGCGGGCGAGAAAGGCATCGACCGCCGGACCGATCTTTATTCGGTCGGCGTCTTGATGTATGAAATGATCACAGGTCGGCTGCCGTTTGACGGGGAAAATCCGGTCAGCATCGCTTTAAAACAGATCAATGAAGATGCGAAAGCACCAACCGAACTGATCCCGACCATCCCGAAAGGACTCGAGCAGATTATCCAGTTCGCTATGGAAAAGGACAAGGACAAGCGGTTTCAGACGGCTACGCAGATGATCGACCTTTTGGAAAAGGTGCGGGAAAATCCGGGTGTCGTTTTCCGGCAGAAGAACGCGCCGCAAAAGAATATGCCGGTGAAATCGGGGCGCGCCACGATGCTTCCGATTATCATGGGCGTCGTTACCGCGTTTGTACTGGTATTGATGGTCAGTGCGTTCGTCGTAATCAACGACGTTTTCTTTAGCGACGATGCGGACAATACGATCACGATCGAAGTAGAGGAATTTACCGGGAAAACGTACGATGAGACGCTGATTAAGTCGCTGGAAAAAACCAATTACCGCGTCACGGTGAAGTACGAATATTCCGAGACGGTCGAAAGCGGTGTGATTCTGCGGCAGAGCCCCGTAGCTGGACAGACGCGCAAGGGACCCAAAAATCAGAAATTTGCGGATCTCACCCTTTATGTCAGCCAAGGCGAAGAAACGATCGTCATGGAGAATTACGCGTATTCGGATAAACGGCAGGCGCAGATTGATCTGCGGAACAAAGGGTTTACGGTGGTCATAAACGAGGAGTACAGCGATGTCGTCCCCGACGGTTGCGTGATCTTTACGGTACCCGCCGCGGGCGAAACGGTTCCGGCGGGCGGCACCGTCGTTTTGACCATCAGCCGCGGAGAAAAAATCGAGACGACCATCGTGCCGAATTTTGTGGGAACCACCTCCGTCGATGCCTATGAGATGCTGGTGAAAAGCGATCTGCGGCTTGGTTCGATCAGCTATCGGTACGACGACTACGCCGATTACGGCATCATCGTCGATCAGAGCCTAACGGCGGGCAGCACGGTTCCAAAAGGCGTCGCCAAAGTCAATTTTGTGATTTCCAAAGGGCCAGAGCCAGCCGCGGTCACCGAACCGCCCGTAACGGTTCCGCCGGCCGTCACGACCGGCGGGGCGGCCGGCACCACAAGTTTTGAGGACTGGCTCGCCGAGCGGTATTCGCGATGAGGACCGAATCCGGAAAGATCATTCGGGGCGTCGGCGGGAAATATGAGGTTCTGTGTCAAGACCGGCTTTTTTCCGCGCGGGCGCGCGGCGTCTTTCGGCATGAGCAGATTTCGCCGGAGGTGGGCGACAACGTTACCCTCCGGCTCGAAGAGAGCGGCGAGGGGTACATAGAAAAAATATTGCCGCGGAAAAATTTGCTGATCCGCCCCCCGCTCGCCAATTTGGATCTGATGCTGATTACCGCAGCGGCCGCAAAGCCCGCGCCCTCGCTTTCGACGCTGGACAAGCTCAGCGCGATCTGCGTGCATGCGGACGTTTTGCCAGTGTTTGTTATCACAAAATGTGATATTGACCATGCGGCGGGCGCGCGCCTTGCCAAAGTTTACCGCCGCAGCGGGTTTCAGACGTTTGAGATCAGCGCCCTGACCGGCGCCGGTACGGCTGCGCTGCGCGCATACCTTGAAAAAACGCTGCCGGAAAAGACTGCGGCACTTGCGGGTGCGTCCGGCATCGGAAAATCTACGCTGCTGAATCTTTTGTTTCCAAACCTGTGCCTGGCCACCGGCGGCGTCAGCAAAAAAATCGCCCGCGGGCGGCATACAACGCGGCACGTCGAGTTATTTCCTGCGCTTGGCGGCCTGATTGCCGATACGCCCGGCTTTGGCATGCTGGATTTTATGCGCTTTGATTTTATGGAAGCCGCCGATCTTGCGGGCGCGTTTCCCGAGTTTGCTCCTTATCTCGGCGCCTGCCGCTATGCGGACTGCACGCATCTGTGCGAAGACGGCTGCGCTGTAGTCAAGGCGGTTCGGGACGGAAAAATCGAAAAAACCCGTCACGAAAGCTATGTGGAACTGTATACTATATTAAAGGACAAAAAAGCATGGCAAAAGCCGCCGCGGCTGTGACTTTCTTGAAAAACGGCTTTACTTTTGCCGCGCTGTCATGTATAATCAAAGGCACGAGGTGATCGTATGAAACAAAATAACGCGCGCGCCGCGCAGAAAGACGGCAAAACGCTCCGTCTAGATATTGATCTGACGCTTCCCGTTCCCGATTTTTCAAAGCTGAAGCAGAAGCTGAGAAAAGCCCGGCGCGATCTGCAATATGATATATCGGCGATTCGCGATCGCGACCCCGCCGCAACGAGCGATCTGGAGGTTCTGCTGCTCTATTCCGGACTGCATGCGGTGCTGCTCCATCGCGCCGCGCACGCGCTCTATGAAAACGGGCACAAAATCAGCGCGCGCGCGATCAGCCAGAGTGCAAAATTTCTGACCGGAATCGAGATTCATCCCGGCGCCAAGATCGGCCGGGGGCTTGTGATCGACCACGGCAGCGGCGTGGTCATCGGCGAGACCGCCGAGATCGGCGACAATTGCACGCTCTATCAGGGCGTGACGCTGGGCGGCACGGGCAAGCACACCGGCAAGCGCCATCCGACTCTGCACGACAATGTGCTGGTCGGCGCGGGCGCAAAAGTGCTCGGTCCGTTTGAGGTTGGCGCGGGCGCAAAAATCGCTTCCAACGCCGTGGTCCTTGAAGCCGTCCCCGAAAACGCAACGGCGGTGGGTGTTCCCGCCCGCGTCGTGCGGATTAACGGGAAAAAGGTCAAAGAGGAACTCGACCACGTGCATATTCCCGACCCCGTTGCGCAGGAGATCTGCCGCGTGGAACGCAGGGTCTGGGAACTGGAAAACAAACTGAAAGAAATCGAGGCGGCGGGCGCCGCCACTCCACAAACTGAGCCTGAGGGGCAAAAGGAAGAATAAATTCGGAGAATGCTATGCGATTTTATAATACGCTAACCAGAAAAAAAGAGAAATTTGTCCCACTTGAAGCGGGCAAAGTAAAAATGTACGCCTGCGGGCCGACCGTATATAATTTTTTCCATGTCGGCAACGCGCGCTGCTTCGTCGTGTTCGATATGCTTCGCCGGTATCTTGAGTACCGCGGCTTCGACGTGACTTTTGTGCAGAATTTTACGGATATCGACGACAAGGTCATTCGGCGCGCCAATGAAGAGGGCGTTTCCTATGGAGAGATCGCCGACCGCTATATCGCTGAGTATTTTACGGATGCCAAGGGCCTTGGCATCCGTGCGGCGACCGTGCATCCCAAGGCGACCGACAATATCGATACCATTATCGGCATCGTGCAGACGCTGCTGGATAAAGGCTATGCGTATCTGGCGGACGGGGACGTGTATTTCCGCACGTCAAAATTCCCGGAGTACGGCAAGCTCTCCCATATGCCCATCGAGGATCTGGAAGCGGGGGCGCGCATCGATGTTTCGCTCCATAAGGAAAATCCGCTCGATTTTGCGCTCTGGAAGGGCGCAAAGCCCGGCGAACCCGCCTGGGATTCACCGTTCGGCCTGGGACGGCCGGGCTGGCATATCGAATGCTCGGCTATGGTGCGCCGCTATCTCGGCGAAACGATCGATATTCACTGCGGCGGGCAGGACCTGACTTTTCCGCATCATGAAAACGAGATCGCGCAGTCGGAGTGCTGCACGGGTCATCCGTTTGCGCGCTTTTGGCTGCACAACGGCTACATCAATATCGACAACAAGAAAATGTCCAAGTCGCTCGGCAATTTCTTTACCGTTCGCGAGATCGCGGAAGAATACGGCTATCTACCGATCCGGCATTTCATCCTGAGCGCGCATTACCGGAGCCCGATCAATTTTTCTCGGGAGATCATCGAGCAGTCGGCGGCGGCGCTCGAACGCATCTTTAACTGCGGCGCCGACGCGGAATTTTACCTTGCAAACGTCAAGCCGGACGCCTACAGCCCGGACGAGGCCGTGACGTGCGCGCGTGCGCGGGACGCAAAAGAGGCGTTCATCGCCGCGATGGACGACGATTTTAATACCGGCAGCGCGATCGCAGCGGTCTATGACATCGTAAAGGAGCTCAATCTGCTCGTCAAAAACGGCGCGTCGGCCGATGCTGTGCGTCAGGTCAAGGCGCTGTTTGACGAATTGACAAATCTGCTCGGCTTTGTCCGGGAGGATGCGGCGGATGCGGATTTTATCCGCGAGATCGAGGCGCAGATCGCCGCGCGCACAGCGGCCAAGCAGGCGAAGGATTACGCGCGCGCGGACGCAATCCGCGCAGCGCTGCTCGAACGCGGCGTAACGCTCGAGGACACGCGCGAAGGGACGAAGTATAAAATTGAAAAATAAAAAAATTCCCGAGACTGCAATTGCCGTTTCGGGAAATTTTTTATTGATTTTGCGCTATACTTTTTTCACAGCCAATGTGACGTCTTCGCCGTTGATGTCCCAATTTTTGGAGTATCCCTCGATCGCGCCGAAAATAACGAGATCGCTCAGTACGGCGGCTTTGATTTCGGAGGAATTTTTATCGATGACCGCTTTGATCTTTTCGTTGTTGGCCGCATACAACGTGATGTGATCGGTCACCTCAAAGCCGGCCTCCTTGCGCATGGTCTGCACCTTTGAGATAATTTCGCGCACGTATCCCTCTTCAATCAGCGCATCGGAAAGCTCGGTGTCGAGCGCGACGGTTATGCCACCCTCTGACAGGGAAACGTAGCGGCCGCTCTGCGTTGTTTCGATGAGCAGATCTTCGGCACAGAGGATGGCCTCGCCGCCTGAAAGCGTTAAAATCACTTTCCCGTCCGTGTCCAACGTCCGTTTGAGCACGGCGCCGTCGCACGCAGCCAGCGCCGCGCGAATCTCGCCCAGCAGCTTGCCGTACTTTGGCCCGACGGTTTTGAGATTCGGCTTGACGGTATAGGAAAGGAACGCGGAGGCATCATTGGTAAAAGCGGCCTCCTTGACGTTGAGTTCGTCCAGGATGATCTGCACATAGGTGTCGCAAAGCGTCTTGTCCGCGCCGATATACAGCATGGCCACCGGCTGGCGGTTTTTGATGTTGGCCGCGTTGCGCGCGGCGCGCCCCAGCATAACGATGTTCAAAACTTCGTCCATATCCGCCTCAAGCTGCTTGTCGATAAAGCGCGCGTCCGCCTTGGGATAATCGCACAGATGAATGCTTTCGGGCGCGGCGGTGTCCACGGAGCGCACAAGATTCTGATAGATTTCCTCGGTCATAAACGGGATCATCGGTGCGGCCAGTTTGGAGAGCGTCGTCAGCGCAGTATACAGCGTCAAATAGGCGTTGATTTTGTCCTCGGTCATTTCCGCACCCCAATAGCGTTCGCGGCAGCGGCGGACATACCAATTGGAGAGTTCGTCGGTAAAGGAACTGAGCGCTTTGGCCGCCTCGGTGATTTTATAGGCGCCAAGGTCGCCGTCCACCTCGCCGATCAGGGTATTCAGGCGGGAGAGCAGCCAGCGGTCCATGACGGGGAGCGTTTTGAGATCGAGCGTATATTTGGTCGGATCAAACCCATCTATATCCGCATAAAGCACATAGAACGCATAGGTGTTCCAAAGCGTACCAAGAAACTTGCGCTGCCCCTCGATCACAGCTTTTCCGTGGAACCGGTTGGGCAGCCACGGCGCGGAATTGGTATAGAAGTACCAGCGGATCGCGTCTGCGCCGTAGGTTTCGAGCGCTTCAAACGGATCGACCGCATTGCCCTTCGATTTGGACATCTTTTGGCCGTTTTCATCCTGCACGTGTCCGAGCACGATGACGTTTTTATAGGGCGCTTTGTTAAAGATCAGCGTGGAAATAGCCAAGAGCGAATAGAACCAGCCGCGCGTCTGATCGACCGCCTCGGAGATGAAATCGGCCGGGAACTGCGCTTCAAACACGTCCTTGTTTTCAAACGGATAGTGGTGCTGGGCAAACGGCATGGAGCCGCTGTCATACCAGCAGTCAATCACTTCCGGCACGCGGCGCATGACGCCGCCGCAGTCCGGGCAGCGCAAGGTCACCGCGTCGATATAGGGGCGGTGCAGTTCGATCGTTTCCGGGCAGTTGTCGGAAAGCGCTTTCAGTTCGGCAATCGAGCCGACCGCCGTCCGCCGTCCGCAGCCGCATTCCCAGATGTTGAGCGGCGTGCCCCAATAGCGGTTGCGGCTGAGTCCCCAGTCCTGTACGTTTTCCAGCCAGTCGCCAAAGCGGCCGCGTCCGATGCTCTCGGGAATCCAGTTGATCGTGTTGTTGTTGCGGATCAAATCGTCCCGCACCTCGGTCATCCGGATAAACCAAGAGTCGCGCGCGTAATAGATCAGCGGCGTGCCGCACCGCCAGCAGTGCGGATAGCTGTGCTCGAAGACCGGCGCGGAGAAAAGCAGGCCGCGCGCCTCAAGGTCGGCGAGCACGCGCCGGTCGGCGTCTTTGCAGAACACGCCCGGCCATTTGGTCTCCGCAGTCATTTCCCCTTTTGCGTCTACAAGCTGAACAAAGGGCAGATCATATTTTTTGCCCACTCTCGAGTCGTCCTCGCCGAACGCGGGGGCGATATGCACGACGCCGGTGCCGTCGGACAGCGTGACATAGCTGTCGCAGACGACATAAAAAGCGCGTTTGTTCTGCTTTGCGATCAATTCGTCCGCAAAGTCAAAGAGCGGCGTATACGGCTTGCCTTCGAGCGCCTTGCCCTTCATTTCTTCCAGAATCTCGTAGCTGCCCTCTCCGAGTACGCTGTCGCAGAGCGCCTTGGCAAGGTAATAGACCTCCCCGGTGGCGGTCTTGACTTTGACGTAATCATAATCCGGATGGACACAGAGCGCAACGTTGGAAGGCAGCGTCCAGGGCGTAGTGGTCCAAGCAAGAATGTAGGCGTCCTCGTCCGCGGTCTTAAAGCGGGCGATGGCGGAGCGCTCTTTGACATCTTTATAGCCCTGCGCGACCTCATGCGAGGAGAGCGGCGTGCCGCATCGCGGGCAGTAGGGAACGATCTTGAAGCCTTTATACAGCAGTCCGCGGTCGTAAATTTGTTTCAGCGACCACCAGACCGACTCGATATAGTCGTTGTGATAGGTGACGTAGGGGTGCTCCATGTCCGCCCAAAAGCCAACCGTTTGGGAAAAATCCTCCCACATCCCCTTGTATTTCCATACGCTCTCTTTGCAGTGCTCGATGAACGGCTCAAGGCCGTAGGCCTCGATCTGGTCTTTGCCGTCGATACCAAGCTGTTTTTCAACTTCAAGTTCCACCGGCAGGCCGTGCGTGTCCCATCCGGCCTTGCGGGGGACGTCGAACCCTTTCATCGTCTGATAGCGCGGGATCAGATCCTTGATGACGCGGGTCAGCACGTGGCCGATATGGGGTTTGCCGTTTGCAGTGGGCGGACCGTCGTAAAAGGTAAAGCTAGGCCGCCCGCGGCGGTGCTCCACACTTTTTTCAAAAATGTGCTTTTCTTCCCAGAATTTCCGGACGTCCTTTTCGCGCTCGACAAAGGAAAGCTGCGTTGAAACTTTTTTGTACATACGATCTCCTTGATATATATGCCGGAAAGGCCGCGCGGCTGATTCCGGCTTATAAATAAAAAAATCCCCCGTCAAAAGGACGAGGGGAAAAACCACCTTTTGCGCATACCGTCATATGGCTTCCCTGTAACGGGGGAAAACCGTCGTCCGCTACTTGCAAAACGTTTGCAGACGCGCTCCGAAGCGATTTTCGCGTCGCCGCATATTCGCGCCGGGCTCACACCGTCCCCGGCTCGCTGCGTCTTTTTGCGGCAGGCTACTCTCTTCATCTACGCTTTATTTTGTTCAAATTTTACTATAACATAATCTATTTTTCTTGTCAACAGAAATTTGCTTAAAATTTACCGCGCCGCACGTTTTTCGCGCGGCGCGGCAGACGGTCTAAAAAAATCAAACGAAGTTTTGTCAGGCGTCCCAGTTGTGGTAGACCTCGCTGACGTCATCGTTGTCCTCGAGATTGTCAAGGAGCAGCTGCATGTGCCGGATATCCTCTTCATTTTCGAGCGTCACATAGGTTGACGGAATGCGGTCGGATTCGGCGGACAAAATCGTGTAGCCGGCGGCTTCCAGCGCTTCCTTCACCGCATAGAGATCAGACTGTTCCGTATAAATCTCAAAACAGCCGTCCTCGGCAGAAAAATCGGATGCGCCTGCCTCGAGCGCGCTTTCCATCAGCCGGTCCTCATCGATTTTGCCGTCCTGCTCGATCAGGATTACGCCTTTGGTTTCAAAAAGGTAGCTGACACAGCCGTTTTGTCCGAGATTGCCGCCGAACTTATCAAAATAATGGCGCACTTCCGAGGCGGTGCGGTTGCGGTTGTCTGTGGTCGCCTCGACGATGACGGCGACGCCGCAGGGACCGTAGCCCTCGTAGGTGATTTCATCATATGCAATGCTGTTGTCGCCCGAGAATTTTTTGATGATCCGGTCGATGTTGTCGTTTGGCACATTGTTGGCCTTAGCCTTTTGGATCAGGTCGCGGAGCTTGGAGTTGGAAACCGGATCCGGTCCGCCCTCGCGAATGGCGACCGCCATTTCCTTGCCGATTTTGGTGAAGACTTTGGCGCGCTGCGCATCGGTCTTCTCTTTTTTATGCATAATATTTTTCCATTTGCTGTGTCCTGACATAGATGTGTCTCCTAAATTTCAAATAGATTCGGTACCTTTGGGCATATCCTGCCTGCCGGCGTATACCGGGATTAAATTTGCTCCGGCTTTTTCAGACAGATCAGGTCGAGCGCATTACCCAGCACCTGACTTGTCGCGCGCACAAGATTCAGCCGGGTTGCACGCGTATCACCCTCGGCCGTGAGAATCGGGCACTCGTGATAGAAACGGTTGAACGCCGCGCACACGTCGAGAATATAACGGGTGATGATTGAGGGCTCGTATTCGGCTATAGCGCCGTTTACGCGCTCCGGGAACTGGGAAAGCACAAGGGCGAGTTGTCCTTCCTCGGGCGCGGTGATCCGCACGCCGCTCTGCGGCATTTCGTCTGTGCGGCGCAGGATGCTGCGGGTGCGCGCGTAGGTATACTGCGCATAGGGGCCGGTGTTGCCCTCAAAGGAGAGGGCATCCTCGATCACAAAGCTGATGTCTTTGATACGGCTGTTCGAGAGATAGTGAAACACGACCGCGCCCACGCCCACGGCCTCGGCCACTTCGTCCTTGTTTTCAAGCCCAGGATTTTTTTCCTCAACAATGGCGCGGGATTTTTCAATCGCCTGCGCAAACAGATCTTTGAGCAGCACGACGTTGCCGGTACGGGTGGCGAGCTTCTCGCCGCCGATCGAAACCGTGCCGTACGGAACGTGAACGAGCCGGTCATACCAGTCGTAGCCCATCAGTTCTACGACCTTGAACCATTGTGCGAAATGCAGGGACTGTCCCGCACTCGTCACATAGATGCATTTGTCAAAATCGTAGGTTTCTTTTCTGTAGACTGCCGCCGCAATATCGCGGGTCGGATACAGCGTGGAGCCGTCGCGCTTGAGGATCAGGCAGGGCGGCATCCCATACGGCTCGAGATCGACCACGGACGCGCCGTCGTCAATTTTGAGCAGGCCGCGCGCGCGCAGCCGTTCCACCTGCGCCGGCATTTTATCGGTATAAAAGCTTTCCCCGTTATAGCTGTCAAATTCGATGCCGAGCAGGGCATAGGTCTTTTGATATTCACGCAGGCTGAGCTCGACAAACCACTTCCAGAGACGCAGATTTTCCGCATCTCCAGCTTCCAGCTTGGAAAATTCGGCGCGCGCCTGATCTTCAAGCGAAGGGTCGGTTTCGGCTTCTGCGTGGAAGCGGACGTACAGCGAAACCAGCGCGTCAATCTCTCCGCGCTCGATCGTCTCTTCGTCGCCCCACTTGCGATAGGCGACGATTAGCTTGCCAAACTGGGTGCCCCAGTCCCCAAGATGGTTGATCCCGACGCAGGTATAGCCGGCAAACTGGTGCAGCTTTTTCAGAGAATGGCCGATGACGGTCGTGCCAAGGTGCCCGATGTGAAAGGGCTTAGCCACGTTCGGGGAGGAATAGTCGAGCACGACGGTGCGGCCCTTACCCGTATCGGATGAACCGTACGGCCTGTCCGAAAACACGGTGCGTTCGATGACATGGCGCGCAAGGTATTCCTTGTCCAAAAACAAGTTCAGGTATCCGCCCGCCGCTTCGGCGCGCGCCACGGCCGGCGATTCAAAAGATTTCGCGAGATCCGCCGCAATCGCGGGAGGCGCTTTTTTCAAAACGCGGCTGAGCCGAAAGCAGGGAAACGCAAGGTCGCCCATCTCGGCGGAGGGCGGGTATTCCAGCGCGGCGGCAATTTCGGGCGCGGGACAAGCGCCGCCCGCCGCCTCAGACAGCGCGCGCGCGATTTGTTGTTTGATCTCAAGCATACGGCAGTTCCCCTTACTTCGTGTGTTTAACTATTTTATTATACATCAGGGGCGCGGGCATTTCAAGAGTTTTTTGCGCAGTTCTGCCGCAAGCCGCGGCCGGCGGGCCTGCGAAAAACAGAGCGCCGCCGTTTTGCGGCGGAACGTTTGGTAAAAAACCATCATTTCTTTTGTCCCGCTCTTGCCAAAGAAGCGATTTTATGATACAGTAAAAGAAATCCACTCTGAAAGGACTCCATTGCCATGACGGATGCAACGACTATGGCGTATATCAACATGTTTGGCGTGCTTGGCGCGCTGCCGGTACTCTGCCAGACCGTTCCTGAAGCCGGGGAAACGATCCGGCTCAAAAATCCGATTTCGCTCTGCCTGAGTGTGCACGGCGGCCCAGCTGCGACCTTCACGTTTTCCGACGGACAGTGCAGCGTGTGCCCGGGCGAGCAGAAAAGCGATATCCGGATCCCGTTTTCCGCGCCGAAAAAGTTCAATGGCATGATTGACGGCAAAGTCACGCCGATCCCCTCTCACGGCTTCACGAAAATCAAATTTCTTACCGGGCCGTTTATCCAATTGACCGATATTTTGTCCCGCTATCTTCGTCCCGCGCCGGACGCGCTCGGCGATCCGGTCTTTTTCCGCGCCAGCACTGCGCTGATGCTACAGGTCGTCGGCGGCGCGGCGGCGCAGATCGGCAATCATGACAAAATCGGCATGTTCAGCGCCTCCAATATGGTGGACGGCATCCTCTGGCTTTCGATCAAGGACGGTCCCTGCGTCTCCGTTTGTGTAGAGAATCACACGCTCACCGCCATGCCGGGCAGGCAGGAAACGCCGCGCGCCGTGATGGAATTTGCCGATTTTGAAACTGCGCGCGGCCTGTTCGACGGCAAGGTCAACGCGATGGACTGTATCGGCCGGCAGCAGATCGTGATGCGCGGCATGATTTCCATGCTGGATAATCTAAACCGGATCCTCGACCGCGTCGCGGTTTATCTTGCCTGAACGCGCCGCGTAAGCGGCGCAAAGACGCGAGTGAACGCGGTCTTTTCTGTCGAAAAACGGAGTTCTTCGACAGACTAAAAAGAGCGGCCGTGCGGCCGCTCTTTTTTGCGTAAATATAGATATGTTTATTCGTCCTGCAAATCTTCTTCCCCGGCAGAGGCGCACGGCGGCGCGGCCGGTTCCTTTTTGGACGGCGCAGCCGCAGGCACCACAACGACGGGCGCAGCCTCTTTGGCTGCGAGTTTGCCGCCGAGCGCGCCTGCAAGCAGGCTTTTGAGATCGATGCCCATCCCTGCGCTGATCCCCTCGGTGACCTGCGTCGTCCCGTTGACGATGTCGGCCAAAAGCTTTGCGCTGTTCCCCTCTCCATACATGGTGATTTTGTCTACCTTGGAGAGCGGCTCCGCTACATTCTTTGCAATCTCGGGCAGCGCGGCCATAATCATTTCCACAACAGCGGCTTCGCCGTACTTTTTCATCGCCTCGGCTTTCTTGTCGATTCCTTCGGCTTCGGCCAGCGCCTTTGCCCGAATCGCTTCGGCCTCGGCTTTTCCGACTGCCGCAATACCCGCCGCCTCCTGTTCCTTTGCGTACTTCTGCGCTTCGGCGCTCTTCATCTCGGCGGCAGCTTCCTGCTCTTTTTCATAGCGGCGCGCCTCCGCATCCTTTTGACGCTTGAAGAGTTCGGCCTGCGCCTGCTGCTCTTCGCGGTACCGCTCGGCGTCCGCCTTTGCACGGATCTCAGCGTCCAGGGTCTGCTTCATGACGTCGACTTCCCGGGACTTCAGTTCGGCTTCCCGCTCGGCTTTTGCAATGTTTGCATTGGCCGACGCAACCTCGATGGTTTTGCGCTGCTGCTGCTCCTGAATGGAATAGGCGGCGTCCGCTTCCGCTTTCTTTACGTCAGATTGCTGCTTGAGTTCCGCCTGACGGATGGCAAGCGTGGTCTGCTTTTCCGCGATTTCCATTTCGGACTGGACTTTTGCGTCGTTCGCTTCCTTGGCGGCCTTTGCCTGTGCAATTGTGATATCCCTTTCCGCCTGCGCTTTTGCAACCGCCGCGCCCTTTTTAATCTGAGAAACGTTGTCGATACCCAGGTCTTCAATCACATTGTTCTGGTCGGAGAAAGACTGGACGTTGAAAGAGATCATTTCAAGGCCCATCTTGCCGAGATCGGGAATCGCATTTTCCTGTACGCGCTCGCCGAAAGCCTTGCGGTCGGTGACCATTTCCTCCAGCCGCATCTGGCCCACGATTTCACGCATATTGCCCTCCAGCGTATCCTGAACCCGGCGGATAATCATATCCTCGTTTTCGTTCAGGAAGAACTTGGAGGCAAGCGTCATCATCTCGGTACTCTGGCCGATGCGGATCTTGACCGTAGCGTCCACCTTTACATTGATGTACTCCGCGTTCGGAACGAAATCGGTCGTCTTTACATCGACGGAGAACATTTTCAAGGACAGCTTATCCAGCCGCTCCAAAAACGGAATGCGAATCCCCGCTTTGCCGATCAGGATGCGCGGCTTCCGAAAACCCGAGATCAGAAAAGCCGTGTCCGGAGGCGCTTTTACATACCCAACGCAGATGATAACAACAATCACAAGCAGCGCCGCTAAATACGGCAAAGCATTTACCAAAAAACCCATCGTATCCTCCTTTTTTAAACCGTCTTTCTCCATAGATTGACGGATTTTGGCGCGGAAGACCGCTTGGCTCTCCGCTTTTGTCTTATACAACGGTTCGAAAACTTTTTTTCGCAAATCGGATTGATTTTAATTTGCTTTTTACAAAAAAATGTGATAGACTGTTTTAAACAGACAAGCAGTTTGAATTCTGCGCGGCGGCGCGCCGGGGGTTCTCCCCCTTTGCGCCCTGCCGCGCGCAAAAAGGCAGGACATTGCTATGGAACCAAAATACAACCGCTATGAAAAAAGCCGCGCGCTTTTTGAACGCGCCGCGCGCGTCATTCCCTCCGGCATATACGGGCATCAGGGACCTGCGGAGGGGTGTTTTATCCCGGTGGACGCTTTTCCGTTTTACTCTGAGCGCGCAAAGGGCAGCTATTTCTGGGACGTGGACGGAAACCGCTTTATCGACTACATGTGCGCCTATGGCCCCAACATCCTCGGCTACGGGGACGAAGAAGTGGACGAGGCCGCCAAAAAGCAGCTTGAAAAGGAAAACTGCGTCACCGCGCCCTCTTTGGTGATGGTCGATTTTGCCGAACTGCTCACCGAAACGGTCGCTTCGGCCGACTGGAGCTTTTTCGCCAAAAACGGAAACGACGTGACTTCGCTTGCAGTCATGACCGCGCGCGCCTATACGCGGCGCAAAAAAATCGTCTTTTTCAAAGGCTATTACCACGGCGTTTCCCCATGGACGCAAAAGATCGACTATTCCGGCGTGCTGGAGGAGGAGGTCTGCAACAATCTATATGTGCCGTGGAACGATTTTGCCGCGCTGGAACAGGTCTTTGCCGAAAATCCCGGGCAGATCGCCGCGGTGATCTCCCAGCCGTACATGCACGGAAATTTCGCCGATAATGAACTGCCCGCCGACGGTTTTTGGCAGAAAGTGCGGCAAAAATGCACGGCGGAGGGAACCGTGCTGATTATCGACGACGTGCGCGCCGGGTTCCGGCTGGATCTTGCCGGGTCGGATCACTATTTTGGCTTTGAGGCCGATTTGATCTGCTTTTGCAAGGCGCTGGCAAACGGCTATAACGTATCGGCCCTATGCGGCAAAAATTTTCTCAAAAATACGGTCAGCGGCATTTCGTTCACCGGCAGCTATTGGATGAGCGCGGTTCCTTTTGCCGCCGGCATCGCATGCATCAATAAAATGAAACGGCTGGATCTGCCAAAGCTCCTGCGCGAAAAGGGAGAGCGGCTGTGCGACGGGCTGCGCGTCGCGGCGCAGAAGCATGGCTATGATCTGCGTGTTTCAGGCGCGCCGGCGCTCTTTTATCTGCGCGTCGCCAACGACGACAGCCTGATGATCCATCAGCGCTTCATCGCCGAAATGGTTCGCCGCGGCGTATATCTGACCAATCACCACAATCATTTTCTGAACTACGCGCTCTCGGACGCCGACATTAAAGAAACCGTCGAGATCGCCGACGACGTATTCCGCACGCTGTAACGGGGAAAAAACTTCTTAAAATGACAATACGCATACAGAACGGGCAAATCCGCTCTGTATGCGTATTTTTATTCTGCTTCGGTTCCCGTATACTTTCCAGCATCTCGTACCCCAAAATTCAGCGGCTTCATTTGCCGCAGGAAAGCCGGCTTGCGGCTCCGCAGTCAAAATCCCAAATTTTCGTTGACCAGAATCACGGTGATGCGTCCGGGAACGTGGCTGCGCCGGGAAATCACGAGATTTGTGCAGATACAGCGCTCGGCCAGACAGTCGTGGCATACGCCGTCGGCCTGACAGGGCGTGCCGAGGCCCTGAAAGCGCTGGGCGTTGACCGGTGCGGCATAGCCCCGCGCGCGGGCAAGCGCGCCCGCTTCGGTATGACAGACTTTGTTTGCCCCGGCGACGATCAGTACGCGTTTTGGTCCGTAGATCATGGCGGACACGCGGTTGCCGTTGCCGTCGATGTTATACAAAATGCCGTCTTCGCTGATCGCGTTGGCGCTCATCAGAAAAACGTCGGCGGTGAGTCCCCGGCGCATCAGCGCTTCTCTTTCTTCGGGCGCATCAGCGCGGTCGCGGTCAATCAGCCCCGCATACCCGTTGCGCAGCGCATCGAGCAGCCCGATTTCCGCAATCGTCGCGCTGCCGCCAAACGCGATCGTGTCTTCGCCGCCGATACGTGCGAGCGCGGCGGCGCACGCTTCTTCCCGCGTTTCGCAGACGAGCGCCTCATACCGCCGCCGCTCAAGGTTTTTGGCCGTGCGCTCCAGCATTTTCCGGTTGCGTGTTTTTTCAAATTCGTTCATTTGCCAATCACCCTCCCGATCGAATCTTTGTCAATATATGGCGCAAGCAGCGCGACAAGCTCGCTTTTTTTCTGGCAGCCGGTCGTGCGGCACATCCGCCGGATGCGATAGGAAATCACGTTTTCCGAGGTATACAGCCGCTCTGCGATCCGCGGATACGTATCGCCCCCAAGAATGCCTTCAAGAATACCGAAATCCAACTCGTCGCAGCCGGAAAGCAGTGTTTCCGCACGGAAAATGCGCTGAGTGACCGGATCGTCGTAAAAATCCAGATCCGGCGTCTGCTGCAAAAAAGAGGAAAACACATCGGACCGCTCAAGCGGCGTCTGCTTGTCCGTGGACGCTCGTACCACGAGCTTTGCATCCACTTTGACGGTAAGCGAAATATCGCCCGGATTTTTGTAAAGATAGGCGTAGGCGAGCACCGCCTGCCGCCCGAGCTCCGCATGATCCACTATAACCGAGGTGATCGTCGGCGCACTGAGCGAAGCTAAAACGCTGGAACCAAAGCTGACGACATACAAATCCTCCGGTACGGCCACGCCCACTTCGCGCAGATGGCTGATCAGTGAAAGCGCCACCACGTCGTTTGCACAGATCACCGCATCGTATCGCGCGCAGTTCTCACAAAAACGGGAAAAACAGCCGGTCAGCGACGCGTAATTGTAGTAGATGTCACGCGTCGGATTTTTCCCGTCGCGACGCAGGTATTCGCAGAAAAAACTGTCTTTGATCAAATCGGTAGCCGAATTTGGATTGATCCCGTACAGCGCAAATTCCGATCGGCCCGCCGCCGTCAAATAATTGATGATTTTGCGCATGCCGTCCCGGTAATCGAGGAAAATCTTCGAATACCGGCCGGACAGAACGGAGGATTCATAATTGATAAAAATACCATGTACGCCGCATTCGGAGAATCGTGAAAGCAGGCGGGGCGTGATTGCGGCCGAAGCACCGGCATAGATCAGCAGCCGACGCTCGCCCGGCTCGTAGATTTCGTCAAAATTCAGTTTTTCCGGGTCAGTCGCTTCCAAAAACACAGGCGTATACCGCTTTTGCATGATCTCGGACGAAATCGCCCGCATGGATTGCTTGATCCAGAGCGTATCCGCCGTCTTCGGGGAAACATAAATTCTCACTTTCAACGATAGTCACCTCCACTTCGGCCGTTTTGCCGGCGCCGGCACAGCAGCCTTCTGTAAATTCGCCTTGACCCGCCGCCGCGGTGTAAATCTTGCGGAACGCCGGGGACGGCGTTCCCTACGGAAGGCGAGCGCGCAAACCGACACGGAACATCGGGCCGCGCGCCGGTTTTACAACAGACCGCCGCAGTTTGGCGCGGGCGACCGCTCAGTTCTTCAGCGAATGGATAGGCGCGGGGATCCGGCCGCCGCGCGCGATGAACTTTTCACAGGAAACTTCCGCGACCCGCATGACCGGCGCGTGGCCGAGCAGGCCGCCGAACTCGACGCGGTCACCCACGCCCTTGCCCGGCGCGGGGATCACGCGCACGGCCGTCGTTTTATTGTTGATCATGCCGATGGCGATCTCGTCCGCGATGATACCGCTGATCGTCTCCGCGCTCGTATCGCCGGGAATGCAGATCATATCCAGCCCGACCGAGCACACGGCGGTCATGGCCTCCAGCTTTTCGAGCGACAGGACGCCGCACTCGGCGGCGGCGATCATACCCGCGTCCTCGCTGACCGGAATAAACGCGCCCGAAAGGCCGCCGACATGGCTGGACGCCATGACGCCGCCTTTTTTAACCGCATCGTTGAGCAGAGCGAGCGCCGCCGTCGTGCCGCAGCCGCCGCAGCGTTCCAGTCCCATCGCCTCCAAAATGTCGGCTACGCTGTCCCCGACGGCGGGCGTCGGCGCGAGCGACAGATCTACGATGCCGTAGGGCACGTCCAGCCGCCGGGACGCTTCATACGCAATCAGCTGGCCGACGCGCGTGATCTTAAACGCGGTCTTTTTAATGACGTCGGCAAGCGCCGAAAAATCGCAGTCCCCGGCGCGGCGCACCGCCTTTTCCACAACGCCCGGCCCGCTGACGCCGACGTTGATTACGCAGTCGCCCTCGCCCGTGCCGTGGAACGCGCCGGCCATGAACGGATTGTCGTCCACCGCGTTGGCAAATACTACAAATTTGGCGCAGCCAATCGCGTCGCGCGCCGCCGTGCGCGCGGCTGTCTCCTTGACCGTGCGCCCCATACGGGCGACCGCGTCCATATTGATGCCCGCGCGCGTCGAGCCGACGTTGACCGACGAGCAGACAAGCTCGGTCTCGGCCAGCGCCTCGGGAATCGCGTCGATCATGCGGTCGGCGCCGCTCGTCATGCCTTTTTGCACAAGCGCAGAAAAGCCGCCGATAAAATTGACGCCGAGGTCGCGCGCCGCGCGGTCGAGCGTTTTGGCGATGCGGACATATTCCTCGGGCGAGCACTGCCCGCCGATGCAGGATACCGGCGTGACCGAAATGCGCTTGTTGACGATCGGGACGCCGTACAGCTTTTCCAACTCCTCGCATTCGGCGACAAGCCGCGCCGCGCGGCGGGTAATCTTATCGTAAATATTCCGGCAGAGGCGCTCGCAGTCGTCGCTCACGCAGTCGTAGAGCGAGATCCCCATGGTGACCGTGCGCACGTCCAGGTTCTCCTGCCGGATCATATTGATGGTTTCCAGAATATCTGCGGTATTAATCATGGAACGTTCTCCTCATATCGAATGCATGCAGTCGAAGATGTCCTCATGCATGCAGCGGATCTCGAGTCCGGCGTCGCGCCCGAGGGCGGCGAGTGCGTCCGCAAATGCGGAAAAATCGCCGGTGAGCCCGTCGATCTCCGCGACCATAATCATAGCGAAATACTTGTCTAAAACGCTCTGGGTAATCTCGGTAATATTGGCGCCGTATTCCGCGCATTTTGCGCTGACTTTCGCGATGATGCCGACCTGGTCCCGGCCAATTACGGTGATTACAGCTTTCATCTAAAGCAACCTCATTTCAAGAAAATTGAGTCGGGCGCAGGCCCGTTTTTTTCTAAATCCGCGTATATGATACTATAAATTGTGCTCAGATTCAAGGGATTCGGCGAGAATTCGGGAAAAATAATTGAAATTTGCAAGCATATGTGCTATACTGAATTGATAAAATTCCGGAGGTGCAGCGACTCATGTACGAGCATGATTTCTGCGAATACGCCGTGCGGAAGAAAGCCGAGGGCAAATATCTCGCCGCGCTGTGCGCGGCGGCGGCGCTGATTCTGCTTTTCGCCGCGGTCTTTTTTCTTTCTCTTATCCCCATGCTCGGCTTGCTCTGGTCCGCCGCCATTCTTGCGGCGGCCGGCGTGCTGATCTGGTATCTTTCCAGATTTACCCTGATCGAATACGAATACACGCTGACCGGCGCGATCTTCGACGCGGCGGCGGTCTATAACCGTCAGTACCGTAAGGAGAAGTTGTCGGTCGATCTCAAAAAATCCGCGCGGCGCTGCGCGCCCTTCAAAGACGGGCAGATCGGCGGCGGGTTTGCGCCGAAAAAAGTCATCGACCTGCGCTCCTCGGCAAGCTCCGCGTGCGCCTACGCGTTGGTCTACGAAGCCGAAAAGGGCTGCGAGGCGGTGCTGTTCGACGCCAGCGCGCGCATGATCGAGTGCATCCGGCGCGTGATCCCCTCGGTCACGACCGTCTCCGACGGCCTGCCCGAGCTTTAGGATGCGCATGTTTCGCCGCCGTCTCTCATATTCTGTATAAGCGGCTCGGTTTTCCCGCGCCGCGGGATTTCAGCCCGCGTCCGCAGATTGCGGACGCCGCTGCACAGGAGGAAACCTATGAGACGTGTCAAAAGCCGCGCGGCGGCCATTCTTGTTTTGACGCTCTGCATCCTGCTTTCGGCCTGCACGGGCACAAAGCACGATCCACTTGGCTATCAGGACGCGGATTTCACCGCCGAGATCGACTGCACGGCCGGCAAAGCGCAATTTTCAGCGGTGTACACAAAAGACGCGGGCGGACAGACGATGCGCTTCACCGCGCCCGAAAATCTGGCGGGCATATCTGCACGGCGCACGCCGGACGGACAGATCACGCTGGAAAAAGACGGCCTGTCGTTTACCGCGTCGCCGGGCGCGTCGGGGCTGTTCGCCGCCGCGGCCCTGTTTGAGATCCCGCGCGGCTGTTTGATCGAAAAACAGATGCGGGACGGCCTCTCTGTTCTATCCGGGCGCTATGGCAAGGACAGCTACAGTCTCTCTCTGGACAGCGCGGGACGCCCGGTGCGAATCGAAGGCGTGGTCGGCGGCGTCGATCTCGCGCTCGACGTCAAAAAATTCAGCATAATCGAAAACGGGTGAGATCATGACCGAAAAAAATATCGCCGAAATCGACCTTTCGGCGCTGCGGCATAATTTTTCCTATCTGCGCGGGCGGATTTGGGCCGTCTCGCCGCAGACCGAACCGATGTGCGTCGTCAAAGCCGATGCCTACGGCCATTCGGCAGAACTCTGTGTTCCCGCGCTGTACGGCGCGGGCGCGCGGCATTTTGCGGTCTCCAGCATCGAGGAGGCCGAAGCGGTATACGCGATCCTCGCCCGCGCGGGCGGGTGCGCTGAGACCATCCTGATCCTCGGCTATACGCCGCCCGAACCCGAAAACATCGCGGCGCTTGGGCGGCACGGCATCACGCAGGCTGTTTTTTCGCTCGAATACGCAAGAGCGCTCGACGCGGCGGCCGCCGCGCAGAACTTGCGCGTTGCCTGTCACATCAAGTTGGACAGCGGTATGAACCGCCTTGGCTTTGACACGCACAACGGCTGTCTTCCCGCAACCGTGCGCGCCCTCCGCGAAACCGCAGCGCTAGAGAACCTGCAAATTGACGGTGTATTTTCGCACTTTGCCTGCGCGGACGAGCCCGCTTCGCCCATAACCGATCTGCAAACCGAACGCTACATACGCGCGCTTCGGGCATGCGAGGCGGCCGGGCTGCGCTTTTCAAAAAAACATATCTGCAACAGTGCAGGCGCGCTTCGCCTGCCGGGGCTGTATCAGGATTTCGTGCGGCTCGGCATCGTGCTCTACGGCCTGTCCCCTTCAAACGAAGTGACCGATCCGAATCTCATTCCCGTCATGCGATTAAAATCGCGCATCGCGCAGATCCACACGGTGCACGCGGGAGATTTTGTGAGTTACGGCGCGGAATTCCGCGCGGCGACCGAAACCACGGTCGCCACGATTCCCATAGGCTATGCGGACGGCTTCATCCGCGCCTATAAAAGCGGCACGGTCATGATCGGCGGGCGCGCGGCGCCCCTCGTCGGCCGTATCTGCATGGATCAATGCATGGCCGACGTGACCGGACTGCACGCCGCTGTCGGAGACGAGGTTTCGATCTTCGATGCAGCCGGCGAGAATATCGAGCGGCTCTGCCGGGCTGCGGGCACGATCAACTACGAGGCGGTCTGCCTTGTGAGCCGGCGCGTGCGCCGCGTGCCCACTGGCGGCTAAACCCGCGTAGCGCGCGGCACGCGCCGCCGGCAGGCGGATGGAAAGGAGGTGGCCTCATGCAGAGAAAGCAAACCTATCTGTTTTTCGTTTTCGCGGTTCTTGCCGGACTGCTCGCCGGCGCGGCGCTCATGGTCGCCGCTTCAAAGCGGATCACCGGCGCGGCGGAAAAGAACAGCGAGGTGCGGGAAGCGCTCTCGGTTTTTTCTCCCGAACCCGTTCTTCCTCCGGACACGGACGGCTTTTCGATTTCCATGCTCTGCGACCGCTCCGCCTTTTCATACTTCTCCGGACAAGAGGAGGAGGGCGGTGCGCTCGCAAGGCGCGTATGGCTCCGAAATGCCCACCTCGAAGCCGAAACTGGCAGTACGCTGAATACGTACCTCACATCGGATTTTTATGCCGACGCTACGGCGGATATCCTTTCCGGCGACCGCGTCTACAACCTTTACGCCGCAGACGCGGCAAGGAGCTTATCCAAACTGCTGGCCGCCGGCCATTTGGTGGACACGTCGGACAGCGCATACATCCGGCAGACGCTCCCCTGGTACGATCAAAACGGGATGGACGAGCTTTCCCTGTTCGGGCAGCGGTTTCTG
The DNA here is from genome assembly GCA_958352145.1 of uncultured Eubacteriales bacterium. Classification (GTDB taxonomy): domain Bacteria; phylum Bacillota; class Clostridia; order Oscillospirales; family CAG-272; genus UMGS902. The sequence goes on from CATWNM010000002.1 coordinate 86,597, forward strand.
ATTTCCTCTTCGGCGCTCGACGCGCGGAGCGGCGCGACCGTTCTTTTATATAACCGTTCGTTGCTTCGTACTCTCGAAAATATGGAAAACACCGCGATGTCCCTTTCCGCCTCGGCGCTCGACGGACTTTTTACGCTGGAGGAACTACTTGCCGTCAGCAAAACGGCAGCCGCCGCCTATGCCGCGCCCGCGTCCGCGCCGACGCTGCTGGACGAACTGACCGTCGAGCCGGATACGGCTAAAGAAAGCGCACTGCGCGCCGCATCAAACGTGCTGTACGAAGCGGGCGCGCCGGGGGACGATGCCGCTTTTTATGGGCTGTCGTTTGGCAGCGAGCACACGTTTGCCCTGTACAGCGCGCTTGGCGGCAGCTTTGCCGAGTCTACGTCGGACACGCCCGCGGTCTCCGTTTCGCTCGATGCGCTGCGTGAAACGCTTTCCGGCGTGATCTCCCTTTCGCTGGAGGCCAGCGTGACTGTCCATTCCAGCGCGTTTGAAAACGCAGGAGCGCTCTTTGGCGTGGCAAAACTCTCCGAAATCGAGACGGTAAAAACCGCAATCAGCGACATCGGTCTTCTGCCCATGCCGAAACCGGGCGAAAAAGACGAATACCGCTGCTTCGTAGACCTCCGGGGCACGCCGGTGATGGCGATTCCCGACGGCGCGGCCGATATGGACAAGCTTGAATATTTGATCGACCGCATGGCCTTTTTGTCCTATGGCTATATCGAGCCGCTTCTGCGACAGAATCTCACGCAGGGCAATCCGGACGATATGCAGGTGCTGGAACTGATCTATGACAGCGCGATATACGACTTGGCTAATCTGTTCGGGTACGGCAGCATTGAGCGGCTGCTGTCCGATGCGCTTGAAAAAGGGACGGCCGAAAACCTTACGCTCGACTATTACAACCGGCAGACGCTCTACGAAAAGGCGTTCGAAATCATTGGGAAACGGCTTTCAAAGCCGCCGGACGCCTAAGCGCCGGGTGAAGGCGCAAAACGTCCCGCGATGCTGCGATTGCTTTTATAGCTCTGTATGGAACGCTGTCACAAGCGCTGCCGTGCACGAATTTTGCAAAACGGTATTTTGCGGAACGTCGTGAACAACGTTCCCTACGCAGTATGATTTCAGTTGCGTATGCATATGCTTTGATCCATGTTTCGCTTTTGTAGGGAACGCTGTCCCCAGCGTTCCGTGCACAAATTTTCAAAGCGGTATATTACGGAACGTCGTGGACGACGTTCCCTACGCAGTGCGATAAAGAGAATCATCAGAGCTTCATATAAATTTCTATATAAATTCAGACGGACTCCAAAGGAGACAAAAAACGATGGCACAGTTATTACAGCAAAACGACGTACGCACCTGCCGGTGCGGTGAACTGAGCAGGGCGGACCTCGGGAAAGAGGTCTGCCTGATGGGCTGGGCGCAGAAACAGCGCGATCTCGGCTCCCTGATCTTCATCGACCTGCGCGACCGCAGCGGCATCGTACAGCTTGCCGTAGACGAAACGACCGAACAGGACGCTTTTCAAAGGGCGTTTTCCGTCCGCAGCGAATTTGTCCTTCTGGCGCGCGGCGTCGTGCGCGCGCGGGGAGAGGCGGCGGTCAATAAAAACCTGCCGACCGGAGAAATCGAGGTGGCCGTGCGCGAACTGCGCATCCTCTCGGCGGCGCAGACGCCGCCGTTTGCGATCGAAGAAAACAGCAACGTCCGCTCTGATCTTCGCCTGACTTATCGCTACCTCGATCTGCGCCGTCCCGATTTGCAGCGCAACATTCTCGCGCGCTCGGCGATCACAAAAATCGCGCGCGATTATTATGCCGAAAACGGCTTTGTCGATATTGAAACCCCCGCCCTAATCAAGCCGACGCCCGAGGGCGCGCGCGATTATCTGGTGCCCAGCCGCGTGCATCCCGGCAAATTCTATGCGCTGCCGCAGTCGCCACAGCTGTATAAGCAGCTTTTGATGGTCGCGGGCTTTGACCGCTATTTTCAAATCGCCCGCTGCTTCCGCGACGAAGATCTGCGCGCCGACCGTCAGCCCGAATTCACACAGATCGACGTTGAGATGTCCTTTGTCCGGCAGGACGACGTAATCGATGTGACCGAAGGCTTTTTGAAACGGCTCTGGAAAGAATTTCTCGGCGTCGATCTTGCCACGCCCTTTCTGCGCCTGACCTACAAAGAGGCGATGGAGCGCTTTGGCTCGGACAAGCCGGATATGCGGTTCGGTTTTGAGCTTTGCGATATTTCCGATCTGGTCCGCAATACCGAATTCAAGGTGTTCGCCGGGGCGCTGGCCGCGGGCGGCAGCGTGCGCGCAATCAATGTCCGGGGCGGCGCGGCCTTTTCGCGCAAGGAGATCGACGCGCTCGGTGAATTTGCAAAATCCTACCGCGCGCGCGGACTGGCCTTTGCAAAGTTTTCCGGCGGCGAAGTTTCGTCCTCGTTTGCCAAATTTTTAACGCCCGAAGAAAACGCAGCAATCGCAAAACGCCTCGGCGCCACCGACGGCGATTTGATCCTGATCTGCGCGGACAAAGACGCCGTCGTATTCGATGCGCTCGGCGCGCTGCGCGTCGAGTGCGCAAAGCGCCTCGGCCTGCTCGACCCGCACGACTATAAATTTCTCTGGGTAACCGACTTTCCACTCTTCGAATATTCTGAAGAGGACGGGCGCTACTACGCAAAACATCATCCGTTCACAATGCCCAATCCCGACGACCTCGACAAAATCGAGCGTGCGCCCGGTGAGACGCGTGCCGTCGCCTACGACATCGTGCTCAACGGAACCGAGCTTGGCGGCGGATCCATCCGGATCCATGATCCCGAGATCCAGTCCCGCATGTTCCGCGCGCTCGGCATGACCCAAGAAGAGGCTTCTGAAAAATTTGGTTTTTTGCTCGAGGCGTTCAAATACGGCGTTCCGCCGCACGGCGGCATGGCCTTTGGCCTCGACCGGCTGGTGACGCTCGCGCTCGGCCTCGAGGATATCCGCGACGTGATCGCTTTCCCCAAGGTGCAGAACGCTTCCGAACTGATGTCCGGCTGTCCGTCCGCCGCTGACGCGGCGGCGCTCGGTGAGCTTTCCATCGCGGTTACGCGCGAAAAGGACGATGAATAATTCCGGTATTCTGATCGTCGATAAAGGGGCTGGGTGCACGTCGCACGACGTCGTAAACCGTCTGCGCCGTCTATACGGCACAAGGCAGGTGGGGCATACCGGGACGCTCGATCCAATGGCGACCGGCGTTTTGCCGGTGCTGATCGGCCGCGCGGTCAAAGCCTCCGAGTACCTGACCGCGCACGACAAGCGCTATGAGGCAAAATTTTTCCTCGGCGCGGTCAGCGATACCGGCGACAGCACCGGCGTCCTCACAGAAACAGGCGCGCCGCTCCCTGAAACGGACGCAGTGCTCGCGGCGGCGGCCGCCATGCGCGGACGCAGGCTTCAAACCCCGCCAATGATTAGTGCGGTCAAAGTCGGCGGAAAGAAACTGCTCGACTACGCAAGGCAGGGGAAAACGCTCGACGTGCCACCGCGGGAAATCGAAATCTACGATATAGAGGCGGCGCCGGACGGCCCGAGGACCTACGCGCTCTCCCTGTCCGTCTCGAAAGGCACCTATGTGCGCACCGTGATCTCCGAAATTGGCGAAACGCTGGGCTGCGGCGCGGTCATGACCGCGCTGCGGCGCACAAAATGCGGCGGCTTTTCACTGGACGCGGCGCATACGCTCGAAGAAATCGAAGCCTTTTGCGCCGAGGCACGGGACGCGCTGCTTTTACCGGTTGAGGCTGCATTTTCCGCCCTGCCGCAGTTGAAGCTGCCTGATTTTTACGCAAGACTGTGCAAAAACGGCTGCGAAATCTATCAAAGCAAGCTCGGAATCGCGCTGCCCGAGGGCGCGCGCCTGCGGCTGTATGATGCAGACGGTTTTTTCGGGCTGGGCGAAGTGCGCGAATACCTCGCGGGCAGCGCCATCAAAATGATTAAGCTTTTTGTACTATGAAAGGTTCGGTTCCATGCAGAAACGCACAGATTACAACGGCGTAACCTACTTTTATTCCGAGGCGCTCTACCCCATCCGCCACGGCTTTTCCACAAGGCTCGGCGGGCTTTCGCGCGCAGAGCACACAAAGTCCTTAAATCTCGGTTTTTACCGCGGAGACAAGGATATTATCGTACAAAAAAATATCGAGCGCTTCTGCGAGGCGGTTGACGTCGATCCGCATACACTGATCGTCATGCCGCAGATCCACTCTTCAAAAGTCACGACGGTGAACAAAATGCTCGGCGGCCACGGCATTTACACGCCCGCTTCGTTCGAGGGCGACGCGCTGGTCACCGATTCGATCGGAACCGCGCTTGGCGTTCGGGTGGCCGACTGCGTGCCGGTCCTGCTCGCCGATCCCGGCGCAAAAGTCATCGCCGCCGTCCACGCCGGATGGCGCGGTACCGTCGGCAACATCGTCGGGAAAACGGTCGCAAACATGTGTTTTCTCGGTGCATGCGCCGAAGATATCCGCGCCGCGATCGGTCCGCACATCTCCATGGCACGCTATGAAGTCGGCGAGGAGGTCGCAAAGCGCGTGTTGGAAGTTCTCGGCGAAGACCGCCTGACGCTGCGCCATCTCCGCCCCGCAGAAGAGCCGGGCAAATTTCTCTGCGATCTTGGCGAAATCAACAAAACGCTCCTGATCGCGGCGGGTCTGCCCGAAGAAAACATCGATCTTTCGGATCTATGCACTTTTTCGCATCCCGATCTGTTTTATTCGCACCGCCGCATGGGCGACAAGCGCGGTACGATGATGGGTCTGATCGCGCTGTAATCTCAAAGAAAAAACCCTTCTTTTACCTTTCCAAAAAGGCAAAAGAAGGGTTTTTTGGAGCAAATTACATATAAGTTGCAAACTTTGCTCTCTTTCTGTGTTTATTGCAGAACGCGGATGAAACGCCGGACCCATACGCCGGAAATTCCCATAGAAATAAACCGAACACGGAAAAAAACCGCGTTTTCTCCCTTTTGTCTGGCATTGCGGGCTTTCGCGGAGATCGCAGACAGGAAAACCATAGAAAAAACCGGAACAAGCATGCAGAGTTGTTCCGGTTTTTTCTTTTAAATTTTGTAAGCTTATGACACAACACTCAGTAACAATATTATTTTATCACAGATGCATGCGCTTGTCAATATATTTTTGGTAATTTATGGAAATTTTCTCTTTGTTAAAAGAATTCTTAATTTCATATCCCATTTAAGAACATCTACAAGGATTATGTCAAAGCATTAATGATATTATGAAAGATAGCGATACGCCGTGCTCCGCGCGATTTGCCGTCATTTCCTCGCGCATCTTTTGCGGAAGCTGTACCGTTTGCATTTCTTTGCCGTATTCATGGTCTTTTCAACTTTAAACATGCTTGCCCCTCCAAAAATTTAAATCTATATATGCAAATACGTGATTTCGATTTTTTCGTGCCCTGTTCGTATTCTTTGATATACGATCTGCAAAGCTGCTCTAGTAAATTACTGATGCTTTTCGTCTCCTCTTTCGCGATATATCGTAATTTTCTAAATCTCTTCTTCAAGATGAAATGTAACCGGCGTTTTATTTATCGGCATATAAAATTTTCCTTTCCCGCGTACGTAAAATTTTATAAGACTATACGGTATCGTTATAATTTTACTTCCGGTGTATGGCCAAATATTCCGCAAGCCTGCGCCGCAGCGGCCTTTTTATCGGAGTGCAGAAATACACTCGCTTTTGTAGGGAACGCTGTCCTCAGCGTTCCGCATTTTACCGCTTTGCAAAATTTGTACACGGAACGTCGAGGACGACGTTCCCTACAAAGTTGCGCAAAATTAGTTTTCCATATGATCCAGAGTGTATCGGTAGCATTGTAAAACTAAAGTGTTAAACGATACGTCATTTTGATCGGCAACGTCCTGAAGTTCATTCGATAGACTTTCGGTAAAACGAATCGTTCTAGGTTTATTGGCTTTTTTAAATTCATTTATAACTTAAAACATAATCCACCTGTACCTTGTTATTATCGTTGTTATTTTTGTACAACTATGAGTATATAATAGTTTGCATCAAAAATACACCGATCAAAAGGATCATATTAAAACAATTTGTTGTTATTTTAAATGAGAGGGGAACTTTTATACGGAAACTCTTGGCATAAAATGAATCATTCGACGTTCTATGTGTCACTCGCGAAACGGCAGTCCTGTATATCCTGCTAGATGTTGGATGCATCCGCTGTCACGATTTGTAATAAATTGAAAATAATTTCAATTTATGGCAGAATGCTGTAAAATCAAAAACCGTTTTAGTATAAATTTTTCAGTGTTTCGACAATAAAATCTGAAATTTTCCCCTATTTTTTTGTTGACCATTGCTAAATTTTATGCTAGCATTTAGACAATATTTGTAATGTTTTTAAAGATGTATTGTAGCCAAGGATGCTGAATGTCTGTTTATTTTGGTTGAATGTTATATAGAGATATGTTAACTCAGCAAATTTATGGAGATTGAATATATGCTGCTTGCGGAATTGGTGATTTTTTTGCAAATTAATGAATGCGCTGCTGCTTTCGAATAGTAGTATATTCTACGTTGGATTTAATAAATATTGTGAAAACATCGTGAAGAGATTTTTTTGTGCATTGCTTTGCGATGTTTTTGTTTAAGCAAAGCGTATCTATAGTTTTATTTATTCATTTGTATTGAGCGGTTTACAGTTTATATTTTAAAAGGATGTGGAAAATGTGTTTTTAACAGAACTTTTGGAAAGACAAAAGGAAAACGAAAAAATAGCCATTAAATTTGGCGAGAACGAGATTACATATAAACAATTTTATAGCGATTCCCGAAAGCTTTCCAATGCGCTCAATGATAATATTGCAGAAAGCTCTTTAAATATTGCTATATTCCTTCCAAATTCTATTAACTATGCTCTAGCTTATTTTTCAATCTTATTTTCAAATAAGATCATTGTACCCATTGGCACTCCGTCAAAAAAATTAGAAATAATAAGTACCCTCGAATATTGCGAAATTGACGTTATTATAACTAGTTTACAGTATCGTAGCTTCTTGAAAGAATGCTTATCGCTTTATGGATATAGAACAATGCTTTTGTTTGTTGAGGATCAGAGTATTGTAATCCTAAATAATGAAAAAGATTTTATACGGAAATCGAATGCCATTCATAATATTGGGCATGAGGATGATGTTGCTATTTTGCTTCATACCTCTGGTACGACAAGCAATCCAAAACGCGTGATGCTTTCGCACGGCAACCTCATTAATAACGTGGAATCTAATATTCAATCGTTAAATTTGACATCAAATGACAAAGTTTTAATTTCCATGCCGATGTATTTTGGATACTGCAATACTGCACAGTTCTTAACTCATATCTATCTTGGAGCTTCAATGGTAATATTGAATGGCTTGTTTTTGCCCAAGCTGTTTTCCCAAACGGTACAAAACGAGAAAATTACGAATTTTACGAGCGTTCCATCCATGCTGCTCATGTTATTAGAATATCGCTATACTTATATGTATGATTTCAGTTCATTACGCTATATTTGTTTTGGCGGCGGTAAAATGCCGGTCGAGTCATTACAAAAATTAATTCAGATCTTAAAATCAACAAGTTTTATTCAAACTTATGGACAAACAGAAGCTTCTCCACGCATAACTGCGTTGTTGCCCAAAGATGCTCTAAGAAAGATTGGTTCTGTTGGCCAACCTATTCCAAACGTGAAAATCAAGATTGTCAACGAATTAGGTAATGCCTTGAAGGGTGGAGAAATCGGTGAAATTGTTATACAAGGCAAAAATGTGATGAAAGGATATTACAAACGAGAGGAAATTACAAAGAAAACAATTATTGATGGCTGGCTACATACGAACGATTTGGGATATTTAGATGATGAGGGATATCTTTATCTAACCGGCCGAAAAACAAACATGATTATATCTGGCGGAATCAATATTTATCCGGAAGAAATAGAAGAGGTATTGATGAGCCACCCGAATATTCAAGAAGCATGTGTTGTTTCAGAAGAGCATACTTTACTCGGTGAAGTTCCTAAGGCAAAGATCGTGGTCAAGGATATAAGCGCTATAGATAATTACAGAGCATTTTGCGCTGATAAATTAGCAGATTATAAAGTGCCAGTAAAATTTGAAATTGTAGACCGGTTGGATAAAACTTACAATGGTAAAATTAAAAGAATTTAGGAGAAATTTTTATGCTAAATTATTCTGATGTTCGGATTGGAAGCAATTATAAACAATGGCAAGATGGAAAATGCATAACGCTTACTTTTTGTATAACAGAGGACTGCAATTTGGCTTGTAAATATTGTTATATGGTTGGAAAAAATAGCAAGCGTAAAATGAGTTTTGATATAGCGAAAAAAATAGTTGATTTTGTTTTACAAAATGAGTATTTATGTCAAGAGGATGCTGTTATTTGGGATTTTATAGGAGGCGAGCCATTATTAGAAATTGAATTAATAGACCAGTTATGTGATTATATCGTGGCAAAAATGTACGTTATGAATCATAAATGGTTTGACAAATATAGATTTACTTTTTCGACGAACGGGACGCTATATGGAGATCCGTTGGTTCAAAAATTTATTGAAAAGCATCGGGGACATACATGGTTTTCAATAAGTATTGACGGCACCAAGGAAAAACATAATGTTTCAAGAATTAAAAAAGATGGTTCGGGTTCATATGATGATGTAGTAAAAAATGTGCCGTTGTGGTTGAAGCAATTTCCGAATGCTGCGAATAAAGCTACTTTTTCGCATAATGATCTGCCATATTTAAAAGAAAGCGTGTTACATTTATGGGATTTAGGAATAAAACATGTTATGGCCAATGTGGTTTATGAAGATGTTTGGCAGGACGGTGACGATTTAATTTATGAAAACCAATTAAAGGAACTTGCTGATTATATAATCGATCATAACTTGTGGGACAAGTATGGTGTTGCTTTCTTTAATCCTACAGTCGGCTTGCCTGTTGACGGTGAATGTCTAAGTCGAAATAGGTGTGGGGCAGGATATAAATCAATTGCATTCGATTGTGAAGGCAATTTTTATCCATGTATTCGATTTTTGGACATGTGTTTTAATGACCATAGAAAAATTATTGTAGGAAATTTAAAGGATGGTATTAATTATGATCGTTTAAGAGCTTTTATTGCATTGAATTGGAAAAATCAAAGCAGTGCAGAGTGTAACGTTTGTCAAGAAGGCAAGGGGTGTGGTTGGTGCGTTGCTTATAATTATGAGATGTCAACAAACGATACCATATTTGAGCGCAATCAGGCCATTTGTAAGATGCATAAAGCCAATGCAAGGGCAAATAAATATTTTTGGAGAAGATTTGAAGAAACGACAGGTAGAACTTCTCAAATGACTATTATTAAATCAAGTGCGCCTAACGCTGAATACTTAAAATTTATTAATTTTATTACTTCTGATCATGTAACGCCGCATTGTGGCTATCAAGTTGCAAAAAAAGATGTTCATGAATTATCCTATGATACTTTGCAAAAGGGCATACGTTTTTGCAAAGAAAATAATTTAGTCCCCGTATTTCTCGGAAAATGCAACCATGGTCTTAAAGCAGATAAAAATCAATTTTTTGAACTTCTGTCTTCAAAAGAAGTGTACTCACAAAACAATTATATAAACATTTATGATAATGATGTAAGGTCAGTTGATGAGGGGAGTAATGTTGCGATATTGCTTATAGACAGAAAACATATTAAAGATATATTTTCTTTTTGTTCTGAATTGTCAAAGTGTAAAAAGAGAACTAATTTATTTATACAGGATTTGCCGAATTGGGACGAGGGGAGTATTTCAGAATATGATACTCAAATAGTATTGCTAAGAGAATTGCTTGAAGAATGCATAAATAATAACAAACGCTACCATATAAATGTATTGTCAGATTTAATTTATTTGCAAAGTCCGAGAGATTGTGGGGCAGGAACAACATCTATTTCATTAGCGCCAAATGGCAAGTTTTATATATGTCCGGCCTTTTATTTTGAAAACGAAAATAACTATATTGGCGATTTAGAAGAGGGAATCAGAGAAATTGATAAAAAATATTTTTTGCGAAGATTATCTCCGATTTGCTCTTATTGCGGCATTTCAAATTGTTCAAGGTGTTTGTATATAAACAAGAAATTAACGAATGAGTTGCATATTCCGCCTAAAGTTCAATGTCAAGTAAATCGAATACATCAACGAGAAGCAGAAAAATTAAAAGATTTTATGGTAATGAAAGGGTTACTGTCTTCAAGTAATAAGAATCTAATAGAAAAACCAGAAGACCCATTTGATAAAATTTATCTTCAAAAAGCAAAGGAGACTCCAGTATGCAACGTGTAGCTGTTACTACATTAACTCAGTCTGAATGTGATGAATATGCTTTCCTATTTGAAAAGCTATTGGCTTATAGAAGTTTGAAATTTATCTTGGGGAATAACGATAAGGTAAAATCTCTTATTCGTTTTCCCACTAATATTTTCGATAACATTGCTTTAGAAGAAAAGGAAACCAAAATAAAAATAAACAGTTGGTGGGATAAAATTGATGAAAAATATATTTTAGAGTACAATGATACAAGAATTCTTGCGTTGGATTTTAACGAATGTGTCATCTATTCATACGACAAAAAAGACTGGTATAAAGAACATCAATTAGAAAGGGAGCAAGTATGAACATTGAAATGACTTTAAAAGAAATGGTCGTTTCTCTTTCGCCGCAGGATATTACTGTGGAATCTGTTTCTGATTCTGTAGATTTAATAAAAGATTTCGGATTTAGTTCTATTACTTTAGTTCAATTAGTAGTAGATATTGAAAAAGAGTTTAATATTGAGTTTGATGATGCTATGCTTGGATTTGAAAGTCTGGTAAACTTTAATAATTTGATTGAATATGTGAAAGAGAAAGTATCGGAGGTAAATGTAGATGAATAGCAAAAAAATCAATTCAATATTACAGTATGCTTCTGTTCATGTCCCATATTATAAAAAACTGTTTGAAGAAAATGGTATTCAATTGAATGGAGATAATGCTGAAGATCATTTCAATAATATTCCTCTGTTGAATAAAAGTATAGTTTTAAATAATACGGATGCTTTTATATCTGATGAATTTAAAAAGAATGAACTTGATGTAGATAGAACATCGGGTTCTACGGGGAAAATTTTAAGTATTTATTGGAACAGCCAAGATAAAATTAGATCGTTAATGAGTTTATGGTCGGCGCGCAAAATTTTACATAATATTTTACCAACATCAAAATGTTGCTATTTTCATTCTATTGCTTATAGAACAAATGATTTTTTAGAAAAAGAAGTGTTTTCTCCTCGGATGATGATTCGTGACAATGGATTGATATTATCGCTGAGTAAATTAAGTTTCGATGAAAAAACACTTGAGTTTTATTACAACAAAATATTTGAGTTTAATCCAGAATGGATTATGTGTCATCCTTCAACACTTTATCTATTTGCTGATTTCATAGAAAAAACAAATAAGAAACGATTTAATAATTTAAGGTTTATTGAGTTAACGGGCGAATACTTAATGGATAGTTATCGTAAGAAAATATCTGATGTATTTGAAGTAGATATTGCGAATCATTATGGGGCCAAAGAAGTGAATGGAATTGCTTATGAATGCAAGAATGGTCATTTACATTGTCTTGATAATAATGTTTATGTTGAGATCATAAATGAAAATAAAAATGTAGGTTATGACAATATCGGACAAGTTTGTATCACAGGTTTAAATAATAGAAGCATGCCGTTTATACGCTATAATCTCGAAGATGTCGCAATATTAAGAAAGGGCGATACATGCGGCTGCGGAAATCTTACTCCGTACCTTGAACTTCGTGCAGGAAGGGGTAATGATGTTATAAAATTAAATAACGGAAAAAGCATTGAATGTGTGGTGTTTTTCTTTGTAATAGAGTGGATAAATGCACGTTTAAAAAATATTATTTTGCAATTTCAAGTTACAAGGATAGCACAAAACAAATTTGAAATAGAGTTAGTTCTTCTTGAAAAATGCAATGACATATTTGCAAAAATAAAGACTTATTTTATTGAAAAAGTCACTGAATATGGATTTAAAAATTGTGAATGGAAATTTACTTTTGTTGATAGTATCCCCCCTCAATCAGACACGCAGAAATTGAATTTCTATCATAGCAATATATAAAGGCGGTTATGAAATGAATATCCATTTTATTGTGAACATCAGAAATTATTCATAAAAGGGGGACATAAATGGATTATTTGTTGGATAATAACACAACGGGCACGCTCTTTCCAAGTTGCGGCTGCAGTGGAAATTGCTCAGGCGCTTGTACAGGCGCCTGCGGTGGCTGTACAGGATGTGCAGGATCAAAATAAAAGAAAGGGGTTTTAAAAGAATGGAATTTTTATTTGGGGCAGAACATGACGTCCAAATATCGCCAGCATGTGCATGTGCAGGTGCATGCACTGGTTGTATGGGCGGATGTTCTGGATGTTCTGGATGCTCCGGTTGTATGGGGGCAAAATAGAGTAAGGAGGATTATAATGGATTTCTTGTTTGGAACGGATAAAAGAGAACAAGTGATAGGCGTATACTGTTCTTGCACAGGATGCAATGGTTGTATGGGCTCTTGTTCGGGTTGTCAAGGCTGTTCGGGAGCAAAATAGCAGTCAAAAATTAATTAAATGGGGGATTGGTGATAAAATGGATATTTTTGATGTTTCTGACTAATCCCCTTATTCTTTGATTTTGAGGAAATACATGAAAAATTATTCTAGCAGCCATTTAGATATAATTAAAAATTTACTTTTTTCTATCAAGGAAACTTTTAAATCGAGCCCGGTTTGTTTCATCGTGGGCGCTGCGATCCAGCTGCTGAATACTGTTTCGTATTATGTGATTTTGTATTTCAGCAGAAACATCATAAATACGTTGAATGATTCATTGTCGAATCAGCTTCCGTTCAATGAATCAATTACCCAAATCTCGATTTGGGTAATTTTGAGCGCCGTATTTTCCATTTTGCTGATTTTTGCGAATTATTTTAGAAACATCATGATGCAGAAGCAGCAACTTGCTTTCAAAGAATACGTCAATATTAAATTGGCGAAAAAGAGCATGGAACTAGACATATCTTACTTTGACAATCCGAAATATTACGATAAAATCGCACAGGCGCAGGAGGGGAAGACCAGATTAGGTTTTATTGTGTATAGGGCCATCTTTTTTATAACCAACGCTACTTCTTTTATCATTGCGCTGTCGATCGCTTTTTCTTTGTCGCACTGGGCTTTTCCGCTCCTCATTTTAGCCTTGACGTTTCCGGCTTTGCTGACACGAGGAAAGTATTATAAACAAAAATTTGAATATGAACAGGACCAGCAGGGCGTAAAGCGGAAAATCAGCTATTTGGCGCGTTTGATTTTGGGGAAAAATGCCGCCAAGGAAGTCCGCTTTTATGAAATGGAGGATTTCCTTTGTGAAAAGTATCGCCGCCACTGGTGCGGCTACGCTTCGGGCTTGAGGAAGATCATTATCAAAAGAGGCGCGATCGATTCTTTTTTCACGGTGCTGCCCGTATTCGGAATTATGTTTTCGATGTATTTTGTCGTGATTAAAATCGGCAGCGGCGGCGCCAATATAGGCGATTTCGCCTATCTGTTGTCCATTTATTCAAGCGTCTCGAGTTCTTTTCTCAATTTGGTGGAAGATTTGGCGAAAATGGGCGAAAGCGAATATGCAATTCAAAAATATAATGAATTTATGGCGGCGGAGCCGAATGTGGTTTATCAAGGTTCGCTGCCGATAGAAACGGTCGAGACGATCGAATTCAGAGACGTGTGCTTTGCTTACCCCGAGACGGATAAGCTTGTTTTGGATCACATCAGTTTTAAATTGGATGCAAAAAAACGAAACGCGATCGTGGGCGTCAACGGCTCCGGCAAAACGACGATCGTAAAATTGTTGTTGAGATTTTATGATGCGGATTCAGGGCAGATTCTAATCAACGGCGTCGATATCCGCGAGTATGACATCCATAAAATAAGAAAAGTTTTCAGCGCGGTATTTCAGGACTACGTCGTTTATTCCTTGAGCATTCGCGACAACGTTTCTTTTTCCGACTATGAGAATCGGCATGACGACGCGAAAATCGCAAAGGCACTGGATTTTGCGGAGATTAAAGAGGATATATTCAGCAAAACTTCGGACTTTGACACATTTTTGTCCAGGGATTTCACCGAAGACGGCATAGAGCTTTCCGGGGGACAGCGGCAAAAAATCGCGATTGCCCGGTGTGCCTTTAATCAGGCGCAGGTGCTGGTCATGGACGAGCCCTCGGCTTCCCTGGATCCCAAAGCGGAATACAATATTCTTTCAAAATTGAATAAGCTCTATGAAAATAAGGGCTTGATTATGATTTCTCATCGCCTGTCCAATATGAAAACGATGGATTACATATTGGTGATAAACGAAGGCAGGGTGATGGAGGCGGGTTCGCACGGCGAGTTGATGCGCGCTCAAAACCAGTATTATAAAATGTACACGATTCAGGCGGATAAATATAGGACGGAAGGAGAGACGCAGGCGTGCGCGCTTTGATTCAAAAATGCAGGGAATTTACAGGCAATTTTGTTTTTTGCTTTCAGCTTTTGTTTAAGTCGAACCGCAAGAGCATGATTTTTCTGCTGGCGACGAATATGGTCGCTTCCGTCGGTCCCTTTATAAACATGTACGTCATGAAGTCGATCATAGACCAATTGACTTCCATCCTCTCCGCGGGGTTCGTTTTGGACGAGGCGCTGAGAAGCATCGTGATTTTGCTTTGTATTTTGGCTTTTGTGAAAATTTTCATGGGGTTTTTGCAGAGCTATATTCAAAAGCTAAGCGACCTGCAGGTACAGGACCTGCTTACGTATATCAATTTGCAGCTGATGAAGAAATCTGCCCAAATTGATATTTCGTATTTTGACATACCGAAAAATTTTGACGAACTGAATCATAGCAGGCAGAACGCGCATGCGATGCATCAGATGGTGTTTGCAACCGGAAATACGATATCGGCCCTATTCCGCTGCGCGGCGAATTTGATTTTAGCGATCCATGTGAATTGGTGGATCAGCGTGCTTGTTTTGCTGTTTATGGTCCCAAAATATGCGTTTAAGAAAAAAGCGGAAAAAAAGAATTATGAATTTGAAAAAAGTCAATTCCGCGATTCTCGTTTTGCCGGTTACTTGTACGCGCTGCTGTTTGATAAGCCCGCCGCAAAAGAGATTCGGTTATTTGACACCGGCGACGATCTGATCGAACGGTACGTTCGTATTCAGCGCAAGCTAACTCAAGATAAAAACAAGCATGCCAATACAATGAGGCTGCGGGATATTCTTGCCGATTTTCCGTCTGTCGCGATGCAGATATGGATCAAGATTTATATCGTGTATAGGGTGCTGATCCGGGAAAAAACGATCGGCGATTTTACGTATATCACCGGGATTTTTGAAAATTTGAACTCAAGCGTTTCCTCGATTCTGAATTCTGCCGCTGCGTTCATTGGGTACAATGAACGGATCCGTGATTTTAAGAAATATTTCATGCTGCGTGAGAGCGCAGTCGAGAGCGGCGACCTGACTTTAGAGGAGATTCATAAAATCGAGTTCAAAAACGTTTCATTTCAGTATCCGGGTTCAAAAACGGTTCTCCATAACCTGTCCTTTGAGATCGATCAGCATGAAAAAGCGATGCTGATCGGTTTAAACGGGTCGGGAAAAACGACGGTCATCAAGCTTTTGACGAGATTTTACGAACCCACCGAAGGCAGTATTTTGATTAACGGGATCCCTGTGCAAAACTATGACGTAAAAGCGCTTCGGCGGGCCATTGCAACGGTCTTTCAGGATTTCAACGTATTTTCCTTTACGATCCGGGAGAACGTGGCCATCGGGAATTTCAGCCGGTTTTCGGATACGGAGGCGATTCGGGACTCCTTGGATTTTTCAAACTTCAACAACGAACGGTATCTTGAAGCTAAAAACGTCGATCTCTATATCAACAAAAATTTTGAGAGCGACGGCATAGAGCTTTCGGGCGGGCAAAAACAAAAGCTGGCGATCTCCCGCGCGATCCTTCGCGATTCGGAATTGATCGTATTGGACGAGCCTACGGCCGCGCTGGATCCGTTGGCGGAAAGCGAGATATTGGACGCGTTTAACGATCTGTATAAAGATAAAACCCTGATTATGGTGGCGCACAGGCTTTCCGCCGCAGTCAAGATGGACAAAATCATCTTTATGGAAAGCGGCAAAGTTATTGGGGTCGGGCGGCATCACGATTTATACGCAAGCGAGCTAAAATATAAGGAACTCTTTGATTTGCAGGCGAATAAATATACCTGACGCGCCGTGCGCGCGCAAAATCTTTGCTGGCTGTCCTTTGAAAAAATTTCCGCAAAATTAAAAAATAGGCTTGACATTCCCCTTACGGTCTGATACAATGCTTTTGTTACCTAAGACAGCAGGTTACGGTAAAAGCCGCGAGGCTTTCCTGCCGAGGAATGCGTTATAAAATGATTTTTTATAATCTTTCTGTCGGTATGCCTGCGTCTTACCGTAGAAAGATTATTTTTTTGGTACGACGGAGGTGAAAAATACAATGCCAAGCAAGAAGATTCTGGAAGAGAAACAGGCGGCGGTCGCTGCGCTGGCCGAAAAGATGAAAAATGCGGCGGCGGGCATCGTCGTTCAGTATCAGGGAATCACGGTGGAGGACGACACCAAGCTCCGCGCGGCGCTTCGCGCGGCCGGCGTGGAATACAAGGTCGTGAAAAATACCATTACCGGCAGAGCGTGCGACGAGGCCGGTTACGGCGCGATGAAAGCGCATCTGGAGGGCATGACCGCGCTGGCAATCAGCGAAAACGATCCGGTGGCGCCTGCAAAGATTCTCAAGGAATATGTCGAAAAGGTAGAGCCGTTCCAGTTCAAGGTCGGTTTTATCGACGGCGAGGTTATTGACGTTGCGACGATTCAGGAACTGGCGGATACTCCTTCGAAGGAGGTCATGATCGGCAAGATCATGGGCAGCCTCCAGTCGCCGCTGTATGGCCTGTGCTATGCGCTGCAGGCGATCATCGACAAGAGCGGCGAGGCCGCCGCGCCCGAAGCGGCCGAAGCGCCTGCTGAGGCGTAATTTTGCGGAAAGCGTAAGCTTGCCGGTTATTTTTAAAAAATATTGATTCACATAGGAGGATTGAAAAATGGCTACTGAAAAAATCACAAGCATTATGGAAGAGATAAAGACTCTGACCATTCTGGAAATGAAAGACCTTGTTAAAGCGCTGGAAGAGGAATTCGGCGTGTCCGCAGCGCCCGTCGCCGTCGCCGCCGCTGGAGCCGCAGCGCCCGCCGCAGAGGAGAAAACCGAGTTTGACGTTGTGCTCAAGGCTGCCGGTGCGCAGAAGCTCAATGTTATCAAGGTTGTCCGCGAACTGACCGGCCTTGGTCTGAAAGATGCAAAGGATCTCGTCGAGGCTGCTCCGAAGACGATCAAGGAAGGCGTTTCCAAGGACGAGGCTGAGAAGATCAAGGCTGATCTTACCGCAGCCGGCGCGGAAGTCGAAGTCAAATAAGTTTGTCAAAATTGTTTTCGGGAAACGGTGTAGCTTGCGGGCTGTGCCGTTTTTTCGTTATGCCGGTTATTGAGATTTCCCACAAGGGCATATTCATTTATGGTGTAATAGCTGTATATAACCAAGCGATAAATCGGGATTTGAGGTGAGAACAGTATGATACTTGAAACAGAGAGATTGTATTTGCGAGAGATGAATCAATCTGATTTCAAATCTTTATGCAAGATATTACAGGATGAAAAAACTATGTATGCTTACGAAGGCGCGTTTCGTGATACCGAAGTGCAGGAATGGCTGGATAGACAAATTTCCCGTTATCAAAAATGGAACTTTGGTTTATGGGCAGTCATCTTAAAAGAAACTGATGAAATGATTGGTCAATGCGGACTTACAATGCAGCCGTGGAAAGATGAGGAAGTACTTGAGATAGGTTATCTTTTTGAGCGATCATACTGGCATAAAGGGTATGCCACCGAAGCGGCAAAGGCTTGTAAAAAATATGCGTTTGAAATATTGAAAGCGGATGAAATTTGCTCTATTATCAGAGATACAAATATAGCCTCTCAAAATGTAGCCATAAGAAATGGTATGACAATGATGGATACATGGGTAAAACATTACAGAGGTGTCGATATGCCGCATTACCGCTATGTGGTGTATCGCTGACAATTCCAGTTTGCGCTCTCCATCCATTATGGAATGTTTGTATTTAGAGGTAAAAACCCCTTAATATATCTATATATTTCTTCGTAGGGAACGCTGTCCTCAGCGTTCCGTGTATAAATTTACGAAGTGGTATATTACGGAACGTCGAGCGACGCGCCAAAGGCGCTAGCGTCGCTTTGCGACGAGACGTTCCCAATAAAAGCGAGTATGTTTTGACGCTTCGGGTGAGGACAGCTTCAGCGCAAGACTTGTGAACGTTGAGCAATGCGTCGGAAGCAAATTATTTTCTTCGTAGGGAACGCTGTCCTCAGCGTTCCGTGCATAAATTTTACAAAAGAGAAGAAAATCACGAAAAAGTAAACCCATCTGTTGATGATCCCCCGGCCGGACAGTGGGAAAAAACGGAGGCTTGGCGGCATTCACCGCCAAGCCTCCGTTTTTTTCGCAGGAAAGCTTGCAAATGCAAGCTTTTTTTGCTACAATAGAGTCGAAAATTCACAAAATATTGACGGTTACATCCTCGCGGAGCGCGTATCCGACGCCGCGTTTCGACGCGATGATGTCCACCTGACAGACCGTTTTCAGCTTTTTGCGCAGGTAGTGCATATAAACGTCCATGATGTTGCTGTCCGAATCGCCGAAAAATTCCGCGGCGCGGCTGCGCTCGAGCGTTTTGGTGTTGCTCAGCGCGAGCAGAAGCGCAAGCTCCTTGACTGAGAGGCGGACGTCCCCATACGGGCCGAAAACGCGGCGCGTATGCGGACTGACGGCAAGCGCGCGCGCACGGCGCTGGTCGCGGCTGTTTTCAAGCAGCTTGGCTGCGGTTTTGCGCAGCAGCATCGCGTCGATGGGCCGCGGCAGAAACAGGCTTACGCGGCGTGCCTTTTCCGGGTCGTAAGAATAACCGATGGTGTTTTCCGGAAGATCTTTGTTGATAAAATCCAGATCGCAGATATATAGCAGCGCGGGCATGGCAAAACTGTCACAAATGCTTGTGTCAAACCCCGCGTCTCGGAGTTCAAGCAAGAGAAAGCGCGCTTCTTTTTTGTCGTTTGATACAATACAGATATCCATGATGCGGCGCACCTCCTTTTCTGAAATACGGGACTTATACGACTATGCTACAGCATACATGTTTTTGGAACGGTTGTCAAGATAAAAAAGAAAAACCATTTTGCGATTTTTTTTGATTGGGCTCGCACGCATTTAGCGTACGAGATGTGATTTTGCCGCGGCGTGGCCGCGGGTTTATTGAGGTGATGGTTATGGAGACCTTTGCAAACACGGCCGGTGAATTTGCCAAAGAGCGCGCGCCGCTCCCCCTGCGTCCGGTTGCGGCTGGTACGTGCGCAAAGCTGCCCGCGATGCCGTCGGGCGACGGCGAGCACTTGCTGCTGGCTGTGCGCGCCGGCAGCGCCCGCGTGCGTCTGCCGGACGGCGTGGGGCAGATGCTGGTTCCCGGCTGGCTTTTATATGTGTGCGCAGGCGTCTCGCTGCAATGCGAGGCTATGTCCGAGGATCTTTCCTGCGAGTTCGTGCGTTTTGAAGCGGATGCGGAATTTATGCGCCATCTCGATCTGCCTGCGGCGGCGGCTGGCGCGGCCGGAGAGGGGGCCTCTTTGTCGGGTATTGCCCGGATGAATCCGTACGCGCTGGAGTTTGCGCACGACCGCCTCAAAATCTGCGCGACTGTATATTTTGCGCTGGCCAAGCTTGCGCGCGACCGGATGCTGAGTACGTTTGAGCGGTTCGACGCGCTTGGAGTCCGTCTGTCTCCCGCGATTTTGCAGATCGAGCAGCGGTATTCCGAACCGCTGACCGTTCGCGTGCTGGCGCACAGTTGCCGGATGAGCGAGAGCCAGTTTTCCCGCCTGTTCAAGGAAATGTACGGCTGCACGCCGATTCAGTATCTGATCCGCGTCCGGCTGGATAAGGCCAAAGCGATGCTCGCGTCCGGCGAGCCGGATCTCGAACAGATTGCGGCGGCCTGCGGTATGGGCAACGCCAAATATTTCGGCGAGCTTTTGAAAAAGCACGACCATGTCACGCCGCGCGAGCTTCGCGCGATGTATAAAGAGGCCACGCAGCTTCGATTCTTTTGAAAAAATTGTGAAAAGCGCCAGTAAAAATCGCGGCGCATGTGCAAAAACTGCGGATTTTCTATTTACTTTTTGACGCCGCGATGGTATAATGTACGGTGAATGTTTAAGTAATTCTATTTAAATATAAATTTTATTTTTTTGGAGGTATTTCCCAATGGCAAGAAAAAAGCTTTCCATGGACGGTAATACTGCTGCGGCGCACGTGAGCTATGCCTTTACGGAGGTCGCGGGTATTTACCCGATCACGCCGTCCAGCCCGATGGCGGACAGCGTAGACCAATGGTCGGCGCAGGGGCTGAAGAACATCTTCGGCACGACGGTCAAGGTCATGGAGATGCAGTCCGAGGCCGGCGCGGCGGGTACCGTGCACGGCAGCCTCGCGGCAGGCGCACTCACTACTACATACACGGCTTCGCAGGGTCTTCTGCTGATGATTCCGAATATGTATAAGATCGCGGGCGAGCTTCTCCCCTGCGTATTTCATGTTTCTGCGCGCTGCGTCGCGTCTCACGCGCTGAATATTTTCGGCGATCATTCGGACGTGTATGCCTGCCGTCAGACCGGTTTTGCTATGCTGGCGGAGACCAACCCGCAGGAAGTTATGGATCTCGGCGCGGTCGCGCACCTGGCGACGATCAAGGGCAGAGTGCCTTTCCTCAACTTCTTCGACGGGTTCCGCACCTCGCATGAGATTCAGAAGATCGAGGTCTGGGATTTCGACGATCTGAAAGAAATGACCGATATGGATGCGGTCGAGGCGTTCCGTGCGCGTTCGCTCAATCCGGAGCATCCGGTGCTCCGCGGTTCGGCCGAAAACGGTGACATTTTCTTCCAGCACAGAGAGGCCTGCAACCAGTACTATGACGCGCTTCCTGCGATTGTTGAAGAATACATGGACAAAGTCAATGCAAAGATTGGCACGGACTATAAGCTCTTCAACTATTACGGCGCGCCGGATGCGGACCGCGTAATCGTGGCGATGGGCTCGATCTGCGACGTCTGCGAAGAAGTTATCGATTATTTGACCGCTAAAGGCGAAAAGGTCGGCCTTGTCAAGGTTCGCCTATACCGTCCGTTCTGCGCGGACAGACTGGCCGCGGCGCTGCCGAAGACCGTCAAAAAGATCGCGGTGCTCGATAGAACGAAGGAGCCCGGTTCGCTCGGCGAGCCGCTGTACCTCGACGTTGTCGCCGCGCTCGATAAAGAAAACGTTAAAGCCGAAGTTGTCGGTGGCCGATATGGACTCGGTTCCAAGGACACGACGCCCGCGAGCGTTTTCGCCGTTTATGAAAATCTCGCGGCCGCGCAGCCGAAGGCCAATTTTACCATCGGCATCGTTGACGATGTGACCGGACTCTCTCTCGAAGAGAAGCCCGCGCCCGATACCAGCGCGGCGGGAACCATTTCCTGCAAATTCTGGGGTCTTGGCGGCGACGGTACGGTCGGCGCAAACAAAAACTCGATTAAGATCATCGGCGACCACACCGATAAATTCATTCAGGCGTACTTCCAGTACGACTCCAAGAAGACCGGCGGCGTGACGATCTCGCACCTTCGCTTCGGCGACAAACCGATCAAGTCTCCTTATTATATTACAAAGGCAAACTTCGTTGCCTGCCATAATTCTTCTTATATTCTCAAGGGTTATAAGATCGTCGAGGACGTTATGCCCGGCGGCACGTTCATGCTCGACTGCCAGTGGACGCCCGAGCAGCTGGACGAACATCTTCCCGCTTCTGTCAAATCCTACATTGCCAACAACAACATCAAGTTCTATATTATCGACGCGACCACCATCGCGTCCAAGGAGATCGGCAACGCAAAGGTTAAAAATACGGTTTTACAGTCCGCGTTCTTTGCGCTGGCCAACATTCTGCCGAAGGACGAGGCCGTCGAGTATATGAAGAAGATGGCGTATAAGTCCTACATCAAAAAGGGACAGGCGATGGTCGATCTCAACTACAAGGCGATTGACGCGGGTGCAAACGCTATGACTGAAGTCAAAGTGCCCGAGGCATGGAAGACCGTGGAGATCAAAGCGTATGAGAGCGCCGCGGCCGGCGAGCGTCCTGAACTTGTCAAATTTGTCAAGAATGTGGTGGAGCCTGTTTCCAAGATGGACGGCGACGCGCTTCCGGTTTCCGCATTTGTGGATTATGTGGACGGTACGTTCCCGCAGGGTGCTGCCGCTTATGAAAAACGCGGCGTCGCGGTCAATGTTCCCGTATGGCATCCGGAAAACTGCATCCAGTGCAATAGCTGCGCGTTTGTATGTCCGCATGCGGCAATCCGCCCGTTTGCAATGACGGCCGAAGAGGCTGCCGCCGCGCCTGCCGCAACGAAATTCACAGCAAAACCGGTTGTGAAAACCGATTATAAATTTACGATGGCTATCTCTCCGATGGACTGCATGGGCTGTACGCTCTGCGTCAAGGCCTGCCCCGTGACGGCCAAGGCGCTCAAAGACGGCGCGCCCGAAAAGGCCGCGATTGAGATGACATCTCAGGCGTCGCAGCTCGATCAGCAGGCGCCCTTCGACTATGCGGTCGCGCATGTGTCCGAGAAGAAAGAACTGATCAACAAGACGATCAAGGGCAGCCAGTTCAAACAGCCACTGCTCGAGTTCTCCGGTTCCTGCGCAGGCTGCGCGGAGACCTCCTATGCGCGTCTGATTACGCAGCTTTTCGGCGAGAGAATGTATATTTCCAATGCGACCGGCTGTTCCTCGATCTGGGGCGGCAGCGCGCCCGCAACGCCGTATACCGTAAATCGGGAGACCGGCCGCGGTCCCGCGTGGGCAAACTCGCTCTTTGAGGACAACGCCGAGCACGGTCTCGGCATGGCGCTCGGCCAGAAAGCGATCCGCGAGCGTCTGATGTCGAAGCTCGAGGAAATGGCGGCGGCTGAGCAGACGCCAGACGAAACCAAGGCGCTGATTGAAAAGTATTTTGAGACGAAGGATGACGGCGAGGCCAATCAGGCTGCGACGGCGGCGCTGATCCCCGCGCTGGAGGCTGCTGCGGCGGCAGGATGCCCGACGGCACCTGAAATTCTTCGCGAGAAGAATTATTTGTCCAAGAAGTCTGTTTGGATCTTCGGCGGCGACGGATGGGCTTATGACATTGGATTTGGCGGCCTCGACCACGTGATCGCGTCGGGCGAGAACGTCAACATCATGGTCTTTGACACGGAGGTCTATTCCAATACCGGCGGTCAGGCATCCAAGGCGTCCAACATCGGCCAGGTCGCGCAGTTTGCTGCAGCGGGCAAGGCGATCGGCAAGAAGAACCTTGCGGAGATCGCAATGTCCTACGGCTACGTATACGTTGCACAGATCGCGATGGGCGCGGACATGAACCAGACGCTGAAAGCGTTCACCGAGGCGGAAGCGTACAACGGTCCGTCTCTGATTATCGGTTATGCGCCCTGTGAGATGCACGGCATCAAGGGCACGATGGCAAACTGCCAGCTTGAGATGAAGCGCGCGGTCGAGGCGGGTTATTGGCAGATGTTCCGCTATAATCCGATGCTGAAAGCCGAGGGCAAGAATCCGCTGATCGTAGACTCCAAGGCGCCGACTGCGTCTTACCGTGACTTTATCACGAGCGAGACCCGTTACAGCCGTCTAGCGCAGCAGTTCCCCGAGAGAGCCGAAGTGCTCTTTGCAAAAGCGGAGGAGGCTGCAAAAGCCAAGTACGAGCGGCTTCTCAAATATGGCGAGATGTTCAATTGACATTTTGCTGACCGTATAACTTAAAAAACGTCCGCAGCGGCCGGAAATTCCGGCGCTGCGGACGTTTTATCATGGAAAAGGTTTTTTCCAAAGCGTTAAAGACCGCCGCGGTGAAACCGTATGGAGCGCGCGGCGCGCTTCACCTTGGCAAAGCGCACGTTGCAGATCCAAAAAAACGAGTGCGCTGCGCTTTATTGTTGTGAACCCTGCAACGTGCCTGATTGCCGGTTCCGAGCATTATTCTTCATATACGGCGATGGCGTATTCGCCGTCGGATTCCGTATAAAACGGCAGTCTGCAGGTGTCCAGTTCAGTGGGGCGCACGATGCCGGTGCCGCGCCATTTGAAAAAGGCTTCTTTTTTCGTCCAGATTTCATAAAACCGGCCGAGTATTTCGCGACTTTGTTCGGACGGCGGCGTTTCAAAATCCTGCGGCCGCGGGGAAGCGCCGAACAGATAACTTTGTTCGCCCGGCGCAAAGAATCGTTTGGCTATGCCCAGATTCAGCGGGCGAATCCGCTCGATGTCCGCACCAATTGGCCTATCGGAGGCAGCAAGAATGACAAAGTCCACGCTGTGACTGACGCTGTAGAAGAGCGGAAGCTCCGCAAAATAGGGCTTGCCGGCCGGCGTGCGCAGAATTTTTGGATCGCTTGCGCCGCACAGTTCTTTGGCCGCGCCTAGCGTAAGCAAATGCCCCGCGAGGGCGCGCCTTTTATCGCCGAAGTGCGCCATGCCGTCCAGCCTTGCCAAAAGATTCTGCGGCAGGGTCAGCGCAAGGCAGGCGTATGTCTCTCTGTCCATCTCAGAGACATCATAGCGGTAAAGTTTCAGCATCCGTTTGTTCCTCTTTCGCGGCGTTCTCGTATTTTTTATCGTGGATGCGCTTGACAAGGCCTCCGACCTCATAGATGAATTCGGTGTTTGCGCGTTTTACATGCCCTTCGTCCAGATTGGACATGAAAATTACGATGTATGGATGTTCCTCGTTCAGTACGACCGCGCCGTCGCAGTAGGAACCGACGTCCCAGCCGTATTTGTGTGCGACCTTTTCGGGTTTCAGCGCATTTTTCAGCATGACGGTCTGTGTGGAGCGGCACATCAGGCCGCACAGCCGCGCGCCGTTTTCCCCGCCGGACGTGAGATAGGCATGCAGCGTCTCAAAAAATTGACCGTACTGCTCAACCGGCGTGCGCCACCAGTCTCGGTAGACGGACGGCAGTCCGGCTGCTTCCATAGCGCTGGTGAACAACCGGTAACCGTACAGTCCCTGCAGCATGCCGTAGGCGGTATTGTCGCTGGATACGACCGTGCGCTCAATCAGTTCCCAGACGGAAAACGAAGTGCCGTCCGGTACCGAGGCAAAATTGCCCGAACCGGTCCGATACATTTTTGCAGCGTCGTATACCACCGTCTGGTCAAGATTTGCCCTGCCTTCGTCGGCGGCGGAGAGCAGCGCGTAGACATAGACGATTTTAATCATGGACGCCGCGTACTGGATTTTGTCTGGGTTGAAAACCAGCGTTTCTCCGTCGGTCAGGTCTTTGTAATATAGGGAGACCGACCCCTTTGCGTCCATATAGCGCGCCGGAATATCCGTGTCTGCCTCAATTTTAGCAGATGTTGTATTTTTCACTGCGGACTGTGCGGCCTCGGTTTCGGCGGAAGCCGTATCTTTGGCCGTGGATTGCGCGGCTTCGGTTTCAGCAGACGTCGTATCTTCTGCTGTAGGCTGTGCGGCCTCGGTTTCGGCGGAAGCTGTATCTTCGGCCGTGGATTGCGCGGCTTCGGTTTCGGCGGAAGCTGTATTTTCCGCGGTCGTTTGTCCCGTCGTGCTTTCTATTGGTATCGCGTCGTTTGCCGTGGTTTCTTCCTTTGTGGTTTCTGCCGCCGCGGCGGTTTGCACGGCTGGCGCTTGCGGCGTGGAAGCTTTTACGGGCGCTTGGATCAAAATTCGGACGGTCGGAACTTCCTCAAGCAGCAGCCAGGCCAGCCGGTACTCGTCGCTGTCGGACGGATAGAGCAGAAAATTTTCGATCCGGCGCACCGGCGGTTCTTCTTCCACAATGAGGGGAAAAGAACCTGATTCGGACGTATGTGCGTCCATCGAAGATACGGGTGGCGAGTCGCTGTGCTGTGAGGAGACGTCCGGCCCCGTATCGCCGTGCTCGGAAGAAAGCGGGGAAGACTCAGTCTGCCCAGATACTGAAATGGTCACGCTGACGTCGAGAGACGACGTTTCTTCGGGACGCTGCTGTTTGCGGGCCATTCTTGCGGTAACCATGCATAAAAGCGCCACGGCAACAATTACAGTGGCGCAGAGGATGACCAACGAGGCGGAGTTTTTCGTATGCTTTTTCGATTTATATTGTCGTTTCTGCATGTCTTGTCACGTGGCAATTGATGTTGACCGCCACAGGCAGGCCGGCAATGTGGGTTGGGCAAGCCGCGACCTTTACGGAAAGCGCCGTGGTATCGCCCGAAAAGCCCTGCGGGCCAATGTTGGTTTGATTGATCTCGCGCAGCAGGCGCGCTTCCAGCGCACGATAGCGCGGGTCACTGTTTTCGGCGTCGAGCGGACGGCAGAAGCATTCCTTGGCCATCGCGGCGCACCGCTCAAAATCGCCTCCGATGCCTACGCCCACCGTGATCGGAGGGCAGGGATTAGCACCTGCTTGAATCACCGTGTCCACGACAAAACGGACGACGTCGTCCTCCGTGGCCGCGGGCGTCAGCATTTTCAGCGCGCTCATATTTTCGCTGCCAAAGCCTTTGGGCAGCGCTACGATCCGCAGACGGTCTCCCGGCACCGGGCGGATATGTATGATCGCAGGGGTATTGTCGTTGGTATTGGCGCGGTCATACAGGGGATCGCGCACCACAGACAGCCGCAGGCCGCCGTCCACATAAGCGCGCCGTACGCCTGCGTTGACCGCGTCCGGAATGCTGCCCGCGACATGCACCGCGTCACCGACGTATAAAAACACCACGGCAAGTCCGGTGTCCTGACAGATCGGAACGTCGATCTTTTTCGCCGCGTCTACGTTGTCGAGGAGGCGGCGGAGCACGCTTTTTGCAAGCGGGCTGCGTTCGGTATCCGCGGCGTGCCGGATGCAGCCAGTTACATCTTTCGTCAGCGCGTAATTGGCCTGTACAAAAAGACGGGCGACCGCGTCTTCAACCGCCGCAGGGTCAATGATGCGAACTTTTTGTCCGTTTGAAAGAATCGTTTCCATGTTTACTCGTCCAAATCGCTGAAATAGATGATCTCGCCCGGCATGCAGTATCCGAGCGAACGGCGCGCCACCCGGCGGACGTACGCCTCGTCAAAGGGGGCGGCCAGTTCTTCTTTCAGGCGATCATTTTCTTCTTTTGCGGCCAGCACCTGCCGCTGCAGCGTCTCGGTTTGCTTTTGCATCTCGTTGTAGCGCATGCTGAGCGAACCGATCAGCACGAAACCGAGAATCAAAAGCACGACGAGGACAATCCGCATAACGGCCGGCGTCGCGCGCATTTTTCCGGTATTCAATTATCTATTCCTCTCGTTTACCTGATTCCGGCATATGCTGCCGCAGTGTTTCATGCGCGCGCGGCGGGCTCGCCGCGCGCGTTCCAATTTATGTTCATTATACCGCATTTTTATACGGCTGACAAGAGGCTGCGCAATTTTTCGGAAAAATTGTCCCAGCCGGGAAAACAGCCGGCGAAAAGGCGTAAGCAAAAAGCGCAGCGCGCGTCCGACCCAGCGAAAAATCGCGCGGATCGCCGTTTTGATTAAATTCGAGAGCCATTCGCAAATGCCTATGAACAGCCTGCCTATGGTGTTGTAATATACCAAAAAGCCGAGAAACGCGCCGAGAAGCGGAAATCCGCGGACGCGGCCGTCCCCGGTCAGAAAGAAAAAGACACACATCAGCACAGCACAAATGGCAAAAAACAAAAAATCGGTCAGCGCGACAAACAGATATTGAAAAGGCGCGCCGTGCCGCCGCGTGTTCTTGTGTTTTTTTTCCTTTTCGTTCGGCGCCGCGTCCGCTTTTGCCGCGCGCCTCGCTTTGTCTTTTGCCGTCTGCCTGCGCGCACGCGCGTCTTTGCCGGGGCCGGCAGCCGTAAAAGGGTTGGATACGCGCACGGAAAAAACGACCCGGACGAATCGGATTCCGTCGTACAGGACGCCAAACAGAACGCCGAGCAGCAGCGACAGCAAAAAAGCCGCCGCCTGCATCTTCATCGAAACTTCCATTTATTTCGCCGCGCGGGAGAAGAGTCCCTTTTTGCCGCCGGGCTTCGCCGCGTAATACACGCCGTCGATTCTGCCTACAAGGACGAAGTCGCCGCTCTCGGAGGACATGCTGACGATCTTCATTCCGCCGCCCTCGATTTCCACCTTGCCGAGCCCGGTCTCGACCGATACAAAATCCTCGTCAAAGGTCAGGACTTCGCTGACGCCCGTCATCGTCAGGAACTCGCGGTTTTTGATGGTGATGTTTCCGCCCGTTTCCATAGCTGATGCATACCTCCTTTGCCGGTTGCGCTGTTAAAAGGGTATGCGTCAAGGGCGGATTATAGAACCTCGTACATTTCTGCGGCGTCGGCTTTGCGCACGCCCTCGCGCACGTCCGTGACGCGCACGCGCAGTGTCCGCTCGCCGAAAGAGACTTCGATCACGTCGCCGGTCTGTACGCTGTAGGAAGCTTTGACGACTCTTCCGTTTACACGGATGTGCCCGCCGTCGCAGGCTTCGTTTGCGACCGTGCGGCGCTTGATGATCCGGGAAGTTTTTAAATATTTATCAATACGCATAGGGTTCTCCTGGTTCCATTCAATTTGAAAATATGCCGCGCGCGTTCATATGGAACGGGGGCAAACGCTCTAAGACCGGCTGCATCCTCGTTATTTTGCGAAGATCTGCGGCAGCATATACCGTGCGAAATCCCGCGCGTCTTCGCAATTTTGGGAAAAATGCGCGCCGCTTTCATAACATTTTACGGCTTCTTTTATCACCGGTTCAAATTTTTTCGAAAGCTTTTCCATCCCCCACTGCCCGCCGCCCGCTTTGGAAAGCACAAGGCCGCTGCGGATATAGGCCAGGACGCGGCATAAGTTGAGAATAAAATACACGGGGTCGTTTTCAATGTCTTTTTCGGCATTTTCGACGTCTTTGCGGATACTGTCCAGATACGCCTTGCGGGGCACCGGTGAAAACAGGGTGCGCGCGTCTTCTCCGAAAAGTGTGATGCCCGCAGTTTGTACAACGGTAAAGTGCGCGGCGAGATCCGGGTCGGTTCCGCGCATCGTTTGGCAGTATTTCTCGGGATCGGCGAGAAACGTTTCTCTGTGCATCTTTGAATAGTGCGCTTCATAGGGTGTCGGATAGACGAAGTGGCGGCAGTGCTCTGCGAGTACCACGCTCATTTCAAAGCCTTTTTCCGGCGCGCGCGCCTCAAGGGAAGCGAGGCATAAAAGAAGTTCCTTCTTCTGCGCGAGGGTAGGCGGCTGCTCGGTCACGGTCAAAAAGTCTATGTCACTTTGATCTGGGTTGAAACAGCCAAGCGCGATGGAGCCGTGGATATAAATCCCAACCAGGTTCTCGCGCAGAATTTCCCGGTGAAGCTGCACGATTGTCAAAAGGATTTTTTCCGTTTGCATAAAAGTCCTTTCCAGCGCCTGCAGGTATTATGCAGGTTAAAAAACCGGCCCGCAAAACGCGGGCCGGCGAGCATACAAGCCGATTACTTGTTAACCGCTTCCTTAAACGCCTTGCCGGCGGAGAAAGCAGGATACTTGGAAGCTTTGATTTTGATCGCTTCGCCCGTCTTCGGGTTTCTGCCCTCTCTGGCTTTGCGCTTCTTCGTCTCAAATGTGCCAAAGCCGACGAGCTGCACTTTTACGCCCTGCTGGAGCGCGCCTTCAATCGTGTCGATGGTCGCCGAAACGGCCGCCTCTGCATCCTTCTTTTTCAGACCGGTTTTTCTTGCTACCGCTTCAATCAAATCCGCCTTGTTCATGTTCCTGTTTCCTTTCAAAAATGTAAAAATAAGTGTTTGTCTCATTTCTATGTGATTAACCAATGCATATTTTACCATGCTCTATTGCGGATTTCAAGCATTTTTTCAAAAAAGTCTTGATTTTATGCGGTTTTTTAGCTACTTTTACTATTTTTGTGCAACTTGACTACATCCCATAGCGCGTTTTGCTCCTCCGCCGGCATCTCCGACAAGGATTTTCCCGATGCAAGCGCCGTTTCCTCGACCAAAGCAAAGCGCGCGATAAATTTATCGGTCGCTTTTCCGAGCGCGCGTTCGGCGTCTACGCCGTATTTCCGCGCGGTATTGACGGCGGCGAATAAAAGATCGCCTATTTCTTCAAAGCGCGCTTCCTCTCCGGCGGCTGTGCGCACCTCAGCAAGCTCCTCTGTAATCTTTTGCTCCGCCGCTGCGGCGTCCGGAAAATCAAATCCGGCCTTCGCGGCTTTTCTGCCGACTTTCTGCGCGCGCATCAGCGCCGGCAGCTGCCGCGGCACCGAACGCAATGACGCGGTCACGGTATCCCGGTGCTTTTCTTTTGCCTTAAGCGCCTCCCAGTTGTCGAGGACTTTTTCCGCCGTATCTGCGTGAACCTCGCCGAAAATATGCGGGTGCCGGTAGATCAGTTTTTTGACGATCCCGTCCGAGACGTCGTCGATATCGAAGCTTCCGGCCTCCTTTTCCATTTGCGCATGGAACACCACCTGCAAAAGGACGTCGCCCAGTTCCTCGCACAGCAGTTTTTTGTCCTGATTGTCGATGGCCTCGACCACCTCGTAGGTTTCTTCGATGAAATTCTGGCGGATGCTCTCGTGCGTCTGCTCGCGGTCCCACGGGCAGCCGTTATCGCCGCGAAGAAGCGCCATTACGGCGCAGAGATCGCCAAAACTATACCGGTCTTTTTTCAAAAGTTCCTGAATTTTTTCGTTCATAGCCGCTCCTTTATTTTACAAGCCTTGCACGATGCAGCAGGGCGTAGATTTTTTCTCCTTTTGGAATAAACGCGAATTCTTCGCGGCTCAGCGCGCCGGTCAGGAGTATAACCGCGAGATAGATCAGGATGGCGACGCCGATCGCAAGCAGCGTGCAGAGCCGTTGGGCGTCGATCAGCCGGATGAAAAGCCCGTAGGAAAGCAGCGCGCCTATCCCACAGCACGCGGCGGCGATCAGCGGCTTTCCGAAGATCTTTAAGATATTCGGCCGGAAATCGGCATGACGCGCGCAGAAATAGAAGTTCATCAGCATAACGAGAATGTAACAGATATCGGTGGAGATCGGCGCGCCGTAGATGCCGATCTTTTCGTTGCCGATCAGGATGTAGCTGGCGACGACTTTCACGCTTGCACCGATCAGCATGGAAATCAGCGGGTAATTTTGTTTTTTCGCCGCCTGTAAAATCGAGTTGGTCATCGCCAACATGCTGACGAGAAAGGAGGACACGGCGAGAATGGAAAGCAGCGGCGCGGCCATATGCGCGCTGCCGTCCTTTGCACCGTAGATCAGCGTCAGGATCGGTTCGGAGAGCGCCGCCATGCCCACTGCGCAGGGGATAGACAGAATCGCGGCGATCTTGAGCGAGGCGGCCGTCACCGACTGGAGCCGGCCGAAATCCTTTTGTTCTCGGATTGCGCTGAGCATGGGCACAAGCGAATAGGCGATCGGATAGATCAAAACGGGCGGCAGGTTGAACATCGGAACGGCGAGCGTCGTGTAGTTGCCGTACAGGGTCGCAGCTGCTTCTTCGGTCAGACCGATGTCCTGCAGCCGCCGGGAGACGACCATCAGGTCGATCAGGTTGGCAAGCGACATGACCGACGAGGAAAGCGTGACCGGCACGGCGATGACCACCAGTTCCCGGAGCAGGGATTTCGTCCGGCCCGCAGGCATGGTATCGCTGTTTGGCAGCGCATATTCGGCGTTGACCGCGTCGGTTTTATACAGCAGCTTTGTCACCCATATGAACACCATACCGACCAGCACGCCGACTG
The DNA here is from genome assembly GCA_958352145.1 of uncultured Eubacteriales bacterium. Lineage (GTDB taxonomy): Bacteria > Bacillota > Clostridia > Oscillospirales > CAG-272 > UMGS902. The sequence continues at coordinate 118,840 of CATWNM010000002.1, forward strand.
TCAACCCGAAAATCGTGTAGGCAGCGGTGACATGCAGCGGGTGTCCCTGTTTGATCGACCAGGCTGCAAGCAGGATGCCGATCAGCAATTTGCCCACCGATTCGATCAGTTGGGAAACCGCCGTTGGCCACATGATCTGATGTCCCTGAAAGTAGCCTCGGAACGCGCTGGTGATGCAGACGAAAAACAAGGTTGGTGCAATGGCGATGATGCAGAGATAGGACTGGTCCATGCGGATCAGCCCAGCAAAAAAACGAGAGCCGAAAATGAGTGCCAGCATACCCGCTGCGCCGATGATGAAAAACAAAATCAGGGAAATTTTCAGAATCTTTTTTACCTGATTGAAGTTGCCGCGCGCGCGGCTCTTGGAGATCATCACCGAGATGGCCACGGGCAGGCCGGCGGTCGAGACCATGTAAAACCAGGTGTAGATCGTATAGGCCGCGTTGAAATAGCCCATGCCCTCGTCTCCGAGGTAGTCGTGGAGCGGGATTTTGAAGAGTAAGCCGATCGCTTTGACTAAAATGTTGGAAACCGTCAGCACGAGAACGCCGCTGACAAACATTTTTGTACTCTTTTTTTCAGGTTTAGGCGTCGTATTCAATGAAAAACCTCCGTTGTCAGCCGATAAATTCGCGGAAAACCGAATCTGCCGGCACAAAGCGCTGGCTGATCGATTCGATGGTCGAGAGTTTATGCAGAATCTGCTCCGCTTCTGCGCGGTACTCGCTCTCTGCGCCAAGCTCGGAGAGCACCGAAAGGACATAGGGCTTGATGACCTGAATCTCATAGGGCATCAGGGAGTCGATGCGGAAATGGCAGCCGGAAAGATTTGGATAAATGTGCTCGTCCTCGTTTTTGCAGACGCTCCTCCAGAGTGAAAACGTGAACTGCGCGTTCGCGTTTCGAAATTTGAAGTCCCGCACCAGCCGGCGCAAAAGCCGGATCTCACGCGGGTCGAACACGGTCGTTCCGGCGAGCAGGGGCTGCTCGACCGAGATAAACAGCGAACAGCAGCCGTGGGGCGCAAGATATTTTGTCAGCGCCGGATATACCGCCTGAATGCCCTCAAACAAAAACGCATCTTCTGCGGTGCATTCAATCTGCAAAGCGGAAACGCGCCGTCCCTCTTTGAAATCATATACCGGAAGTTCTACGCGCCCGCGCCCGGCAATCGCGCGCACGGCGCTTGCAAAGCAGTCGATGTCGATCGTGTCGGGGGAATCATAGTCGATGTCCGTGCCATGCCGCAGGCTGCGCAGGCGCAGATATTCGCGGCTGTAGTAAAAATTATCAATGGAAATTACGTGCAGCCGCCGCCCCATGTTGGCAAACGTTTTGCTGAGCAGCGCTGCGGCGGTGGTCTTTCCCGAACAGGTAGGTCCGCACAAGGTCAGGATGTCCTGCCCGTGCTCAACGGCATACCGGCCGGCCGCTTCAAGTTGGCAGGCAAACCGCGCTTCGCATGCTGCGACGTAGGTTTCGATTTCCGCATCGGATTCGAAATGAAGTTTTGCTTCCCGCATTGGATCACTCTCCTCGGAAAAATTCGAACACCCGCTCTTCGTAGGAGGGGATTCCGCGCGCCGGGACGCCGCAGCGGATTTTTTCGATGTCTCTTAAATATTCGTATGGATATTTCGGCGCAAATATGCGCTGGATCCGGCTTTGTGCGCCGGAAGTTCCGCGACGCACCAGTTTTGTGACGGCGCCGGCGCCGGCGCCGAAGATCGAATGCATCTCTTCCATCATAAAAATGTTGTACATGCATTCGTGTCCCGCTATGGAAAAGCCCACGTTTTCAAGATTGCCGACCGCGTTTTTCTGGCGGTACATATAGTATGGCTTGTAACCGGCATTTGCAAGCGTCAGCTGCGAATATTGAATGCATTTGGCGGCTGCCTGTGCGTCGGGGCTGTAGAGCGCGCCCGAAGGACGGCTTAAGTCTGCGGCGCGCTTAAAGCAGAACGCATGCACGGTGACGTTTGCGGGTGCGAGCGAAATGATCTTGTCGAGCGAAAGTGAAAAGGTCTTGAAATCATCGCCCGGCAGACCGACGATCAGATCCGTGTTGATCTCCCGGATCCCCGAAGCCGCCGCCTGCTCGTAGGCGCGGTAAAAATCTTCTACCGTATGCCGGCGTCCGATTTTTGCAAGCACCGCGTCGGAAAGCGACTGCGGATTGACGCTGATCCGGGTCACGCCGAAAGCTTTGGCGATTTGCAGTTTTTCGGCGGTAATCGTGTCCGGCCGGCCCGCTTCGAGCGTAAACTCAGATAGCGCGGAGACATCCGTGCTGTCGGCCACAGTCGAAAGCAGCGTTTCCAACTGCCGCTCAGAGAGCGTCGTCGGCGTTCCCCCGCCGATATAGACGGCGGCGACACGCAGGTGAAGCTGCTCGATTAGCAAAAAGGTGCGCCGCACATCTTCGATCAAGCGCACGAGATAATCGTCGAGCAGCGAGAGCATTTTCTGCGACGCTGAAACGAATGAGCAGTACGCGCAGCGCGTCGGGCAGAAAGGCACCGAGATATATACGCTGCACAGGTCATCCGCCATGCCTCGGGTAAGCCGGAGTTCGGTCTGCGCCACCGAGGTAGCCAAAAAAGCTTTTTTGGGGTTGAGAAAATATTCGCCCGCAAGCAGGCGGCGGGTTTTCATCACGCCAAGACCTGCCGAAAGATACTGCGCCGCGACCTTGGCCGGGCGCACGCCCGTCAGCACGCCCCAGGGCGAAATATACCCGAAGAGTTCTTTGGCGGCCAGCGTCATGGCGTGGCCGGAGGCGATCTTCTTGACCCGTTCCCGTGGAAACAGTTCGGAGTAGGCGACAACGCTTTCGCCAAAGCCGCTTTTTTCGCCGAGGCGCAGGCGCACACTTGAGTAAACGCCGTCTTCGCGCGCACGCACAAGGATATTCGCCTCGGGCGCGTCCGTGCGGGCGGCTTCCGCAGCGCCGAATTTTTCGCCGGGAAAGTAGATCAGGCAAAGCGTTTGGGCGTAATATGGATTGAGATCGCCGTCAATTTTCAGAATCATGCTTTTTCCAAATCCTCGAATCCATTAGTATTGTGACCGGGCCGTCCGCCTCGAGAGAGACGCGCATGTGCGCGCCGAACGCGCCGGTTTCCACATGGAGTCCGGCCTCGCGCAGAAGCGTGCAGAAATGTACAAACAGCGCCTCTGCCGCGCTGGGCGCGGCCGCCTGTGAAAAAGAAGGACGCGTGCCATGCGAGACGTCGGCGGCGAGCGTAAAATTCGGCACGACTAAAATTTCCCCACCGATATCGGATACGGCGCGGTTCATTTTATCGCCTTCGTCCGGGAAAATGCGCAGCGCTGCGATTTTTTTCGCAAGGAGCGCGGCATCCGCCTCGGTATCGCCCACGCGCACGCCGAGCAGGATGAAAAGCCCGCGCCCGCATCGGCCGCACAGGTGTCCGTCCGCAGTCACAGAGGCGGACGCCGCGCGCTGGATCACCGCGGTCATCTGCCCACACCCCGCGAGACCGAAACCACGCTTCGAACGCTTTTCAGACGGGAGACGATCGAGTTGTAATGTCCGATATTTTTGCAGCCGATCGTGAGATTGACGATCATCATATCGCTTCCTTTTTTCTGCGTGTTGATCCCGAGCAGCGAGACTTTCATGTCGGCCAGCGCTGCCGTGATTTCGGCGAGCAGGGAAATGCTGTTTTCGGCCACGACTGTAATCAGCGATTCGTAAAGGCCGCCCGCGCCCTCTTCTGCCGAGCCGTATTCCCAATGCGCGTTGATAAAGCGATCCCGTTGTTCGGGATCCGCCTGCCCGCGAAGGACGTTTGGACAGTCAATTTTGTGGATCGAGACGCCGTAGCCCCGCGTGATAAAGCCGATAATGTTGTCGCCGGGCAGCGGATTGCAGCAGCGCGCAAATTTGGTCGCGCAGCCGTCCTCGCCGTCCACGATTACGCCGCCGGTGGCTTTCATTTGCCGGCTGCCGGTCAGCTTGATCTCCTCCGGGTGCAGTTCGGCCTGCGGCTCTCGGACTACGCGGTCAAACTCGTCGCGCAGCTTTGCGGAAATTTTGGAGAGCGGCATGCCGCCGTATCCCAGCATGTTGTAGAGGTCGTCCGTATCCTGCATACCAATGCGGCGCGATACGTTTGCGACGATTTCGGCCTGCTGCTCCTCGGTACAGGTCCGGCCGAACCGGCGGAACTCGCGCTCGATCTCGCTTTTGCCGAGCGCAATGTTTTCGGTTCGTTTTTCTTTTTTGAACCACTGCCGTATTTTGCTGCGCGCATCGCCGGTTTTGACGATGTTCAGCCAGTCCCGGCTCGGGCCTTTGGACGCGGACGAGGTCAGGATTTCCACAATGTCGCCGGTCTGCGGTTCGCGGTCGATCGGCACGATCATGCCGTTAATTTTCGCGCCCACCATCTTGTTGCCGATGGCCGAATGGATCGCATAGGCAAAGTCGATGGTGGTCGCGCCCTGCGGCAGGACGATGACGTCTCCGCGCGGCGTGAATACGAAGGTCTCGTCCCGGAAAATGTCAATTTTGAACGCGTTCAGAAATTCGTCCGGATCGCGCGTATCGTCTTCGATCTCGAACAGGCGGGAGACCCATTTGAGCTTTTCATCAATGCTCTCGTCTGCTTTTTCGCCCGATTTGTATTTCCAGTGCGCGGCGATGCCGAATTCGGCGATCTGATGCATTTCATGCGTGCGGATCTGCACTTCGAAAGGAATGCCGCTGCTGCTCATTACGCTGGTATGCAGCGAACGGTACATATTCGGCTTTGGATTGGAGATATAATCCTTGAACCGTCCCGGAATCGAACGGAACATTTCATGAATGATGCCCAGCGCGGTATAGCATTCGAGTTCCGTATCCACAATAATGCGCAGCGCGTAAAAATCGTAGATTTGATCAAAGCTTTTGTTGTGATTGTACATTTTATTGTAGAGCGAGTAGATCGATTTGATGCGCCCGGTCAGTTCAAAGCAGATGCCGTTTTCGGTCAGCTTTTTCGCAATGCTGTCCTTGGCCTCGGCAAGCAGGTCTCTCGACTGGCCGTACCGCTCTTCTATGCGGTTTTTTACTTCTTCATAGCCGATGGGGTCGAGATAGGACAAGCTGAGATTTTCAAGCTCCTGTTTTATGAAGCTGATGCCGAGCCTGTGCGCCAGCGGCGCGTAGATATACATGGTCTCCAGCGCGATGGCGCGCCGTCTCTCCTCCGGCTTTGCGCCCAGTGTGCGCATGTTGTGCAGCCGGTCGCAGAGCTTGATGAAAATGACGCGGATGTCCTTCGACATGGCGAGCAGCATCTTGCGGATGTTCTCGATATTGGCTTCTTCCTTGTCCTCCACGTCGATCTGTACAAGCTTAGTCAGGCCGTCCACCAGCATGGCGACATCGTCTCCAAAGCGTGTGCGGATCGCATCCAGGTTCGTTTTGTCGGCGCAGTCCTCCACCGTGTCGTGCAGCAGCGCCGCGCAGACCGAATCGGTGTCGAGCCCCAGCCCGACGACGATTTCCGCCACGGCCAGCGGATGCGAAATATACGGTTCGCCGCTGAGGCGAACCTGGCCGCGGTGCATTTCTTCCGCATAGTCGTATGCGGTTTTGATTTTTTCTCTATTGTAATTTCTGCCGCTGCTCTCCAAAAGAGAAAGCAGGGAGGAAAAATCGGTACCCATGAGAAAGCCTTTCAGGAAGTTTTTTTCTGCTGTGCGCGCAGCTTTTTGAGAATCGCGGATTTTTCAAGATCTGCGCGTTTGTTTTGGTAATAGATTTTGAAGCTGTATTTTTCGGGCGCAAGTTCTTCTATGCCCGCAATGTTGAGTTCGAGCAGGACGTTTAAGATAAAACGGAGCTTGATATAGCCGATCTTGCCGATGGCCTCGTCGCGCAGCATCAATTCGCGTACCGAGAACACGTCTTCGCCGAAACGCACCTGCCGCCGGATGAAATTATACACCGCGGCAAAATCCTCCCGCACGGGCAGAATGTCCTCGCCACTCTCGCAGGGCGCGCCGCACCGAAGCTCCTCGTACCGTGCGCGCGCCGCCGAAAGCGAAGCTGCTTCCGCTTCGCACAGCCGCACGTCGCGCACGATCAGCTGCGCCGTGCGCTGTCCGTTGAAATCGTTGATGTCCAGTCCTGCGAGCAGGTCGGCCGTGTCGCCTGCGTAAACGCCCACGTCTTTCGGCGTGCGGGAAAAGTACATGGCCGCAAACGGCCGCCCGTCGGGACGGTCGAGCAGGAGCTTTGTGTGCCGCCCCATACTGACGGGCAGCACCTCCAAGATCCGTACGTTCCGCAGCACGAAAGAGGGGACTGGATTGGAAACGCCGAAAGGTTCAAGGAGCCGGATCTCTTCGGCATTTTCAATCGTGACCTCGTCCGTGCCGATTTCAAAGTCGGCGTCAAGCGCAGACACGAGCCCGTCCCCCGAGATGTGCGCGCGCGCATAGGCGTTGATCTGCTCGCGGAAGCGGCCGATATTCTCCCGGCGTATGCTGAGGCCAGCCGCAAGCTCGTGGCCGCCGTATTTTTCAAGCAGGCCGCCGCAGTCCACAAGGGCATCCACAAGATTGAGCCCTTTGACGCTCCGCCCGCTGCCTTTCCCGACCTCGGCGCCGCCCGCATCGGGCGCGCCGTCGAAAGAAATCAGGATTGACGGGAGGCCGAATTTTTCGGTGATGCGCGAGGCGACGATGCCGATGACGCCGTGATGCCAGTTGTCCGCCTCCAGCACGATGACCGGGTCGTGTTCAAAATCATGCGTGGCTTCAATCATCTGATAGGCTTCTTTGGCAATGCGGTTTTCCTCGGTCTGCCGCTCGCGGTTGACGTCGCACAGGCGCGCGGCGAGTTCATCGGCGTGGTCCTTTGAATCGGTCAGAAACAATTCGACCGCGATCCCCGCGCTGCTGATCCGGCCCGCCGCATTGATGCGGGGGGCAAGCGTAAAGCCGATAAAGCTCGAAGTGATTTTTGGCGCTTTCTGCGTCCGGCTGCCGTCGGGCCGGCGCATGACTGCTTCGATCAGCGCGCAGAGGCCCAGACGCTTGGATTTTTCGATCTGGCGCAGTCCGTAGGCGACGATCAGGCGGTTTTCGTCTTTGATCGGCATCACGTCGGCGATCGTGCCGATGGCAACCAGATCCGCATATTCTGCGCAGATCCGGCGCACCGCTTCCTGCTCGGGAATGCCGGCATGCGCCGTTTCAAATGCGCAGAGCAGCTTGAAGACGACGCCCACGCCCGCAAGCTCCTTGAACGGGTAGGTGCAGTCGCTCCGGCGCGGATTGACCACTGCCGCCGCCAACGGCAGATCGCCGTGGCATTCGTGGTGATCGGTCACGACCACGTCGATGCCGCGCGCACGCGCATGTTCGATCTCCGCGTTCGCCGTGATGCCGGTATCGACGGTGACGATCAGCCGCGCGCCGCCGTCGATTAGTTTATCGATTGAACTTTTGCTCATACCGTAGCCCTCGCCGATGCGGTTGGGTATGTAATAGTCTACGTCGGCGCCAAGCTTCTTCAGATACAGGTAGAGGATGCTGACCGAGGTTACGCCGTCCACGTCGTAATCGCCGTAGATCACAATGCGTTCTTTTTTTTGCAGCGCCCCGGCGATCCGCTCGACCGCGCGGTCCATGTCGCGGAGCAGCCGGGGGGAATGCAGCATCTCCTCTTCCATGCGGAGAAAACGCAGCGCGCTTTCATAGCTGTCATAACCGCGGTTAATCAGAAGTCCCGCGGTAAGGGCGCCGATTTGAAGCTGCCCGGCTAGAGTTTCTGCGGCGGCGCTTTGCCGTCCCTTAATCATCCATTTTTTTTGCATTGATCTATATCTCCCAATTTTAATAAACAAAGCAAGCGCCGGGACTGCCGGCGGGCAGTGCGGCACTGACGCAGCCGCAAACGCAAAGAAAAAGGCTCAAATGACAATTTTACAGAGAAAAAGCGCCGTTCCCGCTTTGCCGCGAGGCGTTCCCTGCCAAGTGAAAGCGATCAGGCCAAATCTATACGATGGCCGTAGTTTTTAATCAAACGGCCGAAAGCGCTCCATGACAGAGAGCGCGATTTTCACGCCGTCGACCGCGGCGGACGTAATGCCTCCCGCGTAGCCCGCGCCCTCACCGCCCGGGTAAATATCGCCGGTCGAGCACATGGTAAGCGCGTCGGTGCGCAGGATCCGCACCGGCGCGCTGGTGCGCGTTTCCACGCCGGTGAGCAGCGCGTCGGGCGCGTCAAACCCCGGCAGTTTTTTTCCGAATGCGCGCAGCCCGTCGGCAAGCGCGTCGCTGAGCGCCGCCGGAAAGAGCGCGCGCAGATTTGCCGGACGCGTCCGGCCGCCCATATAAGTCGGGTGAACGCGGCCGTGCGCCGCGCCGCAGGTTCCGCGAAGAAAATCGCCGGCCGTGCTGGCCGGGGCAAAGAAATCCCCACCGCCGGCGGCAAAGGCGGCGCGCTCCAGACTGCGCTGAAATTCGATAGCCGCCTCCGGCGTCGCGCCGTAATCGCTTTTATAGACCGAAACGCAGATCGCGCTGTTGGAATTTTCCCCGTTGCGGGCAAAATTGCTCATACCGTTGACGCAGAGTCCCCCGCGCTCAGACGCGCTTGCGACGACTTCGCCGCCCGGGCACATGCAGAACGTATATACGCCGCGCGCATGCGTATTGGCCGATAGGGCATACTCTCCATACGGCAAATCCGGATGCCCGGCAAACTCGCCGTACAGCGCGCGGTCTATATCCGCTTTACGGTGTTCGATGCGCAGCCCGACGGAAAAATCTTTGGCCGCAAGCGAAAAGCCGCGTTTCAGCAGCATTTTGTAGGTGTCCCGTGCGCTGTGGCCGATGGCTAGTATGAGAACGCCGGCGTCCAGATCGCCGCCGCCCGTGTGCAGGCGGCGGCTGGCGCCTTTCTGCGGATCAAAGGAGATGAGCGGCGTGCGGTAGCGGATTTCCCCGCCGCAGCTTGTAATGGCATCCGCGATATTCTGCACCACGCCGCGCAGAATATCGGTGCCGATATGCGGTTTTGCCAGCGTTAGGATTTCTTTTGGCGCGCCGAAGCGGTGCAGGGCAGAAAGAACGAACGCGCAGCGCGGATCGTTGATTCGGGTCACAAGCTTGCCGTCCGAAAACGTTCCCGCGCCGCCCGCGCCGAATTGGATATTGGAGTCCTCGTCGAGCACGCCCGACGTATAAAAACGTTCGACCGCGCGTACACGCGCGGCCACGCAGTCGCCTCTTTCCAGCACGATCGGACGGTAGCCGTGCTCCGCCAGAAGCAGGGCGGCAAACAGACCGCACGGACCCATGCCGGCGATCACGGGCCGCGCGGACATGCGCTCTGTGCCGTACCGTACGAAAAGCGTGCTTTCCGCGGCGGGCCGCAGCCCATATCTTTTGACCGTTTCGGGGGCAAGCGGTCCCGGCGTCTCAAACGAGAAAGAATAGACGAGCTGAATATCCTTTTTATGCCGGGCGTCTACGCTGCGCCGGAAAAGCTCGAACCCCGCCGCCGGAATTTTGGCCATGGATATGCGCCGGCGCGCTTCATGTTCCGCTTCGTCCCTGCTGCTGCCGAGCGGCAGGGAGACGCCGGAGAGAATATATCTGCTCATTTTTGGATCATCACCGATATTTTGTATTCGCCAAGCTCATAGACAGAATCTTTGTATTTGTCCGCGACGGCGACCGTTACGGGCAGCTGTACCACGCCGGTCACGCCGCTGTAGTTCAGTTCCGCGCTCAGGCGGATATCCGCGGCGGTGATCTCCGCTGCAATGCTGCTCGGCGCGCGAAGCACGATATTGACGCTGTCGGTAATCAGCGTATAGCTCAAGCCGTTCGGGTTGCGGATGGTAATGTCCTGCACGACGACGCTTTTGCGCTCGGTGCCCTTGTGGGTGACCGAAATGGTGGCGGTCGTACTACCGCTGACGTTTTCCACGCCTGCGGGCAGCGTGATCGTCACGATCTGGGTTTCGCTCGAGGTGATCTGTTTTTCGTCGATGGTTGCGACTTCAAGGGATTCCACGCCGCTTAGCAATTTGGGATCGGCGCGTACCATGATCGAGCCGGGCACGACGCGTATGGTCGCGTTCTCTTCGTTGAAAAAGCCGTATTTCGTGCCGACCGTGATCGGGATTTCCCGTTCGATATACACCGGGATCGAAACGCCGACGGAACTCTGGGAGAGCACAACGAAAGAATTGTCGATCACGGCACCGTCTTCGGTCAGCAGGCGGAGTTCGCCGCGGGCGCTGACGCTGGTGGTTACGGTGCCGAGTTCCAGGTTGACGACCGCATACTTGGCCGCGTCGATGACGGAGGCGGGGCCGCTGATTGTGACCGCGCTCACATCCGGCGTGGGAACGCCGAGCGAGATGGATTGATCGTATTGAATGGAGACGATGTTGACCTGCACAGGCACGGTTTTTGTGGCGATCTGATCCACGTAGATTTCGACTGAGGTTGGGCTGACGCTTTTTAAGATCGCGCCGGACGGCGTCGTCACGGAGACGGAAAGCTGATGCCGTCCCGCCTCGGTAATTCTGCCGACATCCACGCTGGCTACGATATCCTCGAGCGAATAAGAGATCAGGTCGCTCTTTTTTCCAGTGATTGTAATGTCCGCCAGGTTTCCGGCTCCGCTCAAAACGGTAAGACCATTTGAACTGGAGAGCAGCGCCGTATTTTCGATCGAAACGGGAACGCCGGAAAACGTGCGCTCATAATCCGGACTGTCGTTGGACATGACGTACAGCCAGATGATGACCGCAACCGCTACGCACAGAAGCTGCGGGATGAATTTCGGTGCGCGCCGGCCGTTTTTATCTTTTTTGTGCGCGGAGTTGCCGGCGTTTTCTTTATTTTCCGCCATCGTCGGTGCCCCCTTCTGTTTCGTTTCTGCGCCGCTTGGAAAATTTCAGCTTTTTGCGGACCGGCGCGTCTCCAAGCAGCATTGTGGTGATCTGCTGGCGCATTGTGGTGTAGTTCTGCGAGCCGAGCAGTTCGCCGCCGATCGCCAGCGAGATCTCGCCCGTTTCCTCCGAGACGATGATGACGATCGCGTCGCTGACTTCGCTGATTCCCACACCCGCGCGGTGCCGCGTTCCCTTATCCTTGCTGATGCGGCTGTTCTGCGTGAGGGGCAAAAAGCAGCCCGCCGCCGCGATGCGGTTTTCGCTGATAATCATTGCGCCGTCATGCAGCGCCGCTTTGTTGAAGAAGATATTTTTGATCAGACTCTGCGATACGATCGCGTCAATCAGGACGCCGGTTTTCATAATATCGCCCAGCCGCGTCGTCCGCTCGATCACGATCAGCGCGCCTGTGCGGTCGCGGGACATATCGGTCGCCGCAATACAGATATTGTCGATGGCCTTGGTCTTTTCGCTGAGTTCTTTTGGTTCGGCCAGGTTTTTTAAGGAGCGCAGCGGATCGCCGCCCACTTTTTCCAGCGCCGTGCGCAGTTCGGGCTGGAAAAGGATAATCAGCGCAAGCAGTCCCACCTGAAAAATATTTTGCAGCAGAAAGCTCATCGCATTCATATCGAGCAGCGTGGTCACGGCGTAGAGTACGACGAGCAGCGCAAGGCCAAACGCAAGTTTTGCCGCGCGCCGTTCGCGCACAAATCGGTAAATATAATAAAGCACCACCGCCAGCAGCGCGATGTCGATCACATCCGAAAAGGACATGGATAAAAGCTGCGTGCCGATTTTTTCAAAAAAAGCGGTGACGGCGTCGAAAATCGTCTGCATGGCGATACCTCCGCAAAAAAGCCGGTTTGCTTCGACTCCAGCCGAAGCGTACAATAAGCCTAATATATAGTATACCATATGTATTTCGGTAAAGCAAAGATTTTTCATAAAAATTACTGAATTTATTTTCCAGAAAAACAGTCTAAACGTTAGAAAAAACTTTGATATTTATGCAACGCCGGTCTATGAAATAAAATTTCCGATTTTAGGGCGGTGTTGATGTGTTTTGAACGTGCCTGTTTCCGTTTTTTGATTTCAGAAGTTTTTTGCATTGACATTCCACGGCGCCGCTGATATAATAAATGCAATCAAAAATTATCAGGAAAGGGGCGTTTTTTCGACCGTCCGCGTTTCTTATGACGGTCGCAGCGAAAAAAAGACGGCAATACGAATGGGAAAACCGCATATTTTATTTATTACGACTGATGAGCAGCACATGCGCACGCTGTCCTGCTACGGCGCCACGGCTGGATGCACGCCGGAGCTGGACGCGCTGGCGCGGCGTTCGGAGGTGTATGAGAACGCTTACTCGGTCAGTCCAGTCTGCCTGCCCTCACGCTGTGCGTGGATGACCGGGCTTTATCCGCATGTTTCGGGGTCGATCAGCAATGCTTACGGCGCGTCTCTTTCAAAGGAGTTCCCGAATTTGTTCACCGAACTGAAAAAGCAGGGATACCGTACGGCGCTGCATGGCAAATGTCACTTTATTCCCGTTCCCTATCCCGCAACCCGTCCGGACATGACGCTGGAGTACGAGCATTTTATTGCCTATTATCGCTCCCTTGGCATGGACGCGCTGACGCTGCAGGACGATAAGAACAATTCACTTTGGTACTATGACGATTATGCGAAAACGCTGGCTAAAAAGGACATGCTCACGACCTGCCGGTACGAGGCGCATGTCAATCCGGAGAATCACGGGTACTATGATTTTCCGTTTGAAGCGGAGATGCATCCGGACGCATGGACGGGCAGTCGCGCCATCGAGGATATTGAACACTGTGACAGTAGTCGCCCGAACTTTATTTGGGTCAGCTTTTCGGGGCCGCATTATCCGGTCGATACGCCGAGAAGTTATACCGACAGAATCGATACCGCGAAGATGGGCGGCCGTATTTTCCGTGAGGACGAATGGAACGACGAAAGCAAATACCATTACCGCGGCTACCACGGTCCCGGAACCACGGAGGGAAGTAAGAAAGCCAAAGACGGCGCGCAGAAGAATTATAGCGAGGAATACTGGCAAAGCTGGCGGCGGCGCTATTTTGGCAACATTGCGCTCATAGACGAAAAGATCGGAGAAATCCTCCGTGCGGCGCGGAAGAAATTCGGCGCGGATCTGATGGTAGTCTTTACGGCCGATCATGGCGAGATGATGGGCAACCACAGCCTTTGGGGAAAAGGCGGTTGCCTGTTTGAGGATGTGCTCCGCGTCCCGCTGCTCGTGCAGAGACCCGGGCAGACGGAAGAACGCCGCATTCCGGAGATGGTCAGTTCGCTCGAACTGTTTCCGACGCTTCTTGCTGCGGGCGGCGCGCCGCTGCCGGAAAAGCGTGACGGACAGCCGTTGGATCAGATGGTGCAAAACGGCGGCCGCGCCTATATTATTTCCGAATGTGACAATCGCGTCGCGATCGTTCGGGACGGCATCAAGCTTGAGATCAACCGTGCGGGACTGAAAGGGAAGACTTTTTATGAACTGTATGATCTGAAGGAAGATCCGCATGAATTTGTCAATCTGTATGGCGACAGCCGCTATGCAGATGTGCAGCGTGAACTCTACGCTATTTTGGAGGGCGAACCATATTTGATGGAAACGGTATTTCGCGCGCCCGACGGCGGGGATTACTGGTTGAATTTTGGCGACGGCGCGGGCTTTGCGCAAAACGGCGCCGGCAAAAAGTAAAACTGAAACGCCTGTCCTTTTTTTGGACAGGCGTTTTTGATTGGTCTAACATCCGAGGCTTCAGGGCGGCGGATTTAATGGAATACCCAGCGGACGATCGTCAAAATCTCGGCACCAAGGAGCAGCGCAAGCAGGACAAGAAGCGCGGTCAGAATACCTCTGGAACGGTCATGGCTTTCTTTCATGGCGGTTTCCTCCGGTCAGCTGACGATGCGGTAATAGACCCTTGCCGTCAGCGCGTAGACCACGCCGTAGATCAGCGAAAAGGCGAGCAGCGTGCCCGCAGTGCACCCGATCGTGAGCGCGGTGTTGGTCAGTTGGAACAGCGTGAGCAAAAGCTTGATAAGCGGAAAATTGAAAAGAATATGCACCGTCGCGACCGCCAGCGGCATGAAGAATACGACCAAAATCTGACTGTTGACCGAGCGGCGGATGTCGGCGCGGGACAGTCCGACCTGCTGCATGATGCGGTAGCGCTCGGCGTCCTCGTATCCCTCGGATATTTGTTTGTAGTAGATAATCAGCACAGTCGCCATGATAAACAAAAAGCCTAAAAATACGCCGAGGAAGAAGAAACCGCCGTTGAGCGAATAAAAGTCCTCCGCGCCGCTGGCGCGGCTCTCGGTCCAAAACCGGCTGTAATCGCCGGTTTCGCGATAGGGGGAGTTCTCCGTCACATAGCTGTGCACGCTGCCGTCCTCGGCAAAGGCAATATCTACGCCGGGACGCGCTGCTGAAACTGCGGTCGCGCATGTGGATTTTTCCTCATCCGTGCCGTCGATGTCGAGCAGCAGCTTCCAACGCATCGAACTTTTGTTTTTTTCGTAGGCGGCGCGCTGCGCGTCGTAGAGCGCCCGCAGAACCTCCGTGTCCGAAACGACGGCGTAATAGCTGTTGGCGGTTACCAGATAGGCGGTATCGGCTAGCGCGCCGGGAAAAGTATCGAGCGTTTCGCGGACGGTAAAGCGCATGCGCGTGCCGCCCGGGTTTTCAGGGGACTCAAAATTGATCTCCAGCGTGTCGCCGAGCGGCGACCCCTGGGCGTAGAGCAAAACCTCGTCCCGTTTAAGCGTAGCGGCCTGCCCGGTTAGGCGGCCGTATTCTTCGGCGGTGATAAAATTCAGCGCGGCGTAGCCCATCCCAAAGCTCCGGTGGCTGGTGGCGGTAAAGGCGCCGTTTTCAAATCCGGCGGCAAAATTCAAGACGGTGTAGGCGATATACGCTTCCGCTTTTCGCCCGCAGCGGCTTACGGCTTCTAGAATGTTATATTCCATATCCTCCGGGCGAAACGGGTCCTCCGCGTCCGGGTCATACAATACCTCTACGCAGACTTCGGCGGGATAACGGGCGTTTAGGGCGTCTTCGGTTCCGAGAAAGAGCGAAAGCGTGCCCGAGACCATGACCAGCACCATCGTAGATAGAATACAGATGTTGGCAAGTCCCACCGCGTTGCGCTTCATGCGGTACAGCATGCCGGAGATACCGATGAAATGGCTGGTTTTATAGTAAAAGCGCTTGTTTTTCCTCAGCAGCTTGAGCAGAGCGATGCTGACCGAGGTAAACAGGCAGTAGGTGCCGATAATGACGAGAAATACGGCGGGAAAATAGTAGGACAGCGCCTCCATGGCGGTATCGGTGGTCAGCGCGATATAGTATCCCGCGCCGAGCGTGAGCAGACCGAGAATGGTCAGCAGCCAGCGGGTTTTGGGTTCCTTTTCGCCTGTCGCGCCAGAGCGGAGCAGTTCGATCGGCTTTTGCGCGTGGATGCGTCCCAGATTGAAGAGCAGGCAGAGCAGCAGGATGCCGGAAAAGACCAGCACGGTGATCCGGATGCCCGCGCCGAAGACGTAAAAGCCGTAATAGACGTCGAAGCGCATGATCTTATAGAGCAAAAGCGTGACCAGCTTTTGAAAGCCGAGGCCGCACAAAATGCCGCCGCCGATCCCAAAGACCGCGGTAAATAGCGTCTCCCATCCGAGGATTCGCGCGATGTGCCGCTTTTCCATGCCGAGGATGTGGTACAGGCCGAGTTCGCGGTTTCTCCGCTTCATCAAAAAGCTGTTGGTATAGAATAAAAAGATCACGGAAAACAGCGCGATCACCGCCGTACCAATGCCGACGAACGCGGAGAGGTATGAATACCGTATGCGGTCCGGGACGTCTGGGTTCCCATTCAGCGCCAGCATGATATAAAAGGCGGCGGAGGTCCCGGCGATGGTCAGGATGTACGGGATGTAGAACTTTCCGTTCTTGCGGAAATTTTGCAGCGCGAGCCGCATATAGAGCGCTTTACGCATTGCCCTCACCTCGCAGTAGCATGGTCAGCGTATCGGAGATTTTTGCAAACATCTCCGCATTCGACATTTCCCCTTTGAACAGTTGGTGAAAGACCTCTCCGTCCTTGATGAAGAGCACGCGCTTTGCGTGGCTGGCCGCCTTGGTCGAATGCGTGACCATGAGGATGGTCTGCCCGTCGCCGTTGATATCGTCGAACAGGTCGAGCAGACTGTCGGTCGCCCGGGAATCCAAAGCGCCGGTTGGCTCGTCTGCGAGCACGATCTGCGGGCCGGTAATCAGCGCGCGGGCGATGGCCGCGCGCTGTTTCTGCCCGCCGGAGACCTCATACGGGTATTTTTGCAGAAGATCGGCGATGCGCAGCCGCTGTGCGACCGGCAAAAGGCGCGCTTCCATCTCGGTATAGGATTTCCCCGCAAGAACCAAGGGCAAAAAAATGTTGTCCCGCAGGGAAAAGGTGTCCAGTAGATTGAAATCCTGAAAGACAAACCCGATATTGTCCCGGCGAAAGGTGGAAATTTCCTTTTCCCGAATGGAGGAAAGCGGCTTGCCGCCGAGGATCACTTCGCCGGATGTCGGGCGGTCGAGCGCCGCGAGGATGTTGAGCAGCGTTGTTTTGCCCGAGCCGGATTCGCCCATGATGGCGACATATTCGCCCTGTTCGACGGAAAAGGTAATGTTCCGGAGCGCGGTGACCGATTGGCCGCCGAAGCGCGTCGTGTAAATTTTTTTGAGATTGTTGACTTCAAGAACCGGCATTTTGTTTCGTCCTCCTTTTTTCCCTTTCATTGTAGCAGGCCAAAAAGCTTTTTTCCATGCGTTTGCCTTACAAAAAAGCGCCAAACCTTTCATTTTTGTAAGGTTTGGCGCTTGGGTCATTCAAAATCCCGCGGTTTGGCGGAGAGGTCGATTTTCACCGTCGTGCCCTTTTCGGGGGCGGAGTCGATTTGAATCGCGTGGCCAAGCTTTGTGAGAATCTGCTTGGTGAGGTACAGCCCGATGCCCGTGGCCTTTTTGTCGGTTCGGCCGTTGTAGCCGGTAAAACCGCGCTCAAAGATGCGCGGCAGATCCTCCGGCATGATCCCGATGCCGTTGTCGCGGATGACGAGCGTATCCCCCTCGGCAAAGATCGAGACCTTGCCGCCCGGCGCGTATTTGACGGCGTTAGACAGGATTTGCTCGATGCAGAAGCAGAGCCATTTTTCATCGGTCAGCACCCGGGTGTCAAGCGGGCGCAGGTCGAGCGCAGTCTTGTTGCGGATGAAGAGCGGCGCGTATTTCCGCACAGCCTGCCGCACGACCTCGATCAGCGCGCATTCGCGCAGGACATAGTCGGTAGAGTCGCTGCCCATGCGCAGGTAGACGAGCACCATCTCCACATACTGTTCGATGCGGAACAACTGCGTGCGCAGTTCCCGGCTTTCGGCCGTTTCTTCATCCGCAAGGATCAGCTTTGCGGCGGCGATCGGCGTTTTGATCTGGTGCACCCACATCGTGTAGTAGTCGATGATTTCCCGCTTTTCTTTTTCCGCCTCGCCAAGCAGCTTTTGCCGCGCGGCGCAGGCCGCCTGCACAAGCGCAAGGATGTCGGCCTCGATCAGATTGTCCGGCTCGGGCAGCCCGTCGCAGGAAACGGCGATTTTATCCACAAGATCGCAGAGAAGGCGGTGCCGCCTGTAAAAATGCAGGAAATCGGCCGCCGCGGCGACTGCGCCGAACGCCGTGCACAGACCGGCGGCGTAGAGCACGGCTTCAACCGGCAGGCGGTAGAGCGAAAAGACGGCCGCAAACAGGGCGCAAAACGCGCAGAGCAGCGCGATCAGCTTCAGCCTTGCACGCAGATACGCCCAAAAAATTTTCAGTTTACCGTACAAGATAACCAAGCCCCTTTTTGGTAGCGATCAAGTCTTCGACGCCCGCGCCCGCAAGCTTTTTGCGCAGTCTTGCGATGTTGACCGTCAGCGTGTTTTCGTCCACAAAAGAATCGGTCTCCCACAGCCGCTGCATGAGCGTCTCCCGGCTGACGATCCGCCCGCGGTTTTCAAAGAGAATGAGCAGGATTCGGTATTCGTTTTTGGTCAGTTCCAGCCGTGTGCCGCCGCATTCGGCCGAGGCGCCGGCGGGATACAGGCGCACGCCGCCGCACTCTAAGAACTCCGCGTCGCTTGAAAAATCATAGCTGCGCCGGAGCATCGCTTGCACCTTTGCGCCGAGCACGCGCAGATCGAACGGCTTTGAGATAAAATCGTCGCCGCCCATACTCATGGCCATAACGATGTTCATGTTGTCCGAAGCGGAGGAGATAAAAATGACCGGCACTTTTGAGCGCTTTCGCAGTTCCTCGCAGACATGAAAGCCGCTGATCCCCGGCAGGGCGATGTCCAAGAGGATCAAATGCGGCGCAAAGGCGGCGATCTCTGCCTGCACGCGCTGAAAATCACGGGCGCATACCGCGCCATAGCCCCAGCCCTCCAGGTGCTTTTTGATCTGCGCGGCGATGGTTTCGTCGTCCTCGACAATAAAAATCCGGTACATGGCGTTTCCCCTACTTTTTTGGGGCGTGGAGGTCGCTCCGGAGAAATTTCCCGGCGCGCTCGACTGCGTCCTTTGCGTTGTTCCAGGGCTCGTCCGCATAGCGGTAGTCAAATTTTTTGCAGAACCATGATACGTCGCCGCTAAGCTCGGTGAAATAGGTTTCCTCGATCCTGCGCGCGGCGGCCTCGAGCGCGGCAAAAGCCTTTTTGTTCATTTTTTGCTTGGCGTAGGCCAAAAGCCGCGCATAATGGGGGAGGCAAAAATAGGGTTGCGCCTCAAATTTTTTGCGGAACGCCGCCTCCTGCCCGTGCAGGAGCACCGCCGTGTCGATCATCCGGGAAAAGTGATATTCGATCCGGTCGCAGACATAGCAGCTTTGGTTCAGTTCGGAAAGCCGTTTTTCCGCGCCGCCGCCAAACAGCCCGGAAATCCCCGTGGGAAAAAGGGCGCTTTTGTTCTGCCCGAGGTGGCTTTCAAGCATCAGCGCAAGACCGAGCTTGTTTTTATAGCCGAGCATGAGATCGAAATGGGTCTTGCAGAACCCTTTTTTGTTCGTTTCGATTCGGACGTCCGGCTCCATCATCGAAGCGCCGAGCACCGCGTCGAGTTCATTTTGCTCCAGCATATTGTAGAGCGCGCAGAACGGGCATCCGCAGGCCTTGTCCGTGGCCGACCGGTCAAACGCCTCGTTGACCGGGATGGTATATATTTTTTCCATTTTGTCTCCTTGACGGGAATTTGCCGGATGTACGGCGCGTTTTTTCTATTGTACCATACTCTTGCGCAATTGAAAAGAAAAAAATGCGTCAGCCTTTGAAATGGAAGAAAGCGGTGTGCGCGGTTTCGATTCGCCCGTGTTCCTGTTCGTATTTTTTGATATAAGACTTGCAGAGATGTTCCAGCAAATTGCTGACGCTTCTGGTTTCCCGTTTCGCGATATACCGTAATTTTTCTAATAGTTCGTCCTCGATATGAAAGGTAAACGGCGGTTTGTTGGTTGGCATGCAGACAGCCTCCTTTGATCACAGCAAGTATATCGGTTGAAAAATTTATTTTTTCCCAAAATCTGATGATTTTTTAAAAAAAGAACCCGTTTCGGTTCCATTATAACATAGCATTATCATATAATCAAGTAAAAAGTGCTCGTTTCGGTTCTTTTTTTGGGGGGTGTGATTATGCAGGAACAAAAAATAAAACAAAATAATATTAATATAGGCGCTAATATCAAAAGAATCCGAAAACAACAAAATATTAAACAAACAGAAATGGTTCAAAAATTGGATTTATTAGGAGTTTATATAACTAGGCAAATGCTTGTTAAAATTGAGCGCGGAGACCAGCATATTTATGCAAGCCAACTGAAAGCTATTAAAGAAGTTTTAAATACAACTTATGATGAATTGTTCAAATAAACGATAAAGCACAGTGCTTTTTCGTACTTTGTAGGGAACGCTGTCCTCAGCGTTCCGCAATATATCGCTTCGTAAAATTGTACACGGAACGCCGAGCGACGCGCCAAAGGCGCTAGCGTCGCTTTGCGAGGAGACGTTCCGTACGGAGGAAGCTGGTTTTTATCGAAATGTAAAAATACTCTCGCTTTTGCACGGAACGTCGGGGACGACGTTCCCTACGGAGAAAATAATTGCTTCCGGCATATGGCCAAACATTTCGCAAGCCTTGCCCCGAAGCTGCCTTTTATCGGAATGTAAAAATACACTCGCCCTTGTAGGGAACGCTGTCCCCAGCGTTCCGCAATATACCGCTTTGTAAATTTGTACACGGAACGCCGGGCGACGCGCCAAAGGCGCTAGCGTCGCTATGCGACGAGACGTTCCCTACGGAAGTTTAATTTGTTTCTTTCTGCGCTTGTATTTGAGTTTTATATGTGTTAAAATATTAAAGAATAGGCTTTTGAAATCGATAATGAATATCGGTTAAAACGTGTTTGCCGCAAAGAACGGAATGCAACTGGCTATTGCATGATTTAATCATACTACGTTTAACCTATATTGTCAACGCACGTTTTGTATAAATATATACGTTTAATGTATATATTTATTGTGCATATTGCGTATGAAAGAAGGTATGTTCATGGCTGTGTCAGATGCACAAAAAAAGGCAAGTGTCAAATATGATAAAGCAAATATGTCATCAATTGGTCTTAAAGTCCCCCGTTCAGAACGGGCATTAATTGAGCAAATGGCGCAACAAGCGAATAAACCACTTGCTAGATACATTCGGGATTGTGTGAAATATTGTATAGAGCATGATATTCAATTAGATTAGTCGCTCCTTTAATGGAGGTAGATTGTTTTGCTGTTTTTTTATTTGCTTGCATTATAACATAGATTCATGTTATTTTCAAGAGATAATTGTTAAAAATATATATAAATATATCATGGATCAATGATATATTATTGTGCATTTAAACCAATATAAGAGGGTGGTATTATGGCGAGCACGAAAGCGCATGTCAAAGCAAGCAATAAATATAATAAAGAAAATTACAAAAAAATTCAGGCAAATATAAAACCCGACGATTATAAAATGATCGAAGAACATTGTGCCGCTACTGGAATCAGCAAAGCTCAGTTGATTGTAAAGGCGATTCGATATTGTATAGAACATGATATAGATTTAAAATAGCCGTTATTTTACGAGAAATTCGTGAAAAATAAAAGGTTTTTGCGCTTGTATTTGGATTTTATTTTTTCAGATAATATTAAAAAATAGGCTTTTCAAATTGACAATGTAAAGCGTGATTGTTGCAAAGTATGGAATGCAGACCATAGTACCTTGTAGGGAACGCTGTCCTCAGCGTTCCGCAATATACCGCTTCGTAAAATTGTACACGGAACGTCGAGGACGACGTTCCCTACAAAGGCGAGTGTATTTTTGACATTTCGATAAAAGGCAGCTTCGGCGCAGGACTTGCGGAACGCCGGGCGACGCGCCAAAGGCGCTAGCGTCGCTTTACGGCGGGACATTCTCTGCAAAATCCGGGCACGGAGTGAATATGGCCTATAAATTTTTTCTGTTTTCCATGCTTACGGTTGATTTGTTGTGGGATTTATGATATGATGGTGGCGGTGCGGAAGCTGATCCAAAGGATTTGAATGCGCCGCTGCCTTTTTATATATGTTTCTATGTTCTTAATAATTATCCATAAATTTTGAGGAGGAACGCGGATGGAGACGAAGTTCTGCAAAGCGTCTTTGCGTCCGGCTGTTTCCCCGGACGGCGAGACCGGATTTTTCGTATCCGCGCCCGACTATGATTTGGAAAAAACCTTTGACTGCGGGCAGTGTTTCCGCTTTACGCGCATTTTGAACTCGCCCTATGCCTGCGAATACGAGGGCGTGGCGCACGGCCGGTATGTCCGTTTTGCCTCGGGGGACGGCGGGCTGTATATTTTCGGCGCGTCTGAGGACGAGGCGTGCGCCGTTTGGACGCCGTACCTTTCGCTGGACACGGATTATGCGGCGATCCGGGCGCAGATTTTGCGCGATTTACCCTTTCCCGCGATGCGTGAGGCGGTCGCAGCGGCGGGCGGCATCCGCATTCTCCGGCAGGAACGCTTTGAGACGCTGTGTTCGTTTATTCTGTCACAGAACAACAACATTCCGCGCATCAAAAAGATCATCGAGGCGCTCTGCGCGTATTGCGGTGCGCCGCTCGATATGCCGCGGGGGCGGCGGTATGCGTTTCCGACGGCGCAGGCGCTTGCACGGCTTTCGGAGAACGAACTCCGCGCGCTCGGCTGCGGGTTCCGTGCGCGGTATATCGCCGATGCGGCGCGCCGCGTCTCTTCGGGCGCGCTGGAACTCGACCGGCTTCCGCTTTCGCAGGCCGGCGGAGCGCTGTGCGAAATCTGCGGTGTCGGAGAAAAGGTTTCGGCCTGTGTGCGGCTGTATGGATTTGGCGATCTTTCGGCCTTTCCGGTCGACGTCTGGATCCGCCGGTCGCTCCAGTCGCATTTTGAGGATGGATTTGACGCAATGCATGCAGGAATTTACGGAGGAGTGGCGCAGCAGTATCTGTTTTATTATGAGCGGTACATATTGGCGCACAGAAAAAAATGAAGGTATTGATTTTATCCATTACCGCGGGCGAGGGGCACAACTCGACCGCCGAGGCGATCCGCCAGTGCTTTGAGGCGCATGGAGACGATGCGGAGGTGTTCGACGCTTACCGCTATGTCAGCAAGGCGCTGTATGCGGTTGTAAAAAAAGGCTATCTTTTGGTGACCAAGGATTTTAAAACGCTGTTTGCCAAGTCCTATGCACTGGCCGAAAACCGCCGCATAGATTCAAACCACAGCATTTACCGCATTTCCAACATGCAGCTGACCAAAAAGCTCGGCAAATTCATCAAGCAGTACGCGCCCGACGCGATCATCTATACGCATCCCTTTCTCGGCGTTGTGACCGACTTGCTCAAGACGAAAAATGGGGTCCATGTGCCCATGATCGGTATCGTGACCGATTATACCGTGCATCCACTCTGGGAGGAGGCGCGCAGCAGCGACAAGATCGTGATCGCAAACGAGCTTTTGAAATCTCAGCTTTACCGAAAGGGATTTTCGGATGACCGGATCGCGCCGATCGGTATCCCGATCCGGGCGCAGTTTTCTCAAAAAATTCCGAAAGCCCGCGCCCGTGCTTTGCTCGGTCTTTCGGATAAATTCACCGTGCTGCTGATGGGCGGCAGCATGGGGTACGGCGATATTGCGGGTGTGGTTGAGGAACTGGATTCGATCTGCGCGGATTTTCAGATCATCTCGGTGTGTGGCAACAACGCCGAGGCAAAGGCTGCCGTAGACGCGCTGCACACGCGCAAGCGGGTGATGAATTTCGGCTTCACGAAAGAGGTCGATCTATTGATGGACGCGGCGGATGCGATCATTACAAAACCCGGCGGGCTTACCGTGTCGGAGGCGCTGGCCAAGGGGCTTCCGATAATCATCTGCAACCCCATCCCTGGGCACGAGCAGCGGAACGCTTCGTTCCTGCTCAACAACGGCGCGGCGATGGCCGTGGATATCCATACGCATCTTGGCGATGTGTTCTATCAGCTGATGAACAATCCGGCGCGCGCCGAATGTCTGATTCGGTCGATTGAAGCGATCGGAAAGCCAAATTCCACAGAAGATCTCTATCGTTTGACGGGCGAACTTGTGGCGCATTACCAAAATGCCCAATGAGCCAAACGGGCGGCCAAGCATGGCCGCCCGTTTTTGCGCATTCTTACCCAAAAATGTTTGCGTAATCTTGTGGAACTATCCAAAAAAATCAGCACTTTGCCCAATATTCGGAAAAAAGCTTGCCTTTTTTGACCCCCGCATGGTATAGTCAAGATAACAAAAACCGACAGGCAGTTTACAGCGGAAAAAGTCTGCGGGGCGGCCGCGCTCATTCGCGCGGAGCCGTGCAGGCCGGGAGACTTGATTTGAACATGAACGGCGTCCTTATCAATAAGGAATTACCGTCCGGGCTTTGGGAACAGCTTGAGGCAGCCAGAGCCAAAGTTTGCGAAAAAGAGGAAAAAATCCTGTTCGTCATCGCCGGGGATCTGACGCTTGACGCAAAGTATGGGGACAGCTTGCTTGCCGTGACCGGGGCGCGCGCTTTTTCGGTTGACGGCGATGGCAGCGTGCGCTGTGAAAAACACAGCGATATCGAGCGTGCCGAGGTCAAGCGCATGTACGGCAACGCGCGGCTGATTCTTTTCGGCAAAGATGGGGAGAAGCGCGAGTTCTTCCGTTTTACATACGCCGTGGCGACGCTCTGCGACATGGCGGCGGAATATATCAGCCATATTGCGTCGGGTGCTGATCCCGCGCGCGAATATGAAATCGTCTGCGCCACGTATGAAAAGCTGATGAACGTCTGTCCCAAATGCGGCCGAACGCTGCTTCATCCGGGCGCGGACTGCTTGAATTGCCAGTCTAAGGGCAAGATTTTCAAAAAGCTTGTCAAGTACGTCAAGCCGGAACTGCCCAATTTGATTTTGTGCATAATTTTGTCGCTCTTTACGACGGCGATGTCGCTCATCCCGCCGACGGCGACCCGCACGCTCGTGGACAGCGTACTGCCGAGAAGCGACATACGGGCGCTGTACGGCATTGTCGGCGCGCTCTTTGCTTCCTATCTGCTCCAGTACGGTGTGGGCGTGATCCGCAGTTATCGGCTGCGCGTCAGCGGTGACCATGTGGTGTATGCGCTTCGCAACGACGTGTATGCCAAGGCGCAGCGTCTGAGCATGCGTTTTTACGATAAGACCTCGACCGGTTCGGTCATCAACCGCATCAGCGGCGACACCTCTACGATTCAGGCGTTCATGCTGCGCATCACGCAGGAGGTCGTGGTGCAGTTCTTTACGCTTGTCGGCATCGTGGTCATCATGTTTGCGATGAATTACAAACTGGCGCTGCTTGCGCTGATTCCGATCCCATTCGTGGTGATCGGGTCCAAAATTTTCGGACAAAAAATTCTTCCGTTTTATAGAAAAATCTGGCGGCGCTGGTCCGCAGTCGTTTCGATTTTGACCGACACACTGCCCGGCATCCGCGTGGTCAAGGCTTTTTCGGCCGAGCAGAGAAGCGGGGACTATTTTAAGGATTACAATACCGAGTGGCTGGAGGTGGATAAACGCAGCGCGCGCATTTCCACGGCGTTTCCCAATATCGTTTCTTTCTTTGTTACCTGTGGCTCGTTGCTTATCTGGGGCGTGGGCGGCAGTTGGGTGATCCACACCGGCGGCTCGCTTTCGATTGGTACTTTGGTGGCGTTTATCTCGTATGCATCCATGTTTTACGGCCCGGTCAACTTTTTTGCCAACCTCAACGACTCCTATCAGCATGCTTTGTCTTCGGCGGAGCGCGTGCTGGATATTCTGGACGCGGAGGAAGAAGCGGACAGAGGACGCGGAAACTGTCCGAAGATGCGCGGCAAGGTCGAGTTCCGGCATGTCAATTTCTCATTTGACCGCACCAAGATGACGCTTTCCGATATCAATCTGACCATCGAGCCCGGCGATATCGTCGGCATTGTCGGCACGACCGGTTCGGGCAAGTCCACGCTTGTCAATTTGCTCATGCGCTTTTACGACGGTTATGAGGGCGACATTTTGGTCGACGGCGTCAATATTCAGGATATAGACCTTTCTTATTACCGCTCGCAGATCGGATATGTACAGCAGGAATCCATGATGTTTCGGGACACGGTGTACAACAACATCGCGTTCAGCCGGCCGGACGCAGGCGTGGAGGAAGTCTTTCATGCAGCCGAGGTGGCAAACGCGCACGAATTCATCGCGCGCCTGCCCGACGGCTATGATTCGATGCTGGGTGAGCGCGGTGTCGGCCTTTCGGGCGGCGAGCGGCAGCGCCTTTCGATTGCGCGCACCGTTTTGATGAATCCGCGGATGCTGATTTTCGACGAGGCGACGGCCTCGGTCGATTCGGAAACCGAAAGCCTGATTCAAGGTGCGATCGAACGGCTTATCAGCGGACGCACGACGATCATGATCGCGCATCGCTTGTCCACGCTGCGCAAGGCCAACAAAATCGTCGTCGTGGACAAGGGCAAGATCATTGAGATGGGATCGCCGCAGGAATTAATCGCCGCAAAAGGCAAATACTATAAGCTGATTCAGATCCAGACTATGGCCGAGCAGGCGGAAGCCGGCAAAAAAGAGGAGGGATTTGAATAATGGCCAGGAATTATATCGGCGGCGAGAGCGTACGCTTTACAAGAGCCGACCTCTGCCTTGTAGATATGGAATATTTTGACGGTCGGATAGAGCGAAAGCTGGAACCGCGCCGCCTCTTTCCGATCACCGGCAGCGACAAATATATTTCGCTGCTGGACGAAGCAGGGCATGAGCGCGCCATTATCCGGGATGTCGGCACACTGATGCCCGAGAGCCGGCAGGTCATCCGCGAGGCGCTCGAGGAATATTATCTGATCCCGAAAATTACCGCCGTGCTGGATATTACGGAAAAGTTCGGCGTCATCAAGTGGACGGTGGATACCGAGTGCGGCCGGCAGACTTTCCGGATTCAGAATCGCCATTCGGACGTCAAAGTTTTGTACGACGGGCGTGTGCTGATCCGGGACACCAACGACAACCGGTATGAAATTCCCGATTACATGCGTCTGGATAAACGCAGCCGCCGGATACTCAATTCACAGATTTAACAGGAGGCAGTATGAAGCTGGTTCTGGCAATCATCAACAACGACGACAGCGCGGTCGCATCGGCGGCGCTCACGGCGGAGGGCTTTTTTGTGACAAAGCTCTCTACGACAGGCGGTTTTCTGATGGTGGGCAACACGACGCTGCTGGTCGGTACCGAGGACGAGCGTGTGGGCGAGCTTGTGGATATTCTGAAGCAGTACTGCTCTACGCATAAAAAAGTGACCTCCACGGCCGATTCGCTTGGCCGCGGCCTGCGGCCGGACGGGATTCCGCCAAAAATTACGGTCGGCGGCGCGACGTATTTCGTTTTGAATGTTGAGGATATGGGCAAGCTTTAGAATTTCGCACGAGACCGTAAAAAAGCCATCTGCTATCTCTAGTGCCAAGGTGGCTTTTTGCGCGTTCTGCGCAGAAAAATGCCCGGCAAACGGAAATTGTTGCGATCAAAAGAGGAGGCCGAGGCCATGCAGCTTAAAAAAATTGAAATGGAGACACTCGCACTTCCTGCGGAGATCGAAGAAATGATTAGCGGCGGCACGCTTTTTGACAGCAGCTGCTCCGCGGAGGCAAAAACGGTTTTTGCAGATCGCGGCGGCGGGATCTTTTTGAAAATCGCGCCGAAGGGCAGTCTTTCGCACGATGCGGTTATGACCGAATACCTGTATCGAAAGGGCATGTCCGCCCGCGTGATTGCGTATCGCACGCTGGACCGCGACTATCTGCTGACCCAAAGGATCCCGGGCGAGGACGGTGTGTCGCCGCGCTGTTTCGGCGATCCGAAAATGCTCTGCCGCGTGCTGGCCGAGAGTCTGTACCGTTTGCATGCGGTTGATTTTTCAGACTGTCCACGGCCGGACCGCCTCGGGCAAATGTTTTCGGAGATGGAGGAAAAACGTGCACTTGGCCGTGCGGATCACGATCTGCTTAAGTATATCGGCGCTGCGGGGCGGGATGCGGCGTATGAGACGCTCAAAGCGCGCCGCGGGGCGCTTTGTTCCGATGCGCTGATTCACGGGGATAGCTGCCTGCCCAATATTTTGCTGGACGGCTGGCGCTTTTCCGGATTTATCGACGTGGGATACGGGGGCGTCTGCGACCGCCATTATGATTTGTTCTGGAGCGTGTGGTCGCTGCTTTATAATCTGAAAACTGACCGCTACCGGACGTATTTTATCGATTGCTATGGCCGCGTGCTTTTCGACGAGGAGCGTTTTCGGCTTTGCGGGATGCTTGCGGCCTGCACTTATTGAGCCTGGCATCCGCTTTGCGGCCAGACGTTCCCTACGGAGGAAGTTGATTTTTATCGAAACGTTAAAAAATTCTCGTTTTTGTAGGGAACGCTGTCCCCAGCGTTCCGCAATATACCACTTCGTAAAATTTATACACGGAACGTCGAGGACGACGTTCCCTACGGAGAAAATAATCTTGCCTCCGGTGCATTGCTCGACGTTTTGCAAGCTCTGCGCTGAAGCTGTCCTCATCCGGAACGTCAAAACGCTTGTTGTAGGGAACGCTGTCCCCAGCGTTCCGCAATATACCACTTCGTAAAATTTATACACGGAACGTCGAGGACGACGTTCCCTACGGAGAGAATAATTTTGCCTCCGGCGCATCGCTTGGCGTTTCGCAAGCTCTGCGCTGAAGCTGTCCCATCCGAAACGTCAAAACGCTCGTTGTAGGGAACGCTGTCCCCAGCGTTCCTCATTTTACCGCTTTGTAAAATTTGCACACGGAACGTCGAGGACGACGTTTCCTACGGTTTGCCGTGCTTTTTTACGTTTTCGGCTCTTGACAAATCGGATTATTTATCGTATAATATCTAAGCTGAACAGCAAAAGAGCGTAGAATTTTCGGCAGATTCTACGCTCTTTTTTTTGCGTTCTCCGCAGTTTTCAGGCAGCTTTCTCTCTGATAAAGACTCCACAAATTTATTCATTCAGGGGGAACTATGGAAAACAGCGCTTATCTTGGCAATGAAGAAATCGGCAAACTTTTAAGGCGGTTTGCCGTACCGTGTATTTTTTCACTCGTCATCTCCTGCCTTTACAACATTGTAGATCAAATTTTTGTCGGCAACGGCATAGGGTATCTCGGCAACGCTGCGACAGGCGTTATCTTTCCGATTACCGTTGTCGGCTGGGGCATGTCTCTGTTCTTTGGCGACGGCGGAGCCGCAGTGCTCAGTGTATCTTTGGGAAGAAACGACACGGATACGCTGCACAAAAATGTGGGAAACAGCATTTTGTGTTCATTTATTGCCGGTCTTATAATCATCGCGGTCAGTTATCTGTGCGGCGACCGCCTGCTTCGGCTGATTGGCGCAACCGATGCAAACCTTGAAATGGCGCACAATTACGGATGTATCATTTATGCCATGATGCCGCTGGCAATGGTTCAGAATACGTTGGCTTCGATCATCCGCGCAGACGGCAGTCCCGGTTATGCGATGGGCGCGATGCTTGCCGGCGCCGTCATCAACATCATCGGCGACCCGCTGGCGATTTTCGTATTGGATATGGGGATCAAAGGCGCGGCCTACGCGACCATTCTCGGGCAGTTTGCAAGCTTTGTGATCTGCGCGGCGTACCTTAGAAAAAGCAAAACGTTTCGGATTGGCGCGGGCAGCTTTAAAATTGATTTTCCTCTGCTCAAGCGCATCATGGCACTCGGCGCATCCAGCCTTTTGACACAGCTTTCTATCGTCCTTATCACCGTCGTCAACAATATCCTGCTTGTAAAATACGGCGCACAGTCGGTTTATGGCGAAGATATTCCGCTCGCCGCGTTCGTTGTGATTATGAAGCTGTTTCAAATCGTGCTGAATATCGCGATCGGAATCGCGGCGGGCGCGCAGCCGATTGTCGGCTATAATTACGGTGCGAAAAAATATGACCGGGTAAAAGCGCTTCTGAAACGCATGATCCTGTGGACCGCCGCCGTCTGCCTTGTATGCACGGCCTTGTTTGAGGCCGTCCCAAAGGCGTTCATTCTTATGTTTGGGGCCAGCAGCGAATTATATATCGAATTTGCCGTGATGTGTCTGCGTATTTATCTTTCCTTGATCCTGCTTACCTGCGTGCAAAAGGTATGCGCAATCTTTTTGCAGTCGATTGGCCATGCAAAAGCCGCCGCGCCGCTTTCCTTGCTCAGGGATTTGTTCCTGATCGTATTTTCACTTGCAGCGCCGGCGTTTCTCGGCGTTACCGGCATTTTCTGGGCGGCTCCGATTGCGGATATTCTCGCAATCGCAATTACGGCAGTCGTGATGGTCAAGCTTTGGAAGCAGTTGGATCAAATGGAGACGGTGGCAGAAGTCGAAGCGGTCAAATCCGCGCCATCCAACAGCGGGCAGTACCGCAATTTCGATTGCATGTGAATACTGCTTTAGGCCTTGAAAAAACCCGTGACCGCGTTTTCGCAGCCACGGGGTTTCACGTTATATTTTCATGTTTTCACTCGCCGGAGGTTACTTGGAAGATAGAGTTGATCTGGTTGATCTTCGTATCCGCGGCGTTCTTATAGGTGTCGTACATCGAGGCGATCGGCGTGCGGGTCC
>CATWNM010000003.1 GCA_958352145.1 uncultured Eubacteriales bacterium
GGTATATCAGCTATCGCACGCTGTGGGGTGCGGATATCGGAAAGTACGACTACATTATTTTCAACCGGTATGTCAGCGCCAACGCCGTGCATCAGCTTTCCAAACTTCCGCAGGACGCATGGGACAACTTTCTTTCCTGGCTGTGGGATTTCGAACTGGATAAGCTGGGGCTGCCGCGTCCGGACCTGACGCTTTACCTCGTTGTGGAACCGGAAATTTCCGCTGCGCTTGTGGACCGGCGCGGCGAAAAAAAGGACATTCATGAACAGGACGGCGCCTATATGGAGCGCTGCTATCGCGCCGGTTTGTATGCAGCGGAAAAGCTTGGCTTTCATAAAATTGCGTGCTGCGCGGACGGCGCGATACGCGGCCGCGAAGAAATCGCGGCGGAGATTTTGTCGGAAGTGCTGGCCATTTGACCGGGCTTATGCCGGTGGGCTATGCGCAGCATAGATTTTGGAGGTTAGAATGGTTTATTTGTTTTTAGCGGAGGGATTTGAGGAGATCGAAGCGCTTTGCCCGTGCGATCTTTTGCGCCGCGCGGATATGGATGTGCAAACCGTCAGCATTACAAACGATCGGATGGTAGCGGGCTCGCACGGCATCCGGGTGGAAGCCGACCGCACGGCCGCAGATACTTTTGAAGATTTTGACATGCTGGTTCTGCCCGGCGGAATGCCAGGCACAAAGCATCTCGACGGTTCCACACTTGTCGATTCGATGCTTCGCCGCGCGGTCGAGGGGCAGAAATACATCGCGGCAATCTGCGCGGCGCCCATGGTGCTCGGCCGCCGCGGACTGCTTGCCGGACGGGAAGCAGTCTGTTTTCCGGGCTTCGAGCAAGAACTGACCGGCGCGCGGCTTTCGGCGAAACAAGTCTGCCGGGACGGCAATATAATTACGGCGGCGGGAATGGGCGTCTCGCATGCTTTCGGGCTTGCGCTCGTAGAACTGCTGAAAGGAAAGGAAACGGCGGAAGCGATCGGACGCTCGGTGCTCTTTTTATGAGCCTCTCCGAACCGGCGAAAAAAAGGTGTGCAAACCCGAAATCCTCCTGCCGCGCTTCAGCGCGCCGGCTGCGCGATGCGATGCCGCCGGAACTTCGGCGCGCGGCATCCGAACACATTTCTCAAAATATCATTGAGTCGGATTTCTTTCGCCGGTGCGACCGCCTATTTTGTTACTATCCAGCCGCGGGAGAGGCGGATATTCTCCCGGTTGCCCGGGAAGCGCTGCGCCTCGGAAAAACCGTCGGGTTCCCGGTCTGCGACTATGCGGCGGGCGAAATGGAATTTTATGCTGTCGATGACCTCTTCGGCATGACGCCGCGCGGGAAGCTGAACATTCCCGAACCAAATCAAAATGCAGCGCGGCGGATTACGCCCACTGGCCGGACGATGATACTGTTTCCCGGCCTGTTGTTCGATCGCGCGGGGCATCGTATCGGATATGGCCGCGGAATGTATGACAAATATGTACGCCGTTTTCCCGAACTTTTATCTTCCGCCATGCTAACCGGCGTCTGCTACGCCGCGCTGCTTTCCGATACGCAGATTCCCAGCGCAAAGACGGATGTGAGTATGACGCTTATCGTCACGGAAAAAGGCCTGTTTGTTCCCTCCCGCGTTTAAAACACGCAGAAGCGGACAGAAAAGCCGGCGATTCCGGAGGAAAGCGCGTTTTGCCGCGGGAATACTGCAAACTTGGATGAGGAAACGCCGAAAATTTTTCGGACAAAGGATACGATCGAATGAGATTGAAATCTTATACCGCCGCGCCGTTGCTCTGCGCGATGCTTTATCTGCTGTCCATAGCGGCGGACAGTATACTGAGCGGTCTGGATCTTAACACCGGCAAATATTTGCTGGCGGCCGGACTTACGCAGGCGGCAGTCTGCTTTATGCCGCTGCTGCTCTACCGTCTGCTCGGGGGCCGGCTCTCTGTACGGCGGATGCGGCTTGCGCCGCCAACTGCGGTAAGTTTGCCCTGTCTCGGATTGCTGGCTTTGATTCTTTTTCTTGGAAGCATGCTGCTTTCCATGCTGACCGAGCGTCTCGGAATCGCTGCGCCTGCCGAAGCGGTTCGGCTTCCGGACGGGGCCTATGGCACGGGCGCACTGCTCGTTTTGACGCTTACGCCGGCCGTCTGCGAGGAAATTCTGTTTCGCGGCGTGGTCATGCCGATGTTTGAACCGTGCGGGACGGCGCCCGCGATCATCGGTACGTCTTTGCTGTTTACGTTTGCGCATATGCAGATCGAGCATTTTTTTGAATATTTTTTCTCGTCAGTTGTACTTTGCTTTGCCGTTTATGTCAGCCGTTCCCTTTTTTCTTCGATTCTGCTGCATTTTTTGTACAATGCTGCATCAATTCTGCTTGCGGGCTACGTCAGCGGCGTCGCCGAACATCTCGAGAGTTTCGCGCTTTTGTTCCTTGTGATGCTGTTTGCCGTTTGGATTCTTACGCTGTTTGCGCTCAGTTCAGCGCAGCGGGTTTTTCACGTCTATGCCATACGCGGCGCAGACAGCAGCTATACGCCGCAGAAAATGACGCGGGCTGAACGGCTGCGCGCCGCAGCAAACGTGTATTTTTCAATTCCCTTTTTGCTTTGTGCATTGATTTATACCGCAGTGGTCATACTTACCTTGCGGTGATCCAAAAGGAGAGCATATGGACGATAATAAAAAGAAAAGACCGCGCGCACGCCGCATTCCTGAAGAAATCCGCGCAGAAAAGAATACGGACGGCACGCAGAATCAATTGCAGCGGCCGGATACAGTGCCCGAAGCATCCGCTGCGCAGACAGAAAATGCTGCAACACCCGCGCCTGCGGCAAAACCGGTAGAAAACGTTCCGGCGGCGCGTGTCCAGCCGCGCCCGGAAGTCCGCCCGACGCAGAATGCGCCCCGGCCTGCACGGACGCTGAAGGGCGAAAGCGCAAAAAATCCTGCGCAGCCAAGCGCGCCTGCGGAAAAATCGACGGAAAACACGGCGGCGGCGCGCGTTCAGCCGCGCCCGGAAGTCCGCCTGATACAGAATGCGCCTCGGCCTGCACGGACGCCGAAAGACGAAAGTGTAAAAAATCCCGCGCAGCCAAGCGCGCCTACGGCAAAACCGGTGAAAAACGCCTCGGCGGCGCGCGTCCAGCCGCACCTTGAAACTCGACCGGCGCAAAGCATACCGCCGTCCGCCAACAGCTTAAGGACGGAGACAAAGCACACCGACGCCGCTCGAAATACGCCCAATCGGAGTGTGCCCGAAGCTCCGTCGTCCGGCAAAACACCCGTATCTTCAGCGGAAAACGAAAAAACCAAACTGACGTCGGCTCAGCCGAAATCCAAGCTGAAAACACCGGTGCGTGAAAAAGCGCCGATACGCGATGAAGGCGGCGGTACGGCGAGCGGCGTTTTTAAGGCAATCATTTACATGACGGTTGTGCTGCTGGTATCGGTCGTGCTGGCTTATGCTGCGATCGTGATCGCCAACGATGCGTTTGCGTTCGTGAAATCCGATGAAGCAGTCGAAGTTGTGATCCCCGAAAACGCTACCGTGGCCGATATTGCAGACATACTAGGCGACGCAGGCGTGATCGAGTATCCAACGCTCTTCAAACTGTTTGCTTCTTTCAAAAAAGAGACCGGCACGGATGAAGACGGTAACAGCGTGTTTATTCCGGGAACGTATACCATCAGTCCGATGAACAACTATATGCAGCTTCTGAACGCGTTTAAAAAGCAATATACGCGCGAGGTTGTATGGGTGACGATTCCCGAGGGTTCAACGGTCGAGGATATCATTTCTATTTTGGTTGACGAATATGGGATCGCCTCGCGCAGTGAATTTATCCATGCGATCAATGAATATGATTATGAACTGGATTTCATTGCGGATATTGATATGACAAACGGGCGATACTACCGTTTGGAGGGCTATCTTTTTCCGGATACCTATCAGTTTTATACGGATTCCAGCGCGGAAACCGTGGTTTATCGTATGCTTACCAATTTCCGAAAGAAGCTTTCCTATATCGGCAAGGACAACTGCAGCGAGCGTCTGGCCGAGCTTGGCATGACGCTCGATCAAGTGGTTACGCTGGCGTCTATGATTGAAAAAGAAGTCAAATATGCTGTAGACTACGAAAATGTGTCGTCGGTGTTTCACAACCGCCTTGCCGCTCCGGCCGAATTTCCTCGTCTGGACAGCGACGCGACGACGGTTTACGCCATACAAATGGCGACCGGCGTGCGGCCGGAAACGCTTGGCGCCGAGGAACTTGCTTTCGACAGTCCGTATAATACGCGAAAAGTTGGCGGGTTCCCGCCGAGCGCGATTGGAAATCCAGGCTATGAGGCGCTGTACTGCGCATTTTATCCGGCAAAAACGAATTATTATTACTTTGTAGCCGATAACAGCGGTTATAATCTTTATGCAAGGACCAATGCGGCGCATCAGCAAAACGTCGCGGCGGTCAGAAAAGAGGCTGAGCAATGATACTAAATCCCGAAGAAACCACAGTGGCCTACCGCTGCCCGGAATGCGGCGGCGGCGTCAAGAGCATTGTGGGAATTTTCGGACTCTCGGCGGCCATGCTGAAGCTGAAATGCCCATGCGGCGGCAGCGCAATGACCGTTAAACACACCGGCGATGATAAGATTCGAATCACCGTTCCCTGTTTGGTCTGCCGGCATGACCACTCCTTTACGGTCAGCAAAAATCTCTTTTTTAAAAACGAGCTTTTTGAATTGCACTGTTCGCTTTCTGGTTTTGGACTTTGCTATATTGGCAATGCCGAATCCGTTTCGGATGCGCTTGCGCGCGCGGACGAAGAGCTTGCGCGCGTACTTTCGGAAGCGGGGGCGTCCAGCCTGAATATTTTCCGGCCGCAGGAGGGCGGCGGAGAAACGCCTCTGCCCGCGGCGCAGATCTACGATATTGTGCGCTTTATTATCAAGGAACTTGAAGCGGAACATGCGATCAGCTGCGGCTGCTCCGAAGGAGATTATGATATCGAACTGTTTGACGACAGCGTCTGCGTCTTTTGCAAAAATTGCGGCGCGCGAAAATATGTCTCGACCGCCTCTCTGGCAGAAGCGCAGGCTTTTTTGGAAATCGACCGTCTGAAATTGGAATAACGGCGCAAAACCGGAGTATACGCTGCTTTAGCCGCGCGCTCCGGTTTTTTTGTACGCGCGTATTTTAATCTTTGAAGCTGCGCCGATATATAAAAGCTGTTTCAATCCTTCCGTGCGCCTGCTCAAAATTTTTAATATGAACTTTACAAAGATGCTCCAAAAGATTGCTCACGCTTCTTGTTTCCTGTTTTGCGATGTAGCGCAGTTTTTCCAAATATTCATCTCTGAGATGAAATGTAAACGGCGTTTTATTCGTCGGCATTGTTTTCTCCTGCTTGCTTTCTTTGGCATTGGCAGTGACTATAAAAAGTTAGCTTTGTACATTCTGTAGACATATACTCACCTCCTTTCGAACACTTAAAATGAACGTAATATAATATGAACTTGAATCATTATAGTTCATATGAGATGAACTTGTTAAGGTGCTTTAAAAAAACATTGACAGAATATATGAACCTGTGTATAATATGCCTTGTGAGGAGGTGACAGGAATGCCAACCGAAAAGTCGCGCTATACAATCATTGTTGACGATAAATTGCTGAAACGCATTGATGATTTCCGATTTGAGAATCGTTATCCGAGCCGTTCCGCCGCAACACTGGATCTTATTCGCTTTGGTTTGGAAGCCCTCGAAAAAAAGCAAGCCAAGGCAAAAAAAGCGTAAAAGCCATGCGGCCTGGCATAAGACTGGCAAAAACGCGACGCCCGCTTGGAAAAATATCTCGTCTCCCGATACTTAAGATCACGAATTTTATCAAAAAACACGCTTTAAAAACCTTGCAGGAAACGCCGTCTCCCCCGTTCTATACAAATTTAGCCCCCGGCTCCGGAAAATTCAGGAGACGGGGGCTAAATATATCCTGCGCGCAAAGCGGCTTAGGACTTGCGTAAATGCGCAAAATATGCTATAATACAATATTTAGAGAATACAATGGTATTTATACATAGACTTTTGCCTTAAGAAGCGCGCGCTTTGCCGCGTGGAGAAAAAGGAGGACAGAGCGTGGACCGTTTTCAACTGGTTTCGCCCTATGGGCCGACAGGTGACCAGCCCGATGCGATCGCAAAGCTCAGCGCAGGGTTAGACGCAGGGCTGTCGGAGCAGACGCTGCTCGGTGTAACCGGCAGCGGCAAAACCTTTACTATGGCCAATATCATTGCGCATGCCAATCGCCCGACGCTGGTGCTGGCGCACAATAAAACGCTGGCCGCGCAGCTTTGTTCCGAATTCCGCGAGTTTTTCCCGCACAACGCGGTGGAATATTTTGTTTCGTACTACGATTATTATCAGCCGGAAGCCTATATTCCCGGCAAGGATATGTACATTGAAAAGGACGCGATGATCAACGACGAGATCGATAAACTTCGGCACAGCGCGACAAGTTCTCTTTTTGAGCGCCGGGATGTGATTATTGTCGCCAGCGTATCCTGCATTTACAGCCTTGGCGATCCGTCGGAATATCAGGAGCTTCAGATCGTGCTTCGGGAAGGGCTGCCGCTGGAACGCGAGGAATTGCTCCGCCGTCTGGTCGCCATCAGCTATGAGCGCAACGACGTCGGATTTACACGCGGGAAATTCCGCGTTCGGGGGGATACGGTCGAAATCTTTCCCGCCTCGGAAAACGAGAAAGCCGTGCGCGTCGAGTTTTTCGGAGACGAGATCGAGCGGCTGAGCGAGGTGAACGTCGTGACCGGGGAACTGCTGCGCGGCCTGCACACAACCGTGATCTTTCCGGCGACGCATTATGCCGTCTCTGATGAAAAACGCGAGGAGGCATTGACCGATATTGAGCGCGAGATGGAGGAGCGCGTGGAATTTTTCCGTTCGCAGAACAAGCTGATCGAGGCGCAGCGGATCGAGCAGCGCACGCGCTATGACTTGGAGATGCTCCGCGAGGTCGGCTTTTGCTCGGGCGTGGAAAATTATTCCCGCGTGCTTGCCCGGCGTCCGGCCGGTTCCACCCCGTTTACACTGCTGGATTATTTTCCCAAAGACTTTTTGATGTTTATCGACGAATCGCACGTCACGCTGCCGCAGGTGCGCGGCATGTCGGGCGGCGACCGCGCGAGAAAAACCAATCTTGTAGAGTATGGTTTTCGCCTGCCGAGCGCCTATGATAACCGTCCGCTTTTTTTCGATGAATTCGAAACCAAACTGAATCAGGTCATCTATGTCAGCGCCACACCGGGCGAGTATGAACGGATGCGGAGCGGACAAGTCGTCGAACAGATCATTCGTCCTACGGGACTGCTGGACCCGATCGTTGAAGTGCGCCCGATCGAAGGGCAGGTAGATGATCTGATGGGTGAGATCCGCGCGCGCAGCGCGCGCGGCGAACGCGTGCTGGTCACCACGCTGACCAAAAAGATGGCGGAGGATCTCAGCGCGTATCTCGACGACAACGGGATCAAAGTCAAATATATCCATCACAGTGTAGAGACGATGGAACGCATGGAGATCGTGCGCGATCTGCGCCTGGGGATTTTTGACGTACTGGTCGGCATCAATCTTCTGCGTGAGGGGTTGGATATTCCCGAAGTATCGCTGGTTGCGATTCTTGACGCAGACAAAGAGGGATTCCTGCGCAGCGAGACCTCGCTTGTGCAGACCATCGGACGCGCAGCGAGAAACGCAGGCGGCAAGGTCATTATGTACGCTGATACGGTGACCGTTTCCATGCGCGGCGCCATCGAGGAAACGGAGCGCCGCCGTCGGGTGCAGAGCGCTTATAACGAGTCGCACGGGATCGTGCCGAAAACAATTGCGAAAGAAGTGCGCGAGGTCATCAGCCTCGGCGCCAAACACAAGGATTCGGAAACCAAGAAGAAAAAACTGTCTAAGGCCGAGCGGGACAAGCTGATCGAACAGTTGACGACCGAAATGCGCGCCGCCTCTCAAAAGCTTGAATTTGAAAAGGCAGCCTTCCTGCGGGACAAGATCCGCGAAATGCGGGGCCTATAAGACAAACGCGGCACGGCCGCAAAAGGAGAAATACCATGGCGAAAAATATTGTGATCCGCGGTGCGCGGGTAAACAACTTGAAAAACGTCAGCCTGACGATTCCGCGTGACGCGCTGACCGTGCTGACCGGGCTTTCAGGCAGCGGTAAGTCCTCTTTAGCGTTCGATACGCTGTACGCGGAGGGACACCGCCGGTTTGTGGAATCGCTCTCCTCCTATGCACGGCAGTTTTTGGGGCAGATGGACAAGCCGGAT
Source organism: uncultured Eubacteriales bacterium (assembly GCA_958352145.1). Classification (GTDB taxonomy): domain Bacteria; phylum Bacillota; class Clostridia; order Oscillospirales; family CAG-272; genus UMGS902. Next base: position 8,349 of record CATWNM010000003.1, read on the forward strand.
GTGGACAGTATCGAGGGGCTGTCTCCCGCGATTTCCATTGATCAGAAAACGACGTCTAAGAACCCGCGCTCCACAGTCGGCACCGTCACAGAAATTTACGATTACCTGCGGCTGCTTTATGCCCGTGTCGGCATTCCGCATTGCCCAGTCTGCGGAAAAGAAATCCGGCAGCAGACCGTAGATTCAATCATAGAGAGCATCCAGCGCCTGCCCGAGGGCACGCGCTTCATGGTGCTCGCACCTGTCGTACGCGCCGCCAAGGGGCGTCATGAAAAGGTTCTCTCCGAGGCCAGGCGCAGCGGATATTCCCGCGTACGCGTGGACGGCAGCCTGTACGATCTCAACGAAACGATCGACCTGGACAAAAACCTCAAGCATACGATCGAAATCGTCATCGACCGTCTGGTCAACCGGCCGGATGCACGGACGCGTCTCGGCGACTCTGTGGAAACGGCTGTCGGCCTGACCGACGGGCTTGTTCGGATCGTGACGGTTCCGCGCGAGGCGGACGAAGCGGAGCAGGAACTCGATTATTCACTGAAATACGCCTGCGAAGAACATGGCGTCAGTTTCGGCGAGCTTGAGCCGCGCATGTTTTCATTCAATGCGCCCTCCGGCGCGTGTCCGCGCTGCGCGGGACTCGGCATGCTGACCAGGGTGTCCGAAAAAAAACTTCTCCCGGATAAAAGCCTGTCTCTGCGTCAGGGCGGGATCGCATGCAACGGCTTCAAAACGCTGGAGGAAGAAAGCTGGAACGGACCGCTGATCGAAGCGGTCGGCAAAAAATACGGATTTACGCTTGATCAGCCCCTGAGCACGTTCACCCGAACCGCCATGAGCGCGCTGCTGTTCGGTACCGGCAAGGAGCAGTACACGGTCACACGCTACTTTGGAGGCGAGGCACACCGGCAGACCTGCGCTTTTGAGGGAATCATCCCAATGATCGACCGACGCCGGGAAAGCTATGGACTCGAATATTACGAAACGCTGCTGGAGGAGCAGATCTGTCCGGAATGCGGCGGAGGCCGCCTGAATAAAATGATGCTTGCCGTCACGGTCGGCGGCCTTAACATCTATGAGCTTTGCCGGATGCCGATCGACCGCATGCTGGACTTTGTCAATGCGCTGGAGCTTACCGGCGGCGAAGCGCAGGTCGCGGACGAAATCCTCAAGGAGATCCGCGCGCGCCTGTCATTTCTTTGCAGCGTCGGACTGGAATACCTGAATCTTGCGCGGCGCGCCGGCACGCTTTCGGGCGGCGAAGCACAGCGCATACGGTTAGCCACGCAGATCGGTTCGTCTCTCGTCGGCGTTTTATATATTCTGGACGAACCGAGCATCGGTCTGCACCAGCGGGACAACGATAAGCTGATCGACACGTTGAAGCGCCTTCGCGATCTCGGAAATACCGTAGTCGTCGTGGAGCATGACGAAGATACGATGCGCGCAGCCGATTTTCTGGTGGACATCGGTCCCGGCGCGGGCGTGCACGGCGGCGAGATCATAGCGGCAGGCACGCCCAAAGAGGTTGCCGCAAATCCCGCGTCGGTCACCGGTGCGTATCTTTCGGGCAGAGCCGAAATCCCCGTGCCGGCCGCACGCCGGCCGGGCAACGGCACCTTTTTGACCGTGCGGGGCGCGCGCGAACATAACCTAAAAAACATTGACGTTGCATTCCCGCTTGGAAAATTTATCGCGGTGACCGGCGTTTCGGGCAGCGGAAAGTCCTCGCTGGTCAATTCGATCCTGTATGCGAGCCTTGCCGAGACGCTCAACCGCGCGGTCACATTCCCTGGAGAGCACGATAAGATTGAGGGCGCCGCGGCGCTCGATAAGGTGATCTGCATCGACCAGAGCCCAATCGGACGGACGCCGCGCTCCAATCCGGCGACCTATACCGGCGTGTTTGCGGATATTCGCGAGTTGTTTGCAAAAACGCGCGAGGCGAAGGCGCGCGGTTACAAATCTGGACGTTTTTCTTTCAATATTAAGGGCGGACGCTGCGAGGCCTGCGAGGGAGACGGCGTAAAGTGTATCGAGATGCATTTTCTTCCCGACGTATACGTGAAATGCGACGTGTGCGGCGGACGGCGCTACAACCGCGAAACGCTGGATGTAAAATATAAGGCAAAAAATATTTACGAAGTTCTGGAAATGACCGTCGAAGAAGGGCTGGAATTTTTTGCAGGCGTACCGGCGGTTCAGCGTAAGCTGCAGACCCTGTTCGACGTGGGTCTCGGCTATGTGAAAATCGGCCAGTCCTCCACGACGCTCTCCGGCGGCGAAGCGCAGCGCGTGAAGCTCGCAACCGAGCTCTCCAAGCGCTCCACAGGCAGGACGATCTATATTCTGGACGAGCCGACGACCGGCCTGCATTCAGCCGACGTGGCCAAGCTGATCGAGGTTTTGAACCGTCTGTGCGACGCGGGAAACACAGTCGTCGTGATCGAACACAATCTGGATGTAATTAAAGTGGCCGATCATATCATCGACCTCGGCCCCGAGGGGGGAGACGGCGGCGGCCGTATCGTTGCGGAGGGAACGCCCGAGGAAGTGGCAAAAGCGGAAGGTTCCTATACCGGGAAGTACCTGCGCATGAAACTAAACCCAAAAAGCTGACCGAAAAAGCCGCGACGCTCAGCCGCGCGCCGCATTGCGGTTTCCCCCAAAAATTTTGCCTGCCGAAAGGGAGAAAGCTTATGCAGATTGCTGTTATATGCGAATACAATCCGTTTCACCTGGGGCATGCGTATCAAATCTCCCAAATCCGCGCGCGCTTTGGCGGCGGCGCTTGTATCACCGCCGTGCTCGGCGGCGTGTTTTCCCAGCGCGGAGAGCCGTATATCGCACCGCCATATGTCCGTGCAGAGGCAGCCGTACGGTGCGGCGCGGATCTTGTGCTGGAGCTTCCGTACCCTTGGTCGGCGGCGCCGGCCGCGTATTTTGCGCGCGCAGGGGTAGAAGTTGCCGCCGCCTGCGGCGCGGATATGCTGGCTTTTGGGAGCGAATGCGGCGATCTCGACGCGCTGCGTGCGGTGCGCCGGAATCTGGATGACCCACGCCTGCGCGCCCGCACGGAGGAATTGCTCCGGTCGGACGAATATGCGCCGCTCGGGCGTATACGCGCGTTTGCGCGCGCCTATACGGAACGATACGGCCAATGTGCCTTGCTGGAGCGGCCGAATGATATTCTTGCACTGGAATATCTCGCCGCGGCAGACAGGCTTAGCGTGCGGATAACGCCGCTTGCGCTGAAAAGGCGCGGCCGCCGCGATTCAGACGGCGCGGACGGCTACGCTCCGGCGCAAAAGCTGCGAACCGCCTGTGCGGCGGGCGGACTTGCGGCTATCCGGGAGAATCTGCCGGAAAAGGGATTTGCGGTCTTTGAACGAGCCGCGGAGAAAGGACTGTTCGGCGCGGATTTTGAGCGGCTTTCGTCCGCGGTACTGTTCGCTTTGCGCACCGGTTCGGAGGGAGTTGCATTTTCAAGCGGCGGCGTGTTTGGCCGTTTGAAAAACTGCGCTACCGGCGCACATACGCTCGACGAACTTTTTGCATGCGCCGCTTCCAAGCGATATACAACTGCGCAGCTGCGCCGGTGCGCGCTGTATACACTGCTGCGCACACAGGCGGCGGCTTTGGAGGAACCTGTGCGCTGTTCGCGCGTTTTAGCCGCTACGGCACGCGGCTGCAAGATTCTTGCCGCCGCCCGAAAGCGGGGCGCGATCTGCTTTTTGACGAAGCCCGCCGCATACCGGAATCTGCCGCCGGCGGCAGCGGCGCAATTTGAATCCCGCTTTGCCGCCGAATATGCGTATGCGCTCACGCTGCCGGGACGATACAATTTTTTACGGCAGTCGCCGTATTTTTTGGATGCGGAGGAACAATGAATCGAATTTTTGAGCGTGCAGCGCTGTTTTTGGAACAATATGGCGGAGTGCTGGTGCTGCTTATTTTTTTACTGATCAATCTCGCGGGCGCCTGCGCAGTACTTTGGGATAAAAGGCGCAGCCGTCTTCCGCGCGGAAGCGTGCGCCGCGTGCCGGAAAGATGCTTTGTCCGGTTCGCTCTATTCGGCGGAGGAACGGGTGTGCTGCTGGCTATGCTGTTGGTTCGGCATAAAACGCGCTCGCACAACCAACTGCTCCTGAAAATCACTTTTTTTACGCTTTTATGGGCGGCGGTATGGATTTTTCTGTTGTCGCAGAAAGTGTATTTTAAGTGAAAAACATATTGTGTGGTTAGATGAGGAACGCCGGTTACGGCGTTCCTCGAAGACTGTCGAAAAAGTATTCTCACAAACAAAATATATAAAAGATTTGTAAAAAAGCCGGCTTTGCCGGCTTTTTTACACCTTGTGGCCGCGCGAGTGCCGCGTAAGCGGCGCGAAGGCGCGAGTGAACGCGGTCTTTCCTGTCAAAAAACGGAGTTTTTAGACAGTCTCTGCGGGACGCCGGTTACGGCGTTCCGCGCTTTTTATTTTTTTGGCTGCGGATGGTTCATTTAACAAAAGCAAATACTATTTAACACAGTTTTAACAATAGCGGGATTTTACACTTAACATTGCCGCGGTACAATGAAAGCGTAAACCGAAAGGAAAGAATTTCTAAGGAGACTGATGATGATGAAAAAAATGATAACGCTTGCGTTGACATGTGTGCTGATGCTCGGCGTTTTGGCGTCCTGCGGCGGTAAAAATCCGGAAAACACCACGCCGCAAAACAATCCCGGATCGGGCGATACTTCCGACTCTACGTCCGCGCCGGACAAAACAGGCATGACTGGAAATATAACGGTCATTTCCAGAGAAGAAGGCTCCGGCACTCGGGGCGCATTTATTGAACTGATGGGAATTGAGGATGAGGATGGAGACCATACAACGGAAATGGCTGAGATTTCCAACAGCACCTCGGTCGTTCTGCAAACGGTTGCACAGAATAAAAACGCAATCGGCTACATCTCTCTCGGATCGCTGGATGCAAGTCTCGTAAAAGCGATCAAAGTCAACGGCGTTGAAGCGACGGTAGACAATATCAATGCCGGAACTTATATGGTGTCCCGTCCGTTTATCCTCGCTACAAACGGCACCCTCAGCGCTGTGGCGCAGGACTTTATCCAATATATTCTCAGCAGCGAGGGACAGGCGATCGTAAAGGAAAACGGATATATCCAGGTCCAGCCGGCCGGCGCGTACCAGCCGGCTGGACAGAGCGGAAAGATCACGCTTGCGGGATCGACCTCCGTGTCCCCGGTCATGGAAAAGCTGGCGGATGCATATAAAAAACTCAATCCCGATGTGAGCATTGAGATTCAGCAGAACGGTTCGGGCGCGGGCATTCAGGCGCTCAATGAAGGCGCATGCGATATCGGTATGTCCAGCCGTGAACTCAAGGACAGCGAAAAAGCTGCCGGCGCCGAGCCGATTATTATGGCGCTCGACGGCATCGCAGTGATTGTCAATCCCGAAAACAGCATCGACGGACTCACCTCCGAGCAGATCAGATCGATTTTCACGGGTGAAGTCACCAAATGGCAGGATGTATCTGAATAAGCTTTTATCCTCCGATTACAATAGCGCGATAGAGTCCTGCACGGCAGGCTCTATCGCCATATAGGGGTAAACATGAGAAACAGAGTTATTGAACGGATGATGCGGTATGTGTTCTTCCTTTGCGCCTGCATGTCGGTCGTGGCGGTCCTGACCATCTGCGTATTTCTGTTCGCAAACGGGATTCCCACCATGGCGGAGATCGGATTCGGCGATTTTCTGCTTGGAATGAAGTGGAAGCCCTCGAAGGATTTGTACGGCATTTTTCCGATGATCGTCGGCAGCCTATATGTGACTGCGGGGGCCATTCTCGTCGGGGTGCCGCTTGGGCTGCTCTGCGCGGTGTTTATGGCGCGTTTCTGCCCCAAAAAGCTATATCGGGTTTTGAAGCCGATGATCGATTTGCTGGCGGGTATTCCGTCTATCGTTTACGGCTTCTTTGGCCTTATGGTCATTGTCCCGAAAATACAGCAGATGTTCGACGTCAGCGGAAAAGGGCTTCTAAGCGCTTCCATTCTTCTCGGCATTATGATCCTGCCTACCATTATCGGCGTGGCGGAATCCGCGATCCGCGCGGTGCCCGAAAGTTATTATGAAGGCAGTTTGGCACTGGGCGCAACGCATGAACGCAGCGTATTCTGCGTCATGCTGCCTGCGGCGAAGTCAGGCATTGCCGCGGGGGTGATCCTCGGGATCGGGCGTGCGATCGGAGAGACCATGGCCGTCGTCATGATTGCTGGCAATCAGGCGGTGATCCCCGAGTCGATCACGTCCGGCGTTCGTACGCTTACGGCCAATATCGTCTTGGAAATGGCCTATGCGGCGGACCTGCACCGTGCAGCGTTGATCGCTACGGCGACCGTCCTGTTTGTCTTCGTGCTGATAATCAACTTTTTGTTCTCACTGGTCAAACGGAGCGGCAGCAGAAATCAAGCGCGCAGGAAAAAAACGCCGCGGACGGTCAAGGAGGCAGGCGTATGATCACGGATACAAAAGCGTCCGCACCTGCTGACTGCATCAATCGCATGACGCCCGTCCAACGGCTTCGGCAGTATCTACGGCATCCCGGTTCCTTGATCCTTTTTTTGCTGGTGTGTCTGAGCGCGCTCGTATGTGCCGCCATTTTGGTGTATTTGATCGTCTATATTGTTGTGCGCGGCGTTCCCAATCTTACGCTGGATTTATTCGCTTTAGAATGGAACAGTGAAAATCAATCCATGGTTCCGGCGCTGTTCAATACGGTAATTATGGTGCTGCTCTCTCTGCTGATGGCAGCGCCGGTCGGGATTTTCGCAGCCATTTATCTTGTAGAATACGCTAGGCGCGGGAGCCGGGTCGTTTCTGTGATCCGCCTGACGGCTGAAACGCTCTCGGGCATTCCGTCTATCGTTTACGGCTTGTTTGGCTATATTCTGTTTGTCCTGACGCTGAAATGGGGCTTTTCACTACTCGCAGGCGCAATCACGCTTGCAATTATGGTGCTGCCCACCATCATCCGCACGACGGAAGAAGCGCTGATGGCGGTACCGGATACGTACCGCGAGGGCAGCTTCGGACTTGGTGCAGGACGGGTGCGCACAGTATTCCGGGTGGTTCTGCCCAGCGCGGTGCCCGGGATTTTAGCCGGGATCATTCTGGCGATTGGACGCATTGTGGGAGAAAGCGCGGCTTTAATTTTTACCGCCGGAACGGCGGCCGCCGTTCCGGGAAGTCCGTTCGATTCGGCGCGGACACTTTCCGTGCATATGTACTGCCTAATGAGCGAGGGACTGTATACAAAACAGGCGTACGCTACCGCGTTTGTGCTGCTTGTGCTGGTCGTAGGCATCAATGCGCTCTCCGCCTTTCTTGCCAAAAAGGTTCAGAGCAAAACATGAGGAAATGACGATGGATGTAAATTCTAAATTTTCAATTGCCGGGCTGAAACTATATTACGGAAGATTCGAGGCACTCAAAGGCGTCTCGCTTGAAATTTTGCCCGGAGAGATCACAGCGTTTATCGGTCCTTCCGGCTGCGGCAAATCCACACTGCTGAAATGTTTGAATCGGATGAACGATCTTGTGGAGGGCTGCCGGATCACAGGCAAAGTGCTGCTGGACGGCGAGGACATCTACGGCAGCATGGACGTAAACCTCTTGCGCAAACGTGTGGGCATGGTTTTTCAAAAACCGAACCCGTTTCCGATGAGCGTGTATGACAATATCGCCTATGGCCCCCGGACGCATGGCGTCCGCCAGAAGTCGAAATTGGACGACATCGTGGAGGAATCGCTGAAAAACGCCGCCATCTGGGATGAGGTAAAGGATCGCCTCAAGCAGAGCGCGCTCGGGCTTTCGGGCGGACAGCAGCAGCGCCTTTGCATTGCGCGCGCGCTGGCCACAAAGCCGGAGGTGCTGTTGATGGACGAACCGACAAGCGCGCTCGATCCGATTTCTACGTCCAAGATCGAAGATCTTGCAAATGAACTGAAAAAGGACTATACTATAATTATGGTGACGCACAACATGCAGCAGGCAGCGCGAATTTCGGACAAAACCGCATTTTTCCTCCTTGGCGAAATCGTAGAGTTCGGCGATACCGAGCAAATTTTCTCCGTGCCGCGCGACAAGCGCACGGAAGATTATATAACGGGAAGGTTTGGATAATGCGGAACAAGTTTGAACAGCAGCTCGAAACGCTGAACGTGGAACTCATCAAAATGGGCGCGCTGTGCGAAGAAGCGATCGCCTCAGCAATCAAGGCGCTGCTTGAGGAAAATACCGCTATGGTCAGCAAAACCTATGAGATTGATACGCAGATCGATGAAATGGAGCGCGAAATCGAAACGCTCTGTATGAAACTGCTGCTTCAGCAGCAGCCGGTCGCGCGCGACCTCCGCGTCATTTCCTCCGCTCTGAAGATGATTTCGGATATGGAGCGCATCGGAGATCAGGCCGAAGATATCGCTGAAATTACCAAGACCATCCGGCGCGTTGACGAAGCTTGCAGCGGCTTGATTCGTCAAATGGCTGCGGCGGCGGTCACTATGGTGACCGAAAGCATCGATTCGTTCGTGAAGAAAGATCTTGCGCTTGTGCGCCGCGTGATCGAATCGGACGACATGGTAGACGATTATTTCATCCGGATCAAGGACCGGCTGATTGCGCTTGTGGCGGCAAATCCTTCCGCCGGAGAGTATTATCTGGATCTTTTGATGATCGTCAAATATTTGGAACGAATTGCCGATCATGCGACGAATATCGCGGAATGGGTGGAATTTTCGATTACCGGAAAGCACGGCGGCTGATGGAGGTAAAGTCCGATGATCTATCTTTTGGAGGACGACGACAATATACGGAATTTTGTTGTATACGCGCTCTGCCAGACGGAAATGAAGGCGAAGGGGTTTGAAACGTCGGAAACATTCTGGCGCGCCATGGAAACAGAAATCCCCGAGCTTGTGCTCTTAGACATTATGCTGCCCAAAGAGGACGGGCTGTCCGTGCTCCGGCGGCTGCGCGCGGACCCGCGGTTTGCATCGCTGCCCGTCATCATGCTGACGGCCAAAGCGACCGAATATGACAAGGTGCTCGGCCTTGACAGCGGCGCGGACGATTATGTCGCTAAGCCGTTCGGCACCTTGGAGCTTTTGTCGCGCATTCGCGCGCTTTTGCGCCGCACGGGAAAAGACGGCGGCGATCCGGAATACCGGGCCGGCGCGCTGTATGTCAGCCCAAAGCGCCATGTGGTGCGGGTCGGAAAGCGCGACGTGCAGCTGACGTTCAAGGAATTTGAACTGCTCTGCCTGCTTTTTGAGCATCGCGGCCGGGTGCTTGACCGGGATACGATTCTAAAAAAGCTATGGGGCTATGATTTTGACGGAGAAAACCGCACGGTAGACGTGCATATCCGCACGCTGCGTGCAAAGCTCGGCGACGCGGCCGGCTTGATTGAGACGGTGCGCGGCGTCGGATACAAAATAGGGGATTGACATGACGAAAAAAATTTTTCGCGGAATCATTTTGGTGTCTTTCGCGGCAATTTTAGCCTGTTTTGTTTTTATTATGAGCGTCCTGTATGGTCATTTTGAGACGCAGTTCCAGCATGAGCTTGAAAACGAAGCGCAGCTTGCGGCATGGGGCTACGACGCGGCGGGCACGCGTTATTTTTCCGCCGGGCATTCGTTTAAAAACCGCATTACGGTCGTCGGCGCCGACGGAACCGTCCTGTATGACAGCGAAGCCGATCCGGCGCAGATGGAGAACCACGGAGACAGGGAGGAGATCGCCGCCGCGCGGGAGACCGGCCGCGGCGTCGCGGTGCGGAAGTCGGCGACCATGCAGCTTGAAAAAACGGTGTATTGTGCGGTGCGGACCTCGGACGGCGCCGTCGTGCGCATATCGGGCGACGTATCCGCGGTTTGGGCGCTGCTCCTTGGCCTGATGCAGCCTACGATTCTTGTGATCGTGCTGGTGCTGATCCTGGCGGCGGCGCTCTCCCGCCGAATCGCAAACCGGATTCTGCGTCCGATCGACCGGTTGGATCTGGACGATCCAAAACTGAGCGAGCCGTACGAAGAGCTTGCGCCGCTTGTACGCCGCCTCAACAATCAAAATAAAAAGATTGCCCGGCAAATGGAAGAACTGCGCCGGAAGCAGGATGAATTTGCAATCATTACGGAAAATATGGCGGAAGGATTCGTCATTTTGGATAAAAATACGGACGTGCTTTCCTGCAATCCGAGTGCCAAACGGATTCTCGGCGGTGCGTTCGGCGAACACAACAAAAGCGTGTTTACGCTCAACCGCAGTGAAAATTTCCGCTTTGCAGTCGAAGAGGCGCTTGCCGGACGGCACTGCGAACGGCAGATGCAGTCGGGCGGAAAGCGGTATGACGTGATCGCCAATCCCGTCCATGTAAAAGGAGAAACAACCGGCGCGATCGTTTTGCTGATGGACGTCAGCGAAAAAGAACTCGGCGAGCAGATGCGAAAGGAATTCACCTCCAATGTTTCCCATGAATTAAAAACGCCGCTGACCACGATCTATGGCGTTTCCGATATGCTGCAAAGCGGCATGGTGAAGCCCGAGGATGTCCGCGGCTTTGCAGAGACGATCCATTCCGAGAGCGGACGGATGATTTCCCTGATTGACGACATCATCAAGCTGTCACAGCTGGACGAGGGCGCGCTGACAGCCGAGCGCGAAGATGTGGATCTGTATGCGCTTTCGCGCTTGGTCGCCGCGCGTCTTGCGCCGCTGGCGGATAAAAACGACATTTCCATCGAAGTCGAGGGCGAACACGCGGTGATTTACGGCATTCGCCCGGTGCTCGACGAGATGGTGTATAACCTGTGCGAAAACGCCGTCAAATACAACCGGCCGGGCGGACGCGTGACGGTCACAGTGCGCGGGGGAGAACATCCCGAACTCCGGGTAAGCGACAATGGCATCGGAATTCCTGCGGATTGTTTGGATCGTGTGTTTGAACGATTCTTCCGTGTGGATAAAAGTCATTCCAAAAAGATCGGCGGTACGGGACTCGGTTTGTCCATCGTCAAGCACGCTGCCGCGTTTCACGGCGGAAGCGCGCATATCGACAGCACGGAAGGAATGGGCACCACCGTCTGGGTGGAATTTTGATTGCGGAATTTTATAGAACTGACAGGCTTTTCTGCCGCTCAAGATAAACATACGCAGTTTCAATTTTTCCGTGCGACTGCTCATACTCCCTGATATAAGCTATGCAGAGATGCTCTATCAAATTGCCTACGCTTCTGGTTTCCCATTTTGCGATACAACGCAGCTTTTCTAAATATATATCATTAAAGTGGAGCGTAAATGGCGTGTGATTGTCTACACTGCTTTTTTCCCCCTGATTCGGGTAATATATAAACGGCGGTTTATGTGTTGTCAATATGTTGGCAAAAACTTTTCAAAAAAGTTTTTGTGTGCTATCCTATTGTCATATTGACAATAGGAGGCTCGCAAAATGCCGAATGCACCACATAAAAACCCCCAGTATGGCTTACGCATCCCTTCCGAAATCATGGACAAGCTGAAATACATTGCAAACCGCAACGGACGTTCCGCCAATAAAGAAATTGAACAGCTGATTTTGAAACATATCGATACATGGGAAAAGACGCATGGGCCTATCCTTTTTGACGACGGCTTTGTTCCTCGTTCAAGATCGTGATAACTAATGCGTTGAAATGAATTTTGCGTATACAATTTTTCTGCTGAGATAACTCATAAAAAATCGGCGCCGGAATTTTCCGGCGCCGCAGACTATCGAAAAAGTATACGGAACAGACAACAGAATAAAATTCTGCAACCAGAGCGGCACAAGTGCCGCTCTGGTTGCAGATGCCCGCAAACACGGCCTTTTACGCAGAATCTTTGGTTTCGGCGCGCGATTTATTTTGGTTTCCCCTTAAATAAAAGCGCGGCAAGATAACCGAAAATCAGAGCGGCGGAGGTGCCGGCCGCCGCGGCCGTAAAACCGCCTTTAAAAATGCCGATCACGCCGTATTCTGTGACCGACCGCTCGATTCCCTTGGCGATCGAATTGCCAAAACCGGTCAGCGGAACGGTCGCACCGCAGCCGGCAAGCTCAATAAGCTTATCATAGACGCCGAGCGCGCCGAGCAGCACGCCCGCGCAAACATAGAGAACGAGAATCCGCGCAGGCGTCATCATAGTCTTGTCGATCAAAATCTGCGCGACGATACAAAGAGCGCCGCCGATGACAAACGCCCAGATATACGTTGAAAGTTCACTCATTGCTTTTCGCCTCCCGCATGCTCAATGTGGACGATATGCGCGACCGACGGAATATTCTGTCCCTGCGTGACCGAATCGCGGTTCATCAGCGCGCCGGTCGCCATCATCAGTACATTTTTGATCTGTCCCGACTCAAGCTGCGGCAAAAAATGCGCGCCGAATACGGTCGCAATGCAGCCGCAGCCGCTCCCGCCGCAGTGAACGTCCTGCGAATCGTCGTACATCAGCTTGCCGCAGTCCGCATGATTTTCCACTTCATATCCATTTTGGCTGCAAATGTGGCGAAACATTTCGCTGCCATGCTCACCAAGGTCGCCCGTGATGATCCAGTCGTAATCCGCGGCGCGCGTATTCGACTCTTTAAAATAACGCAGCAGAGTATCCGCCGCGGCGGGCGCCATCGCGGCTCCCATGTTGTTCACATCGCTAATGCCCTTATCCTGCACAACGCCGATTAAACAGTCCGAAATCTTCACCTTCCCCCGCTCACCGAGTACGTAAGCGCCCGCGCCCGTAACCGTCCATTGTGCGGTAGGCGCGCGCTGGCTGCCATATTCAATCGGATTGCGGAACTGACGCTCCGCCGCGCAGTTGTGCGATGAGGTCGCGACTGCCACACGCCGGGCACTTCCGCCGCCGATCAGCATGGAGCCAAGCGCCATTCCTTCGGTCAGATTCGAGCAGGCGCCGTATATACCGATATATGGGATTTCAAAAGAAAGCAGCCCGTAAGTGGAAGCCACGCACTGATTTTCAAGATCGCCGGCCAACAGGAAATCGACCTCGGAAGCCGCCATTTCAGCCTTGGACAAGCAAAGCGAGAGCGCAAGACGCACCGATTCACCCTCTGCCTTCTCCCATGTGTTCATACCGAACCGGTCGTCCTTGTCAACATAGTCAAAGCCGTTTTTCAGAGGCCCCTCTCCCTCTTTTTTACCGACGGCCGAGGCAAACGACATGATGTGTACGCCTTTGGTTTTGACAATCATTATTTTACCCCCAAAGCTTCCAAAATCAGAAGAATCACGCCGTAAAGCGCGCCCGACAATATACCGTACAGAATGACCGGACCTGCGACCGTGAATATTTTTGCCCCCACGCCAAGAATATAGCCCTCCGCCTTTGTATCAATCGCGGGGGACACCACCGAATTGGCAAATCCGGTGACCGGAACAAGCGTGCCTGCTCCGGCAATTTTCGCAATGTTGTCAAATACGCCGATGCCGGTCAGAAGCGCGGCCAAAAAAATTAACGTAATACTTACGCATGTATACACGCTCTCTTCACTGTAATTCGTGACGCTGTCATAAAAATCAAAAAGCAACTGACCAATCACGCAGATCAGTCCGCCGAAAAGGAACGCAAAACAGCAGTCTTTAAAAATCGGAGATTTCGGCGCGTTCTGTTTGACATATTTTTTATATTCTTCTTTATTAATGTCCATAAAATCACTCCTTTGCAAGTACTTTTCCCCACAGGCGCGATTTCTATTCGAAAGCCGGTTTCAAAGCGAAAACCCGGTTAAAAAATCAAAAGCCCGCCGGAGATTTTTCCCAGGCGGGTAAACATATGCGATTGATATTAAAAATCAAAACACGCGCCGTTTTTCGAAATGCGCTACTGTACAAGCTCAGCCGCGGCCTCCATAGCATATTTTTCAATCAGCTTGCGTTCCGAAAACGGATGCTTTCCACCGCGGATCAGCTGATACTGTTCATGTCCCTTACCGGCGAACAGCACGATATCTCCCCGGCGCGCTTCACGCACGGCAAATGCGATCGCATCCTCGCGCAGCGCAAAGATTTGACACGCAATGTCTCGGACAAACGCCGCGCGGATCTCAGCACAGATCTTCAAAGGATCCTCAAAATCCGGGTTATCCGCCGTCAATACCGCAAGATCGCACGCTTCGCTGAGCGCTACGCCAAGCTCGGCGCGCCGCCCCTCGGTGCGGCCGCCGACCGATCCCAAAACGCAGATCAGACGCGCGGGCCGATACGCCCGCAGCGTAGCCAGCGCCTGACTGAGGCTGAAGCCGTTGTGCGCGTAATCTATGATAAACACCGCAGGCATACGCGTGCGCACCACTTCAAAGCGCCCCTGCACGTGCGCGGCGCCAAGCGCCCCGGCGCAGTCCGACAGCGATACGCCAAACCGCTGCGCAAGCGCGGCGGCGCAGAGCGCGTTATACACGCTGAACGTCCCCGGCATACAAAGCCGCACCGGAACACGCTTTGAAAAATGACAGAGCGTAAAACGAACGCCGAGTTCTCCATCGGAAAGAAAAGGCTCAATTCCCTCGGCATGAAAATCCCCCGTTTCAAGCCCAAACGAACTCCGGAGCGCGCGGCAGCCGTCCAGCATATAGGCAGCGGCGCCGTCTTCGGCATTATACACCGCATAATCGGACGAATACGCCGAAAAAAGCTGTTTTTTGCTGTCCCTGTAATGCTCAAAAGTCGGGTGCTCCATCTCGCCGATGTGGTCGGGCGCTAAATTCGTAAACGCAACGGCGGCAAACCGAATGCCATATACGCGGTTCAGATACAGCGCCTGCGAGGAAACCTCCAGCACGACTGCGCGAATGCCCGCGCGAACCATCTGATCGAAGTAATAATGCAGTTCCAAACTCTCGGGCGTGGTATTTTTCGTTTCAAAATGACGGCCTGCAAATTCGATGCCATTGGAACCGATATAACCGGCGGGCACGCCGCCCCGATTCAAAATCGAGCAAAGCATCAGCGCGCTCGTCGTCTTCCCTTTCGTTCCCGTGATGCCGATGACCTGCAGCTTTTCCGCCGGATAGCCGAAAAAGGCGGCGCTGACCTTAGCCAGCGCAATCCGCGTATTTTCCGCACAGATCACCAACGCATCCGCAGGCAGGTCCACAGCCTGCTCGCACAGAAAAGTGCGGCAGCCCGCCGCATAGGCGCGCGCCGCAAAATTGTGCCCGTCGCTCGCAAACCCTCGGATACAGACAAACAGCGTGCGCTTCCCCGCCGCGCGCGAATCGCAGACGACTCGTTCAATTTCGCGGTCCGCGCCGCCATACGGAATCTTCGCCGCCGCAAGCAACTTCGACAAACGCATAGTCTTCCTCCTTCTGCTGAAATTTCGGAGCGGTTCCCCGCGCCGCTCAGGTATTCAGTTCCTTACCGCACGCCAGTACCGCCGCGCGCGCCAGCGCATACAGCGAGTCGACAAAACGCATGTCGAGCGCATGGCTACGGCACAAAAGCGAAAGCTCGGTGCAGCCGAGCACAAGATGATCGCAGCCCGCGTTTGAAAGCGCGTCGGCCACCTGCAAAAATTGACGAAAATCAGGCTCCCGGCCGGACTTGATCTGTCCGTAAATGATTTCGGAGAGCGCTTTTTGCTCCGATTCCCCGGGCGCGATGCACTCGATTCCGAATTTTTCCGCATGCATCGGATATGTCCGTGCACGCACGGTGCCCTCCGTGGCAAGCAATCCGACCCGCCGCGCGCCCCGCGCAGCAAGCAGGCGCAGCGTCTCGTCGATGATGTTCAGCATCGGTATACCGACGCTGCGCGCCACCGCGTCATAAAAATAGTGCGCCGTATTGCAGGGCATAGCCAAAAGCTGCGCGCCCGCCGCCTCCAGGCGCCGCGCCGCGTCCACCATATCAGGCGTCGGGTCCGGCGCGCCGGGATTTAGGATATGAGCCGTCCGGTCCGGCGTATGCGCAAAGCTGGACAAAAGCAGGCTGATATGCTCCTGATCGCAGTCCGCGCAGGTCAAAGACGTGATGAGTTCATAAAAATACACACTCGCCATCGGCCCCAGACCGCCAAGAATCCCAAGTATCTTCGGCCTTGTCATACGCTCACCTCAATCCTGCTTCGGACAATAGATCTTATATTTTTTATAATACCGCCTGCCATGGATAAAAAGGTACAACGCGCGAAGCGGATTGTGGCACACGTCATAGCGGTACCAGAGCGAAGAAGATTCCTTTCCCTGCCGGACAAGCGCGCGCGCCTCATTTGCAGCGCTGCGGCTAGCATAGCGATACACCACGCCGCGCGGAACATAATGCCAAAAGCAGGGTTCTTTCGCCTCGGCATACGCCAGTGCGCTGCACAAAACATAATCCTTGACCAGATACTCGGCGATATTGAAGCCGCTCGCCGTGACATAATAGTTGCTGCGTCCCTGTCTCAGATTGATCTCAAACGCATAAAGGCTGCCGTCCCGACTGTCGTATTTGATATCAAAATTCGCAAAGCCCCGGTAACCGATATCCTCCAGCATGGCGCGAAAGCCCGCGGTCAGTTCCGGATTGTACTCCGTGATAATGGCTGCATGGTTTCCGAGCCCTTTCGGCGTATGCTCTTCCAGCAGCACATGGCCGAGGCACATCATCTTGACCTTGTGATCCTTGCCCACATATGCGGTCAAAACGCGCATGTTGGCATCGTTGCCAATGACCCTGTCCTGCAAAAGCATCCGTTTCGTATAGCCGCTGTCGTAGATCGTCTGCACAATTTTCTCGGTCTCTTCCGCGCTCTGCGATACATACACCTTTTTCATCCCGTCGAAAGGATGATGCCAGTAATCGATGCTGGAAGAAGGCTTTACGATAATCGGGTACGCAAAACCGAGTTTTTCAGCCGTGAGCGCCTCGGCTGCGGCCGGCGCATCCAGCACAACGGTTTTCGGATACTTGATGCCATAGTGCGCGCACATCTCGTAAAAATCCGCTTTATCGGCCAGCTTGTTCATCAGCGGCTCGTCAATATACGGGATGATATAGCGATCCTCCAGTTCCGCGCGGTGCCGGATCAAAAGCGCCGCGTATTCGTCCGTACAGCCAAGCGCGATCAGCGTGCTGCCCTCATGGCGCTTGGCAAAATCATCCATAGCCATCATAAACACATCGTCGGTGTTCAGATTTTCCACGGCGCGGAATTTTACGATCTTTGTGCGCTGAGTAATGCCGATCTCATAGCGGCCAAGCGCATACGAAACCAGCCCGTACGCTTCGTGAAACGCGCGCGCCACATTATAACAGTTTTGATCCGCGCCGAGCAGCACGGGAATGATGTTCAAATTCGATTCTTTCATAATCCGCCTCTTTGTCCAGCCGTGGCCGGATCCGGAATTTCAATGCGCGGCGTTCTCCGTCCTCCGGCAAAAAAACGCCGCGAATGCGGCGGGAGCCGCTTTGCTTAGTTATACACGGGCAAAATAAAATCAATAAAAAAGCGCTTGTACCAAACGAGGAACGTAAACACCGTCCAAATTTTACGCGCATTGTTCTGCCGGCCGGCAGCATGCGCCTCCAGCATGGCGATCAGCGCCTCGGTATCGAAAAACTCGGACGCATACGCGCTTTCAAAATACCGGCGTACGATCTGGACGTATTTTTCCTCGCGCAGCCAGAGCCGGATCGGCACCGGGAATCCCTTTTTCGGCCGGTTTGCCCATGCGTCCGGCAACGTGCGGTTGGCGGCATGGCGCAGCACATATTTTGTATTCTCGGGGGTGATTTTGTACTTTGCCGGAATGCCTTCCGCCATTTTCATAACCTCGCGGTCGAGGAAAGGCACGCGAAGCTCAAGCGAATGCGCCATGCTCATTTTGTCCGCCTTGAGCAAAATATCGCCCGGCAGCCACAGCATAATATCGAGATACTGCTTTTTGATCAGTTCATCCCGGCCGGACACGCGGTCGTAAATACGCCCGGTAATATCGCGGACACGCTCGCCATCCCGGTACTCCTCGCGCAGAATCGCCTTCGCCTCTTTTTCTTTGAAGATCAGCGCCTGACCGATAAAATAATCCTCGGGGCGGCCGCTGCATTTGATGATAAAGTCATGGCCCTTGAAATACGGCAGCGCCCGCACCGCGCGCGCGGCGCAAATGCGGAGAAAGCGCGGCAACTTTTTGTAGCGGCGCATCATCGGCGTCTCATCATACCATTCATAGCCCGCAAAAATTTCATCCGCGCCCTCTCCGGACAAAACGACCGTCACGTCACGCGCAGCCAGTTCCGAAAGGAACCAGAGCGGCACACTCGAGGGGTTGGACTGCGGCTCGTCCATATGATACTGAATCGTGGGGAACGCTTCAAAGCATTCGTCCGCCGTAATCATCCGGGAAACGCTTTTGATCCCCAAAAGCGCGGAGAGTTCCCTTGCCTCGCCCGTTTCATTGAATTTTTCGTTTTCGCCCTCAAAGCCCACCGAAAAGGTTTCTCCGGGCATCAGACAAGCAGTGATATAACTCGAATCCACGCCGCCGGACAAAAACGAACCGACCGGCACGTCGCTGATTCTGTGCGCGTCCACCGACGCGTGCACAACCTTATCGAGACGTTCCGAACACGCCTCAAAGCTCTCCTCTTCCGGTTCAAAATCCACATCCCAATACCGCTCCATACAGAACGTACCGTTCTGCCATTCAAAGAAGTGCGCGGGCGGCAGCTTATAGACGTTTTCAAAAAAAGTTTCTTCCGTGGCGCTGTACTGAAACGTCAGATACGGCAGCAACGCATTTTTATTGACCACGCGGACGAAATTCGGATGCGCGAGCATGCTTTTGATTTCAGAAGCAAACAAAAATTCTCCCTCGCGCGTCGTCGTATAATAAAAGGGCTTGATGCCGAACATGTCGCGCGCACCGAAAAGCTTTTTTTCCTTTTTGTTCCAAATCACAAAGGCGAACATACCGCGAAGGCGCCTGACCATCTCCCGTCCCCACTGTTCATAGCCATGCAGCAACACCTCGGTATCGCAGCGGGTGGCAAAAACATGTCCCGCATCCTCAAGCTCTTTTTTTAGCTGCGGAAAATTATAAATCTCCCCATTGTATACCGCTACAAGACTGCGGTCCTCGTTAAACATGGGCTGAGAACCGTCGGCAAGATCGATGATGCTGAGACGGCGAAAGCCGAGCGCCATATCGGCGTCCGTATATTCTCCCGCACTGTTCGGTCCGCGATGGACGATCAAGTCCATCATATTGTTCAGCACCTCGCGTTTATATCCGAGATGACCGCTGAATCCGACAAATCCGCACATACGCCTGTCCCCTACCGTCTTCTTTTTGAAATCCGGATCTCCGCACGCCGGCAGAAAGCCGCGTCCGCCTCAAAATCCATCCGCGCGCAGAAACTTACAGTATAGTATAGCACAAAGCGTCTCCATAATCAAGGCGCGCCGGAATTTCTTTTGAAAAGTTTCGGCGGCGCCGCGCGAATTTTTTTGAGAAAATCCGAAAAAAGTATTGACAACTGGCCCCCGGATTTATATAATATAAAAGTGCCTTATGGCTTCATGCGAGAGTGGCGGAACTGGCAGACGCGCACGTTTGAGGGGCGTGTGGATTTCTCCGTACGGGTTCAAGTCCCGTTTCTCGCACCATTCGGGCAGGCGGATGCCGCTTGCCCTTGAATTCAAGCTGCGGAGGACGGCAAATGAGAAAAGTTTTTCCGCTCAGTTTCAGAGAAAAAAATCTGAAATCAGTCCTCGTCAGCACCTTGCTCTATACGCTGATCGCCCTCGTGTACAGCTTTGCGGTATTTGCGATTCTCTGGAATATTCCGGTCGATTCCGCAGTGAGCATAACGCTGAATGTAATCAAGCAGTTTGTGATCCTTTACTGTGTGTGCGGCACAGTCGTCGCAGTGCTCCATGCTGCCGGCTGTCTGGATCAGAAAAATAAATAAAATCCGTACAAAAACGCGGGTATGGCGGAATTGGCAGACGCGCTAGATTCAGGTTCTAGTCGGAGCAATCCGGTGGAGGTTCAAGTCCTCTTACCCGCACCAAATAAGTTCGATGGTTTTGATACGAAGGTGTCTGAAATTATCGAACTTTTTCTTTTTGCAAAAATACCTGTGGAAAAAAGCTTTTTGGCACATCGGCTCTCGGGATTAGTTTCATCTTGAGCCATGAGAGTTGGTTTTTGCCTTGCTGGAAGGTTATTTTATACCATATTGCCAATCACGCTGAAACTTTTCTCCGAGAAATAGTTTCAGCGTGACTGTAAAAGATTGCCGGACCGCTGATGGTCGCACAGATCGCGCCGATAATTCCCAATGGGAAAACCACCATCAGCAGCACATCAAAGATGATATTACTTGCGCTGGAAATGATGGTAAGCACCATGGCAAAGGCAGACTTTTCCGCTGAGATCAGCAGAGATTGCAGGATACCCTGAATGACCACAAGAACCGCCGAGGGCAGGGCGATGCTTGCGTATTTCATGCAGTTATCATAAACCGCTTCCTCCGCACCCATCAAGGTACAGTAGGGCTTTATCAGCAGCATACAGATGCCGGATATGATGATCGTGGCGATTGCCGCAAAATACACAAGAGACGAAAAGACCGATGCGGCTTGCTCTTCTTTATGCTCACCCAGCAACTTGGAAATGTAAGCATTACCTCCCGCGCCGAGCATATAGGAAAGCGCCATGAATACCGTCAAGATTGGTGACATGATGTTCAGTGCCACGAAAGCGTCTTTGCCAACGAAATTGGAAACAAAGAAGCCGTCGTCGATGGCATTGAACAAATTGGCAAAGAACATCATCACAATGCTGGGGATGGTAAAGCAAAGCAGTTTTTTGTAAGTAAAATGGTCCAAAAGTTGAATTTTCATAGTTGTTCTCCGAAATGTTAATTCATAGTTTTGATAAATCTGAACATTTCGTCGGGACCGGAATCATCGCATTCGTCCATGGACATATTGGGGTCCGGATTGAATTTGTTATAAAACTCCGTAATTTGAAAGCCGCACTTATTGACATAGAAATGGATATTGCGCTTTTCAAAATAGGGTGTAATGGTTTCCCATTCCACGGTTTGGGGATAAAGTGCTTCTATCGCACACCACGCAGCATAGCCAAGTCCCTTGCCGTGCTTCTCCGGGTCAATAAAAAACAGGTCAAGGCTATTGTGATTTGTCTCCCTGTCGATCACCAAGACAACGCCGCCAACCTTTCTTCCCTCGAACATAATGCGGTAGGTTTCGCTGTTTTCCGCGTCAATGGATTCTTCGATGGTCTTTCGGGAAATGATCTCACCGCTGGAGTCAACATGACCGTCACGCGCCTCAAATTCCAGCATGGCCCCGTATTTGAACGCCCACTGATTGTCCAAAATAAATTGTTCCCGGTCATCCTCTGTTAAGGGGATGAGGGTCACTTTTTCGTTTGCCATAAATACCTCTTAAAAAATAAAAAATGCCCGGCAACGCAAATGCGTAACCGAGCTCACTCGACATCTTATCTGACATATGGCCTGCAAGCAGATTTGCTTACGATCCTCTACGCTACGGCGAACTGTCCTCCGATGTGTCTGTATTATAACATAAAACGCCAAAAATTTCAATATGCAGACAAAAAAATACAAATAGTTAAAAAGAGCCGCAGCCGACACCTATACGGGCCTCAACTGCCGATTGTGGTGAATTTTGGTGTGGTTTCATCTCCGTTGCTATGATTTCATTTTTACCACTATGGTTTCAAACCCAAGTGAAACTCTATGAAACCATTTGAAACCGTATCACAATTATCATCTGTTACCAAAAGAGACAAAGACATTTTCGGTGTCCTTGTCTCTTTTTCTCACTTCAAAATTGAATTAATACCCTAAAAAGGGGATTTATCATATAAATCTACTCTTTTTATTGTATATAACGCTCTTGTTAAGATTAAACCCACTAATAAAGAGGTTTATATAAAATTCATCATTGGCACAACTCCGCAAATATAAAAGAAATACTGACTTGATAAAATATCAATTGATCAATCAGAAGGCCGAACAAATCGAAGACTGTCAGATCAAAGCCACGGAATAGACAGACAGGATTGATTTAAAGCTGATTTAGGGGAGAAAATCATGAATTTTTTCATCTGTGCGCGGCGATAAAGAATGTCCCCTTGTGATTTCATTTCCAACAATTTGACCATGTTGTTGCGCAATAAATTGCCGCTTTTGCACACAAAAACCATTGAAAAATTGAAGGAAATCCGCTATAATATTATCACAGCGTGTAGCGTTTCTGCGTAAATCCAGTTGCAGAAACGCTACACGCTCTTTTCATGGAATCGGGTGAGAAATGTGAAAATGGACGAAAACTTCATAAGCAGATCGTGTGGCAGAAATGCGTAAGTCCGGGTTTGCGGACTTACGCATTGTTATTTTCAGGAAAGAAGGGTGATTTTTATGGACACTGCAAATCAGTTTTTGGGGACAGAGCGCATCGGTAAGCTCATGCGGCAATATGCCGTCCCCTGTATCATTTCGCTGCTAGTCGGCGCACTTTACAACATCGTGGATCAGATTTTCATCGCCAACGCCAGCTATCTTGGCTCCTATGGCAATGCGGCCAATACAGTCGTATTTCCTCTGACCGTAGTTGCGCTTGCCTTCGCCGTTCTTGTTGGTGACGGCTGCTGTGCCTTTGTCAGTATTGCGCTGGGACGCAATGCCCAGGAGGACGCACATAAATCCGTTGGCAACTCTATCATTCTCTGTGTTGCCAGCGGTATTATCCTGACCGCTGTTTACCTGATCTTCAGCGAGCCGATCCTTGCACTTTTCGGCAGCACGGTCAATCCCGAAACCCATGTGTTCGCAAAGGAGTATTTCTTCTATATCACATTGGGCATCCCGTTTTATATGTTCGGCCAAGCCGTGAACCCAATTATCCGCAGTGACGGCAGCCCCAAATTCGCCATGGCCGCAACGGTCTCTGGTGCGATTGCAAACGTCATCCTCGACCCTATTTTTATCTATGGATTTCACTGGGGCATGATGGGTGCAGCCATTGCCACTGTAATCGGTCAGATACTGACAGCGGTACTTTCTGTATGGTATTTGTGTCACATGAAAGTGGTCACACTAAGCAAGAGCAGTTTCCGCCTTGACTGGAAGCTGATTCCCAAATTCCTTGTTTTGGGTATTACCAGCTTTCTCGCGCAAATCTCGCTGGTTATCTCCATGGCGGCTGTTCAGAATATGTGTATGAAATATGGAGCGAAAGATCCTGTGTTCGGGCAACAGGAGTTCGCCCAGATTCCCCTTGCAGTACTCGGCATTGTTATGAAGTTCTTCCAGATCGCGATCTCCATATCTATCGGCATGGCAGCTGGATGTATTCCCATTGCCGGATATAACATCGGCGCCAGGAAAACAGATCGTACCAAGGCGCTCTTTTCACGCTTGCTGCTGGCAGAATTTCTTGTTGGAGCCGTCGCATTGGTAATTGTAGAGGTATTTCCGCTTCAAATCGCCATGCTGTTCGGCGCAGCAAATGAGAGTGCTTATTATGCTAATTTTGCAGTGAAGTGCTTCCGTATTTACCTGTGCCTGATGCCGCTCGCTACACTGAACAAAGGCACCTTTATTTACTTGCAGGCGCTTGGAAAGGCTTTCGCATCGACCGCTGTCTCTATGACCCGTGAGATTATATTCGGTGTGTTTCTGCCTATCATCCTGCCCATATTCTTTGGTTTGGACGGCCTCTTATGGTCTTTCCCGGCGGCAGATTTTCTGACTTTCATCATCGCGCTGCTCTTTATCAGGCAAACCTATCGGGAATTATCCAATGCCAGCACAGTAACCTTAAAAGAGAAAAAGTAGCATGAAAAACAGAGTAATCACCATCAGCCGTGAATCTGGCAGCGGGGGGCGCACTATCGGCAGACTACCTAAAGATTATCCATACGGATATATCGTTCCGTGCCGAACGCATCGTCACGAAATACGGCGAATGGGAACAGTCCCCGGAAGAACGTCTTAAAGACAAGGATAAGCGTCGTGCGGCCTATCACCGCTTCTACACCAATATGAAGTGGGGTCACGCACAGAACTATCACCTGACACTGAACAGCGGTGTGCTGGGCATTGATCAGTGCGTTGAAATTATCAGCGAACGCTTCTAAGCGTAAAAAGGGCGTCCCGGCTGCAAGGCTGGGGCGCTCATTTTCCGGTGTGGTTGCTTACCGGATTTGCTTGCCGCTCTGCAACCCGATGTAACCCACGCCGTATCACCGTTTGTATATACAACGACCGTGCTTGCTGTTCTCCAAAAATCACATCGACTTGAACATTTGTTTTTAATATATATGCAGAGACGATAAGCCACTTTCTGCAAATCCCGGCACATGCAAGCGCTCTCCCTTATGAACCTCATGCAAACGTTCAGCTTGCAAAACAGACTCTTTTTCTCCCTACACGCCAAACCAAATAACCGGCGCAACATATACTGGTATCAACGCCTTTATTAAATTTATAACGGAGAATACGATGAATACCGATAATTATATTATAAAATCTTTGGAACTGCACCTGTTTTTTGGGCGGATCATGAAAGAACACGCTCTGTTTCTCAAAGCTGGCTTCACGCCTGTCAACGCATCTTTTTCAAACAAAGCAGAATTTTACAAAAAAGAGTTTGAAAAGCTGCTGAGCCAGGCCGTCACGCTCAGCCAAGGCATAATCAGCCAAGAAGTTCTGTGCTCTGGAGAACTCGTTACAAAATTCACAGCGCCCGCTGAAAAAAAGACGGAGGCCTTTACCGGCATTTCAATAAACGAGGAAATCACCAGCAGAGAACTTCGTTTAATCAGTAACTGCCGTCAAAATAAAATCCATCCAGGCATGCGTTACAAAATCCGGCAAATGAATCGAACCGCGATTGAACTGCTGAACGGGTTGATTTGTTTTAAAGAACTTATTTTAAAAAATGTTTTGCATTGTGAAATGTTCACGATGAACTATCCTCTGCTGATTGAACACATCATCAGAGAAGCAAAGCTATACAGGGAATATACCGAAATGCTGGAGAAAAACGGGGATTTGACCGATCAATCCATGCACGAAATCGAATGTTTCTGGAACCAGATCATGATGGAGCACGCCCTGTTCATCCGCGGCCTTTTGGACCCGTCCGAAGCGGAACTGATTCATTCGGCCAATGAATTTGCGAAAGATTATTCGGAACTGTTAACGGCTTGCAACACTGCGCACCGTCAAACACTGGGAACCGCCTCTTTAGACGAAACCATAAAATTCAGAGATTTCAAAATGGCCGGCACAGAGGGCATCGAGCAATGCAAAATCCGCTCGGTGATTTTGCCGCTTCTAGCAGATCATGTGCTGCGCGAAGCCAATCACTATATTCGACTGTTAAAGGCATAGCTTGGACATGCGAAAGATACAAGCAGCAAGCGACCTCGAACAAGCTCACTTATGCCGCTTCTTTTGCAAGGGAAGCCAGCGCCGCAAAGCGGTGCGGCTTCCCTTGCAAAAAGCTTGCGCCCTGCCATGGCCGCGGCATCCATTCCGCGTAAGAGCAATGCGCCGAAAGCATGGATGCCGCTCTGGAGATATTCCGCGCATTACAATCGAAGTTGTAATTAAACGAGAAAGAATTCAACAAATCATATTGACAAATTTGGGAAGCTGTTATAATAGATTTGTTTTTTAGTCAGCTTTTGCCAAACTATACAGAAAACCCAAATGCCTATCGTTGAATTTAAAAATGTTAGCCGCATTTATAAAAGCATAGATCACAAACTCCGGGCGCTAGACAATGTGGATATGCAGCTGAAAGGTGAAAGTCTGTCGTCATCCGCGGTCCCAGCAGCACGGGCAAAAGCACACTCTTAAATATGCTCGGCGGCTTTGACAGTCCAACAAACGGTATGTATAAGGAAAAGATATTTCCACGCTGTCAATGACGAACTGGCCAAATACAGAGCCTCCACGGTCGGCTATGTCTTTCAGTTTTACAATCTTGTGCCTACCTTGACGGTACATGAAAACGTCACGCTGGTCAAAGAGGTCACGCCCGGCGCGCTCTCTGCCACAAAGATGTTGGAGCAAGTCAAACTTTCCGATCATCTCAAAAATTTTCCGTCTGAACTCTCGGGTGACGAACAGCAGTAAAATCGTATTCAAGAGGAACAGGAAAATCACGCCTCAGCCGACAACATCGAATGGTAAAGGAGCGGCAAAAACAATAAATCCGAACCCGTTTCCGATTGGATAAAGGTTCGGATTATATTGTTTTGGTGGAGACTATCGGGATCGAACCGACGACCTCTTGAATGCCATTCAAGCGCTCTCCCAGCTGAGCTAAGCCCCCAAAATTCAGCCCTCGGAACCGGCCTGCACGAATCTTACTCAATCAGGCATGCCAAAATGCCGCCCACTGCACTCAGAACGTATATAGCATAACAGAATCAAAAACAAATTGCAAGTGTTTTTTATAATTTTCTTCTAAAATCCTCTATTTAAACCCGCAAAAGCTCCGTCATCATCGCTTGTACCAAAGCGATTGCGAACGCGGGCCGCCGGACGACGTACCGTCCTGCGGCCCGCGCCGCTTTGCGTCAAAACGTTGCTGCAAACGTGTAATTTACCGGCGCACCGGTTCTGAGACGCTATTTCAAACCAGCCTGATCCGGCGTTTTTTGCTCTGTTTGGATCGGCTTATCGAAAGATTTTTGCTCCGCCGCCAAAGCCGCTCTGTTTTTCGCGGCGCGCTTCTTTTTCCGGCGCAGTGCCAGCCAAACTGCAGCGGCTAGCAGCAAAGCACCCGCAAGCGCACCGCCCACGATGACCAACGTATGCGCGCCCGATTGCGGCACATAAACAAAACCGGAACCGTTTTCCAAAGCAAACACAAGATAGCTGCCGTCCGTCTCTGCGGAAATCTCCATCCATCCGCTGCCGCTCGGACAATATATCCTGCCCGCACTTGCGCGCATACGAACCAACAGCGGCTCTGCATAATCCTCGACCGTCAACCGATAGGCCTCGGCCTCGCCGTCATTTTCCAAATCAGACGGCAAGGACAGCGGCATCCATGCTTCAACCGTCAGCGTCTGATTGCTGCCGAAACATCCCTCCGCCAGAAAATGCGGCGGATCCTCATGCGTAGCCAGCGTAGTTCTAAAAGCATGATAGCTTCCCTGCAGCGTCATGCTGTAAACAAGAGGATACGGCAGCGAATTCCAAACCCAGTACATTCCGTCGCGGTCGGGCACCGCCGGAAGGGAGGCAAGCGTCTCGCCGGGCAAAAGCACAACGTCCTCAATGGGATCGCCCTCGACAAGGAAAGTGATTCGTACCTCCCGAAATACCTCCGGCAAAGACGGATCGGAGAAAAGCGTTTCCCCATCCGCCATTTCCGCACGCCCGGCATAGCTGATGCCGTCCACGCCGGAAATGCCGTTTCCAATAAAAAGATTGCCTGCAAGAACGCCGTCGGCTGTCCCTGCTATTGCGCCCGTATGTTCCAAGGCGCGGCTGATCTGACAGTACGAAACGCAATTTTCGATATTCCATCCGGTTCCTGCAATGCCACCGACATAATTTTGCCCTGACAATCCAGCGCGCGCATAGCAATTTTTTATGAATCCGGTTGCGTACCCGACGACGCCGCCCGTATAGTCTCCCTGCTCGCATTCGACCGTACCGCTTCCAGTTGATCCGACTGCAAGACCATAATCCATGCGCCCGGCGATTCCGCCGGCGCAGGATTTTTTCGCCGTCACCGCCCCGCAACTGTCCGAATTCCGGATCGCCGCATAAATCTGAAACTTTGCATTAGAAAACAGAAAACCGGAAATATCCAATTCATCCTCCAAATCAAAGGAAACTTCCAGCGCAACGGCGCCCGCAACGCCGCCGACGTTGACGTCCCCCTGTACGTCTCCCCGATTGCGGCAGTCCGCGATTTCGCCGGCGCCGCGCGGCTGATCCGTATCGGAAACATCCTCTTTATAATCATCCGCGCTGCCGGCGGAACCGATCCGTTCCGCGCCGTCCAGCAGCAGATTAAACAAAACGGAAAGCTGATCGGATATTGCGCCAAGGTCACGGATAACCGCGCCGCCGTCCTCCGCCGCCGCAGACGTCCCATCCGAAACCGAAGCGGAAAGCGCCTGCAAAGCGCTGTAAAGCATCTGCTGCGCCGTACGGAAATCCTCGCCAAAGTCCGAAAATACAATGCTTTCCCGATTGCCCTGTTCATGCAAAATCGCTTCGATCCCTTCGGCCGCATCCAAAAGCCGGGCAACCGAAGCTCGGAACGAGGACGCAGCAGAAGCCGCCTCTTTAGCCGCGGAGGTCAGCGCATAGTTTATGCCCGGCAAAAGCACTAAAGCTTCGTCCAACGCCTCGCCCGCCAGCGAAAACGTATAAAGCGCCTGCCCTGTCTTTCTGACCGCCGCCTCAAAATCCGACGCTGCTTGCTTTAGGGCGTCCGGATCCATTTTTATCGAAGTCATCAGCGAAAACACGCCTTCAGCCGCGGCGCCAAGGCTGTCTCCCGCCTGCCGCAGTCCAATGGCAAGCGCGCCGGAAGCTGAAGCGGCCGACTGACAAAACGACGCAAATTCCTCAGAACCAAGCAGCGCTTGGAATGCGGCGATCGTTTCTCCAGAACCGGGCTCCAGCGCCGCGCTCTCCATAAACGCCTGCCAGCTTTCGCTGCCGGTAAGCGCTGCCGACGCCGCCTCAAGATCCGAAAAGGCCGAACTGGCGCCGGAAAAGGCCTCGCCCAGCGCCGCCATCCCAGCCGCAATGTCGCGCAGCGCCGCCGACATTTTTTCGGGATCGCCAAGCGCGCCTCGCAGCGCCTCAAAGCCATCCTGTACGAGATCAGCCGCGCGCTTCGTCTCGTCGAGCGCAGCCTCGAGCAAATCGATCGCCTCTAAAAGCGCGTCGATACCGTCGCCCGAAATTTCGGAAGCTTCCGTCAGATGCACAAACACGCGGCGAACGGCGTTCATCGCCCGCTCAAGCGCGTCGAGACTTTCGGCGGCATCTCCGGCGACCGCTTCCATTTCTGCCGTGATCTCCGCGATCCGCGCGCTGATCTCATTCAGCGTGCCGATATTGCCGTCGACAAAATCGACCGTCTGCCCGGCCATAGAATCCAGCGCCGACACCGCGCTGTCAACATAACCGCGCGCCTCTTCGAGACGCGGCTTCGCGGAAGATACCGCCGCATCCGCATCCTGTACCGCACGGTCGATCAGCATATCGAGCGTATCCAACTGCTGCCGAAGCTGCATAAGCAGATCGTCCGAAAGCCGCCATTCGGTAAACGGCTCCATCTGTCCGACGATGCCGCCAACATCCTTGCGCCCGTACACATCGGCATAATTGGCGCAGTCCGAAATGCGCCCCGACTGCCTCCCCGCAATTCCGCCGACATTGTAGCCAACGTGCGGATATCCGATACGGCCGTAGTTTTCGCACTGCTGAATCAATCCGGAGGACAGCCCTGCGATCCCGCCGATATCCATGACGCCGGCAAGATCGCTCTGCGTCACTGAAGTCAGATGGTCGAGATCCAACGCAAGGCCCGAAAAAGCCCCGCCGCTTTCAACCAAGACGGTTCCCACCGCCGCCCGGTTGGACGACAGCAAAACCGTCCCCGCGTTGCTGCCGGCGATGCCGCCGGTTTCATGCGTACCGCGAATCTCTCCGCTGACCATGCAGTTTGCGATCAATCCGGTCTTTTCGTTGACGCCGGCGATCCCGCCGATCCGGCCGTCTCCGGCGACCGTCCCGGAAAAGCTGCAAAACGACAGGACGCCCCCGTTTTGCCCGGCAATGCCGCCGCAGGTACTTTTGCTGCCAGAAGGCAAAATCTCTCCGCTGACCGTCAGGCGGGTAATCACAGCCCCTTCGGCCACCTGACGAAAAAGCCCCTGCTCCGATCCCGTCCCGGTCAAAGATATTCCGGAAATCACATGTCCGCCGCCGTCAAAATGGCCGGAAAAGATCGGAACCGATGTAAGTGTACGGCCTGTAAAATCCAGATCGCATTCCAAAAATACGCGCTTCCTCGCCGACCAGGCATCCAGACGGCAGTTTTCGGCAAACGCCGCCCAATCCGCCAAAGAAGCGATCCGAAAAATATTCTCCGTTTCATTTTCCGCTGCCGCCGCGCAAAGAGGCATAGACACGCACAAAAGCACTGCGAACAGCGCCGTCATGATCCTTTTCATTTTTCTTCACCCCCAAGGATGCGCTTTAGATCAAACCGGGTCGCCCGTATCGGGCGGTCCAAAAGATAAATCAATTGCGGCAGCACAGTCAAAACCAAAATAACCGAGAGCAGCGTTCCCCGTCCGAGCGCAAGGCCGATGGAACCGACATACGCGTCCGTGGTCATGAATGCAATCAAAAATCCCGCCGCCGTCATAATGCTGCCTGAGGTCAGGACGGTTGCAAAGCTCTCCCGGATCGCCCCGGCCACCGCCTGCCGCGGCTCCATTTCTGCGCGCAGTGCCTGATACCGGCTCATAATGACAATCGCATAATCGATCGTTGCCCCCATCTGGATGGCCGAGACAATCAGATACGTAACAAAAAACAAATTGGTATCCGTTAAATATGGAAATGAAAAATTGATCCATATACTGCCCTGAATGACAAATACGAGCAGAGCCGCGCCAACTGCAGATTGAAATGTAAAAAGCAGGATGACAAATACGAACAGCAGCGTCAAAACGCTGATCTTTCGATTGTCCCCCGAAAAGGAATCCGAAAGATCGCGCGCGCTTGTGATATTGCCAATGACCAGCACATTTTCCTCTCCGTAATATTGCCCGGCGATCGTACGCAGTTCCTCAACCAACGCTACGCTCTCCTCTCCCTCGTCCGGCAGCGGCGTGGTAAAGAGCAGGCGGCACCAAGTTTCTCCGCGCAGCTGCGCCAGCGCGCGATCAAGCGTCTCACGGAGCGTATCCATTGTTTCTTCGGTTTGTTCATCCAGCGTGATCAAGCCCTGATCCGCCTTTTCAAAGACAAAAAGGAACAGATCAACGAGCGGCACGGCATAGGCGGACGAATCGCCGAAAATCGGCTTATAATCCTCGTGTGCCAATCCGTACAACTGATAGACAAGCGTCGCTTCCTCAATATCGATATCCAGCAGTTCCGCAAACATCCGTGGCGTATAGCCGTCTGTCAGCACACGCCCCGTTTCGATCTCCGTATTGGCAAGCCCCACCGCTCCGCTGACGACGCTTAGCGCCTCGCCGTCGCGCAGAAGCGCTTTTTCGCTCGCATAGTCCCCGCGCGGTACCAAAACCGCAACCATATTTTCCGGCCCGAATACCGACTCGATTTTATCGGAAACAATCCGCTGCTCCGAAGGGACGATCTGATCCACCGTAGACTCCGAAAAAGCGTACTCGCACTGCGCGGAACAATAAACAGCCGCCGGAATCAGCAGGATAAAAACACCGGAAAACAGATATTTATGCCGCGCCAGAAAATTGCCCCAGCCGCCGATATCCGGCACGTAAGACCGATGCACCGTACGCGCAAGCTGGCGCGGGAACAGCATAATCAGCCCCGGCATCAAAAGGAAAACGGTCAAAAGGCTGCATACGATCCCTTTGCACAGTACGATACCCAGATCATAGCCGAGCCGAAACTGCATCAGCGTAAGCGCAATGAGCCCCGAAACCGTCGTCAAACTGGACGATGAGATCTCCACGATCGCCTTAGAAAGCGCTTCAATCAAGGCCTCTTTCTCTGGCAGCCCCCGCCCGCATTCGTCCTGATACCGATGTGAAAAAATAATCGCATAGTCGATCGCCAGCGCAAGCTGCAAAATCACAGCCACCGAATTTGTAATCGAAGAAATCTCACCAAGCAAATAATTCGTACCCATATTCAGCAGCGCCGCCACGCCAAATACAATAAAGAAAATTACGACTTCAAAATAACTGCGCGAGGTAAACAGCAACACCGCCGCAATTACCAGAAGCGCAAGCAACAAAATGCCGGTCATTTCTTCTGCAAGCTGCGCTGCGATATCCTGCCCTACGGTAGAAGAAATATATGTATCATACGAACTGAGCAGCGTCCGGATCTCTTCCATCGCGGCAAGTACGCGGGGATCGTCGTCCTCTCCGTCAAAAGAAACCGAAAACAGCGCGGCCGAATTGCGGTAATGCGCCGCGCTGCCGTCAAAGCCGGCCTCCACGACGCCGTCTATGCGCTCAATTTCTTCCGCAAGCTGCTCTGCACGGTCATACGATATGTTCGATACCATGACCCGAGCCGATCCATAAGCCTTAAATTCTGCCTCCATAATCGAAAGACCGCGGCGCGTTTCCGTCTCGGCCGGCAAAAAAGCCGTAATATCGCTGTTGATCTGCACACGCCCTACCGACAGCGCACAAAAGATGAGCGCCGCCAAAAATACAATATAAAACAGCGCTCGACGCTCCACAATAAATGTCGCGACCAGCCGCATCGGATCCCGCTTTCCCGTAGCGGTTTGTTTCATACAGGTTGCTCCCCTCAGGTAATATTTTGCATTGCATATCCCAAACGCATTTTTAAACAACGAAAGTTTTTTTAAAAACAGTGGATTTTTCAACACAAATATATTATACTAATTTTAGATTAAAAATCAACAATCAGTTCAATAACGTTCTGTTTGTTTATGAACATATTCCCATAATTATGTTCATAAACAAACACAATTTTTCATTTTTAAATTTTATTTTTTCCATTCCGCCTATTCAGAGCGGCAAAATGGCGCCGTCTTATCGCAGACGTCCGCTTTATAAAAGTCTACTATCCGGCAAGGAGGAAATTACATATGGATACCAAAACGGAAGACCGGCGTATACGCAAAACCAGGCGGCAACTGAGACAGGCGCTGACCAGTCTTATGAAAGAAAAAAGCGTAAAAGATATTACCGTACGCGAACTCTCTGAGCTTTGCGACATTAACCGCGGCACCTTTTATGCGCATTACGCCAATGTTTTCGATATGGTCGATAAAATTGAAAGCGAGATGGTTGCGCATCTGAACAACGCCCTCGACGCCTGCTGCCTGGAAAACCCAAATATGCGCCTTTTGCCGCTGCTCGAGGAAATCTTCTCATTTGTGGCGGAATATGCCGATATGTGCCTTGCTCTGCTCGGCAAAAACGGCGATATCGCATTTTTGGACAAGCTTAAAAACGTCATACGGGAAAAATGCCTCCTTAAATGGGGGGTCGCAATATCCGGCGATACGCCGCAGACCATCGATTATGCGTACGCTTATGCCGTCTCCGGCTGCACAGGGCTTCTCAAACTCTGGCTGGAATGCGGCATGCGCGAAAGTCCGGCGCAAATGGCCGCTTTTGCCAACCATCTGATTCTGTCTGGCGTGACGCTGCCAGGTCAAAACGCATGTCCCGGCCGAAGCTGATCGCTCTCCTCTGATACAGTCCGCAAAAAAGTCCGGCATACGCCGGACTTTTTTGCCGCTATTTTTCCATTTTTATTATTGATAAATCCCGTCTATTTCCATTTTGAAAAAAACTGCTCGCTGCTCGACCCATACGGACGATTGTACCGGCCAAGCCTTAGAAGTTCATCCGGATCGCCGGTCAAGCGATTGATCTTTTCCGTGCAGGTAAATATCAACTGAAATCCCGCATTTGCAGCCAACTGAATCGTCTCTTTGGAATAAAAACCGAACGGCAGAGCCAGCGCCGTGCAAGTATGCCCGGTATACGTTTCAAACAAAGTCTGAAACTGACCGATATCCGCTTCAAACGCCGCGCGATAAGCGTCGGAAGGCTCTCCCTTTTTAGGCCCGCAGCCTTTGCGGGGAGATAACTTATGCATATCATAGGTATGGCACTGCACTTCCATTGCTGAACTTACATCCAGCTTAGCAATCTCCGCCCAGTTCATATACGAATAATCCAATACATGATTTGCCGTTTCAGTATATTGCTGCGCAGCGGATCCGATCGGAAACACGATTGCCGTCATCCCGTATTTTTCGAGCAGCGGAAGCGCGTAAACATACGTGCTTTCATATCCGTCGTCAAAAGTAATCATAACCGGTTTGTCCGGCAGCATTCCCTCGCCGCTACAAAAGGCAAGCAAATCTGAAGTGGTCACCGCCGTATAGCCATTGTCCCGCAAATAGATCAGATCCCGTTCAAACTGATCCACCGGCAACACATACTTTCCCCAAAGTTTTTGCTTTGGAGATAAATGATGATACATCACAATGGGCAGCGAGACGGTTTCGGAAAAAGTTTCCTCTTCCGAAAACTCCGCGCCGACGGCTCCGGCCGTCAGCGTGAGCAGCGAAAGCAGCGAAGCAATTATTTTTTTCATTCATTCACCGCCTTTCCATATTAGTGTCCCCTAAAGTGCCCGTTCAAAATCCCACTGCTGAAAAGACGAGAGTGACAATTCATAGAACTGCCGGGAAGAAGTGCCGGCACAGCGAAAGGCAAACATAAAATTTTAAAAAAGAAAAACGCAGGCAAGGCGAATATTTCCGCCTGTGCTGCGCATCCTTCGTTTGAAGCATGAAATCGAGTCCGGCGCATAATCTATAGAGAAGATTGCATGAAAAGCCCGGCACGCCGGGTGGTTATTTTCCAATAAAGGCGCGGAGCGCATCCAGCGCGTCTGCAAGGCCGCCCACCTCGTCAATCAGCCCGCAGCGAACCGCTTCATATCCGTCGATAATCGTGCCGACGTCGTTTGCCAGTTCGCTCGTATTGTTCATCATAGCGCGCAGGTTGCCCTCATCTACATTGGAGTGCGCACAGATAAAATGGATAATGCGGTCCTGCATTTTGTCAAAATAATAAAAGGTCTGCGGAACGCCGATGATCGTCCCACTCGTACGTACCGGGTGCAGCGTCATTGTGGCGCTGGGCACAATAAAGGACTTGCGGCCGCATACCGCCAAAGGAACGCCGATCGAATGGCCTCCGCCAAGCACCAGCGACACCGCAGGCGTTTTCATTGACGCCACCATTTCGGCAATAGCCAATCCCGCTTCCACGTCACCGCCCATTGTATTCAGGATCAGAAGCAGGCCGTCGATTTCCTCGCTCTCTTCAATCGCGCAGAGCAGCGGAATCACATGTTCATATTTCGTGGTTTTCTGTGTGGAGTCTAAAATGAAATGCCCTTCGATCTGCCCGATTACGGACAGGCAATGGATCGTCTCTTTAGCGGTTTTGGCCGTCACACCTCCGCTTTTGGCGATCTCCTCCAGCTGCGCGCCGATCGGCGAAGCGGAAGTATCCTGATCCGTTCCCTGCTTGTTTTCCTGATTATTTGCCATATCAAATCCCTTTCGTGAATTTATATAAAAACTATTCCCAGTTTTCCCGAAAATATTTGCTTTTAAACATTTACAAAAGATGGGGATTGTGATACAATTAACATTGTAGAATTATGCAAATTTTTATAAAATTACATAAATTAAGGAGAAACAACATGGCAGAAAAATTTCTTGTTGAGACCTCTGCAAGACATGTCCATTTGACCGCCGCAGATCTGGAAGCGCTGTTTGGCCCGGGCGCTTCCCTGACGCACAAAAAAGATCTCAGCCAGCCGGGACAATTTGCCTGCGAGGAGCGCGTTACGCTGATCGGACCGAAAAAATCCATCCCGAACGTAATCATTCTCGGTCCTGAGCGGAGCGCAACTCAGGTAGAACTTTCCTTTACCGACGCGCGCACGCTGGGACTCACGCCTCCGGTTCGCGAAAGCGGCGATCTCAGCGGTTCGGCTCCCTGCAAAATCGTCGGTCCGGCGGGCGAGATCGAAATTCAAGAGGGCGCGATCATCGCCAAACGGCATATCCATATGACGCCTGCCGATGCGGAACGCTTCGGCGTACGCGACAAGCAGATCGTCCGCGTGCGTCTTGACGGCGAGGGCAGAAGCACGGTCTACGGCGACGTTGTCGTCCGCGTCAGCCCGAAATTTGCGCTTGCCATGCATATTGACACCGACGAAGCCAACGCGGCATGTGCATTCGGCCAGTTCTACGGAGAAATCGTCGACTGACCGTCAAGCTTAGATACCTTAGATACTGATATTAGAACATAAGGAGAGAATACAATGAGCAATTATGCAATGAGCAAGGAAGTTGCCGAAATGTGCACGGTTGCCAAAGGGCCCCGGCACGATCCCGCTCCGATTCCCGAGGAGGGCAAATGGGTCGCGGCAAAACAAATCACCGACATTTCCGGTTTGACGCACGGCATCGGCTGGTGCGCGCCGCAGCAGGGCGCCTGTAAGCTGACGCTGAATGTCAAGGACGGCGTCATTCAGGAAGCACTGGTCGAAACCATCGGCTGTTCCGGTATGACGCATTCCGCCGCCATGGCCGCCGAAATTCTCCCCGGCAAAACCGTGCTGGAAGCGCTGAATACCGACCTTGTGTGCGACGCCATCAACACCGCCATGCGCGAACTCTTTCTTCAAATCGCCTACGGAAGAACACAGTCGGCGTTTTCCGAGGGCGGACTGCCCATCGGCGCCGGCCTTGAAGATCTCGGCAAGGGCACCCGTTCGCAGGTCGGGACGATGTACGGCACAGCGGCTAAAGGCGTCCGTTATCTGGAGATGGCAGAAGGCTATGTGACCAGAATGGCGCTGGACGCCGAAAATCAGGTGATCGGTTACGAATTCGTATCTCTGGGCAAAATGACCGACTTCATCAAAAAAGGCGATGATCCGGCCGAAGCCTATCAAAAATCCATGGGTCACTATGGCAGATTTGACGAAGCGGTGACTTACATAGATCCCCGCAAGGAATAAGGAGGTACGGAATAATGGCATTATTTGAAAGTTATGAGAGACGCGTTGATAAAATCAATGGCGTCCTGAAAAAATACGGTATCTCTTCTATTGAGGAATGCCGGGAGATTACGCTGCAAAAGGGCGTAGATTGCGATAAAATCGTCCGCGAAACACAGCCGATCTGTTTTGAAAACGCCGTCTGGGCATACACGGTAGGCGCGGCGATCGCCATCAAAAAAGGCTGTGTCAAAGCAGCTGACGCCGCCGCCGCTATAGGCATAGGCCTGCAGTCTTTCTGCATTCCCGGCTCGGTTGCAGAAAACCGGAAAGTCGGCCTTGGCCACGGCAATCTCGGTTCCATGCTCCTTTCCGAGGAAACCGAGTGCTTCTGTTTCCTTGCCGGACACGAGTCCTTTGCCGCCGCGGAGGGCGCCATTAAAATTGCGCTGAACGCGAACAAAGTCCGTGTAAAACCGCTCCGCGTCATCCTCAACGGCCTCGGCAAAGACGCAGCGTTCATCATTTCCAGAATCAACGGCTTCACCTATGTAGAAACCGAGTTTGATCCGTATACCGAAGAAGTCAAGGTCGTTAAAGAGGTGGCCTATTCCAAAGGACCGCGCGCGGACGTCAAATGCTACGGCGCAGACAACGTTCCCGAAGGCGTGGCGATCATGAAGCTGGAAAAGGTGGGCGTCTCCATCACCGGCAACTCTACAAATCCGACCCGCTTCCAGCATCCGGTGGCGGGCACTTACAAAAAATGGTGTGTTGAAAACGGCGTACAGTATTTCTCTGTCGCCTCCGGCGGCGGTACGGGACGCACGCTGCATCCCGACAACATGGCGGCCGGTCCCTCCAGCTAC
Organism: uncultured Eubacteriales bacterium; assembly: GCA_958352145.1. Classification (GTDB taxonomy): domain Bacteria; phylum Bacillota; class Clostridia; order Oscillospirales; family CAG-272; genus UMGS902. Next base: position 46,109 of record CATWNM010000003.1, read on the forward strand.
GGCATGACCGATACGATGGGCCGCATGCACTCGGACGCGCAGTTTGCCGGCTCTTCCTCCGTGCCTGCACACGTGGAAATGATGGGCCTGATCGGTATGGGCAACAACCCGATGGTCGGCGCGACGGTCGCAGTCGCCGTTGCGGTGGAGGAAGCTATGAAAGGCTGAGCCTTTCGGCACAGAACCATTGATTCATCTCACAAAGCGCAACCCATATAAACAACATAAAAACACGCCTGTTTTTGAGAAAACAGGCGTGTTTGAGTTTGTCAAAAAACCAAAGGTTTTTGACAAGAAAAGGCAGGGATTCGCTCAGCGCCGCGCAATATGCCGGCGTCGAAAGCATGCCAAGCTTTTTCTGTCGTCCCTCGTTTTTTGACAGTTCAAACGGCAGGGCAAACGCAATCACACTTCCGATTTGGAAGAAGATGCTGAAAAATTGACGCCGACAGTCTTTTCCACCGGAATGGAAAAGCAAACTGCACCGGCCGGCGATTTTACCCCCAGCTTTTCCCGTACCGCCGCCATGATTTTTTCAGCCATACCGGCATCGACCAACGTCAAAATGATCTCTTTTTCGGGATTTGCGGTGATGCCGAAAAAAGCCTTATTGATATCGGCCGTTCCGCGGGCGTTCATAATCGTTGCGCCGCCCGCGCCCGCATTTCGGGTCATCTCTACGATTTCCTCAGCAAAACCGACATTTGCGATTATATATAACGCTTTCATCTCTGCATACCTCTCCATTTACAGCGACACGGTCTCTACCGGGACGGTAAAGGCGATGCCGGTGTTCGGCTTGTTAAAATCAAAGTCAGTCTCAAGCAGCTTTAAAACAGTATCGGATATTGCGCTCGGCAGCAAACAGGTAATCACGATTTTCTTTTCTTCCGGCATTAGACCCAGCATATCCTGGAAGTAACCGGCGGTCACCGACCCCTTTGCATATGCGCTGTGAATTAGGCGACCGCCCGCGCCGCGAAGCGCTGCGAGCAAGGCCTCCCCTTGTCTTCGGTCGGCAATAATCGTTAAATATTCAATTTTATAAACGGTCTCACTCGACATTTTGATTCTCCTTTACGGACAGATCCGCCGCGGTTCCTGGCTCGCCGGCCGATGCCGACGGCGCAGACAAAGCGGCCAGCGTTTCGAGCGCATGCAGTTCTTCCTCTGTAATCTGTGCGCGGCTGCGTTCTTTCTTCATACGATTTTCATAGAGAATACCAAGCATCTGCACAGCAATCAACGGCGTAACCGAAATAAACGCGATCATCCCGAATCCATTGGTCAAAACAGACTGCGCCTTTGCGCCAGCGGTCGCCGCAACCGCCTGCGCCATGCCGAGCGTCAGCGGCGTCAAAAACGCCGAAGTCAGCGCCCCGCCGGTGACACCTCCGGAATCAAAAGCCAGACCGACAAACAGTTTGGGCGTATACCGCATCATCACCAGCGCCAGCAGATACAGCGGCACTAAAAACCACAAAATATTGATCTGCGTTAAAATCTTGACCATAGACAGCAATGCGGCAAATCCGATGCCGAGCGCCAGCGTAAAACGGATCGCGCGCTTTTGAATATGGCCGTTTGTAATTTCTTCAAGCTGCTCGGCAAGCACGGCGACGGCCGGCTCGGACAGTGTGATCGCTGCCCCCAAGATAAACCCGACCGGCAGCAGCAACCATTTAAACCACGCCGGACGCGCGCTGTCCAAAAATATCTCGCCGATATATTTGCCGGCAAAGGCAAAACCATAATCAATGCCGAACAAAAAAATCAAAAGCCCGATATACACGACGCCAGCGCCAAGCATCATCCGCACAAAGTCCCGGCGGGGCAGCCGAATCAAGAAAATCTGGAACGGAAGAAAAGCCAGAAGCACCGGCAGCAGAGCAAGCGCCACGCCCTTTAAATTGGAGAGCAGAATCTCGGCGATATTTTCCACCGCGCCTGGATCATAGGTGCCGGCCGGAGGCAGACTTCCCCCGCCGATCAACTTTAAAACGATCCCGTAAATAAAAAGCGCCAAAATAGGACCGACTGAAGCCAGGCCAATGATGCCGAACGTATCGTCGTTGCTCTTAGTCTTGGACATGGTTACCGATACGCCCATACCAAGCGCCAGAATAAAGGGGACAGATACGTCGCCGGTCGTCGCGCCGCTGCCGTCAAAGGCGAGCGCAACAAATTCCTCCGGAACAAAAAACACAACTGCAAAAACCACGGCATACAGCAGTGCAAATACAATGCGGATATTGAGGTCTTTCATCATCCGGAATAAAGCGAATCCAACCATGACGCCGATGCCCGCCCCCATGATCCATATGAACACCGTCTCGTTTACGACCGGCAAAATCATATTCGCCTGCCGCGCCAGCACCGTAAGCGCCGGTTCCGCCACAGTAGCCAAAAGACCAAATAAAAAGCCAAAAAACAAAATAAACGCCGGCTTTTTCAGTTGAATCAGCGAGCTTCCGATCAGTTTTCCGATCGGCAAAATGCTGGCATTCAAACTCTGCAAAAAAATCGCCTGTCCCAAAACGACACAAACATAACCCACCGACAGCTTAATATAGTCCGACCAAGATTCCATCGGCGCGACGAAACCGCAGACAATAATCATGATCGCCGCAAGAGGCAACGAGGAAACGAACACTTCCCACAGCGTATTTAAAAAGACCCGGCAATTTGTTTTTAGGCTCAAAACCGCATGCTCCTTTCATTCGTGTGACCGGCCTCGCGCCGGGAACACAGATCATACCGCCCTGCGCCCGCTGCTTTGCCCGTTTGTGACAGCTTATTCCATTACATAAAAAAGGGGTTCTGTCTCCCTATCCGTTTTCTATATACCATTTTCATTATACCATTTTTTTGAAACTTTTCAACACTTTCTTCATTTCTAATTTCATACTTTAAACTGATATTCGTAAAGCGATTTGTACATGCCGCCCTGTTCGATCAACTCCGCATGCGTGCCCCGCTCGAGAATCCCCTCGCCGGTAATAACAATGATTTCGTCTGCGTTTTTGACCGTCGACAGCCGGTGCGCGACGACGATGGTCGTGCGCCCGACGCAAAGCTCGTCAAGGCTCTCTGAGATCAGCTTTTCGGTCGCATTGTCCAGCGCGCTCGTCGCTTCGTCCAAAATCAGGATCGGCGGGTTTTTGAGGAAAACGCGTGCAATGGCGACGCGTTGCTTTTGACCGCCTGACAGCTTGACACCCCGTTCCCCGACCGGCGTGTCATAGCCCTGCGGCAGACTCATGATATACGCATGGATATTGGCGCGCTTGGCCGCCGCGATCATATCCTCTTCAGTCGCATTTGGCGATCCGTACGTAATATTGTCACGAAGCGTAGAATCAAACAAAAACACATCCTGCGACACAATGCCCACGTTCCTGCGAAGCGACTCGAGCGTGAATTTTCGGATATCCGTCCCGTCGATTTGAACGCATCCCTGCTCGATCTCGTAAAAACGGGGGATAATATGGCAAATCGTCGTCTTTCCGCCGCCGGACGGACCGACGAGCGCCAGCGTTTTCCCCGCTTGCAGCGAAAAGGAAAGACCGTGCAGAATTTCTCGCCCGCATTCATACTGAAAATGCACGTCCCGAAACTCAATGTTTCCGCAAAGCCGGCCCGCGTCGAGTGCCTCCGGCGCATCCTGTTCGACCGGCGTATCCATGATCTGGCAAAAGCGTTCAAACCCGCTCATGCCATTTTGAAACTGTTCGACAAAGTTGACGATCCGGTTCACCGGATCCATAAACACGTTGACATAAAGTAGAAAAGCTGCAAACGAGCCGGCGGAAACCTTGCCATAAATACAAAATAACCCGCCCGAAATCAGCGCAATCAGCTTTAAAACGTCAAACATGAACGTAGAACTGCTGTGAAACTGCGCCATCGCGGCCAGCGCCCGCCCGCGGACACGCACATAGCTCTTGGTCACGCTGTCAAACTTTCGATTTTCATAATCGTCCGCAACATACGCTTTCGTGAGCCGGATTCCCGAAAGACTGTTTTCAATAGTTGCGTTGATCGCCGCGTTTTCCACCCGCATCGCCTTGAATTCCCGGCTCATTTTTTTGCGCATATGCATGGCGAACGCTACCATCACCGGAATAAAGGCAAATATAATCAGCGTCAGCCAGATATTTTCCCTTGCCATTAGAATAAAAGAGCCGACCAGCAGCACAGCCGAAAGGAAAAAATCCTCCGGGGCATGATGTGCAAGTTCGCACACATCCTGCAAGTCTCCGACGATGCGCGACATCAGCGCACCGGTTTTGTTGTCGTCAAAAAAAGAAAACGGCAGCTTTTCCATATGAGAAAACAGATCCCGGCGCATATCCGCCTGGATATCGGTCGCCATCCTGTGTCCATAATCCTGTATAAAACAGTTCATCCATTTTTTCCCTATATAGAGTAAAAGAAGCGCCGCTGCGAAAATCAAAATCGCCCGCACATTTCTGTCCGGAATATAAGTGTCGATAATAGCGCCGGTCAGCTTGGGGTAGATTAGATTGCAAAGCGCGACGCCGAGCGCGCAGAGCATGTCTTTTGCAAACAGACCAAGATACGGCTTATAATACGCCACAAACCGTTTAATCAAATGCATAAAACAGATTCTCCAGGAATAGAACTCTTTTCATATTATACCGGATAAAGTAAAATCTGTCAACGTTCGATTCTTCCATATGTGGTTTTGCGCGCGTTTTTTCCGGCAAAATGCTAGTCCGAGAAACAGCATTATCGCTGTTTCTCGGACTAGCATTCAAAAATATTACTCGGCCGCGCCCTCAGAGAGCGAATCGCCAAAGTCGAGGATCGGAAACGTCGTACCGTTTCCAGCCATATACGCCGGCAGTTTGCCGTCCCATTTCTGCGAGTAATAATAATTTACGAGCTGCTCCGTGAGCGTTTCGGCCAGCTTCCGATTGATCTCCGCTTCCCGCTCGCCCGCGTACTGCGCCACATCCGCCTCGATCTTTGTAACCTCCGCCGCGGCCTCCGCCTCGATGATCTGCCGTTTGGCGGCAGCTTCCGCCTCGATGATCGCCTGTTCCTGTTCGATCTGCGCCTTGAGTTTATTCTGCTCCGCTACCTGCTTTGCCTCGACGGCTGCGGTAAACACGTCCGAAAAATCCAAATTTTCGATGGATGCGTCGATCACTTCAATATTATACTGCGCCAATTTGCTGATCAGAATCTCACGCACCTGTTCGGAGAGTTTTTCACGATTGGCAATCAGGTTTTCCGCATTGTACTTTGCGATTACGCTTTTGACCGCCTCCTGCACGCGGGGCGCAATCACCGTATTAAAATAGGATGTGCCGATCGTTTTATAAATGGTCTGCGCATTGGATTTCTGAATCTGATAGTTGATCGTATAAGTCACGGCAACTTCCTGAATATCGCTCGAAAAGCAATTCAGATCCACCGTAGCTTTCTGATTCCGGTTATCCATATTGACGACTTCCTGCCAAGGAAGCTTAAAATGAATGCCCGCTTCGTATGTATAATCCTCGACCTGGCCAAAGGTGGTGACGATGCCGGTATGCCCCGTGGGCACAGAAGCAACGCAGCTCAGCGCAACGATGCACACGCCGATCGCCGCGCCGGCAAAACCGAAAATCCCGCCTGATTTTCTGCCCCGCTTGGACAGCAAAAAAGCGCAGATCAGAGAGACCGCGATTACCGCGACGCCGAAAAAAAACAAAGCAACCATAGTTTTCTCCTTTAAGAATCCAGCAATTGGTATATTCCGAAAATCAAAATGGATTCCAATATCCAAAATAATAAAAACATTTTTTTCATAGATGCAACTCTCTAAAACAGTTCAATCAGTTCTTTCGGCGCGCCGGTCAGATTCCGCACTGCGCCGTCCTGCGCGCAGATCATATCCTCGATACGGCAGCCATATTGTCCCTCAAGGTAAATGCCCGGTTCTACTGTAATCACATTGCCGTTTTCAAAGCAATCGGCGGATCGGGGCGCGAAATTCGGTGCCTCGTGAATTTCCAGCCCCACGCTGTGGCCAAGCGAATGGCCAAAACAGCCGCGGTACCCCGCAAGCTCGATGCAGTCCCGCGCCCGTTTGTCGACCGCAGCACATTTTTCGCCCACAGCCGCGGATTGAATCGCGCGCTGCTGCGCTTCGAGCACGGTCGCATACAGCCGCTTCATCTCCGCGTCGGCGCGGCCCAAAACGACCGTGCGCGTCATGTCCGAATGATAGCCGTCCACAACGCAGCCAAAATCCATCGTCAAAAACCCGGTCTCTAGTTTCACATTCCGCGGAACGCCGTGCGGCAGGGCGGAGGCGCGGCCTGACACCGCGATGGTATCAAAGCTTTTATCCTCCGCGCCGTGACGGCGCATAAAATATTCCAGTTCCACGGCGACCTCGGACTCGGTCATATCGGGCGTGAGCGTTTTCAAAATATGAGAAAAAGCGTCGTCCGTAATCTTTTGCGCCCGGGCGATCTTTTCGATTTCTTCCGGATCCTTGCACCGGCGCAACGTTTCAACAATACCGCGCGAGGGGACGAGCGCGACGCCGGGTAGCGCGCCCTTCAATTTTTCCAGCGCAAAGACGGTCAACCGCTTTTCTTCAAAGGCCAGCGTTTCGACCCCGTCGGAAAGAAGCAGCTGGCGCAGCTTTGCCAACATGCCCGCACCGCCGGGCACATGGATCTCAAACCCTGCCGGGGAAGCGGCGCGCGCCGCTTCGGCATAGCGCGAATCGGTGAGGATGTGCGCGCTTTTTTTCGTAACGACGACAAAGCCGTCGGCAAACCGGAATCCGCTGATATAATACTGATTCAAAGCCTCGGTCAGCAGCATGGCGTCCGCAAAGGACGTAAAACGCACCCGAAGTTTTTCCGCTCTGGTCATGTTAACGAACCTCGCTTCTTTTTTCGCACTTAAATCAAACTTTTATAATAATTTTTCATCGCAAGCGCATCCTCCGCCATCGTTCCGGCCGACTCGCAGATGATGCGCGGACAAAGCCCCTCTCTTGCGACCGCCTCCATGAGCGGCTCAAAATCCGGCCCGAAGGTTTGATCCGCAAACGTCAAATGGCGCTTTTCGCCGAGCGCGGTCCATTCGATCTTGGAAAAATGACAATGCATGTATTTCGCCTTGTCCGCGCCAAGCGCCTCGCCGATCCGATCAAAAACTGCGCGGTAACTGTCCGCACTAGGAAATACGCCGCCGCAGCTGCGCGCATTCAGGTGGCCGAAATCGACGACCGGCGCGAGCCGCGCGTCCAGCCTGCACAGTTCGATCACTTCGTCGAGCGTTCCAAGCTGATTCTGCTTTCCCATTGTCTCGACGCCGAACGCAACGGACGTCCCGCCGAGTTTTTCCAACATTTTGAAAAGCGTGTCGGCGGACAAACGCATCGCCTCAGCACGGCTTATCTTACCGGCAGAACCGCAGTGGATCACAATCGTGTCCGCGCCGAGGAGTTCTGCGGCCCAAAGGCTTTTTTCAATATAATCAATGCTTTTCAGCCGTTTTTGCGGATCCGTACCGGAAAGCGAAATAAAATAGGGCGTATGCAAAGACATCCGAATCCCATATTTCTGCGCCTCCGCGCCGATCTCGCGAAGCGTAGCCTCCCCGGCGGAAACGCCGTTTCCGGCCTCATATTCATAGGCGTCCAGTCCGATGCCGCACAGCCAAGCCGGCGCCTGCTTTGTGTGTTTATACCCTGCGTCATAAAAGCTTTTGCTGTTGCCGCCGGGACCAAACAGCGCGCTTGACGGCTTATCTTCCATGCTTTTTCTTCTCCAATCTGTAATATTTTTTTAAAAACGGCGTTTCAAGCGCACGCTTGAAACGAAAGAAAAACGTCTTTTTATCCCGTATAGGCGGGACAACAATACTCCGAACGCCGACCAGCTGCGCCGACCACACGTCGGTAAACAACTGATCGCCCAAAACAGCGCAGCGCGCCTTGGGTACGCCAAGCGTCTGCATCGCCGCGAGATACGGCGCACGGCAGGGTTTTTTCGCATCGGCATAGGCGGGTACCTTCAGCGCCGAATTATATTGTTCCACCCGCTGCGCCGAATTATTGGAAATCAGCGCGATAGACACGCCGGACTGCGAAAGTTGGGACGCCCATAAGAGCACATCCGCAGACGGGCACGCATCCTCATAAGGCGAGAGCGTATTGTCTATATCGCACAGCAGCGCGCCGATCCGGTTTTTCTCCAAAAAAGCCGGCGTAACGTCTGAAAAACGGTCAAAAACAAAATCGGGAATCAAAAATCTGCTCATGGCGCTCCTTAAAAAAGATTGATGAGTTGATTATAGCATAAATTCAATGCGGCCGCAACCGCCACGCAAAAATATTTGCGGTTTTTCCGGCATTTCAAAAGCTGGAAACCCTACCAGAAATAAAAGGTTGCGGACGCCCCTGCCTTACGGTATAATTACAGCAGATTTCCGCATATTCTTGCGTACTGCGGATAAAAAGGAGATGAAAATGAAGAAAATCCATTCCTTTTTTCTGGCGATTTTGCTTCTTTTGCTCCCGGCGGCAGGATTGTCAGAATTGTCCGACCCCAGCAATACTTCCATATCAGAGCAAAATATGGCGGCGCCCGCCGCGACAGACACCGGAAAAACGATCGTCGGCTATTATGCCGGCTGGGCCGCGTACCGCGGATATACGCCGGATCAAATTCCGGCGCATAAACTGACGCAAATCAATTATGCTTTTGCAAAAATCGACGGGGATACATACAAAATCGCCCTTGCGGATCCTAACCAGGACAAGAAAAACTTTGCCGCGCTGCGCACGCTGCGGGAAACCTATCCGCACCTGCGCATTTTGATCTCCGTTGGCGGATGGGATTACTCAAACTATTTCTCGGACGCAGCGGCAACCCAAAGCAACCGCGAAGTTTTTGCGCAAAGCTGCGTCGACTTCATTCTGGAGCATGGGCTGGACGGCGTCGACCTCGACTGGGAATATCCGGTTTCGGGCGGTCTTGCAGGCAATGGGAACCGTCCCGAAGACAAGCAGAACTTTACGCTTTTGCTCACGGCGATCCGTCAAAAACTGGATGCGCAGGAACAAAAGGACGGCCGCCGATACAGCCTGACCATCGCGGGCGCAGGCAGCAGCGCATACCTAAATAAAATCGAACCGGTTAAAGTCGCGGCGCTGGTCGATCATATCTTTATTATGGCTTACGACATACACGGCCCCTGGGACGATTACGCTGACTTCAATGCGCCGCTGTATATGCCCAAAGAAACGTCTCCGCAGCACAAAAACAGCGTGTACGACGGCATACAAAGCTATCTTGAAAGCGGCGTCTCCGCGGACAAGCTGGTGATGGGGATTCCCTTCTACGGATACATCTATCAGGGCGTCTCCGCGCAGAACAACGGATTGTACAGCAATTGGCAGTCAGCTAAAGCGATCACCTACAATGCGCTTGCTGAGCGCTATCTGTCAGACTCCGCTTATGTGCAGCTTTATCATGAACGGGCGGAAGTCCCCTATCTGTACGGAAAAAACACCTTTATCTCCTATGACGATGCCGCCTCGGTCGCAAAAAAAACCGCGCTGGCAAACGAACTTGGCCTTGCAGGCGTTGGATTTTGGGAACTGTCTCAGGACTTTGAAGAAACTTTGATCGGAAGCGCATACGACACGCTCTCCGGCCGCTGGGTCAATCCTTTCCGCGACGTTGGCACGTCCGACTGGTTTTATGAAACGGTTCGGTTTGTCCATCAAAACGGGCTCATGGCCGGCGTTGGTCACACGTCTTTCGCGCCGAACGCACCGGTCACCAGAGGTATGTTCGCCGTCTTGCTTCACCGGCTGGAAGGATCGCCGCAAGCCTTAAAAGCTTCATCCTTCCTCGACGTTCCCAAAACTCTATATTACGCCAATGCGATTTCTTGGGCGCATGAAAATCGCATTCTTCTCGGCTATGAAAACGGCAAGTTTGAACCGGACTCACCCATCACAAGGGAGCAGGCGGCTGCAATCCTTTTCCGCTACGCCGAATATAAAAACTATGATACCAAAAAAACGGCAAGCCTGTCCGCCTTTTCCGATGCGGCGTCCATCAGCCCCTACGCGCTCGAAGCAATGCAATGGGCCAAAGCGGCCGGACTCATCGGCGGCCGAACCGAAACGCTGCTGGCGCCCGCACAAACAGCCAGCCGCGCCGAAGCCGCCGCGCTGATGATGCGCTTTACGCTTTGGACAAAATAAAGCCCGATGCGAAAGGTTCAAAGATTTATAGAATAAAAAGTCCATGCATTCCATAAAAAAAGGCCGCCTGTGGCGGCCTTTGGGCTTGTTGAAAAATCAAAGGTTTTCCAACAGATTTAGAGACGGGAATCGTCCCGTCTCTTTCTTATCATAAAATTAACGAATCCGGAAAATCCTGCGAAGCAGCGCACGCAGCGCGCGCGGCGACTTGACCGTAATGATTCTCATAAGCCACTCCCGGGCTTCTATTTGATGGAGAAATATAAAAATCCGATGCCGATGATAACAACCGCCTCGATCACGACAAGGAAGCCGTCCGGCAAAAAAAACGAAGCGAGCAGGCCCACGCCAAACGCCAGAACCGTCAGGCCGATCAATTTTGCCGCGCATTTCAGATTATTCATAATACTCCCCCTTTGCGCCCGTCTATTAGGAGTATATGCAGCAAGGGGAATTTGTGTGACATCTATTTTTTGAAAAAATACCACCGCTTCTAACCGCAAAAACCGTTTTCAGCAGTTACCTGCAAGCTTCGTTTTAAAAAACAGCCTGCCTCTCACGATTTTTTGCGCACGGCAAGCGCGCACCAATCGTTTTCGAGCATTTCATCAAAAACCTCAAGGCCGTTTTCGGCAAAAACGCGCTCTACCTCTTCCCGGCGGGGGCAGATAATACCCGAGGCGATCAGCACGCCGCCATCGCTCAGCACACGCGGGACGTCGGGCGTCATGCGGATCACGATATCGGCGACGATATTCGCGGCAACAACGTCAAATTTACCGCCCGCCATATCCACTTCCGAAAGCAGATCCGACTGCCCGCAGACGATACCGGTCTGCCCGCTGGCCGCAATATTTTCCCGCGCGACGCGCACAGCGACAGGATCCAGATCATAGGCTGCGCAATAAGCGGCACCAAGGCGTGCAGCACAGATAGAGAGAATGCCGCTGCCGCAGCCTACGTCGAGCATCCGGCATCCCTTGCGGATATACTTTTGCAGCATCGCAATCATGAGTCTCGTCGTCTCATGCGTACCGGTTCCAAACGCCATGCCCGGATCCATTGAAATGGTCAATTCGTCTTCGGCAGGCGTATAGGTCTCCCATGCGGGAACGATTACGACTCTGCCGACTTTAACCGGCTTATAATACTTTTTCCACGATTCCGCCCAATCCTCCTCGCGGCAGCCGGAAGTTTCAAGCGTATATCCAATCCCTGCGGAGCGAAGCTGTCCTTCCACAAAAAAACGCGCCTCTGCCAAATTGGACGACTCCGGCAAAAATGCCGAAACCGAAGCGTGCGTCCGGTCGGCTGAAAGCAGACGCTCATCGAGCAGGGCGCCGTACATGCCGTCCGTCGTGATGTCGCTGTAATCCTCGATCATAAGAGAACTCGACACCATACTCATCACCGCGCTGATGATCTCCAGATCTTCCGTTTTTCCCGTCACTTTAAGCTGTATCCACTGCATATCTATCTCCACTATCCGTCCGCAGTCAAAATTTCCGGCCTTCGGCGGCCGTTTCCGCAAAGAACGCAACATTCCAAGGCCTGCCGGAACGTTTAAGCGACCGGCAGGCCGAATTTGTTTTATTTAAATAAGTCGGTAAATTTCTGGAAAAATTTCTCCCGCTTGGTCTCCACTTTGTCGCCGAACGACGCCGCCAGTTCGGAAAGAAGCTGTTTCTGATGCGCGTTCAGCCCGCGCGGAACTTCCACTTTCACCGTAATGTACAGATTGCCGCGCGCAGAGGAATTGACCCGCGTAATTCCGCGGCCGCGCAGCGTAAAAGTCGTGCCGGTCTGCGTCCCTTCGGGGATTGCAAACTTTTCCTTGCCCTCGAGGGTCGGGATATCCACCGAAGCGCCGAGCGCCGCCTCCCAGAAATCAATCGGCACCTCGCAGTATACGTCGCTGCCGCTTCGCTCGAACACCGCGTGCGGGCGAACGGACACCGTTAAGATCAAATCTCCGGCAGGGCCGCCGCCGCGTCCCTCGTTACCCTGGCCGGCAATCGAAATTTTCTGTCCGTCGTCGATGCCTTTCGGAATCGAGACCTCAATTTTTTTGGTAAGCTTTACATAACCGGTGCCGCGGCAATTCGAACAGGGTTCCTTGATGATTTTTCCGGAACCGCGGCATTCGCTGCAGACCTGCGTCGACTGAAACATGCCGAAAGCGGTACGCTGCTGCACGCGAATCTGTCCACTGCCACCGCATCGTTTGCAGGTTTCGGCGCTCGTTCCCTTTTTAGCGCCGCTGCCGCTGCACTCGGCGCATTTCTGCACACGCCCGAACGAAACTTCCTTTTTACAGCCGAAAACCGCCTCTTCAAAAGAGATGGCCACACGCGCGTGGATATCTTCTCCGCGTACGGGGCCGCCCCGTCGGGCAGAACCGCCGCCAAAGCCGCCGCCGAAAAAGGAAGAAAAAATGTCTCCGAAATCAAATCCTTCAAATCCGCCGAAATCGCCCGGACCGCCGTTTTCAAACGCAGCGTGCCCATATTGGTCATACTTGGCTTTTTTCTCCTCGTCCGAAAGCACCGCGTAAGCCTCGTTGATTTCCTTGAACTTCTTTTCTGCCGCCGCATCGCCCGGATTGACGTCAGGATGATACTGCTTGGCCAGCTTGTAATATGCTTTTTTTATGGTCGAAGCATCGGCGCTTTTATCGACGCCGAGCACTTCATAATAATCTCTTTTATCCGCCATAGCTTCCCTCAATGCGCGCAGACCGCGCCGTATACTCTGTTAGCGCGAAAAATCCGAGCCGCGGGGCGGCTCCGGATTTTTCGCGCGCATTTATTTATCAGTCTTATCTTCAAAATCGGCATTATAATAGGTGTTGTCGCCGCCGGCAGCGCCGCCTGTGCCTGCGCCTGCATCCGGACCGGCTCCCGATCCCTGCTGCGCCTGCGCCTGACTGTACAGCTTTTCGCTGATTGCATAGAACGACTTCTCCAGCGCTTCGGTATCCGCGCGGATCGCAGCGGTATCCCCGTTTTTGACGGTTTCTTTCAATTTAGCGATCGCCGCCTCAACCGGCGCTTTCTCCTCGGCCGTCACTTTGTCGCCAAGTTCGCCAAGCGTTTTTTCGCTCTGGAAAATCAAGCTGTCCGCATGATTCTTGACCTCGACCGCTTCTTTCTGCTTCTTGTCCTCTTCGGCAAACTTCTCCGCGTCTTTGACCGCGCGGTCGATATCCTCCTTAGACATATTGGTAGATGAGGTAATCGTAATATGCTGCTCCTTGCCCGTTCCCTTATCTTTTGCCGTCACGTTCACAATGCCGTTGGAATCAATGTCAAAGGTGACCTCGATCTGAGGGATGCCGCGCGGCGCGGGCGTGATGCCGTCCAAAATGAACCGGCCGAGCGTCGTGTTGCCCGCCGCCATATCGCGCTCGCCCTGAAGAACGTGAATCTCCACAGACGTCTGGTTGTCGGCGGCCGTCGAATAGATCTGGCTCTTCTTGACCGGGATCGTCGTATTGCGGTCGATAATGCGGTTGAATACGCCGCCCATCGTCTCAATGCCGAGCGACAAAGGCGTTACGTCCAGCAGAACGATATCCTTGACGTCGCCGCCAAGCACGCCGCCCTGAATGGCCGCGCCGATCGCGACGCACTCATCCGGGTTGATCCCCTTAAACGGTTCCTTGCCCATAAAATTCTTAACCGCTTCCTGCACGGCGGGAATTCTCGTCGAACCGCCGACCAAAAGCACTTTGGCGATGTCGGAGGGCGAAAGACCCGCATCCGAAAGCGCCTGTTTCACGGGCCCCATGGTCGCGTTGACCAAATCCGCGGTCAGTTCATTGAATTTAGCGCGCGTGAGATTGCCGTCAAAATGCTTCGGTCCGGTCGCATCGGCCGTGATAAAAGGCAGATTGATGTTGGTCGACGCCATGCCCGAAAGCTCGATTTTAGCTTTTTCCGCCGCCTCTTTGAGACGCTGCATCGCCATTTTGTCCGAGCGCAGGTCGATCCCGCTTTCCGCTTTAAACGTATCGGCGATCCAGTTAATCACGCGCTGGTCGAAGTCGTCGCCGCCGAGGCGATTGTTGCCCGCGGTCGCCAAAACCTCAAATACGCCGTCCGAAATTTCCAAAATAGAAACGTCGAACGTACCGCCGCCAAGATCAAAGATCATGATCTTCTGCTCAGCTTCTTTATCCATGCCGTAAGCCAGCGCCGCAGCCGTCGGCTCGTTTATGATACGCTTGACGTCCAGTCCCGCGATCTTGCCAGCGTCCTTTGTAGCCTGCCGCTGCGAATCCGTAAAATAAGCGGGCACCGTAATCACGGCCTCCGTCACGCTCGTACCGAGATAAGCCTCCGCATCCGCTTTGAGCTTTTGCAGGATCATAGCCGAAATTTCCTGCGGCGTATACTGCTTGCCGTCGATGTTCACCTTATAATTTGTACCCATCTCGCGTTTAATGCTGATGACCGTTTTGTCCGGATTGGTCACGCTCTGACGCTTTGCAACCTGGCCGACCATGCGCTCGCCGTTTTTACCGAACGCAACGACCGACGGCGTCGTTCTTGCGCCCTCCGGATTCGGAATTACAATCGGCTCGCCGCCTTCGTAAACCGCTACGCAGGAGTTTGTCGTACCCAGATCTATACCAATAACCTTTCCCATAATCAATGCCTCCAAATCTATTTCAATAAATTTTATTTACGCAAACAAAGTCCATAAACATCCGTAAAAAGGCGTTCGCATCCGGCTGTCTGCACCTGATTTTCAAGCGGCGCACGCCCGCCGGAATCCTTGAGCCCATCCGGTCAGTTTGCAACCTTAACCATCGCATGCCGGATGACCTTATCGCCTTTTTTGTAGCCTTTTTGAAACACTTCCACGATCGTCCCTTCGCCGAGCGACTCGTCTTCGACATGCATGACCGCATTGTGGAAGCGAGGGTCAAAGGAAGCCGTTTCAATCTCGGTCACGCCGAGCTTTTCCAGCGCATCCGCAAATGCCTTTACGGTCATTTTCACGCCTTCAAGCACTTTTGCTCCATCCTCAAAGGACGCGGCGCGCTCAATATTGTCCAGCACCGGAAGCAGCGCGTTGATTGCATCCGCATACGCGTCCGAATACGCGCTCTCGTGCTCCGCCCGGGACCGCTTGCGGAAATTATCGTATTCCGCCAGCACGCGCAGATATTTTTCATTCTGTCCGGCAAGCTCCTCTTCCTTCTTCGCCAGCGCCAGCCGAAGCGCCTCGATCTCATTTTCCAGCTTTTTCTCGGCGCGGTTCTTTTTCGCTTTCGCGCTCTCTTTCTCCTCTGTCTGCCCGGCGGCCGCCTCTTGGGATTCCTGCGCGGAATCAGGCTCCGCCGCTGTCTGTGTGTCCTTTTCTTCTTCGGCCATCTCCAAAGTTTTCCTTTCTGTTATTCATCCGAGGACTGCGGCCGCCTTTTGGGTTCCTCCAGCATCCGCATCTCGTCACTAATCATCCGGCCGACCGATTCGGCCAGCGCGTCCACCGTAGACATCACCTTGGCATAATCCATGCGGCAGGGCCCGATCACGCCGATTGCGCCGACCACTCTGCCGTTCTTCTTGATTTTTTTAACAACCAGCGTCGAATCGCTCATACTGCCGCCCGGATTTTCCTTGCCGATCAGAACGCGCAACTCGTCGCCTTCCATACCGGATACCGCGTCGAGCAGACTATCCTTGCGTTCGATTTCTCCAAGCAGGCTTCGCAGCTTGCCGATATCCGCAAACTCGGGATATTCAAGCAAACGCTCCACGCCGTCGAACTGCACCTCGCCGCCGCTCTGCTCAGCCATCACGGAATAGACTTCCTTCATCGCGGCCGAAAACAGCCGCGCCTCGCTCCCCATAGCGGCCTCCGCCTGCATAAGCACCGGCAGCGTGATCTCCGCGGGCGTGCGCCCGGCGATATATTGGTTCAAAACCCCGGAAAGCAGCGCAGCGGCCGGGGGAAGCACATCAAACGGAAGCCGGAGATACCGCGTCTGCGCGCTGCCGCTGCCCGAAAGCAAGACAAGAACCAGATTACGGCTGTCAAAATACATGACCTCAAAACGCAGGATCTTGGACATCTCCGCACGCGGCTTGATCGCCACCGCCGTATAATTGGTCATACTGCCTGCAAGTCTCGACGCCTCGGTAAGAATATTGTCCAATTCCTGACGTTTGCTGCGCAGGCGCTCGGCGACAAGATCGGTCTCGGCGCGGGTTTTTTTATACTCGTCCGCCAAACAATCCACATAAAAACGATAGCCTGCCCCGCTTGGGATCCGCCCCGCCGAGGTGTGCGGCTGTTCCAAATAGCCCAGCGCCTCCAGCGCGGCCATCTCATTGCGTATCGTTGCAGGCGAACAGTTCGGCATCCGGGTTTGAGCGATATATTTCGAGCCGACCGGCTCGCCGCCCTCGACATAAGCCTCGACAACCGCACGCAGGATCTGCGCCTGACGCTTGCTCAGATTATGCTCCAAGATACCCAACCTCCTTCGCATTTAGCACTCCTAGGTTCCAAGTGCTAAACCTTGATTCAAATGTACCACCTAAGCCGCATTTTGTCAAGTGTTTTTCTCAATATTTTTTGTGATTTTTGGGTGAAAATCCAAAATTATTTGCAATTGTAACATCCAGGTGCTAAATCAATCAAAATAAAAAAGTTCCCGCCCCTAGCCGCGGAAACTTTTTAAAACCATCAGACAATTAAACATCCGTTTTCCACAAGCCGTGCAGATTGCAGTATGCATAAACGGCAACCGGCCTCTCGTCGGAAAGCACAAAAGTCACGACAGGTTTGCTTTCAGCATCAAGGCATTTGCGATGGCCGCCTCGATCCGTCTGAAGGTATACCCACAAAATGCTGTGCGCTTCTGTCATAGGATGCGCCACCGAACTGACTTCCACCTTAACTGTGTCGCCGTCTACGGTTACCACGGGAACATGCTTTTCGCGGCTTGCTTCGGACGCACCAGGCTCAAGATGAGTCATTTCCTGACCACAGCACATCATAGGCACGCCGGCATCGTGAATCAAACCGGCCAGATTGCCGCAATGCCGGCAGATATAAAATCGGCTTTCACACATCGTTTTATCCTCCAATTTGTTTTGTTTTGAATGCGTCGTATCCGCCGCCGGAAAAACAAAGATTCTGCGGCGGGCTCATAAAATAGTATGCGATGAAAAAAGAATATTTTGCGGTTTGGAACAAATATTTTTGCATACGCGCCGGGATATGTATTTTGAGCTTTATCGCATTTTGTTATTGACATATGATAAAAACCGCTGTATAGTTATCCTATGATAAAAACGATGCGGGGTGGGTTGAAAATGTCAAGGCCGAGAAAATGCAGAAAAGTTTGCCGGCTGCCGCAAACGAATGAGTTCAGACCGTTGCATGAAACAAGGGAATTTACTGTTCTGACGATAGACGAATACGAAGCGATACGGCTGATTGACAAAGAAGGCTTTTCTCAAAAAGAAGCCGCCGGATATATGCAGGTATCCCGTCCGACGGTACAGCAGATATACAATTCAGCCCGGAGCAAACTCGCAAACGCTTTAGTCGGCGGTACCGGTATCCGCATCGAGGGCGGCGACTATACGCTTTGCGACGGCAAAGAAATGCAGTGCGGCTGCGGCGGCTGTCCAAAACATCGCATCAACCGGCGCTGCGATGCAGAAAACCTTTGGTAAACCGATGGGCTATCCGTCCCCGATAATATCCAACGCAAATGAAATGACCGGAATACATAAAGGAGGGAAAGCATATGAAAAATGTGAAAATTTCGTTGAAAATATTCTTCATTTTTCTTTTCATATTTTTGATATTGGCTTATATCTCCTTTGTTCCGCATGCGCATGTGCATCACGGCT
Organism: uncultured Eubacteriales bacterium; assembly: GCA_958352145.1. Classification (GTDB taxonomy): domain Bacteria; phylum Bacillota; class Clostridia; order Oscillospirales; family CAG-272; genus UMGS902. The sequence goes on from CATWNM010000003.1 coordinate 64,238, forward strand.
GCGAACCGCACTGTGCGCTGTGCAGTATGGCGGACACTTGCAAAAATATACTCAGCATGGCGTATGTTTCCTCCGTTCTTTGCCAATTCATCCATGCCCGCGCCGGGTATTTTCACAGGCTCAGAGAAATTCCGATTTTGAAAAAGAACGCTTTGGTTTGGCAAAACGTAAAGCTTTTGAATTGATATTTTGCCGTATTTGGAAAATTACAGCAACAAATCAATTTAGAAAGGGTTGTGCGCTCCAATGATAGAAATTAAAAATTTAAGCAAACAATTTCAAAATGAAACGGAAATTGTTTATCGTGATATAACATTTGAAACCGGCAAATCCTATATGCTGCTCGGCGCATCGGGATGCGGAAAATCCACGCTTCTCAATATGATTGCGGGAATCCTGTCGCCTACCGGCGGGGCAATCCGAATCGACGGAATGGAAATCAGCGCCGCATCTCAAAAAGCAAAGGATAAGTTCAGAATAGAAAAAATTGGTTACATTTTTCAAGACTTTAAACTGATTTGCGACATGACGGTCGCCGATAATATCGATATTCTAAAACTGGAAGGAATCGATACGTCGAGCATGGATGACATACTGAAAGCGCTTGGCATATACGAAAAGAAAAATGCCAAGATCAAGCACCTTTCGGGCGGACAAAAACAAAGAGCCGCCATTGCGAGAGCATTGGTCAAAAAGCCGGATATCATTCTGGCGGACGAGCCTACGGGGAATCTCAATTTTGCCGTCGGCGAGCAGGTCATCCAAGAACTTACAGCGGTTTCCAAAGAAAAAACACTGATTGCCGTCACGCACGACGACAGGCTGTCAAAGTATTTCGATGCGGTCATCGATATGAACGAAATGACCAGCGGGACGCGGGATACCGCAATCATCAGGGAGGGCGATTGACATGTTAAAATTTGCGCTCAAAAACATGGCCATTAAAAAAGTGCAGATCATTTTGATTGTGCTCTCTATTGTAATCTCCGCCGGTATCGGCGTACTTGCTTTGAACGTGGCTACACAGGTCGATGAAGGAATCACCAAAAACGCCGGCTATTATTCCGTGATCGTAGGGCCGGCGGGCAGCCATACGCAGCTTGCAATGAATTCTATGTATTTCACAGATTCGCCGGTCGGTACAGTCCCCTATTCTGTGGTAACATCCCTGCAGCAGGATTCCCACGTCGCGTCTGTCGTCCCGTTTGCAATGGCGGATAACTATAGCGGGTACGGGGTTGTGGGAACAAGCCCCGCTTTTCTTGAAAGCAAGGCCATGGCCGAAGGAGAGATGTTTGAACCGGCCGGCGCCATGCAAGCCGTAGTCGGTTCAAACATCGCAAAATACAATTCCCTTGAGATCGGCGATGTCATTTATACCAGCCATTCTGCAAGCGAAACCGATCTGCACACGCAGGGCCTCATGGTTGTCGGTATCTTGGAAAAATCCCATTCCTCCTATGACAACATTGTCTTTACACAGATTAAAACGCTTTGGGATATGCACGATCACGGCGATCATGAGGACGAGGAGGAAGGCGAAGAACATCTTGCACAGAGGACTGTATGCGCCGTACTTGTAAGCGCCAAAAACCCGGGCTATGCCATGCAGCTTGTGGAAGAATACGACGGAAAAATAATCACCGCCGAGGACGGCGGCACCTGTGCGCTGCAGGCTATTGAGCCTATGTCGGTTGTTCGTGATGTTCTGAACGATGCCGACGATACAAAATACATCGTATTTGTTCTCTGCGCCGTCATTTTAATCATGAACATCATGATTATATCGATTATTACGCTTTTGAATATGTACCACTCCGCAAAGGAAATTTCACTGATGCGCCTGATCGGCATCAGCATGAAAAAAATCAATCTCCTCTATATCATTCAAAACAGCATAATGGGGCTTTGCTCCGTTCTGCTTGCTTTCGCGGTTTCAAGAGGCTGCATGTTCCTGATGAACGACTATGTGGAATCGATGGGCGTCGTTCTGAACGTGTCAAAAGTATATCCGATGGAGTTCGTCATTCTCCTTAGCGTATTTATAATCAGCGTTCTTCCAACCGTTATTTGGACTTTTGCAATGTCAAGAAAGGATAGTATATCTGAATAAGGAGATCATGATGAAAAAATCTATATTGAAATCAGCGCCCGTGTTTCTCCTGCTCGTGTTCTTGTTTTCCATGCTTGGGGGATGCAGCGGAAACGACAACAGAACGGGAAACGAAGATATAGTAAAACTCAGTTTCAAGGCGGCGTCAGGATACGATTATCTGAAAACGCTTGACGGACAAACGGTAACCATCAACGGATATATGGCGACAAGCTCTCCCGTCGACGGTTCTTTTATGTTCCTGATGAATCTGCCCTATCAAAGCTGCCCCTTCTGTATTCCAAATACATCTCAGCTTTCCAACACAATGGAGATTTATCCCAAAAAGGGAGATTCCTTTGCGTACACCGCGCAAGCGATCAAAGTGGTTGGAACGCTTGAGGTTGCGGAAAACGAAGATGAACCGTTCACCGACATGTACGGATACCAATTCAACTATAAGATCGTAAACGCCTCCTACACGATCATTCAAGCCGAAGATCTCTCCGCAGATATGGCGCTTTGGCAAAAAATCGCAGACAGCAATGTCGTAAACGATATTTATGAACTGTATGATTATGTCAATTTCCTGTGTGCATGGAATACCTATTACGTCAATACATACACAAACGAAAACGGGGAAACGGTGCCAGGATATTATCTATATCCGTCCGACGCGGAGAAATTCATTTATATCGATGGCGCGCAGTATAACTACGGCTACAAAGAGAGCTATTTTGATGCAATCGTTCAAAAAATAGAAACGGTTGATAAAGATGCTTTCAGCGACCTGATCGCAAATATCGGAAAAGCCGAAGCGCTTACCAAGAAAGCGCTCGCCGAGCTTGAAAACAAAAATTACACAGCCGAGTATACGTATGTCGAAATGTTCGGCACGCAGGACTATGTCTATACGCTGAACATTGGCGATGAATTAACCGCCGAGTTGGAAACGATATATTCCGAATTTGCCAATTGGCTCGGAAGCTGGGAAATGTGATCTCATTGTTATTTATTATATGATAGAAAGGGCAAACAAAAATGAAAATTGCGGTAACTTATGAAAATGGACAAATCTTTCAGCACTTCGGTCATACCAGGCAGTTTAAGATTTACAACGTAGAGGACGGCAAAATCCTCTCCTCTGAAATCATTGATACCAACGGCAGCGGACACGGCGCGCTTGCAGGCATGCTTTCCGCTTTGCAGGTGGAGGTGCTGATTTGCGGCGGGATCGGCGGCGGCGCGCAAACGGCTTTGACGCAAGCAGGAATCAAGCTGTTCGGCGGCGTTCAGGGAAATGCGGATCAAGCCGTAGAAAGCTTTGTTTTGGGAAAGCTTGCATATGACCCCGATGTGAAGTGCAGCCATCATGACCATCATCACGGCGAAGAACATATCTGCGGCGACCACCATTGCCAAAGCCATGACTGCGACGGGCACAGCGGACATTGAACACAGGTCACGCCTGTACACGGAGGAGAACAGGCGCGGCCGTTTTCTTATTGACATGCGTATAGACTGCGCTTTGAATCTGCAAAGCCTTACCGCCGTGGACGCACCGCCGGCGGCACCTCCGATTACGGCTGTTTCCATATATTATCGCTTTTATAAAGGAGTTGTGCATATGACGCGGGACATGTTTGAACCGGTTTACCAAGAAATATTTCCTTTTTGGGATGCAATTTCCGAAACCGACAAGGATTTCATCTGTCAGCATTCGGCAGCCTTGACCTATCCTAAAGGTGCAAATATTCACGACGGCAATGAATGCTCCGGCGTTATTCTGGTCCGTTCGGGAAGTCTTCGGCTATATATGATGTCCGAGGAGGGCAAGGACATCACCCTATACCGTTTGCACAAGGGGGATCTGTGTATGCTGTCCGCTTCCTGCGTTCTGCAGTCCATTACGTTTGACGTATTTGTAGACGCCGAAGAAGACAGCAAGTGCTATATCATCGGCGGCTCCGCATTTGCAGCAGTTTCCGAACGCAATCCGCAGATAAAAATATTCGCGCTTGAAACTGCGGTCAGCCGTTTTTCCGATGTAATGTGGGTTATGCAACAAATTCTCTTTATGCGTATGGACAAAAGGCTCGCCATCTTTTTATCTGACGAAGCTGCAAGAAAGGGTTCCGACACCTTAACGATCACGCACGAACAAATCGCCAAATATATGAGTTCTGCCCGCGAGGTTGTGTCAAGAATGCTAAAATATTTTGCAAACGAGGGCATTATAGAGGTTTCCCGCAAAGGCATTAAAATTACCGATAAGAAAAAATTACGCAAGTTCGCCCTCTAACATCGCAAGAATTTGAGATTTTGGTCTTGCACCTGCCGACTGATTTACAATTTTACCATCTTTCATCACCACAAGCATCGGAATACTGGAAACGCCAAAAGCGCCTGCCAGTTCCGGCTCGCTGTCCACATTGATTTTGCCGACAAGATACTGCGGATTTTCCTCTGCAATTTCATCGACGAATGGAGAAACCATACGGCAGGGACCGCACCAATCGGCGTAAAAATCAAGGAGAACGGGTTTATCGCTATTCTTGATTAAATCAAAATTATTTTTGCTTACACTAAGTACTGACATCGTTTATTTCTTCCTTTCTTTCTTTGTTATGACTGTAGTATACACCGTTATTTTTTGTTTTTCTGTGATGAAGTCACAAATTCTTGTCCAAAACAAAAATCCACCGGATTATGGTTCTGCCTATAAACCGGCAGATCGTTTCTTTGACGAACCTCTTTTGAACCGCGCCTCGCGCACGTGATTTTTTATACAAAAAACCGCGCAGACTTTCCCTGCGCGGTTCAGCCTGCCGGAAAACCAAAGGGGTTCCGACAGTTCCATCGGACAGAAACCCGTCCGATGCAGCTTTCGAAAAGGATTTGCCAAGCGCCCGCCGTCAGATCAAAAGCAGCATGGCCAAAATCAGCACAATATCCTCGTTGCCTTCTTTCCCCATCAAAAGTACAATCAGGCCGATCAGTAAAAAATCTTCCAGATCAAAGCCTGCCTCCCCGCGTCCGCGCAGCGCCTCAAATAGGCAAGTTAACGGATTTTTTCCGCCTTTTCCCGCACAGCCGCCGCAGCTTTCTTTCCGGCAGTCCGGCGTATCTTCGGGCGCAGATTCATGCGCCGCGCACGCAGTTTCTTTCGACGCCTCGCTTTCCGGCTTTTGCGCATTCGCCTCCGGTATTTTCACAGATGCCGGCTGTACCGGAAGATTTTGTGAAACGCGTACCGGCGTTTCCGTTGGCTGAGGCTGAGGTTTTCCCTCTCCATACACCGGCCCGGCCGCCGGCATAACCGGTACCGGCATAGGTCCCGTCATACCGGGCCGGAACGCGTTTCCACTATAATTTTTCGGCACGCTGATGTACATTAAATCACCTCCGAAAGCAGATCGATCAGAGTGGACACCTTGACAATATAGTCAAGTGCCTCTTTGCGCCCGTCCGACAGATACGGCTTCAGCGCATTCAGGAGCGCGCAGCGCCGGGAAAGCCCCGGATGCGTATGTTTTCCACCGCCGCCGCCCGAGGAGAGCAGTCCGGCCGCAAGCGACGCGACATCCGGAACGCCTTGTTTTTCGCCCGGCGGGGTCTGCGCAGCGGCGCTTTCGCCTCCGTCTGCGGCATCCTCCGCAGACGGCTTGACAGAACCAGAGGCTTCCGACTTTTCCGCTTTCATCTCGGCCATGACCGGTGCAAGCGCTTCCATGATGCGCGGCAGCTTCGAAGCAATTTCCGGATTCTGAAGCAGGGAGGAAAAACCTCCGCCTGCAAGAAGGTTCTCTATGTTCTTATCCGATGCTTCCTGCATAACTCACTCCTTGCGGTATCCCTCGAGAATATCCTTTGCATGCGCGATGTCGTCGTCGGTCGCGCCCAGCATCGCCTGGCGAAGCGCGGCGAGCTGCGCCTGGTCAAATGTAACCGTTCCGATGTCGACGCCGGAAGCCGCCGCGATCATACGGATGGAAGCCATAAGAGATGCATCATCCATCGCAGCAAGCTTCGCCATCATATTTTTATCGATTTTCATGGAAATTTTCTCCTTTATGTGATAGAATGACTCTGGTACAGTATATGCAAAGAAGAAAGACGGGGAAACGGTTTTGAAAAAAATTTTGGTTTTATCCGATATACATGGAATTTCTTCCCGTGCGGTGCACGCCCTGCGTACGCACCCGGAATACGGCACGGTATGTTTTCTGGGGGACGGAATACGGCAGATCAGCCTGTTGAAAAAAGAACATCCCCGTACATGGCACATCGTTCGCGGGAACTGCGATCTTTCATCCGACGGTGATTATCCCGAAGAAGCGCTGATTGAAGCGGAAGGCAACCGAATCTTCCTGACGCACGGGCACCGGTATTTCGTCAAACGCGGCGAGGACCATCTGCTTGCGGCCGCGGCGGAGCGCGGCGCCGACATCGTACTGTACGGGCACACGCATATCCCCGCCGCACACTACGACGCCGCGCACGGCGTCTACCTTTTCAATCCCGGCAGCATCGGCGCCCCATACGACGGAAACTTCACGTACGGCCTGCTTACGATCAGCGGGACCAACGTGCTCTTTTCCATCGGAAAAGAAGCTTTGGGGAACAAATGAAAAGAGCCTGCTGAAAAATCTTTGTTTTTTCAGCAAACTGCGAAAATTATGAAACAATTTTTGCTTCAAGACTCTTGAAATTCCCATTTTTTAGGATATACTATTAACAGTATATCGGCAAGGAGAATCTATATGAAAAAGACACTGAAAAAAGCAGCTTTCCCGGGCGTCGAGGGGCCAGTTCTGACCATCGTCATGGACGGCGTGGGACTGGCTCCGGCCGGCGAAGCCAACGCAGTGGCCGCGGCCAACACACCGACGCTGGATTGGCTGATGAAAACCTATCCCATGGTGACACTCCGCGCGCACGGAACGGCGGTGGGTCTTCCCAGCGATGACGACATGGGCAACTCCGAAGTTGGGCATAACGCGCTCGGCGCGGGACAGGTCTTTGCGCAGGGGGCAAAACTGGTATCCCAGTCGATCGAAAGCGGAAAACTTTTTGCAGGAAATACATGGAAAGACCTGATTGGCAATGTAAAAAGCAACCGTTCCACCCTGCATTTCCTCGGCCTGTTTTCGGACGGCAACGTCCATTCGCATATCGACCACCTGCGCGCAATGATCGAAACAGCGAAAAAGGAGGGGATAGCGCGGGTGCGCGTACACATCCTGATCGACGGGCGCGATGTGGGAGAAACCAGCGCACTGGACTATATCCTCCCGTTTGAAGCATATCTCGACAGCCTGAGAAGCGACGCGTTCGATATCAAAATCGCTTCGGGCGGCGGCCGCATGCAGATCACAATGGATCGCTACGAAGCCAACTGGGGGATGGTTGAGGCCGGCTGGCGGACGCATGTGCTCGGCGAGGGACGGCAGTTTGCCAGCGCCGCCGACGCCGTAAACGCTTACCGCGCGGAACTCGGCGTGATCGACCAGGATCTCCCGCCCTTTGTCATCGCTGAAAACGGCGTGCCGGTCGGTACGATCGAGGACGGCGACAGCGTGATTTTCTACAATTTCCGCGGCGACCGTGCGATCGAAATCTCCCGTGCGTTTGACGAGCCTGATTTTGATAAATTTGACCGCGTGCGCCATCCGAAAGTCGTCTACGCCGGCATGCTCGAATATGACGGCGATCTGCATATCCCGAAGCGCTATCTGGTCAATCCCCCCGAAATCACCAATACGATGGGCGAATATCTCACAGGCACCGGCATTTCCATTCTCGCCATGTCGGAGACCCAGAAATACGGGCATGTTACGTATTTCTGGAACGGAAACCGTTCCGGCAAATTCGACGATACGCTGGAAACCTATATCGAGATCCCCTCGGATACCGTACCCTTTGAACAGCGCCCCTGGATGAAGTGTGCGGAAATCACCGATAAACTGATCGAATGCCTCGAAAGCGGAAAATACCGCTGCCTGCGCGTCAACTTTCCAAATGGGGACATGGTTGGCCATACCGGCAATTTTGTCGCCACACAGTGCTCCATGGAAGCGCTCGATCTTTGCCTTGCCCGCATTCTGAAAGTAGTGGACAAACTGCACGGCGCGGCGATCATTACCGCCGACCACGGCAATGCCGACGAAATGTACGAACTGGATAAGAAAAGCGGCGCGGTCAAGCGCAGCGCGGACGGAAAGCCAAAGGCAAAAACCAGCCATACGCTGAACCGCGTGCCCTGTGTGATCTACGACAATTTTACCGCCGGCAGTTACACCGTCAAAAAAGACGACGGTACGTTCGGACTTTCAAATATTGCGGCAACCACGGTCAATCTGCTTGGTTATGAAGCACCCGAGATGTGGGACGCCTCGCTGATCGATTTAAAATAACACGATTTCCACCTATATAAATAAGCCAGATAGGGACAATAAAAAAGCAGGCGCTTGGCGGACAAAACCGCAAGCGCCTGCTTTTTTCGCAAGGTATAATTTTAGAAAACGTGATTCACGACAGGCGCATATAGCCCGCCTTAACCCAACCGAGCTTGCGCACGACGAGGTCAAAGCCGAGCGTGAGCAGGGCGGGAAGCACAAAATGCATCAGCAGCACCATCACAAAAGAAGGAATGGACACGCCCATCGCTTCAAATGCGCCAAACTGCCCGACAAGTCCCGACGTGCCCATGCCCGCGCCAATTTTGGTATTGGTCATATGCAGCACCGCCGTAGACACGGGGCCAAGAACGGCAGACGCAAGCGTCGGCGCAATCCAGATCTGCGGATGCCGCAGAATATTGGGAAACTGAAGCATCGAGGTTCCCACGCCCTGCGACACCGCGCCGCCAAGCCCGTTGTCGCGAAAGCTGGCCGCGGCAAAACCGATCATCTGACAGCAGCAGCCAACGCAGGCGGCACCGGCCGCGATGCCATCGATACCGATCGAGATGCATAAGGCGGCCGAAGAAATCGGGGCAGTCAGCACAAGCCCCACAACGACAGAAACAACGATCCCCATTGGAACCGGCGCGTATTCGGTCGCGCTGTTGACAAAATCCCCGAGAAAGATCATAAAACGATTGATGTACGGCCCGACAAAAATGCCCGCGAGGCCGCCCGTGATAATGACGGTGGCCGGGGTAAGAATGATATCCAGCTTGGTCTTTCCGGCGACGAGAGACCCGATCTCCGCACCGATCACAGCCGCGATATACGCGCCGATCGGGCCGCCGAGCGCATAGCCGAGCGCGCCGGTTACCGCGCTGGTAAACAGGACAAGCGGCTTAGCGCCGAGCGCATAGGCGATCGCCACACCGATCGCACAACCGATGACCGGTGAAGAAGCGTTTCCGATATCGGCTGTAAACTTTGTAAGAAAGCCCATATACGGAATCTTTGAAAGCTGGTTGAAGATCGTGCCAATGATCAGCGAGGCAAACAACCCCTGCGCCATCGCACCCATCGCACTGATAAAATACCGATTGAAAAATCCTTTGACGCCGTTCATGAGTCGAATCCCCCACCTTTTATCCATGCTGTTTTCTTCCATCAATTGTAAAAAAACAAGATTAAATTGATTATACAGGAATTATTTTTGCAAATCAATAGGAATATCGCATAGAAAACAAGCCGCAGGGTTTGACTTATCCTGCAAAATGTGCTAAGATAGTGTGTAGTATGATAAAAAATGCCGCCTGTCAGGACGGCTTTACTTCGTTTGCCCGGCGGCACGCCCCGCCGCTGAAACGCAAGCAGCGCAGCAAAGCGCCCGGATGAAAAAGGCGCCGGTTTACACGGCGTCACTTGATGCTTGAGGTGATCTTTTGAACTACAATGAAATATCGCATAACCCTGATTTAAAAGCCGCGCGCAGGCAATTTTCCCGGCTGGGCGGCATTCTTGTGCTGTTTTTCGCCATTGTTTTGCTAGTACAGACCGCGGCAGCCGTGTTTTTGCAGCTGCTTTATCCAAACGGGAACGTCCCGGACTGGATTCAAATCGCGCTGTCGTTTGGCTCCATGTATCTCTGCGGTTTTCCTGCGTTTCTCTGCGCCGCGGCCAGACTGCCGGCTAAAGCGCCCGATCAGGGCAAGCTTAAGATATCCGATCTGCTGATCGCATTTTTGATCTCGGTGCCGTTGCTCTACGCAGGCAATCTGCTCGGCAACCTTGTCGGCGGCCTATTTGGCAGCCTGACTGGTTTCGAGCCTGCAAATACGACGATCGAAATGGTTTTGTCCATGAATATGTGGCTGGAACTTTTCCTTGTCGTCTTTCTCGGTCCCTTTGTAGAAGAATTCATGTTCCGGCGCGTTCTGCTCGACCGCACGCGCGCTTACGGGGAGAAAAACGCGCTGATTTTCTCCGCGCTGTTGTTCGCCTTTTATCATCTAAACGTTTACCAGTTTTTCTATGCCTTTTTCATGGGTCTTTTGCTCGGTTATCTGTACCTGCGCACCGGACGCCTGCTCGCCGTATGGTGCGTACACGCGGCGGTCAATTTTTTCGGTTCCACAATCCCGATGCTGCTGATCCGATACGGCGGGTATGCGGAACTGCTTGCCCGCATGGACGCGCCGGAGGAAATGATGCAGTATCTGGCTGAAAATCCGCTGTCTATGCTTTGGGTCATGCTCTACGGCTTCACGGTTTTTACGCTTTTGATTCTTGGATGCGTATTTTTCGCCCTCTGCCGAAAAAAGATCGTCTTTAAAACCTCCGAAAAGCAGCTTCCGCGCGACAGTGAAGCCACGGTCTGCTACGTCAATCCAGGCGTCATCTGCTTTATCGCCGTCACTCTGCTTTTGACCATCCTCAACCAAATCGCCTTATAAAATCCCTGAAAAAGCAATGGAAGCGCGGAACCGCCGGGAAACGAAATGTTTTCCGGCGGTTCTCTGCGTTTTTGCTGAACTGCGCAATGTTTTGCCGTTCAAACGTTCTCCATAGACCCGCCGTTCAAATCGCCGCCTTTGCGCGGCGCGCAGCGGCTTCTGCGCCGGTAAATCAAAATGGCCGCCGGAACAGAGACCAAACACGAGCATGCGCAGGTCAGCGCAAACAAACCAAAGCCGCTCTGCGGCAAATTCAGGCCGAATAGACGTCGCGGTGCAAGTATAAACCAAAAATGGATGATATAGTTGATCGTACTGCTTTCCCGGAGAACAAAATAAACGGCGCGCTTCTTTGTGGGGAGCGCCAAGAGCAGCGAAAACAGAGACGCTACAAGCAGCGGCATCGAAAAAAAGAGCAAAAGCAGCCAGCGCGGATACACTCTGATAAAAAGAATACACTCTGTCCAGTACAGAACCAAAGAAACCGTGAACGCCGCAGCGGCGCGCTTTGGCGCCGCCGGGTGCGGCCAAGCCGCGAGCGCGCCCCCAAACGAGACCAGCGGAAAGCCGGAAAACAGGACGCTCTGCACACCGGTCCAAATCGAATAGCGCACGCCGTCCGGGATCGAAGGCAAGACCGTATGGATAGTCACGCCGGCCACATATACCGCCGCCGCGATCCCAACAGCGCCGCGCATACCAAGCAGGCGAACGAGCGCCATATGCAAAGCCGCGCCAAAAAACAGCGCGTATAAATACCAAAGGTGCTCAAAACTGCCGAAAATAACCTGATGCTCCAGATACCAGAGAATCTGCGTCCCGCTGATCGGATTTCCATCAAACCAAATCGACGAAACAAAAGGCAGATAAAGCAGTTCCGCCGCAAGATAAAGAAATGCGATTTTCAAAAGGTAGCGCCGCCGCCGCTTTGTAAACACTCTGCCCCCTCCGGACGCGCCGCGCATCAGAAAATACCCCGCGCAGAAAAAGAAAAACGGAACCGCTATGGGAAATACAACAGAATTTACCGGCAGCCCGAACAGCGTGATTCCAGAAAAGGGCCGGGTATGAATTCCGATCACGACCAAAGAAAACAGAAATTTTGCAATATCCACGCCGCCGTAACTCTGCATAAACGGATTTCCCTTCCCAAAAGCGCATGCGCACGCCTGCAAACGCGTGAACACAGTTTTTGCATTTTCACATAATATGTAAAAATTATACAGGAAATATTTTTGTTTGGCAAGAATATCTGCATAATTTGTTCAGAATTTGACCTGCAGAACAGCCCGGCATACATAAAAAAAAACAAACCGGGCATACTGCTTACAAAACCGAAACGGAGGAAATAATTATGGCAGAAAACACGGTCCTGTGTGAAGAGGATACGGCAAAATTGCTTCGGGAATGTTTTGCAGGAATCAAAATGGGCGCCTCGTCGATCGACGAGGTTTTGGAATACGTAAAAAGCAACGCACTTCGGGCGAGACTGACCCGATGCAAGGACGAACATGTCGCGCTTCTTGAAGAAACCGAAACGCATCTGCACATGGATGGTGAAAAAGGCAAAGAGCCAAGCGCAATGGCCAAAGGCATGTCCTGGTTCAAAACCAATGTCAAACTGGCCATGCATGAATCGGACGCAACCATTGCCGACCTGATGACCGACGGCTGCAACATGGGCGCCAAAGCGCTGCACCGCTACCTGAATCAATATAAAGAAGCGGACGCTGGCGCGCGAGACATCGCAAAACGGCTGATCGAATCGGAAGAATCCTTAGCGGCTGATCTCCGGTCTTATCTGTAACCGCCAAAACAAAACCCCGTCTCCGAAAGCGCTACCCGCTGCCGGAGGCGGGGGAATTTTTTCAGCCGTACAAGCCGCCGGCAGAATTAAACTTCAAAATCCATGCAGGTACGGCTTTTTATTACACTGCGGACAAAAGACGCCGCCGCAACGTGCGCCGGATGCACCGCATAGGCGGCCAGCGCCTCTCGGCTTTCGAGGCAGCTGTCCAAACACAAATCTGCATTGCTGGTATCGAGCGGATTCGTCCCGACAAAAGCCGAAACCAATCCGGGCACCACGCCCACCAGAGCTTCAAGCTCACGCTTGATCCGGCCGGCCGCCGCTGCGCGTTCCTCTTTTCCCATCGTATCCTGAAACTGCCATAAAATGATATGTCTGACCATTGCAAAGCTCCTTTCGCTCGATAAAAACGGGTTTGTGTGGCAAAAATGCCAACACGGCTACACGTTCATAATCACGGGCAGGATCATCGGCTTACGGTGCGTTTTCTGATACAGATACTTGGAGAGCGCATCCTTGACGCCAGTCTTAAGTTCCATCCAATCTACATTGCCCTTATCCAAGCAATTGTTGATCGCATCCAGCGCAAGCTCGCGCGCCGCGTCCATCAGCGCCTCGCTCTCCCTTACATACACAAAACCGCGCGAAATAATATCCGGCCCTGAAATCAGCAGGCGAGCATCGAGATCCACAGCGGCGACAATCACAATCAAGCCGTCCTGCGAAAGATGCTTGCGGTCCCGCAGCACAATGCTGCCGACGTCGCCGACGCCAAAGCCATCCACAAGAACCTTTCCGGAGGGAATCGTCCCGGCAAAGCGCGCGCCTTTTTTGTCAATCTCGAGTACCTTGCCGATCTCCGAAATAAAAATATTCTCATCCGGCATGCCCATTTCACGTGCAATCTGGCGGTGTGCGTCCAAATGCCTGAGTTCGCCGTGAATCGGCATCAGATATTTCGGCTTCAGCAGCGCATGCATCAGCTTGATCTCTTCCCGGCAGGCGTGCCCGGATACATGCACGTCGGTCTCCGGATCGTGCATGACGGTCACGCCGCTGCCGATCAGCGCATTGATGATCTTCCCAACCGACTTCTCATTGCCGGGAATCGCCGTGGCGCTGATGACCACAAGGTCTTTTGGCCCCAGCGTCACGCGCTCATGGTCTCCAAAAGCCAGCCTGTACAGCGCGCTCATCGGTTCACCCTGACTGCCGGTCGTCACCAGCGTAACCTGATTTTCCGGATAGCGTTTGACATCCTTGATATCGATCAAAACGCCCTCCGGCACCTCCATATACCCAAGGCTGCTCGCCGCAGCGACAACATTAATCATACTGCGTCCAAGCACCGCGACTTTGCGGCCGTATTTGGCGCTGAGCGAAATAATCTGCTGTACGCGGTGCACGTTGGAGGAAAACGTTGCAATCGCGATACGCTTATCGGGATTCCGCATAAAAATGTCCGCGAGCGACCGGCCCACTGTCTTTTCCGACGGCGTATAGCCCGGGCGCTCCGCATTGGTCGACTCGCCGAGCATGAGCAGCACGCCCTCGTTTCCAATCTCGCCGAGCCGCGTAATATCCATCATTTTTCCATCGATCGGTGTGGTATCCAATTTAAAATCGCCGGTATGCAACACCGTGCCAAGCGGCGTGCGGATCGCAATCGCGCAGGCGTCCGCAATGGAATGGTTCACACGAATAAATTCGGCTGAAAGCTGGCCGAGCTTTACCGTATCTCCGGCCGAAACCGGAATCAGTTTCGGCGCGACCGGTAGAGAGTGCTCAGAAAGCTTCTTTTCCACAATGCCGAGCGTCAGGCGCGTGCCGTATACCTCGGGTGAAATCGTGCGCAACACATACGGCAGAGAACCGATGTGATCCTCATGACCGTGGGTGAGCAGAATGCCGCGTATCTTTTCCTTGTTTTTTTCAAGGTAGGTAATATCGGGTATGACCAGATCGATCCCCAGCATATCTTCGTCGGGAAATGCGATGCCGCAGTCCACGACGACGATGTCGTCGCCGTACTCGATCAGCGTCATATTTTTGCCGATCTCATGCAGGCCGCCAAGACTTACTATGCGGAGTTTTCCCTTGGGCTCCGCACGGCTGCCGCGGGGCTGCTTGCTCCGGCCGTCACGAACGGCCGCCGCTTTCGGCGCAGCCGCCGCGGTCTTCGCCTGCTTTTCCGCCGGCTTTACGGCCGGACGCGCAGCCAAACGTGCCTGCGGCCGCCGCTTCCGCTGCGGCTGCGCCGCCTTGTCAGACGGCTGCGCAGCGATCTTGACGCCTGCATCGGCTGCATTTTTACTATTGTTGTTTGACATAAAATCTCCTTTTAAAATTGCATAAAAACAAAACTGTCCTTCGACAGATAGGCCGCGCTTGGGCGGAATCGTATTCTGCTGTCTGGAGCGCACCGCGGAACGCACAGGCGGGCGCTTTACACAGCGTTTATACCGTTCTTCATCACGACTTTATTATTATACTACAAATAAACGCGTTTTGCAATACCAACTTTATAAAACTGTAAAAATCAACCAGAGCAAAGCGCAGCAAAGGAACCCGAAAAGAAACGGAAACAGCGGCGAACGCTCAAAACGGCGGCACCGGCGGCGGGTCGTATTGCTATCCACAATACGCTGCGCCTCCCGTATAATCTCCGCTTCGCCGCGGGACTTCCCCTCAAAATCTTTTCGCAATAAAAAATACGCTTCGTCAAAAATCTGCGAATCGGTCCCTTTCAGCATGATGATCTGTCTCTGACATCCACGCATAGAATCACCTCGCAGATATTTTTTCCAAATTTACCCGTTATATACAGTCAAGCAGAGGCTTTTCGGCAAATCCATATGAAAAAAGACCGTGCTTTACGCACGGTCACAGACTGTCAAAAAAGTATACGAAACAAGCAACTAAGTAAAAATGCGCATCCAGAGCGGACATACGCGGTACGCCGAAAACCGCGTTACTGAGCCGCCTTTTCCGGCGGTTCATGCCGGTATGCGGCGCGGAGCGCGACCGGCGTCAACAGACTGGTCAAAATAATCAAAATAAGAATAAACGGCATAATGGACGAACTGATAATCCCGTTTTCAACGCCCTTCTGCGCGCAGACCAGCGCCACCTCGGCGCGCGCCATCATGCCGAGCCCAATGCGCAAAGAGTCCTTGCCGGTACAGCCGCAAAGCTTTGCCGCAATTCCGCAGCCAAGCACCTTGCCGGCAATCCCCGCAAGAATAAAGAAGCAACCGAACCAGAGCATGTCGCCCCCAAGCCCCGAAAATGTGATCGTCAAGCCGATATTGGCAAAGAACACCGGCGTAAAAATCATATAGCTGATCACGTCCGATTTGCGCTCGATGTATTTGCTGTCCGGATTGCGGGATAAGATCAAACCCGCAACAAACGCGCCGGTAATGTCGGCGACGCCGAAAAAACGCTCGCTTGCGTAAGCAAACAGAAAGCACATGGCAAGGCTGTAAATCGGAATCAGGCGGTGATGCGGAAAACGTTTGTCCAAAAGATCAAACAGCTTGTTCAAAAGAATGCCAAGCGGCAGGGCAATCGCAAAAAAAAGTGCAATCCTGCCAATGACCGCATAAGGGGACTCTACAATCACAGATGCATCTTTCATGGCGATAACAAAAGAAAGGACGACTACGCCGATAATATCATCGAGCACCGCCGCAGTAACAATGATGCTCCCCACTTTCGTCTGCAGGCGGCCCATTTCGCGCAGCGCGGTAATCGTCACGCTGATCGAAGTCGCCGTAAGGATCGTGCCGTAAAACAGACAGGAAACCAGCGCCTCATGCGTCAGCCCGTCAAAACCGCCGTGGAATAAAACGGCAACCAAAAATCCAAGCCCCATCGGGACGGCCACGCCCGCCATAGTCACGATCACGGCGCGGACGCCAACCGCGCGCACCTGACGCAGATCGGTCTCGATGCCGGTTTCAAACATAATCAGCACCACGCCGATTTTCGCAAGAAAGCCAAGCCCCTCCAGCACACCGTCTGTCAGAATGGTCTGACCTGGTATGTAACGAATCAGACTCAAAAGCAGCCCGGTCAAAAGCAACCCGACGACGGACGGCAGATTCAGCCGCACGCACCCTTTCGCCAGCGTTTTGGAAAGCAGCAAAATCAAAGCGAGCGGCAAAAGCATAGAATAATATTCCATCATTCTCAATACCCTTGTAGAAATTTTAAACAAGGGTATTGTACCACCGTATCTTCATGCCGTCAAGCACCAAAATGAACAAAAAGCTTTTGGAAACAGCTGTACAGTACTAAGAAATCGCTTTATAAACAAATTTTTTTCGGCGCAAGAGGCTTGTTCGCTCAAAAGAGCACATAAGCCTCCTTTTTATTTTATAAATGCAAAGCAGCCGCACGCAAGCGACTGCTTTGCATTGTAATGCGGTACTAAACCTTCCGCGTCCCTTTGAGAGGCTTTGCAAGCCGTCGTTTTACCGGTGTTCCCCGACTGCTTTATTTCGCTGCAAGGTTGCTTTTTGGTACGCAGTTATTTTAAATTGCCCAGTACCGTTATAGCGCCACGGCAGATCAACTTTGCATGCTCACTCAGGTATTCCTCCCGGCAAGGCATCGCCTGGCCAAACTCCTCAAGCGGCGACAGCGCGTCGGGAACCGGACGCCGGGCCGCCGTGTCCTCCAGCAGCAGGTAAAAGCGGCCGTCGTCCCCTGAAAAGGCCGTACTGGCGCCGGCATAGTGCCCCGACAACAGGCGGCAGGCGCAAAGAAGCGAAGCCATGCTGTCAAACCGGTAAAGCAGCTTTTTTATTCCCAACGATTTTTGCCCGGCGTCCGCGCAGCTCACAAAAAGCTCGCAGCCGCCGGCTATATTTTTATACGCTTGTATGTAAATGCGGTCGCGCGCCGCGTCAAAGCCTATTTGTCGTTTCGCCTCGTCCAGTATGCTCCAGATCGCACGGCGGGTTTCCGTGTTTCCATAATCCAGCCGCTCGAACTCGATCGCATAAAACTTCATGTCCTCTTCGGTCAGCATGACTTTCAGCTTATCCGTTCCGATCAGGATCAGTTCCATCTCTACACCCCGTTTCTTATTACTATTATAAGTTGAAACAGGCAAAAATGTAACCCCTAAGATTCTGGCATGCGGGGAAGAAAGTGGAGACATACGCGCAGGCGGCAGATGCAAAGCGGCCTATCCGCCTGCGTTCTCTTAGCCGCTGGGCGTCCAGAACAGAAACTGCTATCAAGGACGAAAAGCGCAAAGTTTATTTTTGACAGCTATCTTGAGCTTTGCTGTCCGAAAGCTGTCAAACCAAGCCTGAACACGCTTTGGCAGGGATTCAACATTCTTGTATGCGTTGGGCATTTTTTCACAAAAAAAGCAAATTGAATAAAAACAATATTGAAAAATGCCAAAATATGTGTTATAAATATGTTACACTGACATTGAATTTTCGGATAAACCGAGGCTGCTTCATAATAAAATCTGTAAAAAAAGAATTAGAACAGCCCCAAATTTATACGCATCTATAAAAAGAAAGCTGTTTATGGAACAAAGAACGAGGTGAATGGACTATGCTGAAAACAATCAAAAACAACTTCTTTATGTTAAAATTTCTAATCGAATACTCCAAAAAATTTGTTTTCATTTCATTTTTTGTGGGTTTTCTAAGTATTTATAGCTCTTTGGTATCTATATTTTTATTGAGATATATTATTGATTCCGTTATGTCACAAAAGACGGAATTTTTAAATATATGTATCGTGATATTGGTTGTATGTACATTCAGCGTGCTGATCGCTTTGATCAATTCGTGGTATAATAATAAGTTTTTGCCGATCAACACGATTCGATTCAGAAGTTTTTTGAATGAGAAAATATACTTGAAGAGTACTGAATATTCGGTTAGTCAATTTGATAATCCCGCTTTTTATAATGATTATTCCTTTGTTATTGGCGACGCCGAAAAACGTGTTTTTTCCGTATATAATTCCGTCAAAGATTTTATCGTGAACATCGTAAAATTCTTTTTCGTAGTTACTACGGTTTTGGTGGTCTTTTCAGAGCCGCTTGTGCTTATATTTCCGTTTATAACATTGATTTCTACAACGATTTTATTTACGCGCGTGTATAAACACATATTTGACCGCAATCAAGAGAATTTGCCGTATGAACGTGAGATGGGGTACATAAAAAGGGTTTTCTACCTCCGCGAGTATACGAAAGAACTGCGGTTGACCAACATCAAAAATGTTTTGCTGAATAACTTTAAAAAGGCAAGCAGCGAAAGCGCCGGGCTTTTTTCGAGATATTCCAAAAAAATCATCCCGACCAATTTTGTACTGACCATCATTTTTGAATTGTTCAATAAATTCGGGTTATTAGTTTATTTAGCCTGGCGCGCCTTCGCAGGCGCCATCAGCATAGGAGATTTTTCGGGATTATACAGTGCGGCCGGTTCTTTATTGTCGAGCTTGCAAGGCGCAACCAATATCATTAAAGAATTTCATAAAAACAATCCATACATAGAAAAGTTTCGGGTTTTTTACGAGACTGCGGATACGGTATCGGAGCATCCGGGAGAAAAATTGGTTTTAGACAATGCCAAAGACTATGAGATTCGTTTCAAAGATGTTTTTTTTAAATATGGCCCCAATGATCCATATGTGTTGGAAAATATCAATTTTTCCGTGAAAAAAGGCGAAAAAATAGCGATTGTCGGACATAATGGCGCAGGAAAAACCACATTGACCAACTTATTGCTAAAATTTTATACCGTCTCAAAGGGTTCTATTTTGTTCAATGATACAAATATCGAAAATTTTGAATCTTCTTCCTATCAGCGTATGTTTAATGTGGTGACGCAGAAATTCAATATATTCGCCGCTTCTATAGCTGAAAATGTTAAGATGGATTTGGTCGGTTCAAACGAAACGAATCATTTGTATAATTGTGTCGCAGCGGTTGGACTGCACGACAAAGTCAAAGGGATGAAAGAACAAATGAATTCCATGCTCACCAAAGAATTTAATTCGGCCGGTGTTGTTTTGTCGGGCGGCGAAGCCCAAAAAATCGCTTTGTCAAGATTGTTTGCGAAAAACTGTCCAATCATGATTCTGGACGAACCGTCCAGCGCGTTGGATCCGATCAGCGAGCATGAAATATTCAACCGCATTTTTGATCAATATCACGATAATACTATTTTCTTTGTTTCGCATAGATTGAATACGGCGGCTTTAGCGGACAAAATCATCGTTTTGGAAAAAGGAAAAATCGTTGAAATGGGCACGCATGACAGCTTACTGAACATGCAAGGCGTATATTATAAATTATATAAAGCTACGACGGATAACTATAAAATAACAAAGTAACGTTTCGCAACAATCGAATGGGCCCGTGCGCGCGCCGTTTTACACGAAAAATATGCAAAAGCCGGGGAGACGAAAATCTCCCCGGCAAAATTACGCTTTCAAACAGACGGCACCATTCGGTTCACGCCGTCCATTATCTTCGCGAATATCGCCCGCGCCGCCGCCGCGCGCGGCGGACGCAGGCGCAAATGACGAAATACAATAGGGTCAAAAGTATGGCCGACAACAGCGCCGCTTTGAAAAAAACGCTCCGAGTTATGCGGTCGATCGAATCGAGCACAGCCAAAAAGTCGCTTTTCGGCAAAGAATTTTTTGTCACGAGCTGCACACTGCCAAGACTTTCGCCGTTTTTAGAAACCGTATAAACGCCAGCGGCGTCCCCTTCGGTGACCGGCGCCTCCAGCACATCTCGATCCAGCCGGTAAGCATACGAAAGATCGGTCTTGGGATCCAGAGAAAGCGGCAAATACAGCGTCAGGGACTCTGCGGGGACGAGCGTGACATAATCCGCATCGGCCGAAAGCGCCACGGGGATCTCACACACCAGCTTTCCAGCGGAAATCACTTCCACATAACCAAACTGTTCCAACGCATAGCTGCAAAGCGCGGAAGCCAGCGTATAGGCGGGATTTTTTGCACCCGTTTCAAAACGTCCACCCATAACAATGATAATATAGGTCAAATTTTCGTTTTCCGCCGCGCTTGCAGTACAATATCCCGCGTCGGCCGTCGAACCGGCGTTCAGCCCCGTCAGCCGCGTATCAAAATAACCGGGCTCGGATACCTGAGAAACCAGCGCATTCCGATTATACAACAAGCGCTCTCCAGACTTGTTCGTAGACGGCATTGTATATTTTACAGCGCCGGACAATTCCGTCAAAAAGCAAATTTTATAAAAAGCGTGCGCGGCTTTCACTGCATCCCGCGCCGTGATGGTCATCCCCTCCGCCGGCATGCCGGACGGATTTTTAAACACCGTATCCGTCATTCCAAGCGTCTGCGCTTCCGCATTCATCCGCTCTACAAAAGGCTCAATTCCGCCGTCGGCGGCATAGCAAAGAAGAAAAGCGCTGTCGTTGGCGCCGCGCACAAGCAGCCCGGCAAACAAGTCACGGATCCGCACGGTTTCTCCCACATAATAGCCGACCTGATTTCCGGCGACGTCTCGAATCATGCTGTATTCCACCGTGATCGTTTCATCAAGGCGCTCCGAAAGCGCGCCATAAGCGCAGACAGCCGTCATCAGCTTCACCAGCGACGCAGGCGCAAGCAGCGCATCCGCATTGTATTCGTAAATATAAAGGTCATTTTCCAAATTGTATACGGCTGCTGCCGAAACGCCGGAGGGATCAGGTACGCTGTTCTCGGCGATACTCTTGACCGGTTCTTCCGCCGCAGTACATAAAAACAAAGGCAGGCACAGCGCTGCCGCAAGCAGCAAGGCGGC
Organism: uncultured Eubacteriales bacterium; assembly: GCA_958352145.1. Taxonomy (GTDB): domain Bacteria; phylum Bacillota; class Clostridia; order Oscillospirales; family CAG-272; genus UMGS902. The sequence goes on from CATWNM010000003.1 coordinate 85,821, forward strand.
AAATTTTTTCATTGATCTCCCTCCCTCGCTTCAAAATAAGCCGCTGCTGCCGCCCGGTCGGCACGGATTGTACCGGTCAATTCCTTCACAGTATCAAAACGCCGTTCTTCCCGGCGGAAATGATAAAATTCAACGGTAACTGTACGGCCATACAAATCTCCCGAAAAATCAATCAGATTGGTTTCCAGATTCACATCCGCCCCCTGCTCTACCGTAGGCCGGACGCCGATATTGGAAACCGAAGGATAGGCTTTTCCGCCCACCAGCGTTTTTGTGAAATAAATGCCTCTTTTCGGAATCAGCCGTGAAGAACCGAACGACTGGTTGATCGTAGGCAGCCCAATGGTCCGACCGAGCGCCTTGCCGTGCAGTACCGGCGCCGTCAAATGATACGGACTCGCCAGAAGCGCATTCGCCTCCTCGATCCGCCCCGCCGACAGCAGGTTGCGGATCCGCGTCGAACTGACCGCAACGCCGGACGTCTCGACCTCACCCGCAACATCGCAGAAAATGCCATACAGAGCGCAAAGTTCCGAAAGGCGAGCCGCGTCTCCCTTGGCCTCCGCGCCAAACCGGTAATTATACCCCGCAAAAACAGCGCGCGCATGCCATGTTTCAAACAGCACCCGCCGAACAAAATCCTCCGCCAAGCAAAACCGCAGTTCATCAAAATCATAAATCAGCGCCGTTTCCATGCCAAGCCCGCGGAATATGCGCAGTCGGTCGTCAAGCGAGTAAATTGCCGGCGCGCCGTGCGGAGAAGAGGAAAAAATAAGCACCGCTGCGCGCAAACCCAGTTCGGTGCTTTTCCGTTTTGCCGCGGCGAGAATCCGACGGTGCCCAAGATGGACGCCATCAAACATCCCAAGCGCAATACACAGTCCGCCGGCAGAGGGATTGGCGGACACAAAGTCAATCCGCGTCACCGTTCACTCCACGCCAAGATATTTTTTTACAAGCGTATTGAGCAGCTTGTCCCGGTCGATCTTGCGGATCAAGCTGCGCGCGCCGTTGTAATTCGTAATATAAGTCGGATCCTCGGAAAGAATGTACCCCACGATCTGATTGACCGGGTCGTATCCTTTTTCGCTGAGGGCCGTATATACTTGAAGCAGGATCGCCTGCGTGCCGTCATCGTCCATGTCCACTTTTTTGAACACCTGCGTCTGCTGCTTTTTATTTTTATCCAAAATCATACCTGGGCACCCGCCGCAAATTCGGCTTCCCTTTCCCAAAGTTTCTATTGCCGCATATTTCCATGCTGAAATATCAGAGCAGAAATTACTCCACTATTATTATAGACTAAAAATATTGCGGTTTCAAGTCCTTTTTCCCCACTTTAATAAAATCTTCATTATTTTATTGACAGCGCCCCTGCCCTGTGGTAAAATGATAAAGCGTTATTGGGATGTAGCCAAGTGGTAAGGCACCAGACTTTGACTCTGGCATTTCGCTGGTTCGAGCCCAGCCATCCCAGCCATATAGCTCAAAACCGCCTGTTTTAGGCGGTTTTTTGCCGAAACGACGCAAAAAAGCGATTGTTGTTTATGGGGACGCCTGCCGCAAAGCAGCAGGCGTCCCCATAAAATTTTAAAGCCGCATATTTACGTGTCAAAATAAACGGCAATTTTGGAATATTTTACTTCCTTTTACCTTTTGTCGATGATGCTTGGTTCTTCAAATTTTCTGTCAAAATATCCAAATGAGCAGCAATCTATGGCGGATAACGCCCCGATAAACCGTAAATTGTATTAGTCAATTCCAAATTCTTTCGCATATTTTATGATTCCATGAATATCGGATGCCTCTTCTTTTACTTTGCAGACCATAAAGTTTTCATTCGGCACATCAAAAGATGGTTTTATACCAAATTTATCGGCTGGTAAATATCCTGCTTTTGGATAGTATTTTTCACTGCCTAATACAATCGAATATTCATAACCCAATTCATTCGCAATTCTATGCCCTTCTTTGATTAAGGAGAGGCCTATTCCTTTTCTTTGATATTCAGGGAGAACAGATAACGGAGCTAATACTAAAACTGTATCATCTCCAACCTTGGCTTTTGTAAACATGATATGTCCTACAATTTTTCCGTCTATTTCAGCAACTAAAGATAAATCAGGAACAAATGCCTCTCCTTTTCTTAATGCATTTACCAACTTGTGTTCATTTCCGTCAGAATGTTCAGCACGCTCAAATGCAGCTTTAACTACAGAATATATTATTTCATAGTCCTTAGGTTCCTCTTTTCTTATAAGCATAATATACCTCCACAAACCCCGATTTGACGATTCGATTTTATCATGTCTGCCGATAAGATGCAAGATGCAGATATTATTAGTGAAATTGCCGGAGATTTCTTCATCAACACAAAAGGTAAAAGGGTGAACGGCAGCATAAAAATATTTCTGTTTTTATGTATTTTATCTATCAACATAAACCTGTACTTCATAATTCCATTGCAAAATACCCGATACAACAATAAGTTGTACCGTAAATGTCGGATCTACGCCATATTTTGTTTGGGCCATGTGTATTAACTCGCGCAACATTTGCTCTCTATTGTCTTCGGTGCAGTTAGCGCATAGGTATTTTCCTTTTGGCAATATCTTTAATCCGTCTATATTGACATAACGAATACAGACAGCAAAGAGCCTTGTTATTCCGTTTTCGGTGTATATACCAGCTAAATCCTCAAAGGAAAACTGCTCTTTTAAGGCAGGAGTAACTTTATCGTAAAAATGGCTGAGATAATTCCAAAGATTATCAAGCGTTGGCACTTCTAAGGTATCTGAAAGCAAAATAACACGTTCTGGATAATCTTTGAGAAAAGTACTATTGGACTTTTGTTGTCTCCGCAATTTTCTTTCATAGTCCGCTTGTGCTAACTGAATTTTTGATTTACTGTACTGGAGTGCTGTTATTTTTTCATCAGCCTTTTTTTCTGCTTGCGCTAAAAAGTCCACAATTTTTTCAAGATCGTCATATTCTAAAACCTTTTTTATCTCCTGCAAAGGCAAGTCCATAAGCTGCAAAGCACGCACCGTGTTCAGGCGAACAATGTCCTGCTCGGTATAATAGCGGTAATTCGTCCATTCGTCTTTTTTGCTCGGCTTCACTAATCCAATACGGTCATAGTGCCGCAGCGTTTCGCTCGTCGTATGGACAGCCTTTGCAGCTTCTCCAACTGAAAAATATTTTTTCATTTGCATTCCCCTCTTGACTTTTGTGTAACACAAAAGTTTATAATTCATTTTAGCATAGGAAATTGCGAAAATCAATACCTGTGCCAAAGGTGATAGGAGGAATAGCTACATGATAGCGCTCAAACAAGTAACGAAGCAGTACGGACAAGCAACCGTATTGAAAAACATTACTTTGTCAATTGATGAGCCGGGGATTTATTGTCTGCTTGGCAGAAATGGTGCGGGCAAAACAACGCTTCTCAAATCGATTGCGGGGTATCAGAACATTACAGACGGAACTATTCAAGTTGACGGTAAGGCAATCACAACTTCCACCTTAGATACCGGCGTCAGCTATATCGAAAACTTTGCAAAGCATTTTAATCTTCCGGTGCGAAAGCTGTTACGGATTGCTTCGGAAGTAAACCCCAACTACGATTATGACTTTGCTTCGGAAATGATGGAGCGTTTTGAACTAGACGGAAAAAAGAAGTTTAATCATCTTTCTCTTGGCATGAAAACGATGGTTTCAACGATTATCTGTCTGGCAAGTAATAAAAAGATCATCCTTTTAGACGAACCTGTCCTCGGCTTCGACGCAATTATGCGCGTGGAGTTTTACGATATGCTGACAGAAAGTTTTCAGACACACCCGCGAATTATTATTGTGTCCACCCACATCATTGAAGAAATTGCAAAGGCAATTCAAAAGCTGATCATTATTGATAAAGGAGGCATTCGCTTCTTTGATACATTGCAATCGGCTGAAACAAAAGCATTTAGCATCAGCGGACTTCAAAAAGACGTGGAGGCTGCAACCCAAAATCTAAATATCATCGGTCAAGATACTGCCGGAGGTCTTGTAACAAGTTATATCTTCGACGACCCGCCAAAGAAGACTGCTTCATTGGAAATTCATCCACTGTCTTTGCAGGATTTCTTTATACAAATGGTCTGGCATAAGGGAGGTGATACAAGATGACCACTATTTTTGCGATTGTAAAACGCTTGATTGCAAGCAATAAAATCAGTTTCATCATTACGGCTCTTGTGGTACTTTGCGCAACATCTTCTGGCGATGTTGTTTTAAGTAACGGAAATTATACTTGGCTGCTTGCCGTCTTAACCCCATTCTTTTTTGTGTTTTATGATTTCACAAAGTTAATGCATTTGGGAGCGAGCAAAAAGGATTACTTTTTCGGTTGTCTAATCAGCTATGGGTTCTTGGCGTTTTGCATTTCCCTTATCAACACAGTAATACATCTATTGATTGACCCCGTATATTCAGCGCAAACGGTCATCAATATGATAGACGTGTGTAAATGGACTGAAAACGGAATTATCGTTGCCGGATTGCAGCAAATGTTCTTTTTGCTGCTTGTTATGGTTTTTCTTCATGTTCTGTTATCCATGCAGACATATTGGTATGGGTGGCTGACTGACGCATTATTAGTTACAATTATTTGTATTTTTACGCCGATTGCATCATTACGCGCTATCTTGGCTGGATTTTTTCAGATTATCATACTTAACAGCAATGCTGTCTTGCATATTTGTATTTGTCTGTTACTAAGTGCCGCATTATCTCTCGGAGGGCTTGCGGTCTTAAAAAGAAAAACTTTATAGACAAGAGATCTACTACGTCAAGAAAGACACCTCTCGGCCGGCTGGAATCACCACCGGCTTCGAATTCTGACAGCCCCAAAACTGATAAGCAATATAACAAAGAGTAGTCTCTCCCCAGGCCAGCACCAGCCGACCTGGGGAGAGGAATTTTTGATGCTGTAGCCGACGGAAACCACAGCAGCGGTGCCGCCAGATGCTGCGATTTGAGCGTCAATTTGTCCTCCTGCCCCCCCCCCGAAACCGTGCCCCGTCAAAAAAGTACACAAAAAGTCCCAAAACCGCTCCGAATCGGAGCGGTTTTGTACATTTATTTTATATACTTATCACGGTATTTCTTCGGCGTTTCGCCGGTTTCTTTGACAAATACCTTATGAAAATAGGCGCTGTCGTAAAAGCCAAGCTTTTCCGCGACTTCTTCAATGGAAATTTTCGGCGCGTTGCGCAGCAGAAGCTTTGCTTTGTTGATTTTCGTATACGTTTTATACTGCATGGGGGTCATGCCGGTATAGACCTTAAAGGCTTTCCGAAACGAGGATTCGTTGAGCAGGCACATCTGCGCTAACTGAGGAATCGAGACGTTGTCAGGAACGTGGCTGTCGAGGTAAAAAATTGCGGGAAGCACCGAGTTCTGGCTGCTGCTGTGCAGCTTTGACGCAAGAAGATGATTGTTCAGCTTTTCAAGAATTTCGTAAAAGGTTTTTGTTACGGGAATCGTCGGATACGCGAGTCTGGTGCTGAGGTTCGCTACGGTAAACATATCGTCGACGATCTTAGCGGGAATGTCGTTGGCAAAGCAGACGATGTCGTCGGCGAGCGCATATTCTTCACCGTTTGTATCGCGGATATTAAAATTGATGAGAATATTGGTGAACTCGCCCAGCGCCGTTGAAAAGGTAATATTGTACTCGCTGCCTTTCGAAATGTACAAAAGATCGCCTTTTGCGAATAAAAGCCTACGTCCCTCTTTGGTTGTAATGTACACTTCTTCGCAAAGAATATACATAAAACCGTTCTGGTCGCGTGGCGCGCCGACACAACTCCAACTCCGGTTGCTTTTGGTGTTCCAGTTTTGATCAAGCCCATAGATACGCGTAAAGCTGACATCACGCGGAACATTTTCCAAAGAGATTTTTTTCATGTTAACCTCCGGCTTATCAGTGTAGAAAAACCGAAAAAGTGTAAAAAGTTATAAATCTTTTTTATTTTATTTTACTACGCTGAACTGAAAAATACAATAGATTAATCTAAAAAATACATTGTTTGACAGAAATCAAAACGATATACTGAAGTTGTAATATCGCTATGTTTATGGAGGAAAACACAGCTTATGGAAGCTTCACAATATAATTTTGAAGTCGTCGGAACTACCGTTGGCGGTTTTGAGCGCAGACTAAAGCCCTCGATAGCAGAAAACGGAAATGAGATTAAGCTGGTTGTGCCGAAAGCGGCGCTGTGCAACCCGCGGTTTCAAACGCTCCGTATTTCTTCGTCGCTGACTATGGCTCACGCAGGCGACGCGGGATATATGTTTTATCCAACGGACTTTCAATGCGGTTTTGTGATGACACACTTTACAGAACGCCAGAATACGCTTTACAAAACCTGGCCGACCTCGACGCTGGTCAGCGGAATCTGCGGCAATGAAAACGCCGTGTTCGTGCGCATTGCAGGCGAGGCGTTCGACGGCCGCTATGAGATCGAGTATAAGGACGGCGTATACAGCATTTGTCCGCAGTTCCGTTTCGACGGAGACGAGCCCGACGAGGACGTCGTTGTTGTTTATAAGAAGATGCCGAACGCCACCTATGTGGATATGGCGCATGAATACAGAAAGTATCAAATGGATTTCTGCGGCTGCCGTCCTCTCCGCGAGCGCGCGATGGAAAGAGATGTGCTTCGCCGCGCCGCGGACTGCATGGAAATCCGCGTTCGCATGGGCTGGAAACCGATTCCCACGCCTGTGCGCCACCAGACGCTTGAAAACGAGCCGCCCATGCATATCGCCTGCGACGTTCCCACGCTGAATAAAATTCTTGACAGTATGCAGGCCAAGGGCATTAAAAAGGCGGAGTTCTGCCTTGTCGGATGGGCTGAAGGCGGTCATGACGGCCGTTTCCCGCAGCAATACCCCTGCGACGAGCGCTTTGGCGGCGACACGGAGCTTAAACGGTTCATTGCCCGCGCGCAGAGCCTCGGTTATCAGGTCGTCTGCCACACGGTAACCTGCGGCGCGTATGAGATCGCTAACAACTTTGACCGCGATCTTTTGACCAAGAAAAAAGGGCCGAACGGCGATCCCGTACCGTATATCCGCGAGCACTATGTGGAAGCAGGGCTGAATGGCGGCGAGCCTTATCACCTCTGCGCCAAGACTGCGTATGAAAATTATGCGGTGAAGACCTTTCCGAAGGTGCGCGGCTACGGCTTTTCTGGTCTGCACTATAACGATGAGCTGACCGCGATCATTCCCGAAAAATGCTATGATCCGAATCACCCCTGCACCCGTAAAGAGGCGTGGGAGTATCACCGCAAGGTGGCGCAGCTTTCAAGAGATCTGTTCGGCGGTTTCCAGTCCGAGGGATATATGGACTATATGAGCGCGGAAATGGACGCGATTCTATATGTCGGCGTACAGTCGAGAGTGACCCCCCAGCGCAATCCGCTCTTTGACGAGGGCATTCCGTTCTGGCAGCTTGTGTACCACGGCATCATCCTTTCCAACCCGACCTCGCAGACGATCAACTATCCGATCAAGGAAGAGTACCAGCATCTGAAGTTTATCGAGTACGGCGGCCGGCCGCTGATGTATTTCAACAGCAAGTTCGGCGCCGACCGAAACTGGATGGGAGACTTGGATCTGCACTGCGGCAACGACGAGCAGATTGATATTGCGACCGACGCGCTGAAAAAGGCGTACGACGAATACGAGACGCTTAAATCGTTGCAGTTTGAGTTTATGGAAAATCATGAAAAACTCTCCGAGGGCGTATACCGGACGACCTATTCGGACGGCACGGTTATCACGGTAGATTACAATACGGAAAAATATATTATCTCAAAAGCATAAGAGGGCGGCAAACATGAAAAAGTTTTTTGGCAAAACTTCAAGGGGCACGGAAATTTACGCGCATACGATCTCGGACGGCGATATCAGCATCACGGTCCTAGATTACGGCGCGACGTTGCAAAAGTTTGAACACAAGGGCACAGATATCATCTGCGGCTTTGACAGCCTGGAGACGTATATCTCCGACAAAAGTCATCAGGGCGCGGTTATCGGCAGATACGCCAACCGCATTGGCGGCGGCAAATTGACGATCGACGGCGTGGATTACCCGATCGCGCGCAACGACGGCGAGGCTCACCTGCATGGCGGCAACATCAACTTTGAAAGACATACATGGAACGTGGAAGAGGGCGTTTGCCACGACGGCGCGCCTGCGCTCAGCTGCGGTTATGTTTCCGCCGACGGCGAAGAGGGGTATCCCGGCAGACTGATCGCGACGGTGACTTACATACTCAAAAACAATTCGCTGATCGTGGACTACAGAGCCACGACGGATAAGCCGACGTACTGCAACATGACGAACCACGCCTACTTCAACCTGCACGGCTTTGAGAATCCCTCCGTACTGGATCATAAGCTGACCATTTACGCGGATTCTTTCACGGCGGTTGATCCGAAAACGCTGCTTCCGGTGGGCGGCCGCCCGGAGGTCGCCGGTACCGCGATGGATTTCCGTACGGAAAAGGAAATCGGACAGGATTATGAAAATACCGGTCTCGGCTATCCCGGCTATGACCATAATTTTGTGCTGGATCACAAGACTAGAAAGCCGTATGAGGAGCTTCAGTTGAATCTAGCCGCGGTCTGCCGCGTTCCCGAGAGAGAAATGACCGTTCTTACCTCCATGCCCTGCATGCAGCTCTACACGGGCAACTTCCTCGGAGAAGGACCGGATTTTAAGGGCGGCGTCAAGCAGCGCAAATATCAGGCGGTATGCTTTGAGACGCAGTACGAGCCGGACAGTCCATCTCACGGCGGCGCACGCCTGAATCCGGAGGACATTTACCATCAGGTAACGGTTTACAAGATGAAATAGATCCGTTTGCGGCATTGCACTATAGCGATATCCTGCAAATGTGATATTTTCTTTGCAACGTCAGGCACGCTGTACCATTATAAAAATAATATAAGATAACGTTTTCCCGTATATCCGCTCTGCGCCTTATTTCCAAACGTGGCGGCGGAGCGGAAAAACGGGATCAAGGAGACAACATAATGGAGAATTTGTTTCGTGTGACGGGCACCACCATGAGCGGTGCCGTCAGAATGATTGAATATGTTACTGAAGACTACGGCAACGTGCTGAAGTTTATTATTCCCAAACGCAATCTGGATAAAGGCCGGTACAATACGATTGTCGTCGAGACCGATCTGCTGACCGCCAAGGCGGGAGAAAAAGGCTATTTCTTCTATCCCACAAATTTCGGCAACGGCATTATGCTCACCCGGTTTGATGAAAAGCCGGACGCAGAACTGCTTACCTGGCTTTCCGCTATGCCCGTATGCGGTCTTTGCGAGCAGGAAAAAAGCTCGTTCGTCCGCATTGAGGGGCAGTCGGGCGACGCGCGCTTTGAGGTCAGCGTCAAGAACAACGTGTACGCCATCAAGCCACGCTTTGATCTTCAGGGCGAGGATCCTGAAGAGGATATCACGATCTTCTTCTATAGAATGCCGAACGCGACCTACGTGGATATGGCGAAAGTATATCGGAAATATCAAATGGAGGTTAAGGGCTGCAAGCCTCTGCGCGAGCGTGCGGAGATGCGCGAACCGCTCCGCAAGGCGGCTGAAGCGCCCGAAATCCGTATCCGCATGGGCTGGAAGCCGATTCCGACCCCTATTCGCCATCAAACAGAGGCGAACGAACCCCCGCTTCACGTCACCTGCACGGTTGAAATGCTGAATAAGCTGGTCGATAAGATGCAGAAGGCGGGCATCGACAAAGCGGAAATCTGCCTTGTCGGTTGGGGCGTCGGCGGACACGACGGTCGTTTCCCGCAGCAGTATCCGAGCGATCCGCGCTACGGCGGAGACGACGAGCTTCGCAAATTCATTGCAAAGGCGCAGCGCATGGGCTATCAGGTTGTCGCGCATACGGTCAGCTGCGGCGCGTATGAGATCGCCGACAACTTCGACCGCGCGGAGCTGGCTAAGAGAAGAAACGAAAAAGGCGAGTATTATCCGTTCGTTCGCGACGTTTATAAGATGAACGGACTCAACGGCGGCGAGCCGTACGCCGTCTGCCCGAAGCGCGCGTACGAGCGCTATGCGAAAGAGGATCTGCCCGTCGTCCGCGGCTACGGATTCCAAGGACTGGAATACGTTGACGAGCTGACGGCGTATATTCCAGAAAAGTGCGACGATCCGAATCACCCCGTATCCCGCAAGCAGGCGCAGGGCTACTACAAAAAGATCGCGCAGCTTGCCAAGGCGCTCTTCGGCGGTTATCAGTCCGAGGGATTCATGGACTATATGATAGACGCGATGGACGCGATTCTATACGTCGGCATTCGCACAAAGTTTGAGTCCAAGCCGTTTAACCCGCTGTATGACGAGGGTATTCCGTTCTGGCAGCTTGTATATCACGGCATCGTTCTTTCCAACCCGACTTCAAGAACCGTCAACTATCCGATCAAGGATGCAAATGCAAATCTGGTATTTGTCGAGTACGGCGGACGTCCGCTTCTGTACATAAATTCGAAATTTGGTCCCGGCCGCGACTGGATGGGCAAAAACGACCTGTACAGCTTGACGGACGAAGACCTGGACAGAAGCGTAAAGGCCATCAAGGCCGCTTACGATGAGTACGAGCCTTTGCAGTATCTGCAGTATGAATTTATGGAAAACCACGAAAAGCTTTCGGATACGCTTTACCGTACTACCTATTCGGACGGAACGACGGTCACCGTGGACTACGATGCGCTGAGCTACACGGTAAAAAAGCCGGATGGAACCGTTATTGAAAAAGTTTTGAAATAATCTTCGTTTGGATTGGTATTTTCGTCTTTCGCGCTCTTTTTCCGGCGCGGACGCCGTATGCAAACCTCAGAAATTTATTGATTGTTTCAATCGATAAATAAATCTGGGAGGAAACATCATGTTTAAGAAAGTTTCAGCATTCATACTGGCGGTCATGCTGACCGTTCTGTCGTTTTCGTTTGCGGTTTTTGGCACTTCGGTGCGGCAGAAACGGATTTTTTGGACAGCCTGTAGATGATTGCAAGATAAAAACACTGAAATTCAAGGAGAATCTTATGAGAAAAATTCTGAGAATCACAGCCGCAATTCTTGCGGCGCTGCTGCTTTTGACCGCGCTGCCGGCCTGCGCGGCAGACGCGGAACTCTCGTTTACAGAGGAAGGCGAAAATATGGAAACAGTCATTATTCCGATTGCACAGCTTAATACCAACGGCTCGAACGGAGATCATGCAAACGACGACTATATGACCGCGTCGCTGGAAAATGATTACCGTACAATGACGGAGCTTACTTCCGCAAGTACCAGTTATTTCCGTTACGACAACGCATTCTACCCGCGCGTAAAACAGGTGCGGGATGATCTGTATGTGATGTTTTACCATTATGGTAAGCTCGGTCTGCACATGTATTATGTCACCAGCAGCGATGGTGTAAACTGGAATGCGCCGCAGGTACTCTGGAACGCGGCTGACCACCGGCTGACCTATGAAGGCGGCGAACTGGACGGCTACTCCGAGAAATATGCTGCGGTCAATCCGGACGCCTGCGTACTGGACAACGGCGACATTCTCTGCGTTTACGCGGTGCGCCCGCCGAAGGGTTACAAGACCTACACCGACCTCAGCGGTATTTACATGATGCGCGGCACGGTGGACAAAAATGACAATATTACTTGGTCCGAGGAGACGAGAATTTACACAGGACAGTCCTGGGAACCCTTTATTATGCAGCGTACGGACGGCGTT
>CATWNM010000004.1 GCA_958352145.1 uncultured Eubacteriales bacterium
TCGAAAAAATCTTAAGTTTTGAAATGGACGCAAAAAACCGCCGTCTGAGACGCCCGCGGCGGCATGCGTTGCTTCGAGCATTTTGCGATGTACATCGTATTCAACAGATTGAGGGAACGTCTCTTCGGCGTTCCCTCAATCTGTTGAAAAACTATACGGAACAAAGCGTAAAATAAAAATGCGCATCACAAGCGGCACGGGTCCGTTTGTGATGCGCATTTCGGCTTGGCAAGCGGCGCTTGTGCAGCGCGTGCAATCGAACCAAGCTGTTCCTGTCAAAAAATCTTTGGTTTTCTTACAATCGCAGAGAACGTCACTTTTGACATCCTCTGCGGTTCGAGATCCTAAAGTTTTTGCGCGCCATGCGTTTTTGCGAATGTTTCGGAAAGGATTGAGCCGCAGATGAATGCGGTCATATCCGTCTTGGCACTATGACTTTTTGGCACTATGACTTTGAGGCGGATATATTTTATTTTAAAAGCGTGTCGAGCAATTGACTGCAGAGCGCGGGGTTGGCTTTTCCGCCACTTTTGGCCATAACGGCGCCGATAATGGATTTTGCCGCGGCAGTTTTGCCCGCGCGGAAGTCTGCAACGGCTTTCGGGTTGTTTTCCAAAGCTTCTTTCAGGAGACGGGTCAGCGTTTCCGGATCAGAAATCTGCGCCAGCCCGCGTTCTTTGACAATCACTTCAGGGTCGCACGCGCCTGTGGCGCATTCGGCGATCAGTTTTTTTGCGGTGCCTGAATTGATCGTGCCGTCGCCGGCCATATCCGCGATTTTTGCCAGCGCTTGCGGCGCCAACGGAATTTCCCCGTCCTCGCCGCCATAGCGTAGAGCCTCCGAAATCATCATGTTTGCGACGGTTTTCGGATAGCGGGAAGCGCCCGCGGCATGCTCAAAATAGGCCGCTGTGTCCGGTGAAGCGCAGATTTGTTCCGCATCGTAAGCGGTCAGCGCATATTCGGACATATATTTTTGCTTGCGCGCATCGGGCAGCATTGGAATTTCGTCTGCAAGTTCGCGGATACGCGCTTCGCTTGTGATAATCGGCGCAAGATCCGGGTCGGGGAAATAGCGGTAGTCGTCCGCGTCCTCTTTTGAGCGCATGGAAAAGGTCTTGCCGGAAGCGGCGTCAAAGCGGCGGGTTTCCTGGATAATTTTGTTGCCCGCTTCCAGTTCTTCAACCTGCCGGTCAAATTCGTATTCGATCGCCTTGGCGATAAACGCGAACGAGTTGATGTTTTTCATTTCGGTGCGCGTACCGAGCGTTTCTTCCCCGCGCTTCCGCACGGACAGGTTCACATCGCAGCGCAGGGAGCCTTCGTTCATTTTGCAGTCGGACACGCCTGCGTACAGCATCAGCGCGCGGAGTTTTTTGACATAGGCGACCGCTTCCTCCGCGCTGCGGATGTCCGGCTCGGAAACGATTTCGATCAGGGGTACGCCGCAGCGGTTGGCGTCAAACAGCGTCCCTTTGTCGGTGTGCACCAGCTTGCCCGCGTCCTCTTCAATGTGAATACGCGTAATCCGAATCTTTTTCGAGCCGGAATGCGTTTCGATCTCCAAAAAACCGTCGCTGCACAACGGCAGGTCGTATTGAGAGATTTGATAGGCTTTTGGCAGGTCGGGATAAAAGTAATTTTTTCGATCCTGTTTGGAGTAATTTGCGATTTTGCAGTTTGCTGCAAGGCCGGCTTTGATCGCATAGCGGACGACTTCGCCGTTCAGTTTGGGCAGTGTGCCCGGATATCCGAGGCAGATCGGGCAGACGTGTGTGTTCGGTTCTGCGCCGAACGCGGTTGGGCAGGCGCAGAAAATTTTGGTTTTGGTTTTCAGTTCCACATGGACTTCCAGACCGATGACCATTTCATAGGCGGTGTTCATAACTGCGCCCCCTCTCCCGCTAAAATTTTATCCGCCGTACCGGCAGCGTCTTCAAGCGCGGCGGCCGCCCGGTAAATAGTGGCTTCGTCGAAACGGCGGCCGATAAACTGCGCGCCGATGGGCAGATTCCCTTCGCCGCGGCCGCAGGGCAGAGAGATTGCGGGCAGCCCCGCAATGTTGACCGGCACCGTATAAATGTCGCCGCGGTACATTTCCAGAGGATCGGCGGATTTTTCGCCGATTTTGTAGGCCGTGCCCGGTGCGACGGGGCCAAAAATACAGTCGCAGCCGGACAGCGCTTCTTCAAACTGCTGGATAATCAGACCGCGCACCTGCTGCGCCTTTTTGTAGTAGGCGTCGTAATAGCCGGCGCTTAGCACGAACGTGCCGAGCATGATGCGGCGCTTGACTTCTTCTCCAAAGCCCTCGCTCCGGCTTTGGACATAGAGATCGGAGATGTCCTCAAAGCTGGCGGCGCGCCGTCCGTAGCGCACGCCGTCAAAGCGCGCAAGATTGGAGGAGGCTTCGGCGCCCGAAATCACATAATAGGCGGGCAGCGCAAAGTCGAGCGCGGGCATGGATATTTCCTTGAATTCCGCGCCGGCGTCCTTCAAAAGTTCGACGGCGTGGAGCAGCGCTTTTTGTACTTCGCTGTCTTTGGCCGAGAAAAACTGGCGGGGCAGGGCGATTTTGAGACCTTTCGCGCCTTTGCTTATGTCCTTTGCGCAGCTTTCGTATGCGCGCATGGCGGAGGTCGAGTCCATTTCGTCGTAGCCGCTGATCGCGTCCAGTACCAGTGCGCTGTCGCGCACGGTTTTGGTTAGCGGACCGATCTGGTCGAGCGAAGACGCAAACGCAATCAGGCCGTAGCGGGATACGCTTCCATAAGTGGGCTTTGCGCCGACGACGCCGCAAAAAGCGGCGGGCTGACGGACGGAACCGCCGGTGTCGCTTCCGATCGCAAAGGCCGCTTCGCCGGCCGCAACTGCGGCGGCGCTGCCGCCCGAGGAACCGCCGGGCACCCGGCTCGTGTCGTGGGGATTTCGGGTGATTTTCATGGCCGAGTTTTCTGTGCTCGAGCCCATAGCGAATTCATCCATATTCACTTTTCCGAGCAGAACGGTATCCGCAAGCTTTTGAACGACGGTCGCGTCGTAGGGCGGCGTAAAGTTTTCCAGCATTTTGGAAGCGCAGGTCGTTTTGATCCCCCGCGTGCAGATGTTGTCTTTGATGGCTGCCGGAATGCCGGCAAGCGGAGAAAGCTTTTCACCGGCCGCGCGCCGGCGGTCGATTTCGGCCGCCTTTTCGATGGCTTGCCCGGCTGTCAGCGTGATATAAGCGCCGATTTTGTCTTCGGTTTGCTCGATGTTTTTAAGGTATGCTTCGGTAAGTTCAGAAGCGCGAATCTCTCCGCTTTGCAGGAGTTCGGTTTGCCGGCAAAGCGTCAGTTTGGTCAGATTTTCCATTTTACCGTCCTCCTTGCTGTACTGTTTTCGGCACGGTGATGTAGCCGTCCGCCGCCGAGGGCGCCTCGCGGAGCATTTCGTCCCGCGTAAATGCGCTGTGGATTTCGTCGGGGCGAAAAACATTTTGTCCGCCGCCGATCAGCGCTGCGGCCGGGACGCCTTCGGTGTCGAGTTCGGCAAGCGTATCGGCCATTTGCAGCATCGCTTCGAGTTCGGCGCGCATTTTGTCCTTTTCGTCCGCGGAAAGGGACAGCCGCGCAAGGCGCGCCGTACGCTCCACGTCAATTTTTGCGCCGCTCTTGTTTGCGGCGGCCTTTTTGACTTTCTGCGCGGCGGGCTGCCCGAGTTCTAACGCTTTGAGTTGTTCTTCATCTACCGGCGCGGGCGCGTCGGTCATAGGACAGGAGGCGTCTTTGATTTTCGGAAATGCGATGACGTCGCGCAGAGAGGACGCGCCGGAAAGCAGCATAGTCAGGCGGTCGAGACCGAACGCAAATCCTGCGTGCGGCGGCGTTCCGTACCGGAATGCGCCGACCATAAATCCAAAGCGTTCTTCGATTTGCTGTGCGTCAAAGCCGAGCGCGCGAAACATTTTTTCTTGAATGTCGCTGTCGTGAATCCGCACGCTTCCGCTGCCGAGTTCCACGCCGTTGAGAACAAAATCATAGGCCTGCGCGCGCACGCGTTCGGGCGCGCACTCAAGATAGGGAATGTCCTCCTCGTAGGGCATGGTGAAAGGATGATGCATCGCGATATAACGCGCTTCCTCTTCGGAGTATTCAAACTGCGGGAAATCCGTGACGATCAGAAATTTGTAGCTTTGCGGGTCGCGCAGGGAGAGCATGTCGGCCGCGGCCAGACGGAGCACGCCGAGCACGCGGCGGACGTTGGCCAGTTTATCCGCGGAAAAGATCAAAAAGTCGCCCGGCTGCGCGTCCAGCGCTTTCAGGATGCGGTCGAGTTCTTGCTGTTTAAAGTATTTGGTCAGAACCGAATAGAGTTCTCCGTTTGGCCGCACAGCGATCCACGCCATCCCTTTCGCGCCGTTTTGAACGGCGATTTTAGTGAGTTCTTCAATTTGCGAACGCGTCAGTTCCGTATTCTTGATATTGATCGCGCGGACCACGCCGCCTTTTTTCACTGCGCCCGAAAAAACGGTAAACGAACAGCCGGCCGCAATCTCGGTGATGTCGGTAATCGGCATGGCAAAACGCAGGTCCGGTTTGTCAGAGCCGTATTTGTCCATAGCTTCATTCCATGTAATGCGCTCGAACGGCTCAGGAAATTCAAGGCCGCAGACTTCCTTGGCGATCCGCTTGAAGAGCCCCTCAAGATGTACGAGCACGTCCTCCTGTTCGACGAAGGACATTTCCATATCCACCTGCGTGAATTCGGGCTGGCGGTCGGCGCGCAGGTCCTCATCGCGGAAACAGCGCGCAACCTGATAGTAGCGGTCAATACCGCCCACCATCAGAAGCTGCTTAAAGATCTGCGGGGACTGCGGCAGCGCGTAAAAGCTGCCGGGATGCACGCGGCTGGGCACAAGATAGTCACGCGCCCCCTCCGGCGTGGATTTGGTCAGCATCGGCGTCTCGACTTCCATAAAACCGGCTTCGTCCAGATAATCGCGCGCCGCGCGCAGGATGCGGTGGCGCAGTTTCAGATTTTCCTGCAGGCCATGCCGGCGCAGATCCAGGTAGCGGTATTTCAGGCGCAGATCCTCGCGCACGCTGTCTCCGTCCTCGATCGGGTAGGGCAGGGGGGCCGCCATGCTGAGCAGGCGCAGATGCGCCGCAAGCAGCTCGATTTTCCCGGTAGACAGTTTTTCGTTGACTGTGTCCGCTGCGCGCAGCCGGATGATCCCTTCTACCTCGATGACCGATTGGCTGCGCAGTTCCTCTGCCGTTTTGAACTGCGCCTCGGGAATTTTCGCTGCGTCCAGAACCACTTGAAGCGTGCCCTCGCGGTCGGTAAGGTCGAGAAATATGACACCGCCCATATCGCGCTTGGTCGATGTCCAGCCGCAGGCTACAACCGTTTTCCCAATGTCGCTTTCGGAAAATAGGCCGCAGTATTTTGTTCTTTTCATAGGATAGAATACCTCGCCAAAATAAATTTTGGAATCGGAGCGGCCGGTTGGTTTTGGAAAATAAAAAAGTCTTTCGTCCACATGGGACGAAAGACACTTCCGCGGTACCACCCAACTGAACCGTTACGGTTCGCTCTGTCTGTACGGAAACCGCTGCATATGCGGCAAGGCTCCATACATTGCGGCTTTAACGCGCCGCGCACGTCTGCGCCTACTGGATCCGCGCAGGAAAAAGCCTGACTTTGAGCTTTTCGGCCGGCGTTTGCCGGGCGCTGATCGTTGGGGCAGCGGCTCCGAGACGTTCTTCTCCGCAGAATCCGCGCCGCGCTCACACCGTCCGCGGCTCGCTTTGCCTACCATCTGCGGGTACTCTTCTCTTCATTGCTTTTGCTTATACATCGTTAGTATACCCTTTATTTTGAAAATTGTCAACAGAAAGGAAAAAAATTTTTCGTTTTATTTTAACTGCTGCAAAATCGTCACTTTATGCGGTGATTTTATGGCGCAACTCAATAAAAATAAAAAATTGAGAAAAATGGGTTGACATTTTTGCGGTTGCGTTTTATAATCTTTCTATCAAAAGTTTTTGCGTGCGCGGCTTTTTGGGGCTGTGCGCATGGGATGGATTGGGAGACGCCGTATGAACGCTTGTTTCACAATGACGATGCGCATGTGCATGGAGATGTCCATGTACACGTTTTGTCATGCTTGAAACGCTCGCGGGTTCGCTTCAATCTGTATTTTTTACAGCGGAGAACCGAGAGGTTTTTCGCTTATTTTTTTTGAAATTCAAAAAATCCGAAAGGATATGCTATGATCGAGATCCGAAACCTTACGAAAACTTATAGGGGCGCGGCGGGCGCGTTTACAGCGATCCGCGGGATCAATCTCACGATCGGCGACGGAGATATTTTCGGCATTATCGGGCTTTCCGGCGCGGGGAAATCCACGCTGGTGCGATGTATCAACCTGCTTGAGACGCCGACGGAGGGCGAAGTGATCTTCGACGGACGGTCGATGACCACATTGTCCCGGCGAGAGCTTCTTGCCGCGCGGCAGAAAATGGGCATGATCTTCCAGAGTTTTAATCTTTTGTCTCAGCGTACCGCGCTTGGAAATGTGCTGTATCCGCTCGAGATCGCGGGTGCGGATAGAAAAAGCGCGCGCGACCGTGCGCGGCAGCTTCTCGGCATGGTAGGTCTTGCGGACAAGGAAAATTCGTACCCGTCGCAGCTTTCGGGCGGGCAGAAGCAGCGCGTCGCCATAGCGAGAGCGCTTGCGACCGAGCCGCGCGTGCTGCTCTGCGACGAGGCCACAAGCGCGCTGGATCCGACCACGACCGCGCAGATTCTGGAGCTTTTGAAGGAGATCAACAGCCGGCTGAAAGTGACGATCATCGTCATTACGCACGAGATGCGGGTGATCGAAAAGATCTGCAACCGCGTGGCGGTCATCGACGCGGCGGAGATTGCAGAAGAGGGGCTTGTGTCGGAGGTATTTCTGCATCCGAAATCCAAGATTGCCAGGCGGCTGATTATGCCTGCCGGTGAGGGGATCGAGAGCGTTCTGGGACGCCGCTGCATCCGAATCACGTTCGACGGCAGCGATACGGCGGAGCCGGTCATCTCCAATATGACGATGGAATGCCGGGCGGCGGTCAATATCGTTTTTGCCAATACGAAATCGCTGGATGGCCGCGCGTATGGACAGATGGTGCTGCAGTTGCCTGTAGACGAAAGCGCGCAGGCGCGCATTCTGAATTATCTTGACGGGCATCATATTGCTATTGAAGAGGAGGTGGCCGCTCTATGACATGGGAACAGATGGCGCCGATGCTGCTTTGGGGCGTTGCAGATACGCTCTGGGTCACGGTTATGGCGACGGCTTTTTCCTATTTGATCGGAATTCCCCTTGGCGTGATCCTGTACGGTACGGCGCGCGGCAGCATTTTTCCGCATCCGCTTTTGAATACTGTGATCGGCGTCATCGTCAATATTCTGCGTTCGGTACCCTTTATCATTTTGCTGGTCATAACACAGCCGGTGGCAAAATTGATCGTGGGTACAAAGCTTGGCAACCGTGCGTTTGTGGTGTATTTGGTGATTGCCGCCGCGCCGTTTGTGGCGCGTATGATCGAGTCCTCGCTGAAAGAAGTGGATCCGGGCGTGATCGAAGCGGCGCAGTCAATGGGAACAAACAATTTTCAGATGATCTATAAGGTTCTGATTCCCGAGGCGAAGCCATCCCTTATCGTCGGATCAGCCATCGCAATGACGACGATTTTAGGATACACGCCGATGACGTATCTCATCAGCGGCGGCGGACTTGGGCAGCTTGCGATCCAGTATGGATTGTACCGCTTTGATTCGACGATGATGTATGCTTCCTCGCTTTTGCTGATTGTGCTTGTGCAGATCATGCAGGAGGTTCTCAGCGCGGTGGCGCGGACCAGTGACAAACGGATCCGCAAATAAATACGATTCCAAATTTTTTACATAAAAGGAGAAATGGTTATGAAAAAATTCATTGCTATCGCGTTTGCGGCACTGCTGCTCTGCGCGGGTCTTGCCGGCTGCGGCAAGACGGACGACAAAACGATCACGGTGGCTGCAAGCTCCGCGCCGCATGCACAGATTCTTGAACAGTGCAAAGCGGCGATGAGCGAAGCGGGTTATACGCTCGTGATCAAGGTGATGGACGACTATGTCATCCCAAACACTTCAACCGAAGACGGGGAAGTGGACGCCAACTATTTTCAGCATGTGCCGTATCTGGAGGAATTCAATGCGTCCAGAGGCACGCATCTTACGGCGGTTGCCAGAGTTCATTATGAGCCCTATGCGATCTATGCCGGAACGGTCAAGTCAATTGAGGCGCTGACCGACGGCGCGAAAGTTGCGGTGCCGAACGACGCGACGAACGAAGCGCGCGCGCTGCTGCTGCTGGAGGCACAGGGGCTGATTAAGCTCAGAGATGGCGCGGGACTGACGGCGACCAAAAAAGACATTGTTGAAAATCCCAAAAATCTCGATATTGTAGAGATGGAAGCGGCTATGCTGCCCGGCGTGCTTGATGACGTTGCCATGGCGGTCATCAACGGCAACTATGCGATTGCAAGCGGACTGAAGATGGCGGATGCGCTAGCTGCCGAATCGGCGGACTCCGAGGCGGCGCAGACGTATGCGAACGTCCTTGTCGTCAAAGAGGGGAACGAGCAGAACGCGGCCGTGCAGGCGCTGGTCAAGACGCTTTTGTCCGACGCGATACGCGATTATATCAACGAGACATATGACGGCGCGGTTGTACCGCTGTTCTGAAATCAAAAAAGGGATGCGCAGGCATCCCTTTTTGTGTCTGTCTATTGATTTCGGAAAAATTTTTGATAAAAGTCTTGACAAAAAGGAAACTATGGCATACAATATACTAAACCGATGAGGGAGAGTAAGTAGAATCTTTGTTTTCCGGTACAGAGAGCCGCGGATGGTGGGATCGCGGTGCGGCGGCGGGTTTCGAATGGACTCCTGAGGGACTGTTGAAAGCGTATGCGAGTATGCAGTACGGAGCGAGGCACTCCGTTATCAAAGGCAGGCATATGTTTGTATGCGCAGAGCGGGCGCGAAAGCGTCAAGCAGGGTGGCACCGCAAGAGTATTTACCTCTTGTCCCGGCAGATTTATGGCGGGACAGGAGGATTTTTTTATCCTGACCGTCGACTTGGCAGCCCCGGCCGGAAAAAATTTTCAGGGGAGAAAGGTGAAGCAATGGAAAAGAGAGAGATCCCGTACAAAATCTATTTGAGCGAGGATGAGATTCCGAGACAATGGTACAACCTCCGCGCCGACATGAAAAATAAACCGGCGCCGCTGGTCAATCCCGCAACCATGCAGCCTGTGACGCTGGACGATCTTTCGCAGGTGTTCTGCCGAGAGCTTGCCGAGCAGGAACTGGACGATACCACGCCGTTTATCGATATCCCGGCGCCGCTCGTCGATTTTTATAAAATGTATCGCCCCTCGCCGCTGGTGCGCGCATACTGCCTTGAGAAAAAGCTTGGCACGCCCGCGCATATTTACTATAAATTTGAAGGCAACAATACGAGCGGCAGCCATAAATTGAATTCCGCGATCGCACAGGCGTATTATGCGAAAAAGCAGGGCCTTGCGGGCGTGACGACCGAGACCGGCGCCGGACAGTGGGGAACCGCGCTGTCCATGGCCTGCTCGTATTTTGATCTCGACTGCAAGGTGTATATGGTTAAAGTCAGCTACGAGCAAAAACCGCACCGCCGCGAGGTGATGCGCACCTACGGCGCGTCGGTCACGCCTTCGCCGTCCGATACGACCGAGGTTGGCAAGAAGATCCTCGCCGAAAATCCGGGCACGACGGGCAGTCTCGGCTGCGCGATTTCCGAGGCCGTTGAGGCGGCCGTTACTTCCGGCGGCCGTTACCGTTATGTGCTCGGCAGCGTTTTGGCGCAGGTTTTGCTGCATCAATCGGTCATCGGTCTAGAAGCCAAGGCCGCGCTTGATAAATATGGGGTAAAGCCGGATATCGTCATCGGCTGCGCGGGCGGTGGCTCCAACCTCGGCGGCCTGATCGCGCCGTTTATGGGAGAAAAGCTGCGCGGAGAAGCGGATTACCGCTTTATCGCTGTCGAGCCGGCCTCCTGTCCCAGCCTGACACGCGGCGTGTTTGCGTATGATTTCTGCGACACCGGAAAAATCTGCCCGATGGCGAAAATGTATACGCTGGGGTCCGGATTTATTCCCGCGCCGAACCATGCGGGCGGTCTGCGTTATCACGGTATGAGTTCTATCCTTTCTCAGTTGTATCATGATGGATTGATGGAAGCGGTGTCGGTTGAGCAGACCGCCGTATTCCGCGCTGCGGAGGAATTTGCCAGAGTGGAGGGGATTTTGCCCGCGCCCGAATCCAGCCATGCGATCAAAGCCGCGATCGACGAGGCCGTCCGGTGCAGGGAGACCGGCGAGCAAAAGACGATCCTTTTCGGACTGACCGGCACAGGCTATTTCGATATGGTCGCGTATGAAAAATTCCATGACGGGAAAATGAGCGATTATATTCCGACCGACGAAGAACTCGAGCGCTTTGCTAAAACGCTTCCCCCGCAGCCGGCAGGACTGTAAAACGCAGCCCGGTTATATAAAAAGCGGCGGTTTCTGCCGTACATTGAAACAGGCTTTGATCTTTTTGGATCAAAGCCTGTTTCGGTTTGCTTATGAATTCTATAAAGCTTCTGCCGCATGGCGCGTCTGCGTTTGGCCCGCGCGCTGTGTTTTTACGGCTGCTTTCAGCGTACGTTTATTAAAAATAATCGGAAACATAGGGCGTTTGCTGCTCGATTGAATCCTCCAGCATGTCAATGGTAGAGTCGTCCGCGCAGATGCGGCCGATTTTGGCAAGGTAGTCCGGACGCTTATAGCCCATCAGCATAGTCGTCATCGTCTGGATGCTGATCGAATCCGAGCATTTTTCCGCGATTTTGACGGCCTTTCCTTTACCGGAGGGATCAATCTTCAGTGAGAAAGCGCCTTGATTGCAGGTCAGCATCGGGTCGGACAACATAAATTTCCAGTTTCTTTCTCCCGAATGCGGTTTAAACGGAAATTTCGCTATGAATTCCGGAAAATCCACAATTCTGGCCATAAAATAAGGCGAGATGGTTTCCGTTATGCTGGCGTCTTCAAGCAGAAATGCGAGCGGTTCGTCCGTGTAGGTATCGCCGACCACCTTGTCAATCATGGAAAAATGTGCGGATATAAAGTTCCAAAGGCCGGTCCGCGCATTTTCGTTTGTAAAAATCATATCTTTGATGTGAAAAATGTCATCGGCAATCCAGTAGATCACATAGCCGCACGGCTCGTTGTTCTCATCGTAATAGATTGCGGCCATAATGTCGTCCGAGTCCCAAAGCCAATATTCGTTCCATGCAAGCTCGTCGCGCAGAACCGCGCCGTGTGTCTGCTGCGCGTAAATTGCGTAGGTGCGTTTCAGTTCCTCGCTGTCGGCTTCAACGCGCCTGACGTCGCCGGTGACCTGTTTGTTTTTGGGAAGCTGATAGTCCTCTATTTCATAGGAAATCTTATCCGATATGATTTCCCAGCCTTTTCGCCTGTAGTAGGGAATCGAGTACGGGAAAAGATAGCTGATATACTGTCCCTTTTTCCGCATGTTTTTCAGCGCCTGTTCAAGCAGCTTGTGCATCAGCCCCTGATTAGAGTATTCCGGATAGGTACCGACGCCGGTCAGGCCGCCCATTTCATAGGTACGGCCGAATATCCGCACTTTCATAGGGTATACGGCGACTTGGGAAACTAAATTTTCCTGATCGAACCATCCGAGCACATCCGCTTTCTGCATGGTCGGATATTTGGCGCGAATCATCTCTTTTTCCTGCCAGCCGATGGAATTCAATTCCTGCTCCGTGACCTGAAAAACGTAGCGGAGAAGCTGATTATACTGCTTCATATATTCGCTGCCCACAGGCCGCATTTTTAAATTCTTTTTATTCACGAGATCCTCCCGGATATTTTAGGGAATGCAGTTGTAAATGTTACTTGGCAAAAGCGAAGCTGTGTATGCTTTGCTGAAAAGCCGAATCAGTCCGTATGCCGGCCCGCGCGCGGCAGGCTCCAGCGGAAATGTGCGGCCAAAAAGCGCAGCGCAATGACGGCGGCTGCACCCAGCAGCATAGCGGCGGCTGCACCAAGCGGTTCCCAGCAAAGCGCGCAGAGAAGCGCGCCGAACCCCGATGCGCAGGCGTATACGTGCTTGACAAAAATATAAGGCGTGTTTCCAGCCAGAACATCGCGCAGCACACCGCCGCCGGCGCCGGTGACAATACCCACAAACAGCAGCAAAAACAGATTGAAATCCTCCGAAATGCCGTAAGCCGCGCTGATGCCCACGACGGTGAATATTCCGAGCCCGAGCGAGTCCATAATGAGCATGACGCGTTCGTATAAAACCAGATTTTTTGTCAGCAGATGCCGGACGGACGGGATAAAGACAAAAATGGACGTGCCGATCGCCACGATCGCGTATACCGGTTCGCGAAAAGTTGCAGGCGGCGTAACGCCGAGGAGCACGTCGCGTATTGCGCCGCCGCCGACGGCAGTAGTCAGCCCCAGAATCGCTACGCCGAAAATGTCCATGTTTTTTTTCAGCGCCGTCATCGCGCCTGACACGGCAAACGCCACCGTGCCGATCAATTCCAAAATAAAAATGCAGGCGGCCATAAGCTTCCTCCGTAAAAAAACAAGCGTTCCCCTGGGGGAACACTCTGTCTTTTGACCTGAAAGATTCTTTTGCGGATGCAAAATTGCTTCGTCGGTGCCTGCGGCTTTCCAGAGTTTGTCGGGATATCGGTCCTTTTACCTGAGAGTTTCGCCCCTTCGGTGATTCAGCAGAATGCTCTCCCGTATCCGTCAACCAGTCTTGCAGTATTTTATTCATTATGCAGTATATAGCATTTGGCGGAAAATGTCAAGGATGACTTTGAAAAATTTCTTTGCGTTTTCTTTCGGGCCGCTGGCATGCTTATGGCAGCTTGTCTGCATAGCAAAGCGCGGTCTCGCCCTCCTGTTCTTTCAGCTTTTCGGTCAACGTGAAGCGGTTTTTTTGAAACTCGATCAAGCCTTCCCGCCGCATTCTGGAGAGTTCCGCGGACAGGGCGCTCCGGTCTGCCGCCAAGTAATCGGCCATGCCCTGACGGTTATAAGGAATTGTAAAGGTATCCTGCCCGGCTGCGTCGCGTGCGTCGCAGAGAAACGAAATGATTTTTGCCCGCAGCGAACGTTTGGAGACATACTGGAGTTTTTTTACAAGATTCAGGTTTTTTCGCGACAGCAGCGTTATAAAATTAAAAAGCATCTGCCGGTGGGCAAAACAGCCGTTATCGCAGCCAAACAGCAGTTCTTCCGCGCCAAATAAGAGCGCTGTGCAGCATTCGCCCGCATAAATGAACAAATCCTCAGGCGTTTCGGAAAGCAGCATGGAAAGCCCGAAAACATCGTCCTTTTCTATGCCGGACAATATGCACCGGTTTCCGTTTTTATCCTCACGCGCGATAAACGCGCTGCCTGTGAGAAGGATGCCAATCCGCTTCGCGTCGTCGTCGCCGCATACGATACGCGTATTGCGGCGATAGGTGCAAAAGCGCGCGTGCGTGCAGTTCAAAATTTTCTTTGCTTCTGCCGGCGGTAAACCGAAAAAGACCGGAGAAGACATGGCAGCGGTAAAAATATCCATATTTTTTCCTGATTTCGTTGTGGTTACAACAGAATTTTTCCCTATTATATGCTATAATACAAAAAAATGCAAGAGGTGAATCAAAAATGTATTGCGTAAGAGCCGTAAAAAAAGATTTATTTTGGGTCGGCGGCAATGACCGCAGGCTTTCGCTGTTCGAGGGCATCTATGCGGTTCCGCGCGGCGTATCGTATAATTCGTATCTTTTGCTGGATGATACGACCGTTTTGATGGACACGGTAGATCATGCGGTCGGCGGGGTATTTTTCGAAAATATCGGTCATTTGCTCGGCGGCAGAAGCTTAGATTATGTCGTCGTGCAGCATATGGAGCCCGATCATTCGGCGACGCTTGCGCAGCTGCTCCGAATGTACTCGTCGGCGACCGTCGTCTGCAATACAAAGACCGAAAAGATGATCCGGCAGTTCTTTGATTTTGATATCAGCGGGCGTACGTACATCGTCGACGAGTCCAGCGTTTTGAATACCGGCCGGCATGAACTGCATTTCGTTATGGCTCCGATGGTGCACTGGCCGGAAGTCATGGTCACTTATGATGCGAAGGATAAAATTTTGTTTTCTGCGGACGCGTTTGGTACGTTCGGCGCGCTTGACGGCGCGCTGTTTGCCGATGAGGTGGACTTTATGCGGGACGTCGTCTCTGAGGCGCGCCGGTATTACTGCAATATTGTGGGAAAGTACGGCGTGCAGGTGCAGACGCTACTGAAAAAGGCGGCTGCCTTGGAAATTGAGACGGTCTGCCCTTTGCATGGCTTTGTATGGCGCAGGCATTTCGGCGATTTTCTGGCCTTATATCAAAAGTGGAGCACGTATACGCCGGAGGAGCAGGGGGTCATGATCGCGTATGCGTCCGTTTATGGCAATACGGCGTCGGCGGCGGATCTTTTTGCCTGCAAGCTGTGCGAGGCGGGCGTCCGTACCGTTGTGTACGACGTTTCGGTGACGCCTTCGGATGTGATCGTGGCCGAGGCGTTTCGCTGGAGCCACCTCGTCTTTGCTTCCACGACCTATAACGCCGGTATCTTTATCCGGATGGAGGAAGTGCTGCGCGACCTCGCAGCGCACAATTTACAGAATCGCACGGTCGCTTTTATAGAGAACGGCTCCTGGGCGCCCACCAGCGGTGCGCTGATGCGGGATATTCTCAGCCGGTGCCGGAATATGACGGTGTTGGAGGAGACGCTCACGCTCCTGTCCGCGCTGACGCCGGCAAAGGAGGCGGAGCTTGATGCGATGGCGGCGGCCATCCGTGCGTCCATGCCGGCAGCGGAAGCGGCGCAGGCAAAAGAGACGGGGCTTGTAGATCCGTCCGCACTCTTTAAGATCTCCTACGGCCTTTTTGTTCTGACCGCGCGCGCGGATGGGAAGGATAACGGCTGCATCATCAATACCGCCGCTCAGGTCACCGATACGCCGCATCGGATCTCGATTACGGTCAATAAGCAAAATCATACGCATGATATGATTCTGAAAACCGGTACGTTTGGCCTGTCTGTGCTGACGGAGGACGCGCCGTTTCAGATTTTCAAGCATTTTGGTTTTGTTAGTGGGCGGGATACGGATAAATTTGTGGATTTCGAGTATGCGGCGCGCGGCAAAAGCGGACTGATGTACCTTACGCGGTATGCAAACGCATATCTCTGTGGAAATGTTGTGGAGACGGTCGACTGCGGGACGCATACGGTATTCGTTGCTGAGTTGACCGAGGCGGCGGTTCTTTCGACGGTGCCGTCGGCGACGTATCAATATTATTTCGATCATATCAAGCCGAAACCGCAGCCTGCCGAGGGGCAGAAAAAAGGGTTTGTCTGCAAGATTTGCGGCTATGTTTACGAGGGCGAAACGCTGCCGCCTGATTTTATCTGCCCGCTGTGCAAACATGGCGCCGAAGATTTTGAACCGATTGGTGGCTGACCGCGCCGGGCGCAGAGGATTTTCTATCGTTTCCATGTGCCGGCAGGCGCAGATTATAACGAGATGAAGATGTTTTGGTGTATTTTAGACGGCGGTACAATCCGCCGCAGAAACGTTAAATAACGGGGTTTTGCCCCTTATTGAAATTTTTTAAAAGAGAGGTAAAAAATATGAAGTACGTTTGCGATGTTTGCGGATGGGAGTATGACGAAGAAGCTGGTGCGCCCGATCAGGGCATTGCTCCCGGCACGAAATGGGAGGATCTTCCCGACGACTTTGTGTGCCCGCTTTGCGGCGTTGGCAAAGACATGTTTTCCGAGGCGTAAAATGAAAATCCCCCGAACATATGTTCGGGGGATTTTCAGATAGGAGGCAGAAGTTTGTTTGCGCCGTACGCCGCCCGGGCTTTGTATGAAATTATTGCAGCGGCATATCGCGGAACGCTGGGGATGACGCGCGAGCGTTCTCTGTGAGCGTAAAACATAAATTAAAGCATCTATATACGGAATTGAAACCACAACTTGTAGGGAACGTCGTCCCCGCCGTTTCTACAGAGTTGCAAAAAATGGATGCAAGTGCGGCTGATGGCAACCGGTCCGTGATGTCGATTTTGAATATGGGTTTTCTGTATCTTTATTTTTATTCAAAATATTCAAAACGACGGCTAAAAAATATGCATACCGTTTTCGTATTAGATCCTGCCCTCGGCGCTCAGCCATTTACAAGTATCTGCGACCGTTTGACGCAGCGGACGCGGATGGTATCCGAGCGCCTGCGTTGCTTTCTCATGCGAAAAAGAAGTGCCGGATTCCAGCGTATAGAGCGAATAAGGCGTGTAAAGCGGCGGCTGTTTTTGCAGCTTATAGTAGAGTTCCGCAAGCGGAGCGGTCAGTTTGGCAAACCACAGTGGCAGAATGGTTTTGACTGGCTTTTTCCCAGTGATTTCGCTACACAGATCGAGCAGTTCTTGCACGGTGCAGTATGCGCCTGAAAGAATATAGCATTCGCCGTTTTTGCCTTTTTCGCAGCAGCGTAAAATGCCGTCTGCAACATCGCGAACATCTACAAAGTCATAACCGCCACGGACTGCCGCTGTCAGGCGATGCCGGCAGTAATCGACAATTAACTGCGTCAGATGCCCGCGGCCAAGGTCATAGGGGCCGCAGATGCCCGACGGATGCACGACGCTGACAGGCAGTCCCTGCGCAGCCGCTTCCAGGGCCGCTTTCGTTGCAGCGGCTTTTGTTTTGGCGTATAGTCCGTGCACTGCGTTCGGGTCAAAATTTTGTATTTCGGTTATTGTATGTCCCGCGGGCAGTTCGGGGATGGCGTGCACGGAGCTTACGTAGATTACTTTTTGTACGGCGTATTTTTTGCAGAGATCCAGGACGTTTTTTGTGCCGCCCGCGTTTACGTCCCAGACGGTCTGATCGTATTTGGAAGCGATAGAGACGATACCCGCGCAGTGAATCACCGTGCGCGGCATGGTTCCTTCAAAGAAAGGGATCAGCGTATCGGGCTGGCGGACGTCGCCTGTGTAGACCTGCGCGTATTTTGCAATGGTTTCGATGTTTTTTTCTCCGGGCAGTACCAGTGCGCGGATATCCTCTCCTTTCTCGGCCAGTGCGCGGATGATGGCGTGGCCGAGGTGACCTGCGGCTCCGGTTACAAGATACGTCATAAATACCCCCCTTTTTTAAGCAGTGTACCGCGTATTTGTGAACATCCGTTTTTTAGGATGTGTCGGATGTGTATTTTTTCGATGAACTTTCGGTACGCTTATGACAGAATAGCCGGGGACGCCTTGCTGCGGCGCGGGTTCGCCGGAACATTCTAAAGGCGTAAATTTATTTTGACGCCTGACACTGTCGAAAAACGGAGTTTTTGACAGAAAAGACCGCGTTCACCCGCGTCTTCGCGCCGCTTATGCGGCACTCGTGCGGCCACAAGGTGTAAAAAAAGCAGGCAAAGCCAGCTTTTTTACGAAACTTTTATAGTATTTTATTTGTGCAAATACTTTTTCGACAGACTGAGGCGTAAAATTTATTTTGACGCCTTTAGATCGGTTATTTTATTGTTTTTTCAGCGCAAAAACTTGTTTTGCCGCGTCCGCGATACCGGCAGCGGTCAGCCCATATTCTGCAAGCAGTTCGGGTACCTGTCCGCTTTTGCCGAATTTATCCCGCACGCCGACCCGGCGCATAGGTACGGGGCATTTTTCACAGAGTACCTCTGCTACCGCGCTTCCGAGCCCGCCGATGATGCTGTGCTCTTCGGCCGTGACGATCGCGCCGGTCTCTTTTGCGGCTTTGCGGACAGCCTCTTCGTCCAGAGGCTTTATGGTGTGCATGTTGACAACCCGCGCGCGAATGCCGGCAGGCGCGAGGATTTCAGCGGCCTCGAGCGCCATGTGCACCATCAGGCCGGTGGCAATGATAGTTACATCTTCGCCGTCTTTCAGTTCCACGGCCCTGCCGATTTCAAATTTGTAATCGTCCGTATTCACCGCAGGCACGGCATAACGCCCAAACCGCAGATATACTGGACCTTTATAGGCCGCGGCGGCGCGCACAGCGGCGCGCGTTTCGATTGCATCCGCGGGATTGATGATCGTCATGCCCGGGATGGTGCGCATCAGAGCGATGTCTTCATTGCACTGATGCGTCGCGCCGTCTTCGCCGACCGTAAGACCGGCATGCGTTGCGCCGATCTTGACGTTCAAATGCGGGTATCCGATGGTATTGCGGATCTGTTCAAAGGCTCTGCCTGCCGCAAACATCGCAAAACTAGAGGCAAACGGGATCATGCCGCCTGCGGCCAAGCCCGCCGCGACGGCCATCATGTTTCCCTCGGCGATACCGCAGTCGAAGAAGCGGTCGGGATACGCCGCTTTGAATTTACAGGTTTTCGTCGCTTCCGCCAGGTCAGCGTCTAAGACCACAAGATTTTTGCACTCGGCGCCAAGTTCGGTCAGCGCCGCACCGTAAGCTTCCCGTGTCGCTGTTTTTTCTGCCATTTTGCCGTCCTCCCCTTATGCGTCAAGCTCAGCCATGGCCGCGGCATACTGCTCGTCGTTTGGCGCTTTGCCATGCCATGAAACCTGATTTTCCATAAACGATATGCCCTTGCCCTTAACGGTTTTTGCCAGAATCACCGTAGGCTTGCCGGCGCATTGTTTCGCGGCTTCGACCGCGTTTTCTATTTGCTCAAAGTTATGGCCGTCGATGGTCAGAACGTTCCAGTTGAACGCGAGGAACTTTTGATCGTGCGGCGTGGGATCGACGATATCGCGGATATCGCCGTCGATCTGCAGATGGTTGAGATCCAGAAAGAGGGTGAGGTTGTCAAGGCCGTAATGCGCCGCGAACATGGCTGCTTCCCAGACTTGTCCTTCTTCGCTTTCTCCGTCTCCGATTGCGCAGAATACGCGGAAACTTTCTTCAGAGAGTTTTGCGGCAAGCGCAATGCCGCAGGCCGCCGAAAACCCGAGTCCAAGCGAGCCGGTAGTCATATCCACCCCCGGCGTGCCTTTCATATCCGGGTGCCCTTGAAGATAGCTGGCTGTTTTGCGGAGCGATTTTAGATCCTCCGGCGGGAAAAAACCCCGGTATGCGAGCGCCGCGTATAGTGCGGGCGCAGCGTGTCCTTTGGAAAGCACAAACCGGTCGCGCTCCGCCATTTTGGGATTTTTCTCGTCGATATGCATTTCTTTGAAGTAGAGATAGGTGACGATGTCTGCGATGGAAAGTGATCCGCCTGGATGGCCGCAGCCGGCGGCGTGCGTACTCTCGATGATGCCGCGCCGGACAAGCTTTGCTTTTTCGGTCAGCATAGCCAGTGTTTCTTGATTCATTAGCGCACCTCGTTAAATGAAAGTTACAAAAATATTATACCCTGCTTTTCTTGTGATTTCAACCGCCAAAATGACAAAATTCCGCCGAAATACCCGCGTATATCGGACAAAACAGGCAAAAATATGCGTGCCCGCCGAAAAACCTTTGACTTTTCGGCGGGCTTAACCGGTGTCTATCGTTTTTTGGGGCCGTTTACGTCCGCTTCGACCGTGCAGCCAAGACAGAGCGAATAGATTAGCGCATGCCGCACGGGACGTCCGCAGATTTGTTCGATCGCCTGCGCATAATAGCGAAGCTGCGCGCCGTGCGTTTCTAAGAGCCGTGACTTTCCCTGGCTGCCGAAAACGCGGTCGGTCTTATAATCTACAAGAATGATGTTTCCGTCCGTGTCCTCAAAAAAGCAGTCGATCACGCCCTGCACCAACACCCGTTCGTGCGAAAGCTCTGCGCGCAGCGCTTCGTCCTCGGCAAACTGCGCCGCTTCCATCTCCAGATTGAACCGCTGCTCGCGGTAGAGCGTTTTTGCCGCGCGCATACTGGCAAACAATTTGCTGTCGAGAAAACGCGCGATCTCGTCCAGCCGGACCAGTGCCGCGTCGCCGCGGCTGAGAAATCCGAGAGAGACAAGGCGCTCAAGCTCAGCGCTGGCTCCGTTTTCCGCCGCGTTTTCAAAGTCGAAAAACTGCATGAACAGATGGGTGGCCGTGCCGCGCCGCGCCGCGTCGTTTTCACTCTCGGTTAAAAACGCGGGCGCTTCTTTTGCGGCGGGCAGTTTTTGCCCGCCGATGGACGACTCCGCCGTTTCATCGTCAAGCAGGCCCGGATAGAGCAGAGAAATGGAAAGTTTGGCTGGGATTTTCGTCCGCGCCTCGTTTGGATAGCGGAAATCGAACCGCGCGCGCAGCGCTTCGGCCTCGTCTTCCTCGGAATAGTCCGCCGGGACGCCGGCCGAGGTGTCTTGCACGTCCTGCGCCAAAGCGTCGGCGCCCTTGTTTTGGGGCGCTTTTTCAAAGGGAATCGTGAGAAAACGCAGCGCGGAGGTGTCTGTGCCGCCGGTCGCCAGTAAAATGAGCGAAAAATAGTCGGATTTGGAAACGGCGGCGTACTCGGTGCAGAGAAGCCGTTCAAGCTTTGCGTCCCGCAACAGCGTTTCGGGGTCGTCCGCGTCGGCCGTAACGTACAGTCTTTCTCTTGCACGCGTCAGGGCAACGTATAAAAGACGGAGTTCTTCCTCTTTGTTTTTTCGCCGGATGTGCAGCGCCGCGGCGCGGCGTACCGGATTGTCGTACACGCAGAAACCGCTGTCGTCGCGCAGCATCAGGGAAAATCCGCACTCGGCGCCGTAAAGGAGCGGCGCGTCCGCATCCGTGAGGTTATATTTTTTCGCCGCGCCCGCCAAAAAGACGACTGGAAATTCCAGTCCTTTAGACTGATGGATGCTCATGATTTTTACCGCGTCCACATTGGCCGTTTCGGGTTTTGCGCTGGTGAGCGGATGCTTTGCGTCGCTTTTTATGGTTTCAATATATTGCAGAAATTCCGAGAGATTTCGGTATGCGCCGCCGGAAAAACTCTGCGCCGCGGCCAGAAATTTTTTGAGGTTGGCGCGGCGGAGCGGGCTGCGCCCTGCAAGGACGGCGTAAAGGTTCATCTCGGCATAGATCGTGGACAAAAGTTCTCCGACCGGGCAAAAGCGCGCAAGGCTTCGGTAGTAGGAAAGCGTATCCAAAAGCCGCTGGACCTTAACGCAGTTTGGATTTTCGGGGTCGCATCCTTGATCTTCTGCAAATCGGCGGAGCGTTGTGTACAGCCGTTCGTCTTTTTTGCCCTGGCGAAGCTGCAGGAGAAAATCGCTGTCAAAATGAAAAAGCGGAGAGAGCATCACGCCGCACAGATAAATGTCCCGGCGCGGATTGTCTATAGCGCCGAGCAGACAGAGCAGAAGTTCGATTTCACTTTCGCACAGCAGATCCGTGCTTGTTTCGGCGCGCACGGGTATGCCGGCCTCACGCAGCTTTGCCGCAAGAATATCGCCGCTGCCTTTGATGGAGCGCAGCAGGATCGCAATGTCGCCAAAGCGCACTGGGGTGCCGTCCTCTTTTTTTGCGGCAGAAACCAGGCGCAGGATCTCCGAGACGATGTATTCGGTCTCCGGGCGGTTGTTTTGATCATTTTTCTCTTCTTTCGGCGGGCGCTGGCAGAGGACGGCCGTGACCGGCGCGCATACGGCGCCGGGCGGAAGGGGTTTGCCGCAGACGAGCGCATCGCTCTCGGTATAGCCGGTCTCTTTGGACACAAGGGGCATCAGACAGTCAAAAATCTGGTTGGTGAAATCGATCACGGGCGCGCTGCACCGGAAATTTTCCCGCATGTACAGCGTGGCATAGCTGCTTTCGGCGGCAGCGTCCAGCGCCGGATAAGTCTTACGCATGCCGGCAAAGATTGAGGGTTCCGCGCCGCGAAACGCGTAGATGCTCTGCTTGATGTCGCCGACCATAAAGCGGTTGCGCTCGGTGGAAATCGCACGGAAAATGCGGTCCTGAACGGCGTTTACATCCTGATATTCGTCGATATAGACCGCGTCGAACGCGGCTTTTTGTTCCATCGCCAGCGGCGTATCCTGCCCGTTTTCGTCTACCAGCAGTGAAAGCGCATACCGGCTGATGTCGGAAAAATCGCAGACATTTCGCCGCCGTTTTTCTTCAGCGGCGCGCTTTTCATATTCCAAAAGCAGTTCGGCCGCGCCGCGGCAGACGCCGGCCGTAGCGAGGAGGCATTCGTTGACCGCTTCCGGAGAGGCGGAAAAATAGGCGGCGCGCGCATCTTTGAGGTCTTCTTTATACTCTTGACGCAGTGTGCGGACAAAGTCGAATCCGTCCGGCAGTTCGTCTGTACGGCGGTAAGCGCCGAGTTTTTTGAATTCAGTATTTTGGATGGCTTCGCCTGCCGCGGCAAAGCCGGATTTCAGCGCTTCGGCGATATGAAGAATGCCTGCGTAGTCCGCTTCATACGCCTCGCTGTAGGCTTTTTCAAGCCGCCTGTCGGCGTGGATTTTTTCCAGTGCCAGTCGGTAGGCCGCCCGATAATGGTCGAACATGGAGCCAAGCGCCTGTTCGATTCTTTTCCCTGGCGGCGTAGAGAAAAAATCGGTTTTTGCAAAGTCGGAAAGGTCGCGCGCGCAGTCCAGCAGCGCCGCTGCGCCGCGCGGATCGGATTCAAGTTTTTCATAAAGCGAAAGAAACAGATCGGCCGCGCGCTCGTCGCTCCCCGCGCCGAGCAGCAGTTCGAGCAGCTTTGCGAAGCCTGCGGCGCCGCCGCAGATTGTGCTTTCCGGGTTATCGCAGCAGTCTCCAATCAGCGCCTCCATCGTCCGGCGCGCGATCAGGCGCGCTTCGCCTTCATCGGTGACTCGGAAAGCGGGAGACAGTCCGAGCGCCGCGAAATTTGCCCGGACGAGTTCGAGACAATAGCTGTCGATCGTACTGATTTTCGCGCTGGGCAGGAGCGAAATCTGACGCTGAAGAAAAGCGTCCCCGCTATTTTCCTCGAGCGCGCGGGCAAGCGCGCGTGAAATCCTTGCGCGGAGTTCGCCTGCCGCCGCCCGCGTAAAGGTTACGACAAGCAGCCGGTCGACCGGCACGGGTTTTTCTTTGCCGCAAACCGAGTGGAGGATGCGTTCAATTAAGGTGGTCGTCTTTCCGCTTCCCGCCGCGGCGCTGACCAAAAGCGTTTTGCCGGTCTCTTCGATCGCGCGCCGCTGGGCCGCTGTAAACTCAGTCATTGAACTCTCCTCCTTTGCTTTTTTCGCCGCGGCAAAGCGCCGTATATGGACAGTACCGGCAGGGGGACTTGGCGCCGCTCTGTGTATCCGCGCAGTCGATGCGCCCGGCGCGCATATCGCAGGCGACGCGGCATACGACCGCTTTGACCGTGTTGAAGAGCGCGTCCATTTCCCGTTCGTTTTTGCGAATCAGCTTGGCGGAAAAGCGGCGGTCTTCGCTCGTATCCGCACAGCCTGCAATTTTTTCATCCGCGGACAGGATGCCCTCCCGACGGAGCGCGCGGACGGCGTCGCCGTACATGTCGCGGCAGGGGGGAGCGTCCAGGCGGAGTCTTGGCGGTTTTACCACAAAGTAGGATGCGCCGGCGGGAATCAGTTTGTCGGTGCGGCTTGCGCCGATTTTTTTCAGAAAGCTTTCGTCGCAGACGCTGCAGAGTGTAAGCAGATAGACCGGAAGCTGTAAATTTTTCCCCCGGCTGAGATCTTCCTCGCGAAACGTTTTGTCTCCGGTCTTATAATCCGCGACGCGTATGAAAACGCATGTTCCCGCCCGGTATACGTCTATCCGGTCGGCTACGCCGCGGATCTCGGCTACGCCGCCGTCCGGCAGCGGGATGCTCAGCGGCGCGTGTCCGCCTGCAAACCCGATTTTGTATTCAAACAGAACCGGTTGAAAGGCCGTGTTGGCGAATTCATCGTTGAGGCTGGTCAGAATCAGTTCGAGGTTCTTTTGCAGCCGGTCAAAGAAAAAGAGCAGCCGTCCGCCCGCGCCGCCGCAGGCGCGCGCAATTTTTTCGGTTTCCGCTGTGCAGAGCCGCGCGGCGGCGGCGCGGATATCTGTCTGTGTCAGCGCGCCCAGCAAAGCGCCGCTTTTTTGCGTTTCAAGCAGAAAACGTTCCAGTACGCCGTGAACGAAATTGCCGGTATCGACCGGGCGGAATTCGAAAGGCGCCGTATCCTGGAGCGAGAGCATGTATTCAAGAAACCAGCGCAGGCGGCAGTCACTGTAGCGGTCGATGCGGGACTGCGAGAGCCGGATCGTTTCTCCGAGCGCCGCACGCGCCGCCGGCGCGGAAAGCGAGGCGTTTGCATTTTGGATCGCGTGTACGTCGCCGAGCGGCGGCGCATACAGGCCGAGCGGCGTCAAAACCTGTTGAAGGACGGCCTCGGTGCGCTGGTCAAAGCGCCCAGCGCACATGCGCGCTTCGGCCGCGTAGCACATCCGCTCGAGCGGGGGCAGCGCCGAAAAGACGGATGTATATAGGCTGCCGCCGAATATTTTTTCCAGTCGTTCGACGGCGAAGGATTTTTCTGTGGGCGCGCCGTCCGGCGTCTGCGCGTAGTAGGAAATCACCGCGCGCGTTTGCGCGCAGTCGAGCGCGCGCACAAAATGATAGAGTTCCCGCGCGCTGCGCAGCGCGCGGTTTTGCGAAAGCCGGATCCCGAGCTTTTCCAGCGCTTGGCGGTCCTCTTCGCCGAGCGCTGGGCTTTCGGGAACCGGCGCGGGAAAGACGCCTTCGTTTGCGCCGAGGATCAGGACGTACGGGCGCCGGTCTATGCGGATGGTGTCCGCATTACCGACGATAACCTGGTCGCGGGAAGAGGGGATATGGCCTACGTCTAAGGAAGAAAAGAGCAGCCGCAGAAGGTCGCAGAATTCGGCAGCCGTGAGCGGTTCGTCTCCGGCCGCCGCGACGAACGTATCTAAGGCGTCCAAAAGAATGTTCCAGAGCCGGATGGATTCGGCGGTTTTGTCCACGCCAAAAAAGCGGGTAAAGCGAGGATCGGCCGCGCGTTCCCGAATGCCGGCGTCGCAGAGATAGAGAAACACCGATTCGGCGAACTCGCGTCCGGTGCGCGCGGCGCAGAGGCTGTCGCACAGTCTGGAGAGCGGCGCGGCAAATTTTCGCTTGACCGCATTGATGCCGGCCAGCGACTCGGACGGCATTTCGGACGCGGTATAGCCCTCCGGCGACATTGTGAAGTCCTCGCCGTCCAGGTACCGGTGCCGTCCGCTGATATTCCACCGGCTGATATATTCTTCAAACAGATCGCATTCCTCGTCGTCAAGGCCGCACAGACCGGTCTTTATGTAGGAGATCACGTCGGCGGTGCGGAAATCGTAGACGTAGAGCGAGAGCGCGGCGAGCGTAAGTTTTGTCAGGGGCAAAAGTGCCGCGTCGGTTTTTTTTGAGAGAAAAAAGGGGATGCCGCACCGGGAGAGCATGGCGTCTAAAGTTCCCTCGTAGTCCGCCGTATTCCGCGCGATGATGGCAATTTCGGCATAGGCGCCGCCGTTTGAAACGATTTGAAAGATTTCGCTGAGGCAAAGCTCCGCTTCTTCGTTTTTGTCGGCGCAGCGGACGAGTTCCAGCGTGCCGCGCGTGTTCGTTTCAAAGCGCGCCGTGCAGGAAAAATTCCATAGATTCTGTTTTGCAAATTCCAGAGCGGCAGGGCAGTCCGTGTCCTGCGTATATACCTCGTCGATCGGGATCGAATGTTTTTCAGCGAGGCGAAGAAGCCGGCGGCGCGTATCGGCGGCCTCGGCAGCATGCGCCGGCCGCGTACGGGACAGCGGCAGCGTCACGGTGATCGCGGTGTTTTTGGCCAGCATGCGGTCTATAATTTTCATCTCCTGCCCCGTAAAGCTGATGAAGGAGTCGATATAGACCCGAGCGTCTGCAAAAAAATCGTGCTCGGCAAGCAGGCTGCAGAGCTTGTCCAGATCGTCTGCCTGTTCAGCGTAGCGCTTATGCAGGAGATCTTCGTATTCTGCAAAAAGGAGCGCGAGATCGGAAAGCTTGTCCGAAAGGGGAGAGGGCGGCAGGCGTTTTGCTGCTTCGTCCATCGCTTCCGGCGTTACCGCGTATGCCCGGAATTCGGTGAAAAGCGAGACGAGCGCGGTCAGCGCGCCGCATCCGAGGCGCGTATCGTATACACGGAGCCAGGGGGAAAGTTTTTTGACCGCCCGGTATAAAAACAGAATTTTTGCGCCTTCATCCGCGTAATCGCCGCACAGACCGCCGTATTTCCTGCACACCAGATTAGAAAGCCGTGAGAATCCTACCGCGTCCACAAGCAGCGCGGCTGAAGGCGGCAGATTTTCCATCAGGGCGGACTCGGCTAAAAGCGCTTTTTGGTCCGGAACAATCAAAAATGCGCGCCGCGCGGCGTTCACATCGCCGCGGATCCGGCTGTAAATCTCCCGGCGCGCGCTCTGCGTGCCATATAGTATCGTCAGCATGTTTATTCCCCTATTATTGTTTCTTGAATCTGGAATTTCCCGCTTTTTTGCAATCTGCGCCGCAGGTAAAAAAAGAAATATTTGCGCACGAGATATACGCCGTCCGCCTCTTTTCGGGCGCAGATATACATGTTCTGCCGTGCGCCGTGACCGTTTTTTCGCAGGAAAAATGGAGAAACGACCAGGACAGTGACATTTTTGTCGCTTTGCGGGGCGAAGCGGTCGTCTTTTTCAAAAGTATCTTTGTCTTTTGGGATGCGTATGTCGATCTGCGGCGCGGCCGCCGAAAGAATCCGATCGGCGTTTTGTTTCCGCAGGATCAGCGCTATGGCCAGCGTGACCGCGGTTACGGCGAGAAAGATTGGGATAATCAGAATAAAAAACGCCGTGTACAGGAGTACAAACGCGCCTGCTTGCAGATACTGGTAGATAATCGCGCCGTATTTCAAAATTCGGGTGACCCAGAGCGAATTGCGGAAATATTTAAAGGCGCGCTCCGCGGTTGCAAAAAAGCTTTTTTCGCGCAGACAGCCGAGCAGATAGGAAAAATAGTTTTTCGCGCGGTATTGCCCCGTAGTTTCGGCAGGCTTTTCCGGGACAGCGCTTACCTGCTGTTCCAGCATGCGGATTTTCCGGCGGAGCGCGCGGTTTTCACGCTGCAGTTCTTCGATTTTTTTGTGGTCGTGCACACGCAGTCCCCCTTTCCGGCTATGCCGGCTTGTTGATATTTCGGCGCTTTAAAATTATATCTATAATTTATCTCCAGTATAACAGAGTCGGGAGCGGTGTGCAACACCGCCTGAAAAATATTTTGTCGGAATCAATTGCATTTTCCTGAAAATAAACGGTTTTTCAGCGCCGGTTATAGGTTGTGTATTTTAAAAATTTTTATGACTTTCTCTTGTACAGGTCTGACAAATATGCTATAATCCAATTGCAATTTTTTGAAGTTTTATACATTTTGAGGAGGAAGTATGGTTATCTCGAAAGCGAAAGATGCTGTGTTTTGGGAAAAGGTGCGCACCGAGGAAGCATACAGGCCGTTTCGCGAAGAATTGGCGGCGATGTGGGAGAAAGAATGCGGCCGTCCGGTTCCGGCCTGCAAATACTGCGAGTTCATCATCTATAATCAAACCGGCAGCCGCCGGGAATATGAAGCGTCTTATTTTCTGCGCCGCCGCCAAATGAATGTTTCCGCGCTCTTGTCTCTGATTTATCCGGAGGAACATACGTATTTGAGTTTTCTTTGCGATGTGATCTGGGCGATTCTTGACGAGTATGTATGGGTTTTGCCGGCGCATATGCCTTCTTTTTCGGAAAATATAGTCGAGCACATCGATCTGTTCGCCGCGGAGACCGGCTTTGCTTTGTCGGAGATCGGCTATCTGCTGGAGGCGCGGCTGCCGGAGTTGATTCGCAGCCGCATTCAAACGGAGGTGAACCGGCGAATTCTTGAGGCTTATCAGAATCATACGTATTGGTGGGAAGCCAGTTCCGCAAACTGGGCGGCTGTATGCCTGTGCGGCGTTGTCGGCGCATGTATGTATCAGCGGCCGGAGCGGCTGGAAGCGTGGATGCCGCGCATACGGGAAACCGTCCGGTGCTTTCTTTCCGGTTTTACGGAGGAGGGTGTATGTCTTGAGGGGCTTGAATACTGGCATTACGGTTTTGGCTTTTTTACCTGCATGGCGGATATGCTGTATGATTTTACGGACGGCGCCGTCGATTTTTTTGCAGATGCAAAAGTGGAGCGGATTGCCGGATTCGCGCAGAAAATGTTTTTGAACCGCAATGTAGCTGTCAGTTTTTCGGACACAGGCATTTACGGGCGATACCATATCGGTCTTGTGCATTATTTGAAAGGGAAGTATCCCGGCACAATATCGGTTTTGCCCCGCAGATATGCCTATACGAACGACAATTGCGGAAGGTGGTGCCTGCATCTGCGCGCGCTGCTCTGGTTTGACGCATCCCTTTCGGATACGCCGTGTGATCAAAATTACACGGAATATATGCAAGGCGCAGGGTGGCTGATCAAAATTACGCCGGAATACGGGTTTGCGGCGAAAGGCGGCGTCAACGCAGAGCCGCACAATCACAATGATCTCGGCTCGTTTATTGTGGCCAAAGACGGCCTGCAGATCCTCACTGATCCCGGCGCGGGCGTCTATACGCGCGAATATTTCAAAAAACAGCGATATGCGGATTTCTGCGCTTCTTCATGCGGACACAGCGTGCCGGTTATCAACGGATGCTGTCAAAGCAGCGGCCGTGAGCGGCGCGCGGAAACATCCTTTGAAAACGGTGTGTTCAGCATCGAATTTGCTAAAGGGTATGACATAAGCGCGCTGACCTCGCTCGTGCGAAGCTTTTCATTTTCAAAGGACGGCGTCGTTCTTCGGGACGCTTTTCGTGGCGGCGGGATCGAATCGTTTGTAGAGAGATTCGTCACGGGGATCGAGCCTGAAATGACCGGCGGCGAAATCAAAATTGCATCTTCGCTGCTGACGGCCGATATGGACAATGTTGACGCCTGTGAAATCAAGGCGGTAACTTATGCGGACAGGGTTTATTATTGCATCGACTATACGCTCAAAAAATGCGCGCGGGCGTTCGTTTTGAAAATTTGTATATAAGCCGGATTTGACAGAAATTCATCGTTATGGTATACTATTCAAATCAGAAAACGGATTTGAGGTTTGAAAATGGCGCAGAGCAAAAAAAACAGTGCGGAATATAACAATCAAAGCATCTCTATGCTCAAGGGCGCGGACCGCGTGCGCAAGCGGCCGGCGGTTATCTTCGGATCGGATGGGCTGGAGGGCTGCGAGCATTCTTTTTT
The DNA here is from genome assembly GCA_958352145.1 of uncultured Eubacteriales bacterium. Lineage (GTDB taxonomy): Bacteria > Bacillota > Clostridia > Oscillospirales > CAG-272 > UMGS902. Next base: position 29,366 of record CATWNM010000004.1, read on the forward strand.
TGAGATTCTTTCCAACGCGGTGGACGAGGCGCGCGAGGGGTATGGCAGCGAGATCGTTGTCACCGTTTGGCGGGATCATACCCTGCAGGTGGAGGATTTTGGGCGGGGCGTTCCGCTTGGCTACAACGAAAAGGAGCAGCGGTACAACTGGGAGCTTGTGTACTGCGAACTGTATGCAGGCGGCAAATATAACAACAACGATGAAAATTCGGCGTACGGATACTCGCTAGGGCTGAACGGGCTTGGCGCGTGCGCGACGCAGTATTCCTCCGAATTTATGGAAGTAGATTCCTATGACGGCGCGGAGGTGCATTCCATCCGGTTTAAAAAAGGCGAGCCGGTGGGAACGCTTTCCTCGCGCCCGGTTGAAAAAAGAGAGAAAAAACAGGGGACAATCATCCGCTGGCGTCCGGATCTCGACGTGTTTACCGACATTGCCATCCCGTATGAATATTTTGCCGGAACGCTGCAGCGGCAGTCAGTGGTCAATGCCGGCATAAAATTCATTCTCCGGCGCGAAAATGAAGACGGCAAGTTTGAAAGCGAAGAATTCTTCTACGCGCATGGCATTGAGGATTATATTCGTGAAATTGCCGGCGAGGCGGCGCTGACTGAGCCGGTGCTTTGGAAATTGGAATGCAGCGGACGCGACCGCGCGGATAAGGACGAATATAAGCTGAAAGCCGATATCACTTTTTGTGTTTCGTCTTCGGTAAACCGGATCGAATACTATCACAATTCCAGCTTTCTTGAATACGGCGGCGCGCCGGACAAGGCGGTGCGCACCGCGTTTGTCTACGCACTGGATAAATATCTGAAATCCATTGGCGCTTATAAAAAAAATGAGAGCCGGGTGGGTTTTTCGGACATTGAGGACTGTCTGGTCCTTATCATCAACAGCTTTTCGACGCAGACTTCCTATGAAAATCAGACAAAAAAGGCGATCACCAATGTCTTTATCAAGGATGCGCTGACCGATTTTCTAAAACACAATCTTGAGATTTATTTTGCCGAGCATCCTGCCGAGAGCGAATTGTTTGCCAAACAGGTTCTGACGAATAAGCGCGCGCGGGAAACGGCCGAACAGACGCGGAGCGACATCAAAAAGAAACTGCAGACGACGATGGATGTAGCCAACCGCGTGGAGAAGTTTGTAAACTGTCGTTCGAAGGATCCGGAGATCCGCGAACTGTATATCGTAGAGGGAGACTCGGCTATGACCTCCTGCAAACTCGGCCGCGATGCGGAGTTCCAGGCGATTATCCCTGTTCGCGGAAAAACTCTGAATTGCCTGAAAGCCTCTACCAAGAAAATTTTTGAGAGCGAGATCATTACCGATCTTTTGCGCGTGATCGGCTGCGGCGTGGAATTTAAAGGCAAAGAGCGCGGGGAACTTGCCGCGTTCAACTATGAAGCACTTCGCTGGAGTAAGATCATTATTTGTACGGATGCGGACGAGGACGGATTTCAGATCCGCACGTTGCTGTTGACCTTATTTTATGAACTGTTGCCCACCCTGCTGGAAAAGGGGAAGGTGTATATCGCGGAATCACCGTTGTTTGAGATCAGCACGAAAGAGGAGATTTATTTTGCCTATAATGAATTTGAAAAGGCGGATATCTTAAAAAAACTTGAGGATCAGAAGATCAAATACACGCTTCAGCGTTCCAAAGGACTTGGAGAAAACGAGCCGGATATGATGTGGCGCACCACGATGAATCCTGCCACGCGCCGTTTGATTGCGGTAACGCCGACGGACGAAGAGGCGACGCGAAACATGTTTGAACTGATGCTGGGGGACAATGTCGCTCGTCGCCGCGCGTTTATCGCGGAGAACGGCGCGAAGTATGTCGCAATGGCCGATGTGTGAGCGCGCTTTAAATATAGGCAGGCAAAACAAAGTAAAGACAGCTTAAAGGACGGGTGTAGAGCGGCGCTCATAAAATCAAAACTGAAACGGGCGGGAAAGCCATTCTGGGGCTTTCCTGCCCGTCTTTGTTACGTTGTACGGATGCTTTTCTTTGTCAGCTTATTGACTTTTTGTGCTCCATCGAGTATAATTAGTTATACAAATCATACTTAACGAACAAGGGGATTTACAAAATGAAAAAGCCAAAAGGGAAATATGCATGGACTGTTACAGTTGGAGAAAAGGGACAGATCGTAATACCCAAGCAGGCGCGGGCTGTATTTGAAATCAATCCGGGCGATACCTTGGTCATCTTGGGTGATGAAAAAAGAGGATTAGCGATTCCACCAAAAAGCGCGTTTGCTCAATTTGCGTTCGCTGTCTTTGAAACCAATTTAGATAACGAAGGGGATGAGTAGCTTGAGGAAATTTTATCTCGACAATATACGATGGGCTACCGTCATGCTGGTTTTGATTTATCATGTTTTTTATGTGTTCAATGGCGTGGGGATTCCGGGCGGTATTCCGGGAGCAAAAAATATTCCCGCATTTGATAAGATCGCTTGTATTTTATATCCATGGTTTATGGTGCTTTTATTCGTTATTGCGGGTATCAGCGCAAGGTATGCTTTGCAAAAACGGACAGAGAAACAATTTATAAAGGAAAGGGCTGTCAAATTGCTGATCCCCTCTACGCTCGGCTTGTTTGTTATTCATTGGATTACAGGCTATTTGAATATAAAAATGGGCGGCGGGCTTGCCTACATACCGGCCGCTTTGGTTTATCCAATCTCGGTGATAAGCGGCGTCGGGCCGCTTTGGTTTATTCAGATATTATTTCTATTTTCCTGCATGCTGATTCTGTTCAGAAAAATAGATAAAGCGGACAAAATATGGACGCGATGCAAAAACGTAAATCTGCCGGTTATACTGCTGCTTTTTCTGTTGATTTTCGGAGCGGCTCAAATCCTGAATATGCCTGTTTTAACTATGTATCGTTTTGGGATTTATTTTGCCTCGTTTCTTATCGGCTATATTATTTTTTCGCATGAAAAAGCACAGGAACTCATAGAAAAAATCTGCATTCCCATGTTGTGCTTTGCCGTAATCGGCGCAGTTCTTTACGTGCTGCGTTATGGCGGCAGTGATTATACGTCTCCCGCTTGTTTGCAAAGCGTTATGACAAATCTGTATTTGTGGGTTGTCGTACTTGCGGTTATTGGGTGCGGCAGAAAATATTTTAATCGAGAGACGGCCTTCACTCGATATATGACCCAATCCAGTTTTGGAATATACATTTTGCATTATCCTATTTTGATGGCCGTTTGTTATTTTCTGAATTTCTACTTTGATTTTTCGGCAATATGGAATTATATAATTGCGCTTGTTGCTGAAATTATCATAACATTTGCAGTATACGAGGTCATAAAGAGAATCCCGTTTGTGCGATATATTGTACTTGGCGTGAAAAGAAAGACGATCCAACACAAAGAGTGTGCGGAAGATTAAAGGATTGGGAAAATGGTTTTGCTTGGGTCGAACTTTTTTGTCCCAAAACGGAGATTTTATAGCAAATTTAAACGCGCATCCGCGGTTTTTACGCCGCGGATGCGCGTTTTCAGTTGCATTCCCCGGTAAAGAGGCGGCTGAGCCAGACCGACCGGTGAATCAGATATTTTGACAGAAGATATGGTATGGCCAGACCCGAAACAAACGTCGCAAGGACGATAACGGGCTCAGGCGTGCCTGGCATGGCGGAAAAAATTCTATCGGCGGCAATTTGTATGAAACAATTGAACAGATAGATATCATAGCTGTAATTTCCGAGTTCGCCGAAAAAACGGGAGAATTTTCTTTCCGGCGCTTTAGAAAGCAGGATGGCGGAACCGAGGACTGCCATGCTCCCGAGCAGTACGGTAATCGGATAATTCAGCGGCGTTATGTTGCTGAACAGCGTCATAACAAGAAGCAAAAACAGGGAAATCAAGATCAGCTTTTTTGATTTGAGGCTGCGCTGCGCGCGCGCATAATCTTCCCGCAGCCAGATGCCGACCGCGTAAAACAGACTGTACTGAAACACTTGACTTAGGATCAAATCCGGGAAAAATATGTAAAGCACATACAGCAGGCCGCCGCAGACCAAAAGAAAAGCAGGGTGCCTTGACCGCTTTGTAAGCAGTAAAAACGATACCGAAACAATAAAGAGCGTCAATGGAAACCAAAGTCCGCCGAATTCTTCGCCAAGGAGAATTTTCCGCAGCAAACCGGTATCTGTTTTTTGATCGGCCGAATCTGAAAAAGCAAAACTCAGTGCGGCGGTCAAAGCGGAATATACGGCGTATGGAATCAGCAGTCTGTGCGTATACTGAGTTAACTGTGTGCGTATCCTCGTCTTGGACAGCAGGCTGCTGTAAGCCGCAAAGCCTGCAAGAATGAAAAAGAGCGCCATTGGAAAGCTGCCGCAGAGGGTATGCAGAAAATATATACATTCCCCGTCGGATATGGAGGCTTGTTTAGGCAGAGCGCTTCCCAGCACAACCAGAAGTATCGCCATGCCGCGTGCCAGCTTAATTTCCGGAAAATTGCATTTTTCACTCATACCGGGTTTCGTCCTTCCCGAAGTTTTGATCCAAGTTTCCTGCCGGAAACAGGGCGGAATTCTATGCATAATTATAAAAATCATCATAGCATATCCAGGCGCTGTTGTCAACGCATATGGCTGTATTTTTCATTTGCGGATTTTTGGTTGACAAGTTTGGATTCCGGTATTATAATGAAAACAATAATGTACAAAAAATGTAGGTGACGGATATGTCGAGAATTGTACATGGAATTGCAAAATTTATTTACAGAGCCGGAAGCGATTACGGTCAAGACAACTTTTTTTTCATCGAAAGCGTGGGAGAGAGTCTGCCGTATGCCGACTATTTCATTGAGCGTACCCGTACGAAAAACGATACCAAGAGCATTTATGTTTTTGAATATGTCCGCAGCGGAAAGGGGCATATCGAGTGCGACGGCCAAAGCTATACCGTGCAGGAAGGGGACTTTTACTTTTTAAACCGTCTGCATTCGCATCTTTATTATTCGGATCGTGAGGACCCGTACGCGAAAGTCTGGATCAATGCGAGCGGCCGCCTGCTCGACGGGCTTGTAAACGCCTGCGGCCTGACCAGCGGCGCGCTGGTCATCAGCCATTCGCGCACGCTTCCGTTGTTTGAACAAATGAAAGCGGAGCTTTCAGGCGCGAATGCTGACAATACGGAAAAAGTTATGGCGTCTTGCGCAAAGATCATGTGCGATCTGATTTTAACGGTGTATGAGGAACACAAAAAGAAGCAGCGCCAAACGGTCGGAACGGCCGAGCGGATCAAGGACTATATTGATTCCGGTTTGTCCTATAATATTTCGCTAGACGATATTGCACAGCATTTTTATCTGAATAAATCCTATATCATCAGCATTTTTAGTGCCAAATACGGATATACGCCGAAACAGTATATTATCGGGAGAAAGATGGCCGCCGCACGCACGATGCTGGAGGAAAATGTGTATAGCATCGCGGATATTGCGGATATTCTGCATTTTTCCAGTTCACAGCACTTTTCGTCTTCATTCAAGAAAAATGCCGGTGTTTCGCCGGATGAATACCGCCGCTGTGCACAGAAAAATAAGGAATTGCCGGACTGAGCACTCCGCTGGTCTTTATAATCGTTTTGGAGAAAATGGGCGCCGCAGATTTTTGCGGCGCCGTTGTTGTTTCTATACAGAATGCAGGCTTTGATGCGGAAGCTTTTGAAATGGTTCCGCTTTGGCAGAACATTACTTATCCTGCATGATTTCAATAGAAATGTCATGGATGTACTTGTCATTGCACCAGTGGCGAAGTCTGTCCAGTATTTCAAGCATTTTTGCGCTGCTCTCCGGAAATTTTGTGTTTAAGATATCATATCCGAAGATTTGGATGTGTATAGGCCTTCCGACCATATCGGTAAGGCAGTCCCAAAATGCAGACCAATTTTCGCCGTAATAATCGGGGAAATCAAGGGCTTCTTTGATGATTTGATGAACTTCTGCATAATATTGAACATTTCTAAAATCAAGAATATAGGGGTCTCTAAATTCGTACATCGCAATTCTCCTTAGTGTAATACCTCATAAAAAGTTTGATAATGATCGTATGTGGCAAATATAAGCCCGTCGCTTGAATAGAGCAACCGCGAATGATTGCGGAATCCGCTTTCATAATCGATATCCGCTTCGTACCATATGCGTCCGCTTTCTCTAGGTAATTTTTGATCATCATTTTGATAAATGTCTCCGCCGATAGATGTGCCTGGAAGCACTTCGTTTAAGTTGCCTTTGTAATTTTTCCATCCACTTTTTCCGGCGGTATTTTTATTGACGTAATTGTCCGGCAGCTTTCCAAGGCATGCAATGTATACGTCGGCTCCGTTCCAGCGATCTTGCGTAACATATCCGAGTTTTTTCGTTCGCATCGGCACCAATATACATTTGCAGTTCAGGTGCAGCATAGCAAAATACGGCGGTTCGTATAATGGGTAAATGGCGCCGTGCATTTTGCGGCATTTCTCACAGGTAGTCGGCGTCAAGCGAGACATCCAGTTTTTATAGCTTTCGCTGTCGCCGTAGATTTTTGAGTCGGGCGGAGTGTACATTCCTTTCTCCTTTATTGTATCATATTTTTTGCGGGGTAAATATAGGATACAATAAAAAAATCTGAATTTTTCGGCAGTTTGCGGGCGCGCCCGTTTCCGGAATAGCGTCCTTTTTGCGCTGTTTGGATATTTCTTGTTCAATTCCCTAATAAGACTTGTCATGGGATTCGAAATATGTTACAGTAATACAACACAGTGTCCACGCTGAAAGGAAAGAGAGAACGTGATAAAATCGACGTCGATTTCGAGGGCGGCATATTTGGATATAATGGATCGGGCATTGCGCGCGTACCCGTCTGATTATCTTTGCAAATTGATTGAAGACGCAGAAGAAAACGGCGTCCGTGAGCATGGATTTTTTCGCATTACGGCGATTATGGGCATTTTAATTGCGCATGGCCGCCGCACGGAACAGATGCCGCTGTTTCTGCGTGCAATGGACCTAAGCTGCGCAGCCGTTTGGCAAACCGATATGCGTCTTCCTGAAAAAAAGCGTGTCGGTGTGGATTTTGGCGTAAAGGAACTGGTGTTTGTTCTCTTGGAGATGCGGGGACGCGGACTCGTGCCGGAAGTGCGCTGGAAGCGCTGGTTTGAAGCCATTCAAAAAGTCGACTGGCGCAAAAATTATGCCGTTGTCGCCAAGTCCGCAGATCAGCCGCGAGGAAACTGGGGAATGTATAACGCTGCAGGCGAATATATGCGCGAATATCTTGGGGCTGTCGCCTCGGCAGACGAATATCTGGATGTGCAGATCGCTTCTCAACTGCTCTCGGTTGATGAAAACGGCATGTATATGGACGGCCCCCTGGTACCGATGCTGTATGATCTGGCCAGCCGGGCGCAGTTTGCCGTTCTGCTGCACTTTGGTTATCGGGGCAAATGGCGGCAGGCTTTGGATGATGCGCTGCGCAAAGCTGGTTTTTATATGCTTCGTCTGCAGTCAGCGAACGGCGAAATCCCATACGGCGGCCGAAGCAACCAATTCTTGTTCAACGAGGCTTATCTGAGCGCTTGCTGTGAATTTGAAGCTTCCCGCTACCGGCGGGAAGGCAATATGGAACTTGCCGGCGCGTTTAAACGCGCCGCACATCTGGCGGCCGGCTCCATCGAACGTTGGCTTTCGCAAAAACCTGTAAAGCACATAAAAAACGCTTTCCCGCGCAACAGCAGCTTTGGATTGGAAAGTTATGCATACTTTGACAAATATATGGTCACGCTCGGCTCTTTTATTTACTTGGCTTATTTGTTTGCAGACGATTCTATCGCGGAAACGGAAGCGCCCTGCGAGCGCGGCGGCTTTGTTGTTCAAACCAGTCCCAAGTTCCATAAAATCGCGGCCACCTGTGGCGGGTATTCCATTGAACTCGATACCCGGGCCGACTTTCATTACGACGCGACCGGACTCGGACGCATTCACCGGTGCGGCGCGCCCTCCGAACTGGCGCTCTCCGTCCCCTTTCCGCAAAAACCCGCCTACTCGCTCGACGACCGCGCATTGACAGAACATTTTTCCGGCGCAAAAGCCGAGGGCAGCAATCCGTCCCTGCTTTCATTAGCGCCCATTATCCGGTATTCGGACGGCAGCGAACAGGCGCTGTGCGCCCTTTCCGAAACGCTTTCCGCCGAGTTGCTGGTGGAAGAAGAGACGCCGGAGCGTGTAGCTTTCTCTATACGATGGCGTGCCCCCGATTTGCTCGGCGTTGAATCTGTCACCGAGCGCTATATTCTTTCGGCGGACGGTCTTTCTTTATCGGCTGAATGCAGTCTTCCGTCAGGCGCGTCCCTGTATCGCATGATTCCGCTGCTGATGACTGGCGGCGGCTCCAATACCAGAATTTCTATCCGGCCGAATAGGGCCTGCGTATACGACCGCGGATGGCGTTATACGGTTTCCTCCGATCAAGCGGTTCGGTTTGCGGATTCCGGGCAAATCTATGCAAACCGAAACGGCCGTTATCGCGCCTGCACAGTTGCGTTGCCGAATGGTGCGTATCTTTCATTCCGGATAGAAAAGGAAGAAACGAAGGGCTGATTGCGGCTCCCCGGGCATTTTAGGCACAGACTGCCGGGAAAATGCGTTCATGCGGGGGGCTTGGGAGTCGAACATGGGGGTGCTTCGGAATTTGTTCGGGCGAAAAATCGTCAGATCACCGTTCTTTGCGGGATGCCGCCGTTTTGCCAACGGCGCAATCTCTAAATACAAACAGGGAAAAGCCGGAATTTAACCAGACTTTTCCCTGTAAAACGAAAGCAAGCGTATTGAACAGTCGATTTTGACTGTTCAATACGCTTGCTTGCTTTGATTTGGCGCGCCTGACAGGATTCGAACCTACGACCTACCGGTTCGTAGCCGGGCACTCTATCCACTGAGCTACAGGCGCAAACAACAGCCGGGGATTCCCGACTGATATATATTAGCACACCCGGGCATATTTGTCAACGGGTAATTTCGATTTTGCAGAAACTTTTTGACTTTACGCGCCTTGTATGCTAAAATAAGATAAACACGAAACAGGGCGGAGCGTGAAATACGATGAGAATGCGAAAAAAGAAAAACAGCGCGCAGCGGCTGGCCGCAGCATCCCGACTGCTTTGCACGGATCCGGAAACGGTAAAAGCGGATCCGCAGTGCCCGTTCGGCGGGACGCCGGCGGCTTTGCATCTGGAGATCGGATGCGGCAAGGGAAAGTTTTCGGTTGAAATGGCCGCAAAATATAAGGATATCCATTTCTACGCGGTGGAACGGGTGACGGATGTGATGATTTGCGCGCTGGAACGCGTGCTGCAAAGCGAGGACGCATGCAAAGACAATCTTCGGTTTATTCTCGGCGATGCCGGCGACCTGGGCCAGTGGTTTCCGCCGTGCACATTCGACTGCATTTATTTGAATTTCAGCGATCCGTGGCCGAAGTCCGGCTACTATAAGCGAAGACTGACATATCGCGCCTTCTTGGAAATTTATAAAACACTGCTGAAACCGGACGGCGTTTTACGACTGAAAACCGACAACGAGAAGCTGTTCTCTTTTTCGCTCGGCGAATTTGAAGCGGCGGGGATGCCCCTTCTCAAGGTCAGCCGTGACCTGCATCACAGCGAGTATGCCAAGGAGAATGTCATGACCGAATATGAGATGAATTTCAGCAGTCAAGGCATGCCGGTTTATTTCGCCGAGGCTGCGGTACAGGACGGAAGCGAGCCCGGAGTTTTGGCGAAAGACTGAATTTTTTGGTCATTCTATTGTCGGATGCTTTTTCAGATAGGCGTTATGCCGTCGGCGCACATAGGATTCGTCGTGTTCTCCTGCGAGAAATGCGATCCGCTGCCATGACCGTATGCCGTCTACATAGCGGAGCATGAAGAGTTCGCGGATATCGCTGTCCGGAATCGAGTTTATGTATCGAATGAGGCGCGTTTCCTCGGTCTGCGCGCTGATCAGATAGGCGTGCAGCGCGGTTTGCGTCCGCATGGCTTCCGTGCGCAGTTCCGCATCCATTTGGCCGCGCGTCAGTTTGTTTTCCAGCCGTGCGAGCCGTCGTTTTGCCCGAGCAATTTCTCTTTTGAGACTACAGAGTTTTTCCAGTTGTTCTTTTGTGACGTGGTTTTTCGTCATCTGCGGATCCGCTTTTTTTGTGCGGTCCGCTAGCTTTTTTTCCGGTATGTTCTGACCGGCTTCATTTGCGCGTGTCATCGCAGACAGGTCTCCATCTCTTCGATGAGTTCTTTCCAGCGCGCGATGGCGCGTTCGGTACGGCGAAGCGTGCAGAGCAGTTCTTCCCGCCGTTCGCTTTCGCCGTCGATTTGATTATACAGCGCTTCGATCCGGGCAAGCAGTTCCCGTCTGCTGCATGTAAAACCTCCGCTTGCCAAACCGTCGTCATAGAATTGCATGTTCTATTCCTCCATTGGTTAAAATATACTTGAAATACCGAAATATCTGTGCTACAATAAAATATAAATGCAGATTTCACAGAAATTTCTGTTACATTCACATAATAACACAGAAATTTCTGTATGTCAAGGCTTTTTGAAAAAATAAACGGGAAATTTTGGGAGGGTTTTGTATGCCCCGTAACAATATGGAAATTGCGCAGCGCATACGCGGATTGGTCAAAGCGCGGGGCACGACGGTCAAACGTACGCTGGAAGAATGCGGCATCAATCGGAATTTTTTATATGATCTGGAACACAGCGATTCATCGCCGTCCGTAGACAAGATTACCCGCATCGCGGGATATTTTGATGTATCCTCCGCGTGGCTGCTGGCCGGTGAAGAGGATGGGGCGGAGGCTTTTCTCCGGTTGTACAGGCAGCTTTCGGAACCCGACCGTGAAAAGCTGCGTGCGTATATGTGCGCTTTGCTCGGCGAGGAGCGCTGAGCGCCGGCCGGCTTGCTTTCCGGCGGCGCTCGTTTCTTGGCGGGGCGTCAGTGCCCGGTGTGCAGAGAGGGTTCCGCCGCTGCGTTCAGTTCCTCCACGGCGGTTTCGTATGCGCGCAGTACGGTGCTTTCCAACTGGTGGCGGAAAATCGTGTTGATGGGATGCGCGATGTCCCGGTAGGTACCGTCGGGGTTCTTGCGGCTTGGCATGACGATAAACAGTTTTTCCTGCGTGCTGATCACTTTGATGTCGTGCACGGCAAATTGCCCGTCAAAAGTGACCGACGCTACGGCTTTCAGCGGCGCGGTTTCAAAAATTCTGCGGATTTTTACATCGGTAATTTCCATAAACTCCTCCATGTTGTCTGCCCGGTGGGCGGCTTATGGTAAAATTATGCGACTGGAGCGCCCTTTTTATGCATTTAATTTTTTTGTGCGGCGTACGTGCGGTGCAGCCGTGGTTTTGGCTTATTGGATACCGCCGTGCGCGGATTTCTGCAAATCATTAGGAGGCAGTGGATATGGCTGTGGCAAATACGCATTTTGGCGCCGATAAGATTGCGCGCATGCTTGCAGGTAAACAGGCGGTTTATTTTTTGGGAATCGGCGGCATTACGATGTCGTCGCTGGCGCATATCACAAAAAACGCCGGATATAAAGTTGGCGGGTCGGACCGTGCGCGTTCGGCACTGACCGACCGCCTGAAGGCCGAGGGCATTGAAATTTTTGAGGGACACCGCGCCGGACAGCTTGACGGCTACGATGCGCTGGTGTATACGGTTGCGGTCCGGGAGGACACGCCGGAGCTTGTATGTGCGCGTGCGCGCGGCATTCCGGTGATTTCACGCGCGGATTATCTTGGATATCTGATGTGTGGTTATACCCGGCGTATCGGTATCGCCGGTATGCATGGAAAAAGCACTACGACGTCGATGGCTGCGGAGATTTTTCTCGCGGCGGACGCCGACCCTACGATCATTTCCGGCGCCGAGCTTTCAAGCATTGGCGGCGCGTATCGTGTCGGCGGGCAGGAAAATTTTATTTTTGAAGCCTGCGAATATATGGATTCTTTTTTGGATTTTTATCCGACCGTTGCGGTCGTGCTCAATATTGAACTCGATCATGTGGATTATTTCCGCGATCTTGCGCAGATACGCCGTTCGTTCCGCGCTTATATCGAAAAAACGAAGGGCTGCGGCTGCGCCGTGCTGAACGCCGATGACGATGCGGTGTACCGGATGGCCGAGGGGTTTGACGGTAGCGTGCTGACTTTTGGCATCCGCCGCGCGGCGGACGTCATGGCGGAAAATATTGAGACTGCTGCTGGTGCCGTTTCATTCGATCTTTGTCATGGCAGCATGAGGAAGCGCGTGCGCCTGTCGGTGCCGGGCGAGCACAATGTATATGATGCGCTGGCCGCTGCCACGTCCGCCATTCTTTGCGGAATTCCCTCGGGGGATATCGTTCGGGGGTTGGAGCGTTTTGGCGGCGCGCGGCGCCGGATGGAATATAAAGGGGAACGAGCGGGCGTTCGAATCTATGATGATTACGCGCATCATCCCACCGAGATTGCGGCAACGCTGACGGCGGCGCGGTCTATGACCGCCGGTCGGATTTTCTGCGTATATCAGCCGCATACCTATTCGAGGACAAAGGGATTGTTCGACGGCTTTGTTTCATCGCTGCGTCTGGCAGATCAGGCGGTGCTGGCCGATATTTATCCGGCGCGGGAAACCGATACGCTGGGGATGTCGAGCGCGCTCCTCGCTGCGCAGATTGGAAACGGCGCGCTGTATTTTGAGAGCTTTGAAAAAATTGCGGCGTATTTGCTGAAAACGGCCAAACCGGGTGATCTGATTCTGACGATGGGCGCGGGAGATATTACCCGCCTTTCAGACCTTTTGCTGGTCTGAGGGATAAAATAAATTCCCCTGTGCAGTTTGTAATGATAGAAATTACAACGCCGAGAGGCAGTAACAACCGACAGATATGGGATGCATCCAACCGGGCTATACATGTTTTTAAAAACAATAAAGCGTATAATTTCTGTAGGGCGATGGAATGAAAGAGGCCACCGATTAGAAGAATCTTTACAATAGTTTAGCGTGGTGAAAAACAAGGAGTTTATATGAAATACAATTTTGTCATACTTGCGTTCGTTTTGTCTCTTTTATTGCTGTTTAGCGGATGCAATACGCTTTTAGATAAAAATATAGAAAATACGACCGATAATATGATCGAAACGACTGCGGAAACTTCCGAGCCTTTTACCGAAACCACCGAGGTAAAAGAGGAAAAGCCTTCCGCATTTCCCAAGGACTTTGTATTCCCGAAGACCGACGGCTCGACTTCGACTACAAACCTTGACAGTGCGATAAGAAGCGTTATTCTCGGCGGAGAGCAGAAAGCAGCGCACACGAAAACGTATACATCATTTGAAAATCTGTTGAGCGGAAAATGCGAGTTGATCTTTACGACACCGTTTTCAGATACGCAGCTTCAGCGTATGCAGGACATTGGCTTTAATTATGAAGCCGAGCCTGTGGCAGGTGAGGGATTTGTATTTGTTGTAAACAAGGATAATCCTGTAGATACTCTAACCATTGAACAATTAAAGGGTATTTACTCAGGAAAAATCACAAACTGGAGCGAGGTCGGCGGAAACGATGCGGAGATTATCGCCTATCAGCGAAACAAAGATTCGGGAAGCCAGAATTATATGATCTCCTTTATGGGTGATACTTCGCTTATGAAGCCGGTTACCGACGTAATTCCCGCAACGATGACCGGAATACTTGATGTTGTAGCGAACTATGACAACGGAATAAACGCTATCGGATATTCTGTTTACGCTTACTCGGACGGAATGTATGAGAACATTTCCGAGATCAAGTACATAAAGGTGAACGGCGTTGAGCCTTCGCTCAAAACCCTTGCCGACGGCAGCTATCCGCTTCTCGGCTACAACTATGCCGTTTTCTCGGCAGAAGAGGCGGAGGACTCGTCCGTCCGCACTCTTGTAAAATGGATCCAGTCGGATGAGGGGCAGCAGGTTATTGCCGATGCGGGATATGTTCCTTATCGCAAGGTGGAAGGCTTGACTCTGCCCGAGGCGGCAACGAAAACTTTGTATAGCGCTGTAGCCACATCCGGTATAACCAAACCTGAAGAAGCGGCAGACTACTATTATGCGTGCAGACGGATCCCCGATAATTTTACGGTGGCGGGACTTGGCGAAAAGGTACAGAGCTTTATAACTGAAGCTTCAAACGAGCTTTCTAAGGTTGATAAAACGAAAATGCGCGAGTTTGCAGTCTTACGCAGTGAATATTCGTACATTCAAGATGTTACGACACATACCGAGCTTATAAACGGTTATCTTTCCGTCAAGGTAGGCTTGGTGTATAATTTCGGCGCACAGGCGTCGGCAGATTATTATTACGATGTCCGCACCGCGGTGTTTGATATATACACGGGTGAAAGACTTGAACTGTCAGACTTGTTTTTTGATGGCGTGGATTTTGTGCCGCTGCTCAATAAAACGCTTGCAAAAGAAGCGGTAGAGCCGTATTCTTCTTTTGGCGGGACGCACGATATGATAAGCGACTATTCGGGGCTTTATAACGGCGAGTTTTATTTTACGGCAAACAGTATAATTTTCCGCCCCGGAACCTGCTTTGCCGACGGAGTGGAACTCTCTATAGCCGACCTCTCCGAATATATGGTAACGAGCATTCCGAGAGATATGGCAGGCTATATCGACGAGAGCATACCGATTTATAAGGAAATCACGACGAGATATTCTAATAATGTCGAATATCCTAAAGTGAAAAACGGTATTACTATCTGGTATCTTGACAGTGAAAAATCGAGCATTCCCGCAGAAGCGTGTGATAAGGTAAACGCTTTCATCGACCAAATCTATGAGACTTATTTTACCCAAGAAAAATTGCTTGAACTTGTAAAAAGCAAGGGTATAAACGCAGAAACGGTATCGGTAGGCCCTTGGCCTGATTTTCGCATTGCAGTTGTTGGAAACAGATATATCATATTTAGCGGCGCCAATTTGGTGTCTGCCATGGTCGGGGATGAATACTATGAATTTACGGTTATCGAAGAGCATTACAACCCGTTTTACTTTTCTTTCTATTTTAATGCCGAGACGGGAGACAAACTAAAGGTCAGTGACCTGTTTGCTGAAGGCTGGGAGAGGGAAACGGAGTATTTCGTTGTAGATGATGACTTTAACGTGGCGAATGAAAGTATTGGAGCGGGCGATATTGTACAAATTGATTTAACCGATTGCAGAATTGCGGATATCCAGCGCTATACAAATCCTCCATACAGTAAAGGCGATTTAAGCGACCTCGAATGGCCCGTTTCGGTCTTTGTAGTTACAAAAGCAGGCGCAAAAGCCGCAGTCTCCGTCCCAAGAGAATATATAAAATAGGAGAAAAAATGAAGCAAAATGAATGGTATACTAACAGCTGAAGGATCAACGAAATTTGTACTTTCAATTGCGCAAGACGGTATGAAATTGTTTTTATATGCCTGTTAATCTGTTTTGGAAAACTGAAAACACATAAGAAGAACACCCACCTAAGCCTTATGGCTTAGGTGGGTGTTCTTCTACAAACGCAAAAACATTCTTCACTACAAGAAGGGTTCGACTTTACGCGTTTTGGTGGAGACAACTGGAATCGAACCAGTGACCCCTTGCATGTCAAGCAAGTACTCTAACCAGCTGAGCTATGCCTCCATACTCGAATATAATACCATACTTGTTTTAGAATTGCAAGGGGAAAATGAGAAAAACTATAAATTTTTATTTGACGGAATCAAGTCGCGGCCGTGCTATTTTTTGATCTCGTCATAGCTGAATCGCTTCTCCGAGAAGTTCGTCCAGTACCTCCGGCAGGTGGCAGGGGTAGACCAGTTCTCGGGAGAGCAGAGACAAGTACTGCCGGGCGCAAGATTCGCTGCGCGCAATGTCGGCTACATATACGCGTTCGTCTGTATTTTCCAAGGCGACAAGCAGGTTATACTGCCGCCGGCTTTGAAGCAGGCTGTAAATGATTTTACAGCCTGCCGCTTCTCGAATATTTTTTTGAATGATGCGCGCGTTTTTGTCTGCTTCCATGGGAAGTGTCCTCCGTCACATTTTCGATGTGACTTTAGTATAATCGACAGAAAGATGCGGCGTGGGGGCCGAAAAACTGGGATGATGCATAAAAAAGAATAAAATATTTTGCTGATTTTTAATAGAATTCAGAAAAACAATGCATATTTTGTCGTATTCGGCGCTGGGATTCACTTGATGTATGCTTGTCTTTTCTTTTAAAAAATATAAGTTTTTATCATCATTTATATCAATTTATTCATTTTTCATAATTATTCTATGCGTGAAAATAAATATTTACCAATTTTTTAAATATTTATATATAAGATTTAAAAATACTGAAAATATTTGATTTTTACCCATAATATACTGGAGTACCCCTGAATATTTTTATGTTATAATTTAAGCGATTTAAAATATATGAATAAAAATACATAGGAGGATACGATGAAAGCGGTACGGCTGAAAAATTTGCCGGTAATGGAATCTCGGGCGCAGAGGCTTCTTAGGCGGTGCCTTGGCATGATCTGTCTCTATTTGCTGCTTGCGCTGTGTTATGGCTTTTATTTTTTCGATTTGCCGAAAACGTCGGCGTTTGTTTTGGAAATGCTTCGCAGCGCGTATATTGCCGCGGTGATCGCGTTTGGCGGCGCGGTTGTCTTGGATTGGGACATTCGAGCCTCCAAGCGTACCGGTCGCTGATGCGGCGGACGAATGGTCTTGAAAAAACTTTTGGAATATGATACAATAATGCTGCTCGGAAAATGATCCGAATTGTATCGAGCATTAGATGGGATATGAGGGGAGCGCATATGGAGAAGTTTGTCATCACGATTGCGCGCAGCTGCGGCAGCGGGGGTGCTTTCGTTGGAAAAACGCTTGCGAAAAAACTTTCTGTAGAGTATTACGATAGCAAGCTTTTGCGGCTGGCTTCCGATGACAGCGGGATCAGCGAGGAGCTTTTTGCCCGTGCGGATGAAAAATTGCGCCGGACGCCGCTGTTCAAGGCGTCGAGAAAGGTGTACGGCGGCGAACTGATTCCGCCGGAGAGCGCGGATTTCACATCCAGTCAGAATTTGTTTAATTATCAGGCGAAAGTAATTCGTGAGTTGGCCAATACCGCTTCCTGCGTGGTGATCGGGCGCTGCGCCGAGTTCGTGCTTCGAGACCGCGCGGATCTGTTCAGCGTGTTCATCAGCGGTTCTTACGACCAATGTACGATGCGGGAGGCGGAGGAGCATGGCATCGGTGAACGCGCAGCGCGCGAGAAAGTAGACCGCATCAATAAGTACCGGTCGGAATATCACGAATACTATACCGGAAAGACTTGGGCGCATCCCGGTAATTATGATTTATGCCTTTCGACCGATCATTTTACATTTGAGCAATGCGCCGACATCATTATTTCGGCCATGCGTATGAAATTCGGAGAAAAAATATGAATCGGAAAGAGAAAACGCCGCTTTCGATGAAAAGCGGCGCAGCCGCAGCAAAAGAGGCGGAGGAAGCTTCGCTCAAAGAGGAGACGCTGTCCACCGAGCAAATTTATGAAGGCGTTATTGTGCATCTGGAGCGTGACCGCGTCCGTTTGCCGAATGGACATGAGAGTGTGCGCGAGGTGATCCGGCATGTCGGGGCGGTCTGCATGCTGCCGCTGCTGGAGAACGGGGAAGTGCTGATGGAGCGGCAGTTTCGTTATCCGCATGCGCGCGTGCTCTGGGAGATTCCCGCGGGAAAGCTGAATTATAAAGGCGAAGATTTTCTTGCTGCGGCCAAGCGGGAATTGTATGAGGAGACCGGCTGTACGGCCGGCGTCTGGACGCCGATCGGTCGGCTGTATACGACGCCTGCGTTTGTAGACGAAGTCATTGAAATGTACCTGGCCGAGGATCTGCGCTCGGCGGATGGACGGCAGCATCTGGACGCGGACGAATTTTTGACGGTGCAGAGAATTCACATCGATACGCTCTGCGGCATGGTCATGCGCGGCGAAATTGAAGACGCCAAGACGCAGGTGGCCGTGCTCAAGGTGAAAAGGATATTGGATGAGAGAAAAAAGTAATACCTGCTGCTTTACCGGTCATCGCGACATTTCGGCGGTGACGTACAGCCAGCTTGCCGAGCGGCTTGAACCGCTGTTGATGACCTTGATTTCCAACGGGTATCGCTATTTTGTCTGCGGCGGCGCGCTCGGCTTTGATACGTTTGCGGAGACCTATATCAGTTCGCTCAAAATGCGGGGATATGATATAAAACTCGTGCTGATGCTGCCCTGCCGCGACCAGACCGCGCGGTGGAGCGAATATGACCGCATGGTATACGACAATCTGCTTGCCCGCGCCGACGAGGTCATCTATACCGGGGAGACGTATACGGTTGGCTGTATGCATAAGCGCAACCGCGCAATGGTAGACGCGAGCAGCGCCTGTGTGTGCTATCTGACCTCGCTTGGCGGCAGCGGGACGCGGCGCACGGTGGAGTATGCCCATGCGAAGGGACTGGCCGTGGTGAATCTGGCTCGGAACGCATAGATATTGGAAAAAATAGAACGGTTTTGCGGGCAATCTGCGGAAATTGATTTCGGGACTGGGGATATATATGGAGCAGCAAACGCTTTTTGATCAAGATCTTGCGCAGCCGCTCGCGGCGCGGTTGCGTCCGCGGACACTGGACGAGTATGCGGGGCAGGAACATCTGCTGGGCGAGGGAAAAGTGCTTCGCCGCCTGATCGAGGGCGATCAGATTTCTTCGATGATTTTTTGGGGGCCGCCGGGCGTCGGCAAAACCACGCTGGCGCGCATCATTGCCAACAGAACGAAAGCGTCTTTTATTGATTTTTCCGCTGTGACGAGTGGGATCAAAGAAATACGGACGGTCATGCAGCAGGCAGAGGACAATCGCCGCTATGGGGAAAAAACCATTGTATTTGTAGACGAGATTCACCGCTTTAATAAAGCGCAGCAGGACGCTTTTCTTCCTTTTGTGGAAAAAGGCAGTATTGTTTTGATCGGCGCTACGACGGAAAATCCGTCCTTTGAAATCAACAGCGCGCTTTTGTCCCGCTGTAAGGTGTTTGTTCTGCAGGCACTGCAAACCGAAGAACTGGTCTCGCTGCTTTGCAGAGCCTTGACGGACAAGCGGGGATTTGGCAGCCAGAAAATCGTGATTTCGGACGATATGCTGAAAATGATTGCGGTTTTTGCCAACGGCGACGCAAGGACGGCCCTTTCCACACTGGAAATGGTCGTTCTGAACGGAAATACGGATGCGCAGGGGGCGGTTACGGTGACCGAGGAAACCCTGACGCAATGTATGTCCAGGAAATCGCTGCTGTACGATAAAACCGGCGAGGAGCATTATAATCTGATTTCCGCTTTGCATAAATCCATGCGGAATTCTGACCCGGACGCCGCGGTCTATTGGCTGGCAAGGATGCTGGAAGCTGGCGAGGATCCGCTGTATATTGCCCGCCGTGTGACGCGGTTTGCCAGCGAGGACGTCGGGCTGGCCGATCCGCGCGCGTTGGAAATCTCGATTGCCGCGTATCAGGCCTGCCATTTGATCGGCATGCCGGAATGTACGGTACATTTGACGGAAGCGGTCGTCTATTTGTCGCTGGCGCCGAAATCGAACGCGCTGTATATGGCTTATGAGGCGGCGAAGAAGGACGCCGTTAAGCAACTGGCGGAGCCCGTTCCGCTGGTGATTCGCAACGCGCCCACGCGGCTGATGAAGGAGCTTGACTACGGGAAGGGGTATCAATATGCCCACGATACGGCGGACAAGCTGACCGATATGCAGTGCCTGCCGGACGCGCTGCTGGGGCGGGAATATTACCGGCCCACGGAGCAGGGGGTTGAGGGGAAATTCAAAGCCCGGTTGGAGCAGATCAAGGATTGGAAGAAAAAGCAAAAATAAAAGACGCGGCGCTGAAACCCCAAAAAAATTTCAGCGCCGCGTCTTTTATTCGGCATATAGATTAAAGCTGTTGGAAGTAATCGTCGTTTGATCGTCAAATTGCAGTTCGGCGTAAAAATGGACCATAAGTCCGTCGCCGGCTTTTTCGGAGAGATTCAAAGGCAGCAGGATAAATCCTTCGCGGGTTAGGATATCCTGCGTGAGCCAGAGTTCGGTATATTCAGTCATTTCGGTTCCGGTCGGAGTGGCAAAAAGTTTGACGGCGTTCGGGCCGGGGCCCGTATAGGTAATCAGGACGCCGCGGATGTCGGCTGCGGGGTACCAGGTCGCCTCGTCCTCTACATATTTGCAGTTCGCATCTACGAAATGCAGGCCGGTTATGGCGGGCGTTGTCTCTTTTGAAAGGTCTTCATTGCTGATTGAGGCGTCGGCCCCGGCGTGATTGGTTCCAGCAATCAGAATCACAGCAAGTGCGACGGCGCACACCGCTGCCGCAAGCCAGCCGCCGTACAGCCATCGCAGCATGGTGTGCGGGACAGCTTGTTTTTCGTCCTCTATCCCAAGCAAATGACAAAGCGCGCTTTTATTTTTTCCGGCAGGCATGGAAAGGTCGCTCTCCCATTTGGAAATGGCCTGCCGGCTGACGTCCAGCTTTTCAGCCAGTTCCTCCTGCGTGAGTCCGAGCGCTTCGCGCTTTTGCTTGATTTGTTCTCCAAAAGTCATAAAATTCCTCCTTTTTTCTTTGGGATACGTTCATTTTACACGCAACTTCGGTTGCATACCATACATTTTCGGGCAACAATCGGTTGCATTTTCGGTTGCTGCCGCCAAATGTCCCCAAAAGAGGAATTTTCACCGCAGACAAAAACGGTTTATGTGAAGAGCATATCGGAGAGCGCGGCAAAATCGGCGGCCGGCAGGCGCTCGCCGCGGACGCGTTCGTCCAGCCCGCATGCTTCGAGCGCAGCTCGTATTTTTTCTTTGGAAAGATCGGGAAAGGCGGCGCTGAGCGCGTTGACCAGTGTTTTCCGGCGCTGGCCGAAAGCCGCCCGTATGGTTTTAAAAAAGGCTTCTTCGGATTTTGGACGCACCGGCTTTTCTCTGTACAGATTGATGCGCACGACAGCGGAGTCTACTTTGGGCGCGGGATAAAAATTTCCCGCCGCGACGGTAAAGAGTTTTTCTGCAAGGCCAAAATAGGCGACAGACGCCGTGATTGCGCCGTACTCGGCGCTTCCCGGCGCGGCTGTGAGCCGGGAAGCTACCTCTGCCTGCACCATGACTGTGATGCTGTCAAACGCAATTTGACTCTCCAAGAGATACATGAGAATCGGCGTAGTGATATAATAGGGAAGATTTGCGCAGACTGAAACATGCGCGCCGGGCGCTTCCTTTTCAAGCAGGGCGGCAAGATCAATTTTCAGAATATCTCCCTGCAAAACGGTGACGTTCGGATATTCGGCCAGCGTGCGGGCGAGGATCGGGATCATCGTTTCATCAAGTTCGATGGCGATGACCCGGCTGTATTTTTTGGCAAGTTCGGCGGTCAGGCAGCCGATTCCGGGGCCGATTTCCACGATGACGCTGTCTGCGCGGCCGCAGCAGTTTGCTGCGATCCGCTCAGGCACGGAGGGAGAGATCAAAAAATTCTGCCCAAAGCTTTTTTTGGGTGCCGTGCCAAATTCGGACAAAATTTCGCGGATCGTTTTCAGATTGCATAAATTCATTGAAAAATCCTCTTGACAAAGATCGAATGATTTAGTATAATAGCAAATGCGCTGGTATGGCTCAGTTGGTAGAGCAGCTGATTCGTAATCAGCAGGTCGCCGGTTCAAGTCCGGCTACCAGCTCCACAAAACCTCGCCTCGGGCGGGGTTTTTTGCATATACTTTATTTTAACAGATCGACGTGCGCTTTGCAAGCAGGTTTTATGGGAAAGTTTGACGGCGCGCCGTCAAATCTCCGGCGTCCGGCGGGACTTTCGAGAGGGGGAGGACAAAGTGCACAGCGGGCACAGACAGAGACTCAAGGATCGGTATCTGCGCGAGGGCCTGAGCGGCTTTGAAAAGCACAATATGCTCGAGCTTTTGTTGTTTTATGCCATCCCGCAGAAGGATACCAATCCGATCGCGCATGAATTGATCGCGCGCTTTGGTTCGCTGCGCGGCGTTTTTGAGGCGGAGCCGGACGATCTTTGCAGCGTCGTCGGCATCAGCATGCATACCGCGTTGCTCATTAAGCTGATCCCCGATATCTATCGCGCCGCGCTCTGTGAAGAACCGCCGGGGCAGTGCTACGACAGCTTGAATAAGCTCGGCAAGATGCTGGTGCGGCGTTTTACCGGATTGAAAACCGAGACGATCCTTTTGGTTCTGCTCGATAATCGTTACCGGTTGATCGACGTCGTCCGGATCGGAGAGGGGTCTGTGAATCAGGTACGCGTGGACACGCGCGCGTTGATTGAAGTCGCACTGCGCAAAAATGCAGCAATGGCGGTTCTGTCGCATAATCATCCGAACGGCAGCCTGGTTCCGTCTCCCGACGATCTTACGACGACGGCGGTGGTGGCAGACGCCTTTCAAAAAATCCATGTGGAATTTTTGGAGCATCTTTTAATTGCGGGGGACAAGTTTGAGCCGCTTCTCTCCAAAATGGAAGGCGCTTTTTGGCAAAAGGGCAAAACGGCAGCCTTTTACGGCAAGTAGCCGGTCGCGGCTTTTGTTCTGTGCCGTTTTCGCATTTGGATAGGATTTTGAAATGTGGCTTTAAACGTTTTGTTAGAAATTGAATGAAAAAGACGGGGTATACTATGTCTCGAGTACTCGCAGTAGATTATGGGGATGTGCGCACCGGGCTTGCGCTGTCTGATGAAAATCGGTTTCTTGCGAGCGGCATAGGCACGATATGCGAGGGCGGCATGCGCGCCACGGCGAAACGCGTAGCGGCGGTTGCCGCCGAGCGCGGGGCTTCGGTGATCGTGATCGGACTGCCGAAAAATATGGATGGTTCCGAAGGGGCGAGCGCTAGTAAAATCCGCGCTTTTGCCGCGCTGCTTTCGGAGATGACCGATGCGCGGATCGAATTTTTGGACGAGCGGGTCACTACAATGGCCGCGCACCGGATTCTCAATCTTACCGATACCCGGGGCGGCAAGCGGCGGCGCGTCGTGGACACGCTTTCCGCGGAAATTATTTTGCAAAATTATCTGGATATGCAAAAAAATTCAGTGTAATTTTTGTGCTTTGTCATAAAATCTTCACATTTGCGGTTTATACTGTTAGCACAGTATGAAAAACGGAGGTTTTCATCATGGCGGAATTTAAATTCAATTCGGAGAGCAGTTATTCGCAGATGCCGGATCGTTCGAGTAATGGTTCAATTCAGTTAGATTTTAAGGAAGATGTTCAGCCTGTTCAGCCCGTGCGGCCGGTGGAGCAGGGAGGCGTCCGGCCATCTCAGACGAGAAAAGGAAACGGGAAAGCTTTAAAAACGCTGCTGGTTGCAGTACTGTGCGTTTGTCTGTCGCTTGGGAGCGGCTTGTTCGGCGCTTATCTTGTGACCGACCGCGGCGGAGAGACGTCGCAGCCCGGCGGGACGGCGCCGGTTCAGACGCCCGTGTCCGGGGCGCTCGGCACGGCGGTGATCGGAAATTCAGATTCGTCTGATTTGACCTCGGCGGCCAGCAAGGGAATTTATGCGTCGGTAGCGGCCAAGGTCAAGCCGACCGTTGTGGAGATTACGACGGAGCAGGTCGTCAACGGTTCGTATTTCCAGCAGTATATTTCCAGCGGCGCGGGTAGCGGCGTGCTGATCAGCGCCGACGGCTATATTATCACAAATAACCATGTTATCGAGGGCGCGACGAAAGTTATGGTTCGGCTGACTAGCGGTACCGAATATGAGGCGAAGGTGATCGGCAGCGACGCGCAGGGCGATATTGCCGTCATCAAAATCGAAGAAAAAGACCTGCCTTATGCCGTCGTCGGCGACAGTTCGACGCTGGTTGTGGGCGAAGAGGTGCTGGCGATCGGCAACCCGCTCGGCGCGCTTGGCGGCAGCGTGACCAACGGCATCATCAGCGCGCTGGATCGTGAAATTACGATTGACAGTCAGAAAATGCAGTTGTTGCAGACCAATGCTGCAATCAATCCCGGTAACAGCGGCGGCGGACTTTTCAATATGAACGGCGAACTGATTGCAATAGTCAACGCCAAAAGCTCGGGTTCGGCGATCGAGGGGCTCGGCTTTGCCATTCCGATCAATTACGCTTATGACATCGCCAAAGAACTGATCGACAACGGGTATGTGACCGGCCGTCCCTCGCTCGGCATTTCCTATATTGAGATCGACGATTATATGGATTTGATGCGCTATCGGGTCAATTCCTATGGAATTTATGTGTATGACGGCGGGTCTACGGATCTGAAAAACGGCGACCGCATGATTAAGCTCGGCGATTATGAAGTGACCAATTCGGCAACGCTCAAGAGCGCAATCCAAAGCTATAAAGTAGGCGATACCGTAACGATCACAGTGGTGCGCGGAGGCGTATATACCGACATATCCGTGACGCTGATCGAGGATGTACCGGCAAGCGACGGTATAGAACTTCAGACCGGAAACAACTGAGATGCAAATGCCCCTTTTCCAAAAGGGGCATTTTGTCAATACGGAGGTGGACATATGTATAAAATACTGGTGGTAGACGACGAGGAAAAAATCCGTGAACTGATCGGAAAATATGCAAAATTTGAGGGACACACCGTAGATTTTGCCTCCGACGGCATGGAAGCGGTCGAGAAATGCCGCGCGGTAAACTATGATTATGACGTCATCGTCATGGATATCATGATGCCGAATCTCGACGGGTTTTCGGCCTGTCGCGAAATCCGCAAAAAATCGGACGTGCCGATTTTGATGCTCAGCGCACGGGGCGAGGAATACGATAAAATCAACGGTTTTGAACTTGGAATCGACGACTATGTCGTTAAACCGTTTTCCCCGAAAGAACTGATGCTGCGGATCGAGGCGATTCTGAAGCGCACCCAGAAAAACGAAACGCCGTCCGAGGCGGACGTATATAGATGCGGCGGTCTGGAGGTCAATTTTACCGCCCGCCGTGTGTATGTGGACGGCGCGGAGGTGAATCTCTCCCCTAAAGAGTATGATCTGTTGTTTTATATGATAAAAAACCGGGATATTGCGTTGACGCGGGAAAAATTGATCAATAAGGTATGGGGCTATGACTTTTTCGGCGGCGACCGTACGCTGGATACGCATGTTAAGCTCCTGCGCAAGAGCCTTGGGCCATACAGCGGTTTTATCGTCACGCTGCGCGGTGTCGGATACCGCTACAGCGACGGTGAAAAATAAACGATGCAGATGGTCAGGCATCCCCGCCGTGCGGCCAAAATGCGGGTTCGGCTGTTCGCGGCTTTTGTCGCGTTTGTGCTGATTGTGATTTTTCTGATATGGAGCTTCCAGATTTTTTTGCTGGATCAGTTTTATTACCAGGTGACGAAAAACCGGATGGAGACAGCTTCCTACCAAATTGAGGCGGCCTATCGCGAAGACGCCGGAAATTTTGTCAAAAATATCTATAATATCAGCGTCAATAATGAATTCTGCATCAGCGTATTCGGCAGTGACGGCAAACTGATTACTTCCGCGGATGTGGGCGGAGGGTGCATTATCCATAATGTCGGCGACAATCTTTTAAATCAGCTTTATGCGGCTGCGCTGGAAAACGGCGGCTCTTATTTTCACCGCGCTTCTTTAGAAGGATTTCAGGACGGAGAAAGCAGCCGCACCTTGTTTTCGGGCAGCCGTTACAGCGTGCGCGACCGGCTTTTGTATGCTGCGGTGCGGCAGACCGGCACGGATCTATTGATTATGCTGTTCGACGGTCCGGTCACGCCGGTCAATATGATTAAAGGCGCGCTGGCGCTGCAGCTAATGTTCGTCACCGTGATTATGACCGTGCTTGCGGGCTGTATGGCCAATCTGTTGGCCAAGCGCCTGTCCCAGCCGATCGCTGAGGTGAACCGCGCCGCGAAAAAATTGACGGCAGGGGAGTACGACGTTCAGTTTTCGGGCGAGGGGTATCGGGAGATCCGCGAGCTTTCAGACACGCTGAACCGTGCGGCGCAGGATCTGCAGCGAACCGACCGTATGCAGAAGGAACTGATCGCCAATATTTCGCATGATCTGCGCACGCCGCTTACCTTGATTACCGGCTATTGCGAAATGATGCGTGATATCGAAGGGGAGAATACGCCGGAAAATATGCAGGTCGTTTTGGACGAGACTGCCCGTCTGTCCTCGCTGGTCAGCGATCTGATTGATCTTTCCAAATATCAGAGCGGGGCGCAGAAATTGGAAATCGAGAGCGTGGACATGGATTTTCTGATCCTTGAAACCGTAGAGCGGTTCCGCAAGCTGCTGGCGGGCAAGGATTATACGTTCTTATACGAGAGCACCGGACCGAAATTTGCAAAGTGCGATAAGAAACGGATTTTACAGGTGATTTATAATCTGATCAACAATGCGGTCAATTATGCCGGCGAAGACAAAACTGTTGTGCTGCGGCTGTCCGACGCGCCGGGCGGCAAATGCCGCGTCGAGGTGAGCGACCATGGAGAGGGCATCGCCAAAGAAGATCTGCCGTATATTTTCGATCGGTATTATAAGGTGGACAAGGTGCATAAGCGCGCGGTCACCGGTACGGGGCTCGGTCTTTCGATCGTCAAGAATATTTTGCAGGCGCACGGCGCGCAGTTTGGCGTACAGAGCGAAGTAGGAGAGGGCAGTACGTTTTACTTTGAAATTTGAGAGAAACGCAGAAAAATTTTCTTCGTGCACGGGTATGGCGCTTTGCGGCGCATAAATTCCTGTATAATCAAAAGCCGCATTTTCCGTCCTAGCCGGAAAATGCGGCTTTTGATGTTGGGTTTTCATCTTTTTCGTTTGTGTTTGCGGCTTTGTTCTTTTGCGCCAAGCAGCGCGCCGCCTGCCGCAAGAAATGTGCCGAGACCGGCGAGTATCACTTCTTTGATAAAGCTGTCGCCGCCAAATGCGACGGATGCGGCGATGACCAGCAAAAGAACGGCGCCTGCGGCCATGATCCCGCACATGAACTTTTGGTCGGGTGCGCTTTTCGCGCCGATAAACCCGCAAAACAGCATAGTTAGTCCGAAAGCAATTTCTCCGTAAAGGGACAAATTTGCGGTAGGATCTTCTCCGGCGTTTGCCACCGCGCAGAAGATGAGACAGAGTATGAGGGCAAACACCAGCGTGATCCCTACCGTTATTGCGGTCCGCACCGATAAGGGAAGTTTGCCCAACGACCGTTTTGACATAGCAGCCTCCACTTTTTTTGATACAGCATATGCGGCGGCGACGGATAATAGAACGCGATGCGCCTCAAAATCTGGGCGAAAGCGGGGCGGCATTTGGATGCATTCCGCGTCGGATAGGCGCTTGTCCTTGTTTAGGGGATAAAAAAGACGGCTGTCGCCGCCTTTTTTCGTTTTTTATTTTAATGTTCCGCACACATTCTTCGATCAGCCGAAGATGCTGCTTGGACGCTTTTTTTATGCGTTTGATTCTTCCGACGCCTTCTTTTTGTCGGCGGCGCTGACATCTACGCTGCGCACGGCGCTTTTGAGCAGGCGCATTTTTGTGCCGGCTTTGCTGGTTTCGATGGTAATGGTCTCATCCTTGATGGATACGATTTCTCCGATAATTCCGCCAATAGTTGTGATTTCGTCGCCTACCGAAAGAGAGTCCCGCATATTCTGCGCTTCTTTTTCCTGCTTTTTCTGCGGACGGATCAAAAGAAAATAAAAAATTGCGACCATGACGACCAGCATCAGAATCGTTGGCAGTGTGCTGGCCAGACCTCCGGTCCCGGTTGCTGCATCGGATGCCGCATCTGTGGCGTCCAGAAAGAATTTGAACATTGAAAGCCTCCGTAATTTTATATTTCAGAAATTCTTTTTCATTATACTATAGGAATGTATGGATTTGCAAGTCTTTTTTCAAAATTCACCTGCAGCGCACAAAAATTACAAAAAAGGCTAAAAATTTCAGGGAAATGACTTTACAAATTTTAGCGGACATGCTATAATGACCACAGTAAAAAATCTTTAAGAGCGGTACGAGAGACCGGCAAGATTTATAGAGATGCGCCGCGCGCGTTTGCCGATCTTGCAGGTTTTTACGGGCAGGATTTTTTTTTGCCCGCGTCGCTGCTCGAGGAGAACTATGTGGAGGATTTTATGAGCAACAGCAAAAACGCGATCCCCGAAACCGGCATTTATGACGCACGCAAGCTTGGTGTGCCGAAAATGCTTATTCTCGGCCTGCAGCACTTATTCGCCATGTTCGGCGCAACGGTTCTTGTGCCGCTTCTGACAGGCCTCAGCATTTCGTCCACACTTCTCTTCGCCGGACTCGGAACCCTGTTTTTCCATCTGGTTACCGGCGGGAAAGTGCCTGCGTTTCTCGGTTCTTCTTTTGCGTTTCTCGGCGGCTATGGCGCGATTACCGGTCTTGCGGACGAAACGATGTCTACGTCGCAGCTATTGCCGTATGCTTGCCTCGGTGTTGCCTGCGCAGGGCTTGTATATCTGATTCTTGCGGCGCTGATTAAGTTCATCGGCGCAAATAAAGTGATGCGTTTTTTCCCGCCTGTCGTGACCGGTCCGATCATCATTGCAATTGGGCTTGGCCTTGCGGGTTCGGCGGTCAGCAACTGCCAGACAAACTGGCTGGTTGCGCTGATTGCGCTGGCGATTATCATTATTTTCAATGTATGGGGACGCGGTATGGCAAAGATCGTGCCGATCCTGCTTGGCGTTCTCGGTTCCTGTGCGTGTGCGGCGATTTTGGCTGCGTGCTTCGGCCAGACGGTCGAGGTGGACGGCGCACAATATATAGCGATTGCCGGAAAGGAAAATCTTCTTCTGTTTTCATCGGCGGCGCTGGAGCAGTTGAAAAGCGCTGCGTGGATTGGTCTACCTTTCAAGTGGCAGGATACCGTTTTCTCAATTGATTGGTCAAATTCTTCTTTAATTATCAGTTCCATTGTGGCAATCGTTCCGATCTCTCTTGCGACGATGATGGAGCATATCGGCGATATTTCCGCGATTTCTTCGACCGTCGGCAAGAATTTCATTGCTGATCCTGGACTTCATCGCACGCTGCTCGGCGACGGTCTGGCAACGACCTTTGCCTCCCTGTTCGGCGCGCCTGCCAATACGACTTATGGCGAGAATACGGGCGTGCTTGCGCTTTCCAAGGTCTATGATCCGCGCGTCATTCGCATTGCGGCGGTGTTTGCGGCGGTGCTGTCATTCTGCCCGAAGTTTGCCGCCGTTGTGAATTTGATTCCCACGGCCGTTATCGGCGGCATATCCTTTGTGCTGTACGGCATGATCTCGGCCATCGGCGTACGCAATGTCGTTGAGAATAAGGTAGATTTTACAAAGAGCCGCAATTTGATCGTGGCCGCCATCATTCTTGTATGCGCGCTTGGGCTGGGTTCGGTCAGCTTTACCGTTGGCGGCATTGCGATCACGCTGTCGGCGTTGGCGGTGGCTTCCATTGCGGGAATCGTCCTGAACGCCGTTCTCCCGGGCAAGGACTATGAGTTCGGCCGGGATGAGGGCGGCGCGCAGGCCGTGGATTTCCAGATCAACTCCTCAAAAAAATAAATTTGATTTTGAAAATACGAGCTTGTTGTATTCCCTTTGATTTTTCGACGGGCAAGTCTTGGTGCAAAAAAAAAAAAAAGCGGGCTTGTCCGGCCGGAATGCGCATACAGCGCGGGCTTTGCGCCGCGCTGTATGCGCATTTTTATTGGATTGCTTTGTTTCATATACTTTTTGGACGGGCTTCGCAGCGGTAAAAATTACCGGCGTATTTTTGTCGTTTTGCACACATTTTTGCGGTGATTTTTTACGGATGCGCAAGCGACGAGAGGTTGAAAAGATCTGGAAACTGTGCTATAATGAAACATGAAATGATTGAAAGAATATGAAAAGGTGCTGTAGGAATGGCTGATATGAAATCTGCCGGGCGCGCTTCCTTTCCTGAGGAGCATCGGGGGCGTTCTAGACGTCCCGCTCCACATGTACGGGAGCCGTTTCGCGCGTTTCCTAAAGTGGTCGGCATATTGCTGATCATTTTGTTTTTGTCTCTGATTGTGATGTTTTGTTTGTTTTCCGCGCTCAGTTATCGCCGTCATGCGCAGCAAGCGGAGGCTGATGCGCTCGTGGCCGAGATTGAAGCGCAGCGTCAGCTTTTGGCGTTGGCCGATGCGCAGGCGTCGGTTGTCTTGCCGGTCGAGGAACCGAAGATCGCGTATGCCGCGTATACGCCGGACAGCCGGCAGCTTGGCGGTGTGATTGACAGTGAATATGCTATTTTAATCGATCAGGAGAGCAACACGGTACTGGCTTCTCTGAATGGGGACAAGCGTATTTATCCCGCCTCCATGACAAAAGTGATGACGTTGATCGTTGCCGTGGAGCATATGCCGGAGTTGAATGAACTCTATACGTTCAGTTATGAGATTATCAATCCGGTTGTGGAGGCAGGCGCTTCTGTCGCGGGTTTTTCTTCAGGAGAGACTGTGACGCTTTTGGATCTTTTGTATGGCGCGGGGCTGCCGTCCGGCGCGGATGCGACTGCGGCCATAGCCGACTATGTGGCGGGCTCCGAAACGCTGTTTGCCGAGTTGATGAACGAAAAGGCCGGCGCGCTCGGCCTTAAAGATACGCATTTTGTGAACGCCAGCGGCCTGCATGATAATGACCATTATTCCACTCCGCACGACATTGCTTTGATTTTTGAATATGCCATGCAAATTCCGCTGATCCGGGAGGTTTTGTCGACGTATCAATATACGACGACGCCGACCGAGCAGCATCCGGAGGGGCTCCTTTTGACCAGTACGCTTTTTAGCCGTGTGCGCGGGGACGAGCCCGGAAACGCCGTTATCGTAGCCGGCAAAACAGGATATACGCTGGAAGGAAAAAATTGCTTGGTCTCCATGGCGCAGACGCCTGACGGACGTTCGTATATATTGGTTACGGCGAGCGCTTCGGGCAAATATGCGCCGGTTTATGATGCGATCGACGTTTATCGCGACTATCTCCCGGACGCAGAGGGGTAAAAAACGACTGAAAAAAGTGGCTGATTTTGATATTGTTACGAGCCTTATCTTATTGTATACTTATAATAGGATAAGGCTCGTAACATGGAGGTTTTTATGAAAAAGTACATAAGAATCATCAGCTTTCTATTGCTTTTGACTCTTTTTTCACCGACTGTAAACGCCAGCGGCCTGCTGATCGCTTCGGCTGACGTACAGTCGAACGCTTTGTCAGCGCAAGCGAGCGCGGAGGCCTTGAACCGGCTGGGATTGGTGCAGGGATACGCGACGGCGGACGGCCGCGTGGACTTTGCGCTGGAGGACAGCCTGACGCGCGCGCAGGCGATCGCGCTTGTGGTGCGCTTTCTCGGCGCTGAGGCCGAGGCCGCCGGCGGAAACTATACGCATCCGTTTGAGGACGTGCCCGCATGGGCCGCGCCTTACGTAGGCTATGCCTATGCAAACAAAATTACGCAGGGTGTCGGGAATTCCCGCTTCGGCACCGATGAAGTGATCGGGGAGGCGGCGTTTCTGACCAGCTTTCTGCGCGTGCTCGGTTACGAGGATAAAAACGACGACAGCGGGGATTTTATATGGAGTGATCCGTTTGCGCTGGCCAAGACCGCGGGGTTGACCGAAAACAGCGCGGCGGGCGCCGATTTCCGCCGTGGAGACGCGTTTGACATCTGTTACCGCGCGCTCACCGCCACCCCGAAATCCGGAGACTCTGTCGCTGCGCGTTTGATTTCGAAAGGAATCTTTACAGAGGAGCTTTTTGAGGCTGTGATGGATCAAGAGGACATAGGATCTGTAAGCGAAGAAACGGTCATTACGCCGATTGGGTTTCTTAATACCAAGGGAACGGACGGCGACCACGCGGAGGATAATTTTCTGACCGCGTCGCTGGAGATCGATTACCGCGCAAGTGTGACGCTTTCCTCGTCGACGACCGGCTATTTTCGATATGATCAGGTTTGGTATCCGCGCGTAAAAAAAGTAAAAGACGATTTGTACCTGCTCCTGTATCATCACGGGAACTACGGCACGCATTTGTATTATGCGACGAGCAGTGACGGGATCAACTGGAATGCGCCGCAAGTCTTTTATAACTCGGGGCTGAGTGAGTTCACCTATACGGACGGCTCGCTCGCGGGGACGACGGATCGTTATTTCGCGGCGAATCCGGATGCCTGCGTGCTGGATAACGGCGATATTTTGGTGGTCTATTCCCTGCGTCCGAACAAGGGATATAACAAGCAGGAATACATAGATTTAAACGGCATTTATCTGGTGCGTGGGCAAGTCGATTCTAAGAATCGGATTACCTGGTCAAGCCCGACCCGCATCTATACCGGGCAGACATGGGAGCCGTATTTGCTTCAGCGCTCGAACGGGCAGATCGAACTGTATTTTACGCAGATCGCACCGTATATCGCAAAATACGGGTTTGACACGGTCAAGCGCTCCAGTTGTACAGGTTTCGCTGTATCTACGGACGGCGGCTATAGCTGGACGCCGGATGTGCAGCCGGGAGACACGAATTATTATTCGGCGGGGCGCATTTTCCAGCAGAGCATCGGAACCCGAAACGGCGCGCCGTATTTTTCCGGGCAGATGCCGGTCGCGGTGGAGCTATATAATGGGAAAACGCTTTTGGCCGTGGAAATACACGAACAAAACGACACGTATTGGATTTCATATGCAACGAGCGAGGAAAACGGGGTTTGGAATAACCTTGGGCTGGAAGAGGTTGGACCGAGCAGTACGCGGGCAAGCGTGTATAAAGCGGCGGCGCCGTATCTTGCCAGATTCTTTTCGGGAGAGACCTATTTGACCTACGGCCTGAGCCAGCAGACCCGCGGGCGGGTCGGCAGTCCGGACGGGACGGCGTTCTCCAGTACAGAGGCTGTGATGATTCCCGGCGGAAAAGGCGCGTGGGGTGCCAGCGAGATCGTCGGCTCGCACTGTGTGCTGACGGTAAATGCGGGTCCGGTGGACGAGGTGCGGGGAATTCGGATGACGTATGCGTACCTGAATCACCGCGTGAATGCGCCGGCGTGTACGGTGCGTGTGGATGGGTACACCACAGACTGGGCGGACAACACCGACGCGCTCTTTGTGGGGAGCGCGTCGCAGGCGCAGGTCACGCTGCGCACCGCGCATGATAGTGAGAATGTCTATTTTCTCGTGTCGCGGCTGGACGATTATATCAACGAAAAGGATGCGGCGATTGTGGCCGTGGCTGCGGGCGATACGGGCTATTATCAGATCATACTGGATCTTTCCGGGATTCAGTCGATCGACTACTATGAAAATGGAAAGCTGAAGCAGTCTTTGAGCGGCGGCGAGGCCGTGGTCAAGGTGCTGGGCACTACCGGCGATAACACCGATCTCGACGAGGGAGTTGTCACGGAGGTTTCGATTCCGAAATCCCTTTTGGGGCTTACCGGAGAAGACCGCTTCAGCGTGCGGCTGGCACTTTCCAACGACGACGGAACCGGCACGATTGTCAGTGACACTTTCACCGGCGTTTCCGTGCTCTCTTCTTCGTTGTGGCCTGCGGTTGTGCTCGACTGAATAAAATTGGATGAACATGCGCGCTGCGCGTTTTAAACTGTTTGCGAATGGGTTGGGCGGAGTGCCTTTCAAAAGACCGGCGCGCAGAAGCGGGATTACAGGAAAGGGAAAGGCATGAATACGTTTTTTAAAATTTTGAACTGCTTTGCGGTACTGCTGGCATTAGCGTTGCTTAGTGCGTGCAATTCTGCGCAGCCGTCCGATACGGGGGATTCTCAGATGACGGGCGTGCAGGGGTTGGAGGAAACACCTGCGGCGTCGCAGACGGGTGAAGAGGATCCCGGCGATCAGACCGGAGAAACGGTTATTACGCCGATCGGGCTTCTCAATACCAAGGGAACGGACGGCGACCACGCGGAGGATAATTTTTTGACCGCGTCGCTGGAAATTGATTTTCGTTCTAACGTTTTGCTATCTTCCGCCGATACCGGTTATACTCGGTATGATAATGCCTGGTATCCCCGCGTAAAGAAAGTCAAAGACGATCTTTATCTGCTTTTATATCATTATGGACAGTATGGACAGCATATCTACTATTCGACCAGCAGCGACGGGAAAAAATGGAATGCGCCGCAGGTGCTGTATCGGTCAGCGGATTATAAGTTTACCTATACCGACGGTCCGCTCGCAGGGACGGAGGATCGTTATTACGCGGTGAATGCAGATGCCTGCGTGTTGGACAGCGGCGAAATTGTGGTCGTGTATTCTGTGCGCCCCAATAAAGGGTACCGAGACTATATTGATCTGAACGGTCTTTATATGGTACACGGCATGGTAAACGCAAACAATCAGATCAGCTGGTCGCAGCAGACGAGAATTTATACGGGTCAGACCTGGGAGCCCTATATTTTTCAACGTTCAGACGGCCGTGTAGAACTGTATTTCAGCCATATCGCGCCGTATATCGCTAAATATGGCTTCGATACGGAAAAACGTTCGAGCGGTACGGGTATGCTCGTGTCGCTGGACGACGGATACACTTGGACGCCGGATGTGCAGCCGGGCGATACGAACTATTATGCCGCCACGCGTATTTTCCAGCAGAGCATCGGAACCCGAAACGGCGCGCCGTATTTTTCCGGGCAGATGCCGGCGGCGGTGGAACTGTACAACGGAAAAACGCTTTTGGCCGTGGAGATACACGATTTGGATTATAATTTCTGGATTTCTTATGCGACGAGCGGCGAGGATGGCGTGTGGCAGGAACTCGGTATGGAAGAGGCGGGGCCAAGCGGCATACAGGCTAACGTGTATAAGGGCGGCGGCCCGTATCTTTCCCGCTTTTTGTCCGGAGAGACCTATCTGACCTATGGCATGAACACCCTGCGCCGGGGCAGACTGGGCAGTCCGGACGGCACAATGTTTTCAAATAAAGAGTTTGTAGCGGTGCCCGGCGCGAATGGTTCTTGGGGATCGAGCGAGATTGTCGGTTCGCATTGCGTTTTGACGGTGAATACCGGCAAGACAGGAGATATACGGAATGTGCAGATGACGTATGCGTACCTGAATCACCGCGTGAATGCGCCGGTGTGTACGGTGCGTGTGGATGGGTACACCACAGACTGGGCGGACAACACCGACGCGCTCTTTGTGGGGAGCGCGTCGCAGGCGCAGGTCACGCTGCGCACCGCGCATGATAGTGAGAATGTCTATTTTCTCGTGTCGCGGCTGGACGATTATATCAACGAAAAGGATGCGGCGATTGTGGCCGTGGCTGCGGGCGATACGGGCTATTATCAGATCATACTGGATCTTTCCGGGATTCAGTCGATCGACTACTATGAAAATGGAAAGCTGAAGCAGTCTTTGAGCGGCGGCGAGGCCGTGGTCAAGGTGCTGGGCACTACCGGCGATAACACCGATCTCGACGAGGGAGTTGTCACGGAGGTTTCGATTCCGAAATCCCTTTTGGGGCTTACCGGAGAAGACCGCTTCAGCGTGCGGTTGGCACTTTCCAACGACGACGGAACTGGCACGATTGTCAGTGACACTTTCACCGGCGTTTCCGCGCTCTCTTCTTCGTTGTGGCCTGCGGTTGTGCTCGATTGAACAAAAAATTTAACGAATGCCGCGGCAATTTGCCGCGGCATTCGCGCTCAAAGGCCTATAAAAAACAGAAATTTGCGCAGAATATATCGTGCCGGCTTGTGTTTGATCAACAATATGCCGGTATGCGCGGGGACAAAATTGGAGCGGCGCTGCATACAAAAAAGCGCGTGACGCCGTCTGCAAAATGTGCCGGAGGACGTGGATGGAACATAAACTCAGCAGAAAATACGGTCTTTTTACCGCAATTGCCATGGTGGTCGGTATTGTGATCGGCAGCGGCGTATTTTTTAAAGCGCAGACGATTCTTGAAAAAACAGGTGGCGATGTAAAGCTGGGCATTTTAGCGTGGCTGCTCGGCGGCGCCATTATGATGGCGTGCATTTTGGCTTTCGCCATTATGGCTGCGAGGTATGCGCATATCAGCGGCATCGTCGATTATGCGGAGGCGACGGTCGGCACGGCTTACGCTTATTTTGTCGGATGGTTTTTGTCGGCGATTTACTATCCCACGCTGGTCAGCGTGCTGGCATGGCTGTCGGCGCGCTACACGCTTGTGTTCGTCAATACGCTGCACCCGGCGTTTGCCGCTTCCCCGGATACGGGGCCGGAGTGTATGGCGGTCGCGCTCTTTTTTCTGGTCATGAGCTATACGGTCAACGCGCTTTCTCCAAGGCTTGCCGGACGCTTTCAGGTATCGACGACGATCATCAAGCTAATTCCACTGCTGTTGATGGGAATCGGCGGCTTGGCTTACGGTTTGTTTCATGGGATCACGGCGCAGAATTTTCAGTTTTCGCCGGCGGAAACTGCCGCGGCCGGTCATCCGCTGTTTGCCGCCGTGGTCTCGGCAGCTTTTGCTTATGAGGGATGGATTATTGCGACGAGCATCAATGCAGAACTTAGAAATGCCAAGCGAAATCTCCCGATTGCGCTTGTTGTAGGCGCGCTGACGATTGTGGCGGTATATGTGCTGTATTATCTCGGCGTGGTCGGCGGTGCGCCGGTTGCCGATTTGATTGCAGGCGGCGCAGCCGCGGCGTTTGTCCGGGTATTCGGCAGCCGCCTCGGCGCGGTGCTGAATCTTTTTGTCGCCGTATCCTGTATCGGTACGCTGAACGGACTTATGCTGGCGAATACGCGCGGCATTTATTCTTTGGCGGCGCGCGGGCTCGGCCCCGCGCCCGATACGTTCAGCCTTGTGGATGAAAAAACCGGTATGCCGGCCAATTCTTCCATTTTAGGCCTTTTGTTTGCCGCGGCATGGTTTTTATATTTTTATGGCGCCAATCTTGTGCCCGTGCCATGGTTCGGCGTATTCAGCTTTGATTCCTCTGAATTGCCGGTCGTGACGATTTATGCACTCTATATTCCGATTTTTTTTATGTTTATGCGCAAAGCGCGCGGACTTGGCGTGCTGCGCCGGTGGGTTATTCCTGCGCTTGCGCTTTTGGGAAGTGCTTTTATGGTTTTTGCGGCGATCGCCGCGCACGGCGCGGCAGTTGTGTATTATCTTATTGTATTTGCCGCTGTGATGCTTGTGGGCCTTACATTTGGCTGGCGTCGGAATCGGGATGAGACGCGGCGGGATGGATAACCAAACTAATGCGGCAGGGCATGCATGCCCTGCCGCACCGGTTTGCCGTTTTTTAGATTTGTTTAACCGGCGATTTTATCGAACAGCCGGAGAATAAGATCGAACAGGACCGGCATAAATACCGCGGGCAGCATGTTGCCGAGCCGCAGGCGGACGATGCCCAGCATCTTGATCCCGATGCCGAAAATCAGTATGGAACCGGTAAACGTCATTTGGCTGATGACCGCGTCGGTGAGATATGGTTCGATGTAGACGCCGAGCATGGAGATCGCTCCCTGATACAGAAAGACGGGAACGGCGGCGAGCAGGACGCCGGCGCCGAGCGTGGAGGCCAGAATCAGCGCGGCAATACAGTCGATCACGGATTTTGCCAGCAAAACATCGTAATTGCCGCGGATGCCGTTGTCCAGCGCTCCGACGACCGCCATCGCGCCCACGCAGAACAAGAGTGTTGCCGTCACGACTCCCTCTGCAAAGGTTGAAGCGCCGTTTTCTTTAGTCAGCTTCCGGCGGCAAAAATTCCCAAGTCTGTCCAGATGCCGTT
Source organism: uncultured Eubacteriales bacterium (assembly GCA_958352145.1). Lineage (GTDB taxonomy): Bacteria > Bacillota > Clostridia > Oscillospirales > CAG-272 > UMGS902. The sequence continues at coordinate 67,288 of CATWNM010000004.1, forward strand.
CAATATCGATCAATTCTCCCAAAATGGTGCCGAATACCATGGACAGGATCATAACGAGCGTATCCTTCGTGCCGAATACGCCGTCTTGAAAGGTCAGGCATGCGCTGACCGCGCCGCCGATGCCGATGAACATCACAACCAGTGCGATCGCCTGCATGGCGCTGTCTTTTAGCCGTGCGGGCAATATTTTTTTTACCAACAGGCCGGCGGCGCCGCCGGCAAGAACAAGTATACTGTTGATGATGGTTCCAGTAAGCATAATAACCTCATGACGCAAGATGTAGATTTCAAACGGACAATTCCGGCAAAACCGCGCCGCGGCAAGGCAGTTTTCGTTTGAAAGCCTGCGCGGAAAACATGGTTTTTCGATCTTTTTGCGGATATTATACCATACATGGGAGAGCGGTGCAAATAAAATTTTGACAGCATAGGAAATAAAAAAAAGAAAAAAAACGTCAGAAAATTCACAAAAGTTCACAAAAACTATTGCAAACTAGAAGGAAAAACATTATAATGATAAAGTAATTGCTCCGGAGTTTCGGGCGTTGCACAGGAAAAAAGCGAATCGAACTTAAATTTTGGAGGTTTTATTTGGCTATGAAGAAAATCGTTGCTTTGCTCCTTACCGCATTGATGCTGGTGTCTGTCTTTGCATCCTGCGGAAAAACCGAATCCGATGAAAAAGTGGTGAAAATTGGTATATTCGAACCGGCGTCCGGCGCCAACGGCGCGGGCGGAAAGCAGGAGACGCTCGGCGTTAAGTATGCGCACTCCATTGCCCCGACGGTTGAAATCGGCGGGGAAACGTATAAGGTTGAACTGGTTCAGGTCGACAATCAGTCCTCAAACGACAAAGCGCCCTCTGCGGCGGCAGAATTGATTAATAAAGGGGTGTCGGTCGTTCTCGGATCGTATGGGTCGGGTGTTTCGATTGCGGCCTCTTCGACTTTCGGCGATGCCAATGTGCCTGTAATCGGGATTACCTGCACGAATCCGCAGGTTACCGAGGGCAATAAGCATTATTTCCGTATTTGCTTCCTCGATCCGTTCCAGGGCACGGTGCTGGCCAACTATGCCTATAACGAACTCGGCTACAGAAAAGCGTATACGCTGGCCGAAAACGGGAACGATTATGATGAGGGACTTGCCAATTATTTTACGGCAGCGTTCAAGAAGCTCGGTGGTTCGGTCGAGAATGCGAACTTCCCTGAAAACACCTCGGATTTTAATTCTTACATAACCAACGCGGTCAACGCGGGAGCGGAGGTTATTTTTGCGCCGACCTCATCCAGCTATGCGCAGTTGATTATCGAGCAGGCTGCGGCCAAAGGCGTTAAGGCTACGCTGATGGCGGGCGATACATGGGATTCCAATCAGATCCTCTCCGCTGCGCAGGGCAAAACGATTGATATCAAGGTTACGACTTTCTATCAGGAGGGCGGCAACAAGGACTTTGACGATGGATTCAAAGCATGGCTTGAGTCGAGTGCGCAGAACATTACGGACAATGGCGGAGACAGCAAGATCGCCGCAGTATCCGCGATGGGCTATGACGCTTATTTTGTAGCGCTTGAAGCGATTAAGGCAGCCGGTTCGACCGATTCGACCAAGATCATGGATGCGATCTGGAATGTCGATTACACCGGCGTAACCGGAAAAATTGTATTTGACGACGTCAACGGGGACGCTGTGAGAACGACCGCCTATATCAAGGTCGTCAACACCGACACCGCATTGTGGGACTTCGTCAAGGAGCAAGGCGTAAACTGATTGCTTGCGTAAAGCGGATGGTAAGGGCTTGACGATTTGCGTCAAGCCCTTACCATGCTTTCGGGCGTCTTGAAAAAGCGGGAATTTCCCGCCTTTTCAAGACTGTCCGAAAGAAAAAAATTGACTATGAAATCTATTTACCTAAAGAGGAACACGCATGAATTTAACGATTGACCATATTATGGCGGGTATATCGGTCGGTGGTCAGTATGCGCTGATTGCGATTGGCTACACGATGGTTTACGGCATTCTGCGGCTGATTAATTTTGCGCACGGTGATGTATTTATGGTTGCGGGTCTGATTATGGTGTACGCGTCGGCCAGCCTGCCGATCTATATTTCCATCCCGCTGGTTTTGGCGGCGACGGTTCTGCTCGGCGTATTGATCGAAAAGGCGGCCTATAAGCCGCTGCGCGCCGCGCCGCGCATGTCGGTTATGATTTCTGCGATCGGCGTATCGTATCTTCTGCAGAATTTGGCGCTGTACATTACTGGCGGTTTGCCGCAGGTGTATCCAGCCATCCCGTGGATTTCGGACACGATCAGTGTTTTTGGCGCGTCGACGAAGCGCGTGACTTTAGTCACGCCGGTTTTGACGATTATACTGGTGGTGCTGCTGGTGTCTTTGATTCGTTATACCAAGATCGGTATGGCGATGCGCGCGGTATCCAAGGACTTTGAGACCTCTCAACTGATGGGCATCAAAATCAATTCGGTTATCAGCATGACGTTTGTGATCGGATCGTTTTTGGCGGCGGTAGGTTCGCTTTTGTATTTTTCCAGTTATCAGTCGGTTATCCCTACCTCCGGTGCGATGCCTGGCCTGCGCGCATTTGTTGCGGCTGTTTTCGGCGGGATCGGTTCGATTCCCGGCGCGGTCGTGGGCGCGTTCATTATTGGAATCTGCGAGAACATCATCAAATCCAGCACGGAGCTTTCGATTTTTTCGGACGCGTTCACGTTTGCGCTGCTGATTGTCATTCTCTGCGTCAAGCCGACCGGCCTGTTCGGCGAGAAGTCGACCGACAAGGTTTAAGGAGGGCGTATGAACAAGAAAATTTTCAAACTCATCGACGTACTTTGCCTTGTGCTGCTTTTCGGATTGGTGCTTGCCGCGGACTTTAGTCTGGAATCCTATGATCTGAAAGTCAAGGTGCTGCAAAAGGGCGCTGTGTTTGCGCTGATCGCGGTTTCTATGAACCTGCTCAATGGCTTTACTGGGTTGTTTTCTCTGGGGCAGGCGGGCTTTATGCTGCTCGGCGCGTACACGTATGCGATCTTTACGATCCCGGTGGAGGACAGGCTGTCGGTTTATAAATACTATACGGTGACGGCCGCGGACGGAACGGAACTCGGCGGTTTGGTGCAGTTTGTGCTTCCGGTAGCCGTTTCTATCATTTTGGCCGGTCTTGTCGCCGCGCTTTTTGCCTTTTTGATCGGGCTGCCGGTTCTTCGCCTCAAAAGCGACTATTTGGCTATTGCCACGCTGGGGTTTGCTGAGATTCTCCGCGCTCTTTGTCAATGGAAAGGGCTGGGTGTGATTACCAACGGTTCCAATCAGCTGCGCATGTATCCGTATTTTAAAAGCGTGCTTCCGTATTTTTTGATTTCGGGCGTGTGTATCGCGATTATTGCGTTGCTGATCCGCTCGACGTATGGGCGTGCATTCAAGGCGATCCGGGACGATGAGGTGGCCGCCGAAGCTATGGGCATCAATCTGACTCGGCATAAAACGATCTCGTTTGTCGTCAGTTCGTTTTTTGCAGGCGTTGGCGGCGCGCTGTTCGCAATGTATCAGAATACGATTCAGGCGAAGCCGTTCACAACGACGCTGACCTATGAGATTCTTTTGATCGTGGTGATCGGTGGCATTGGCAGCATCAGCGGCTCCGTACTGGCCAGCTTTCTCTATATCGCCTGCTCGGAGTGGTGGCTGCGCTTTTTGGATACGGAGGGCGTGATCCCCGGCGTGACGCGCAACGGATTCCGCTTGGTTGTATTCTCCGCTGTTATTATGATTATCGTGCTGTTTTTCCGGCGCGGCATTATGGGAGATAAGGAACTGTCCTCCGAATATCTGTACAACCGCTTCAGAGGGCTTGGAAAAAAGAAAAGGGAGGCGGCCGGTAAGTGAATAAAACTCTTTTGAAACTGGAAAACGTCACGATGCAATTTGGCGGTGTCGTCGCCGTCAACGATCTGTCTCTTGAAGTCAACGAAGGGGAGATCGTTTCTCTGATCGGACCGAACGGCGCGGGAAAGACAACGGCTTTCAATGTGGTGACCGGCGTCTATGAGCCGACCAACGGACGGGTTCTTTTTGACGGCCGCGTGATCGTCGAGAATTATCCGCGTGGCAAAATGAAGAGGCTGTATGCCGGAGATCATCAGGGGGATTTTCGAAGCCGGATCGTAAAGACGCCCGACCGCATTACAAAGCTCGGCATTGCGCGCACGTTTCAGAATATCCGCTTGTTTAAGTCCATGACTGTTTTTGAAAATGTGTTGGTAGCGATGCATATGCGCCGCCGCAGCAATCTTTTTTCGGCCACGTTCATGCTGAATTTTCGAGAAGAGCGCGACATGCGCCGTGAGGCGGAACGTCTTTTGGAGGCGGTTGAACTGCTGGATGTCAAAGACGAACTGGCTACCTCGCTGCCCTACGGCAAGCAGCGGCGGCTGGAGATCGCGCGCGCCCTTGCGACCAAGCCTGCGCTGCTGCTCCTGGATGAGCCCGCCGCGGGGATGAATCCGCAGGAGACCGATGAATTGACTGCATTTATACGGCATATCCGCGATGGATTTGGTCTGACCGTTTTTATGATTGAGCATCATATGAATCTGGTCATGGACATTTCTGACCGGGTCTATGTGATTGATTTTGGAAAGCTGATCGCGCACGGAACGCCCGAGGAGATCCAGAGCAACGAACTGGTGATCAAGGCCTATCTGGGGGTAAGTGAAGATGCATAATATTTTGGAAGTCCGAGGACTCAGCGTGTCTTATGGAGGCATCGAGGCCATCAAAAACATTTCTTTCGACGTGGAAGAGGGGAAGATTGTTACGCTGATCGGCTCGAACGGCGCGGGGAAAAGCTCGACGCTTCGCTCAATTGCAGGAATCGTCCGTGCGCGGAGCGGCGAGGTGCTTTTTGAGGGCGAAAATATTCTTGGGCTTTCCCCCGATCAGATCGTCAAACGCGGGATTACGCTTGTGCCTGAGGGACGGCGTGTGTTTCCGAATCTCACGGTAGCGGAGAATCTGCGGATCGGCGCATATCTGCGCCGGGACGATCTTCGCTTGGATCTTGAATATATCTATACGTTGTTTCCCCGCCTGAAAGAGCGTTTATGGCAGCAGGCGGGTACGCTTTCAGGCGGCGAGCAGCAGATGCTGGCGGTTGGACGCGCGCTTATGGCCAAACCGCGGCTCATTATGATGGACGAACCCTCTCTTGGCCTTGCGCCGCTGGTGGTACAGGGGATTTTCGATATTATTCATACGATCAACAGTCAGGGGATCACGGTGCTTTTAATCGAACAAAACGCCAATATGGCGCTTCAGGCGGCGGACAGTGCGTTCGTCATGCAGACCGGCGAAATTATCCTCAGCGGCACGGGCGCGGAATTGCTTGAAAATGAGGAAGTGAAAGAGGCGTATCTCGGCAAACAGAAAAAATAAAGATGTTCGGCATAAAACAGCGGTGCGGGCTTTTTGCCCGCGCCGCTGTTTTATGCATAGCCAAAGCCGGTGCCGCCTGGGTATTTTGCTTCTTGTCCCATACATATACTGTACAGGGTGAGAAAATGCAGTTTACAAAAATACACGCGGCCGGCGGCGATTATCTGATTACCGCCGAAAATTTTGCGCCGGATCGAACTTTTATTCGAAAACTGCTTGACCGGCATGCCGGTGTCGGCGGAGAGGGGCTGGCGGTCGTTTGTCCGATTGGAGACGACGCGGCGGAAGTGCAGCTTTATTTCCCGGACGGCGCCAGCGGTGCTTCCGGCGTTTGTGCCGCAATGGCGGCGGCAAAATTTTTGTTTGACCGGGGCGCAGGAAGCCGTATTCGGATCCTTTTGAAAGGATGCGTCTATCCGGTCAGCCTGACGGTGATGGGCAATCGTGTGCTTTGTGCATGGGCGACCATGCCGCCGTTTGAAAAGCGCTTGATGGAAGAACAGAAATATTGCTACGGTACGCGCGGGGAAACGCTGCGGGACTGTCTCGGGCACCCCAGAACCGGCATATATGATTTGGCCGGCACGCATGCGGTATTCCTGCTTGAAAGCTGTGCCGCGCTGCGCGCGCAGAATTTGGAACGCGTCTGCCGCAGATTCAATGAAGTGCTGTTTTTTGGCGAACATGTAGATCAGCATTTTGCCGCGCTGTCAGGCGACAATGCGCTTGCGCTGCGCAGTTGGCGGCCAGGGGCAGGGGAATTGTTTGCTTCGGGCGAGGGCGCGGTGCTTGCGGCCGCAGCTGCTAAAGAGGCGGCGCTTACCGATGGCGAGCGCACGATGGTTCGGTGCCTTGGCGGCAGCTTTTGCGTCGATCAGTGCGCACAGAAAACAGCGGTCTGTGCCAAATGCGAACGGATCTTTTCAGGCAGTATGGAATGCGCCGCAAAATAAAGGAATTAGACGCAAAAAGACATCGCACTTACCGTATTTTTGGAGTTGTGCGATGTCTTTTTGCTTTATGCAATTATATTTGAACTATATTTCTGCCGCTTTTATGCATGCTTTTGCTGTTTCATCCAGATCCGCATGACCAGCTTGTGCGGCAGCAGCTTGACCATCAGCACCTGCGCCTTGACCGGAACGCCGTGAATGGAGACGTCCTTCTTTGGTTTATACATATCCCGCATGGCAGTTGCCACTACATCTTTAGCTTCGTAAAGAATGTTGAAATAGGTTACGGCGTCTGTGCGTTCGGTTTTTGCGCGGTCAAAAAATTCGGTCTTTACCCATCCCGGGCATACGGCCATGACTTTAATGCTGCGGGGGCGGAGTTCTACGTTCAGCGCGCGCGAATAGCTGAGCACAAATGCCTTGGTCGCGCCGTATACGCCGATATAGGGGACCGGCTGAAACGAAGACAGTGAATCCAACTGCAGAATGTGCGCGCCTGCGTTCATATAGGGCAGCGTGTACTGCGTCATACTGACCAGCGCTTTACAGTTGAGATCGATCATGTTTGCGGCAGTTTCGGGGTCAACCTCTTTATATGTGCCGAATTTTCCAAACCCGGATGCGTTGACCAATACTTGCACATCCGGATTTTTTTCTTCCAGCCGCGCGCGGTATGCCGCAAAGCTTTCGGTTTTGGTCAAATCCAGCGCAATCGGGACGATCGGCGTTTTCGTTTCCGCTCTCAAACTCTCCAGGCGTTCGGCGCGGCGGGCGATTACCCAGATTTCTTCGTATTTGCCTTCTTTGTCAAGCGCGAGAACAAATTCTCTGCCCATTCCGGAGGAGGCGCCGGTCACAACAGCGATTTTCATAAGCCATTTTCCTTTCTGCCTGAGTTTGACTGCCGGCAAAATTTCGCCTACAGGGCGGAGCCGGTTGCCGGAATTTTGATTTTACGGTATTTCATCGGATCGGGATAGATGGATTTTTCGGTTTCATCGGCGTAGACGACTTTATTTTCACCTTTCATGGAAAGGAGCGTCACGCCGCCCGCTGTACGCGTGGTTTTTTCTGGAATCAGCGTGCTTTTGATGGTTATCGCTTTATTTTGGCTGCTGACTACGAGGATGTCTTTGGGCCGGTCTTCAAGAATGACAGCTGCGACCGGCGATGCGCCCGAAAATGCGCCGGAGAGCTTTTTTCGGGCGGAATGGAATTGATAAGCGGAAAGCGGTACGCGAACGCCTTTTCCGTTTTCAAAAATATAAATCAGGTTGTATTTTTCCAAGTCAGGCGTGATGATTTTCATGAAAACGGGGCGCTCTTTGTCAGCCATGTTCAGTTTCGCGGGCAAAAAGTCGCCGAGCGCAGAAGCTTTGACGGGATCAAAATCCCGGACTCTTGCTTTGTATATCTGGCGCTGGTCGGTGATGAAAAGCACTTCTGCCGTATTATCGCAGTCTTCCGTGAAAGCGACGCGGTCTCCTTCTTTCAGCTTCTGCTCGTCGTTGCCGCGCAGGGATACAAGGGTGATTTTTTTGAAATATCCTTCCTTCGTGAGCAATACCCGCGCGTTGTAATTTTCGACAAAGTCGTCCGCAGTCGCCACTTCGATTTCATCGTCGCTGATCAGCTGCGTTTTGCGCGGTTTGGCATATTTCTTTTTGATCTCCAGCAGTTGGCGCGCGATCTCGGCTTTCAGCTTGAGTTCGTCGCCGGTCAGTTCTTCAAGCGCCTCGATCTCTTTGCGGAGCGATTCGATTTCCTGAATGCGGTTGAGAATATATTCGCGGTTGAGATGACGCAGTTTGATTTCCGCGATATATTCCGCTTGAATTTGGTCGATCTGAAACGCTTCCATCAGATTGGGAACTACGTCGTTTTCTTTTTCAGTGCCGCGTACAATTGCAATGGCTTTGTCAATGTCCAGCAGAATCTTGCCGAGTGCCAGCAAAAGATGCAGCTTTTCCTGCTTTTTCCCGAGATCAAAGGTAAATTCGCGCCGGACGCAGTCTATGCGGAAACGTATCCATTCCCGCAGGATACCGGCGATGCCGAGGCTTTGCGGCGTGCCGTCGATCAGCACGTTGAAATTGCAGTCGAACGCGTCTTCAAGCGGCGTAAGCTTATAGAGCTTGGTCATCAGTTTGTCCGGGTCGGCGCCGCGGCGCAGATCGATCGTCAGTTTGAAGCCCGACAGGTCGATCTCATCCCGGACATCGGTGATTTCCTTGATTTTCCCGGTTTTGACCGCTTCGCTGATCTTGCTCATAATCGCTTCGATGGAGGTGGAGTAGGGAATTTGCGTAATGTCGATGCAGTTGGCTGCTTTATCATAAGCATACCGGGCACGCATCCGGATGGGACCGCGGCCTGTTTCATAAATTTTGCGCATTTGTTCCCGATTGTAGATCACGTAGGCGCCGCCCGGAAAATCGGGCGCTTTAATCAAATCGAGCAGCGTGTCGGTTGTCGTACCCGGATGGCGGAGCAGGGCGACGGCCGCGTCGCATACTTCGCCGAGGTTGAACGAACAGATTGAGGAGGCCATGCCCACGGCGATGCCCATATTCGGCGAGACCAGAATATTGGGAAACGAGGTTGGCAGTAAGACCGGCTCGGTCGTGGTGTTGTCGTAGTTTGGCACGAGATCGACTGCATTTTTATCGATGCCGCGGAAAATTTCGGCGCAGAACGGATCGAGCTTTGCTTCCGTATAACGCGAAGCGGCGTAGGCCATATCGCGGCTATACTGCTTGCCGAAGCTTCCCTTTGAATCCACAAAGGGATGAAGCAGGGCTTCGTTTCCGCGGGTCAGACGCACCATCGTTTCATAAATGGCCGCGTCTCCGTGCGGGTTCAGACGCATGGTTTGGCCGACGATATTGGCGCTTTTTGTACGCGCCCCGGTCAGCAGTCCCATTTTGTACATGGTATACAGCAGCTTGCGGTGCGAGGGTTTGAAGCCGTCGATCTCCGGGATGGCCCGGGAAATGATGACGCTCATGGTGTAGGGCATATAGTTGGTCTCGATGACGTCGGTAATCAGCTGCGGGACCGGCGCCGCGGCCGGGGCGGAGGATCGCCGCACCGAAATTTGCTTTTTGGATTTTGCCATTGTTTATTTCTCCTGAATTGTAATGCGTCCGCGGCGCATAAAATCACCGAATCACAGCATAACGATGCGGTGCGCCGCCGCGCGTATCATCCGGTTGTAAAGCGCCAGAGACAGTCCCTCTTTCTCCGGAAGGGGGGCGAGAATCGCCGCGCAGCCCTGCCTGTCCGCCTCGCGAAGCGCTGAGAACAGGCGGGCCGCTTGTGCCTTGGGGTCATTTTTTCCGCCGATCGGAATCACCTTCCGGCCGGCGAAGAGATCGGTTTCTTCGTCAAAAACAAGCAGCAGAGTATCGGAGGCAGACGCCGCGAAATAGGCCTGTCTCTGTGTATCGGATCCGCTGACCAGCGTTAGGGGAGATGCAGGGGCGTAATGCTTATATTTCATGCCGGGGGAAAGCGGCCGCGCGTTTGGCGAAAGCTGGCTTGTTATGGCATCCGCCAAGGTCAGCGAGGGCAGCAGCGGCCGGAGCATGTCCGGTGTGACGCCGCCCGGTCGGAGCAGCGTGGCTTTCCCGTCTTCTAATTTGATAATGGTGGATTCCAGACCGACGCGGCATGCGCCGCCGTCGAGAATCATGTCTACCTTTCCGTCAAGATCCGAGAGCGCATGCGCGGCTGTAGTCGGCGACGGCTTGCCGGAGAGATTTGCGGACGGCGCCGCGACCGGTACGCCGGCTGCGCGGATCAAGCGCCGTGCGATTTCGTTTTCCGGGCAGCGGATGCCGACGCTGTCAAGTCCGCCGGACACCGTATCCGGTATGCAGTCTTTTTTCGGCAGAATCACGGTCAGCGGACCGGGCATAAATGCTTTGGCGAGTTTGCGGTATTCCTCGCAGACAAAAGCGTATTTTTCCGCGTCTTTTGGCTCCGCGATATGTACGATCAGCGGATTGTCCGAGGGACGGCCTTTTGCGGCGTATATTTTCCCGGCCGCTTTTGCATCGAGCGCGTTTGCGCCAAGCCCATAGACCGTTTCGGTCGGAAATACGACGAGTCCGCCGTTTTTCAGGACGGCACCGGCGCGTTCGATTGTTTTATCGGTCAATTGAGCATGAGGGATAAATTCGGTCTTCATACGCCAGCCCCTTTGAGCTTTTCGGCGGTGTCGGCCACGGTGAGCGCGTCGATCATTTCGCCGATGTTGCCGTTGAGAAAGCCGTCGAGGGCATAGAGCGTCAGACCGATACGATGATCGGTCACGCGTCCCTGCGGATAATTATAGGTGCGGATGCGTTCGCTTCGGTCTCCTGTTCCGACTTGGCTTTTGCGTGCGGAGGCGATGGCGTCGCTTTGTTTTTTCTGTTCTATATCGTAGAGCTTGGTGCGCAGCATTTTCATCGCCTTGTCTCGGTTTTTATATTGGCTGCGCTCCTCTTGGCATTCCACGACGATGCCGGTGGGGACGTGCAGGATCCGGATGGCCGATTCAGTCTTGTTGACGTGCTGTCCGCCCGCGCCGCTCGATTTGCAGGTTTCGATTTTGAGATCGGCGGGGTTGATTTCTATTTCCACATCCTCGGCTTCCGGGAGTACCGCAACGGTCGCGGTGGAGGTCTGAATGCGTCCCTGCGCTTCGGTTTCGGGTACCCGCTGTACGCGGTGTACGCCGCTCTCGAATTTCAGCCGGGAATACGCGCCCTCCCCTTCGACCATGAAGACGATCTCCTTATATCCGCCAAGTTCGGTTGGGTTTTCGCTCAGCAGTTCCGTCCGAAAGCCGGCGGCGGCGGCATACATGGTGTACATGCGGTAGAGCACAGCGGCGAACAGGGCGGCTTCTTCTCCGCCTGCGCCCTGCCGGATTTCGACGATGACGTTTTTATCGTCGTTCGGATCGCGGGGGAGCAGCAAAAGTTTTAATTCATCGCGCAGCCGCCCGCAATTTTGGCTTTCCTTTTCATATTCTTCGGACGCAAACGCGCGCAGGTCGCTGTCTGCGTCCGGATCCTCGCGGAGCAGGCGCGCCTCTTTTTGCGCCTGCTCCGCGTCTTTGTACGCGCGGTATTTTTCAATAACCGGCAGGAGGTTTTTCCGCTCTTTCAGCAGCGCGGTGCATTCTTCCTGCCGCGCGAATATGTCCGGAGCGGCAAGCGCCGCTTCGACAGACTCAAAGCGCGCTTCCGCCTCTTTCAGTTTTTCAATCAAATCATCCATAAAAGCCGGTTCTCCGAAATCAGTTCAGAAACGCGGAAAATGCGAGATACGCGCTGTAGACATCGACCTTGGCGACGACTTCGCAGGGGGCGTGCATGGAAATGACCGGCACGCCGACGTCCAGCGTGTCGATGTTGCGGTTGGCAATGAACATAGCGACCGTGCCGCCGCCGCCTTCATCTACTTTTCCGAGTTCGGCCGTTTGCCATACGATTCCCGCTTTGTCGAACAGCCGGCGGATTTCGCCGACGAATTCGGCGGAGGCGTCCGACGTGCCGCTCTTGCCGCGGGAGCCGGTATATTTGGACATGGCGACGCCGCAGCCGAGGATGGCGCTGTTGCGTTTTTCATAGACTTCTGCAAAATTCGGATCAAAGGCTGCGGTTACGTCGGCGGACAGACATTTGGACGCGCCGCGCACCACGCGTGGGTTTGCGCCAAGGCTTTCCGCCACCTCGGTCAGAATGTCGGTAAAGACCGCGCTCTGCATGCCGCTGACGCCGATACTGCCGATTTCTTCTTTATCCGCCAGTACGCACATCTGCGTGTGTATCGTGTCGCGGCTTTCCAAAATTGCCGTCAGCGCGGGATAGGCGCAGACGCGGTCGTCATGTCCGTAAGCGCCGATTAAGGCGCGGTCGAACCCGATGTCGCGCGCTTTGGAGGCGGGTACGAGAGAAAGTTCCGCGCTGACGAAATCCGGTTCGGTTATACCATATTTTTCATTTAAAAGCCGGAGCACATTTTTCTTGACGGCGTTTTCTTCCTCGCCGCTTTGCGGCAGCGCGCCGCAGAGGATGTTCAGCCCCTCTCCTTTAATGGCGGTGCCGAGCGGTTCTTTGGACTGTGCGGCCGCAAGATGGGGAAGCAGATCGTTGATGTAAAAGACCGGTTCATCCTCTTTTTCGCCGATACAGACATTTACAGCGCTTCCGTCTGCACGGACGATAACGCCGTGCAGCGCCAGAGGCAGCGCCGTCCATTGATATTTGCGCAGGCCGCCGTAATAGTGCGTTTTGAAAAACGCCATGCCGTCCGATTCATAGAGCGGCTGCTGCTTGAGATCGATGCGCGGTGAATCGATATGCGCCGCAACGATGCGCACGCCGCATGCCGGGTCTTCGCTGCCGATCCGAAGCAGATACAGGGATCTGCCGCGGTTGTTTAAATACAGCTTGTCGCCTGCTTTGACTGGTTCGCCGAGCTTCCATGCGCGGAAGCCGTTTGCCTCTGCCAACCGGATCGCTTCAGCGACCGCTTCGCGCTCGGTTTTTGCGCGGTCGAGAAATTCCATGTATTTGCCGGCGTAACGAAAGGCGGCTTCGGTTGTTTCGGGTGCGCGTTCGTAGGCGCTTTGTTTTTTATACAGCAGTTCTTCCATTATTCTACATCTCCGTTAAAATATAATTTTTCATATTTTTCTATGGCGGCGTTTACACGCCGGACATAGTTCTTTGTTTCCTCGATCGGAATTTCGGTCAGTTTGCCGTTTTCGTCGGTTTTGCCCTCTTGTATCCAGGTATCGACGCGCGAAGGGCCGCAGTTATAAGCGGCGAAGACCGTGTCCCATACGCCGAATCGGTCGTACAGGCGGGAAAGGTAATACACGCCGAACCGGATATTGGTTTCGGGATCGTATAGCATGCCGGTTTCATACTTGTCGCCGGAAATATCGCACAGATAAGCAAAGGTCTCCGGCATGATCTGCATCAGTCCGATGGCGCCGGCAGAAGATTTTGCCGCGCTGTCGAAGCCGCTTTCCGTTTTGATGACCGCATAGCAGATCACCGGCGGCACTTTGTATTCCTCCGCATAGCGTTCCACGTATTCGGTATATTTCAGCGGATGGTTTGCGCGGTCAAATCTATCGGCTAAAAGCTGTACGGCAAAGCCGATCAGCAAAGAAAGTCCCGCAATCGCCGTGATAATCAGGGCGGATTTGATTGCTTTGTTCATATCGTCCCTCCCCGGCAGAGTATGTGGTCGATGTCCTTTGCAAATGCTGCGGCTGCGTCCAAAGTGCCGTCGTTCCAAAACAGCGCGTCACAGTGCCGGCAGTAGAACTGCGCCGATTTTTGCGCGGCGATGCGTATGCGCGCGTCCGCCTCGCTGATGCCGTCGCGCGCCATGATCCGTGCGATCCGGCGCTCGGTATCGCACAATACGCCAATCACCAGATCGCAGATTTTATCCAGCCGCGCTTCAACAAGCAGCGGCGCATCGATCAAAACGCCTTTTGTAGCTTTCTCTTTTTCAGCACTTATGATACCGATACAGGCGCGGCAAACGTATTTATGCGTAATTTTGTTGAGTAGCGCCAATTTTTTTTCATTTCCGTGGCCAAGTACCAGCGGGCGCAGTGCATCGCGGCTGACACAATTGTTTTGTAAAACGCCGCTGCCAAAGCTGCGCGCGAGTTCTTCCTGCATCGGCCGGCATTCCGCAAGCAGCCTGTGATAAAGCGCGTCGGTGTCGATATGGCAATAGCCAAGGTTCGAAAACGCTTGGCAGAGCATGCTTTTGCCGCTGCCGCTCGGTCCCGTGACGCCGATGATTTTCAAGCGCGCCGCCTCCTTTTCGGAAAAAATCTATCTAACTTAATTATTATACAGGATCGCGGTCAAATTTGCAAGAATTTGCCGTGTTAAAATTTTGTGCGTGCCTTTTGCAGGATTCAAATGACAGACACGAATTTCACAGATCATGATTTTTGACTGTTTTTTATATATGTTTTGGCTTGCTGCATTATCAGCAGAATGATAAAATAAGACAAACGTACAAAATGCAAAAGCAATACGAAAGGAAAAATGTGAAACATGAACAAAAAAATAATTGCATTTTTGGCAGTTATGATGATTTCCATTTGTGTCTTGGTGCTGTCGATCTGCGGTGCAGAAGGAAACACGGTGTATGTGCGGAACGGCGGGAGCGGCGACGGAAGCAGTGCGGCGTCGCCGTGCGGTTCGTTTGCGGCGGCGTTTGAAAAACTGGATGGTAAGGGCGGCACGGTAGTGCTTACGGGGCCGACTTCAATTGGGCAAAAACTTGTTGTGCCTGCGCAGGCAGGGGATTTGACTATTACCGCCGTGGATACGGGTGTGATCCGGCTGGGCGCACGATTTCAATTTGAAAAGGGCGGTTCAGGTACGACGGTGACGATCGATGCGCCGCTGATTCTGGCGCAGTCGTATGATTGCTTTATTTTTGGCGGCTGCAATAATATTACTTTTACCGAAAATTTCTCCGTAACGCATGAAAAAGACGGCCGGCTTTGTTTTTTCGGCGGCGTGCATGCGGGAGAGACTGAGTCGAACCAGGACTGTATTGTGACCGAGCCTTATACGATCACGGTAAAAAACGGCGTGTTTAAAGTATTCGGGGGCGGAAATTACCGCATTTGGTCCTCGCACATTTCGGCAATCTGCACGAAGATTACTGTAAACGTCAGCGGCGGCGTTTTCGGTATCGGAAATGTCGCACCGGAGGAAACCAACAAGCAGATCAACGGCTTTACGGTCTCGGGCATGTCCATACTCTGCGGCGATGCGGAACTGAACATCAGCGGCGGCATATTCGATACGCCGGTCTATATGCAGGGCAATCCGGGGTCGTTTTCCAACGGCTCAGTGGAACAAGCGACGCTGCTGGCTTCCTCGCCGGATTATTACAGCGCGGATGGAAATATTTCCGTTCAGGTTACGGGCGGCACGTTCAACGGCGGTGAATTCTCGGCTTATCAGACCACGGCGGGTTTTGTTCAGCTTCTGCGTGGAAATTTTGATCTGACAATCGGGGCTGCCGCCGTATTTGCCGAGGGAACGTTGATCGACGCGACGCAGGTCAAGGCGTATGCCGGACAATCGCAGCGCGCCTCGGTTACGCTGCCGGCGTCCATGCAGGATACGGTTGAACTGCGGCGATTTGATTTGGTTAATGGAGAGACGAGAAGTCATTCCGAGCCTTTGCGCATTTTGTTTATCGGGGACAGCATTACATGGGGATCCGGCGCCAGCAACGCGGCTATAGAATCCTATCCCGCACAGTTTCTTGCGCTGTGCGACGCCGCAGGACGGGATGTGATTATCGGAGATTATGCAGTTCCTGGAACCGGCGTGCTGCCCACGGCCAATTCTTATTACAGCCAGACGCTTGCGTGCAAAATGGCGTACAGCGAATTTGATCCGGATTATGTATTTTTTGCACTCGGTACGAACGATGCTGCCGTCGCAGGCGGTACCAATGGCGCACTGCTTAATTTTTATAATCAATATAAGGAACTGATTGCGTCTTTCGGCGATTTGCCGGATGTAAAGCGAGTGTTTGTCTCCAGCGCGATTTACCGAAATTCTACTGCGACAGCCAGCAATATCCGTGCTGTCTCCGTTATTCGTCCGGTGCAGAAGCGGATAGCAGAGGAACTTGCGGCACAGGACGCTGAAAAATATACTTGGGTGGATATGTACGCGCTGACGCTTGAGGAAGCGCTTGCGGGCAATTTGCTTACAAGCGATGGTTTACATCCTGGAGACGCCGGATATGCAGTTATGGCCGATAAGGTATATGCGGCGATTTTTGACGGCGTATATACGGTGAATAACTTTGAAATGACCGACATCTATGTTTCAGACAGCGGTAGACTTGATGGTACGGGCACGGTGGACGATCCCATGTCCAGCATCACGGTAGCGTTTGGCAAAGCGGCGCCTGAAGCGACGATCCATATCGACGGTACGGTGACGTTCAGCGCGAATTTCTGTACGCCTTTTTACGCGGAAAAACTGACCCTTACCGGTACGGGTGAAAATTCAGTGCTCTGCATCGGCGGCGACTCCGTAAAATTCGGGTCGGATATATGTATTAACAATCTGACACTGAAAACTACCCTTTCTTCTTCCGCGATCAGCGCATGTTTTAACAATGTGGAACTGACCGACAGTGTGAAAACGGAAGGGCCATGGTGTTTCAACACAGGCTATAACGTGTTTGCGGATCAGTCGCTGGCCGGGCCGAAAACCACGACTTACGATACGGTAGACAGCGCTTCCAGTGACCAAGATTGTGTGATTTCTCTTAACGGTGGTTATTTTTATTATTTTCTCGGTGGAAACCGGCGGTATAGCGCTTCGGCGCCAATAGGAACCTACAGCGGCGACATGACAATCCATATTGGCAGCGGTGTGACGATTGGGCAGAATGCAATGAGCGGCATTTGCGGTATGAACTATCTCACAGGCGCCATTACTGCGGATATTGACGCTTGGCAGGATGGTATTGTCCTGCGTGACTATGCCGGTCTTTACGGCATAAACGATCCGATAACCTTTGTTGCTACCAATAATACAGGAACAGTTACGATGGATATAGACCAAGGACTGTCGCCGACTGTGCGTCTTGCAGGGGATATGAATGGAGACAATGTACTTAGCGTACTGGATGCAGTGTCTATGCTCCAGTATGTGCTTGATGGCTTTGATACGCAGAAAAGTGCAAACTGGTTTGATCTTAATACCGTATCGCTTTTAGATGTGCTTTGCATTTTAAAATGGCTGGTATGATGCTTGTTTCATTCATGGAGCCCGTATAAAAATAAATAGAGTTTGAGCGTTTTGCCTCGTTGGCAGCGTGGTAAAAACGCTTTTTTTTACAGACGTCGAATAAGGGATCAAGTCATTTTTTGATTGTATTTAGCTAATTCTAACATAAATACAAAATAATTCATACATTTTTTCTTGTATTTTGAAATTGGAGGGTTTATAATAAACAGGGACTGATTTTCAAGAGAGGAATAAGCAAAATGAATAAAAAACTTACTGTATTTTTTTCGATTGTGCTGACGACACTTTTACTGGGTGTTGTGTTTTGCTTGGGCGCCGGAGCAGAAACTATGCAGACCGTATATGTCAAGGACGGCGGCACCGGGAGCGGCCAAACGGCGGACCAGCCACTTGGAACTCTGTTTGCCGCGGTAAACGCGTTGAATGGCAAAGGCGGCAACATCATAGTTTGCGGCCCGTTGTCGATTAGTTCGAAAACGACGCTTCCTGAGCAGAGCGGAGACCTCACAATCACTGCGGAAAGCGACGGTTATATCAATCTTTCCAATCGGCTGCAGTTTGAGAAAAATGAAAACGACAATGTCATTACGCTTGATTGCCCTTTGAATATTACGGCTTCTTACGACTGCTATATTTTTGGCTGTTTTAACAGCATTGTGTTCGGCCAAAATTTTGATGTGACTTCGAGCGGCGGCGGTATGCTCTGCTTCATGGGTGGCGTGCATGCCGGCGAGACGCCGGATAATGCCGATTGTATTGCCGAACTGCCATATTCTGTGACGGTACATAACGGCGTATTCAATCGTTTTACGGCGGGCAATTTTCGTTCGACGATCTCCGATGTTGTCGGCTCGATTGCCGCGCCTGTTTCCGTAACGGTGTATGGCGGTGTGTTCGGCAAGAACGGATCTTATGATCTTGAGACGAACAATAAGACCTTTGAGCCGTTTAGCGTATCGGGCATGACGCAGCTTGCTTCGGATGTTTCCCTGACGATTACCGGCGGAACGTTTTATACGCCTGTTTATATTCACGGACGCAAGGCTGCGATTCCGGCAGGCGCTTCGGAGAACTCCGCGCTTACCGCTTCCGATGAAAAATATTATGCTTTGGACGGCGACATTGAGATTCGCATCACTGGCGGAAGCTTTTATGGCGGAGAGATCAGCGCGTACTATACTTGCGCCTCGTATACGCAGGTGCTGCGCGGAAATTTTGACGTGACGATCGGATCGGGCGCGTCCTTTTCGGCGGGTACCGTGATCGATGCCACGCAGGTGAAAGCCCGCGTTGGATCGGACGCATGCGCTACGCTAACCTATCCGGAAACTTTGCCGCTGACGGCGAAACGTTTTGACGTGGTAAATGGTCAGCCGCAGCGCTATGAAGAGCCGCTGCGCGTCGCGTTTATCGGCGACAGCATAACGGAGGGCTATCCGGTGGATCGTATGACGCAGTCGTACCCCGCGCAGTTCTTGAAAATTTGCGAGGCGGCCGGAAGAGAAGTGCTGGTGGCGAATTACGGTGTTTCGGCGTCGGGAATCCTGCCGACCACCACCCGGTATTATCCGGAGATGCTGGCGTATCCTCTGGTACTGAACGAGACAGACGCGGATATTATTGTGTTTGCGCTTGGTACAAATGACGCAAATATCGCCGGAGGCACTACAGGTGCGCTTGAGAAGTTCTATACGGATTACAAAGCATTCATACAGGCCATGGGCGATCTGCCGGATACGGAGCAGGTGTATGTGACCAGTGCGATCTATCGCAATACCAGCAGCTATGCCGCCAATATGCGCGCCGTGTCGGTGATTCGTCCGCTGCAAAGACAGATTGCTGAGGAACTGAATGCTGAAGCTTCCGGCAAATATACGTTTCTGGATTTTTACGCTTTGACGCTGCCGTATCTATTTGATGGTACGCTGCTTTCAAATGATAATTTGCACCCCGATGCGGTAGGGTATGCGAATATGGGCCGTGTGGTTTATAGTGCGTTGTTTGACGGCATAACCGAGGTTTCCGATTTTGAAATGACCGATATTTACGTTTCGGCCAGCGGCAAGCTCGACGGCGCGGGCACGCTGGCAGATCCTGTGTCCAGCTTGACGCTTGCGTTGGCTAAGGCTGCGCCTGAATCCACAATTCATATTATCGGTACGGTTAATTATCCGGCAAATTTTTACGTACCCTGCGGTGCGGATAAAATTACTTTTGTCGGAGAAGGCAGCGATGCAGTGCTCAGCGTTAATGGGAATATCAAATTGGGCTGCAATGTGAAATTTGATAATTTAACGCTTGACAGTGCTGCCTCCAGTGGGAATATATACGGATGTTTCCATGATATAGAAATAACCGAAACGGTTAAAACAACCGGCGTATGGAATCTTTTCGCCGGACATAACGTGTTTGCGGATTTATCTCTGATCGATTCTTCTGCCATCGGGCAGTATGACACGGTGGAGGGCGTTTCCAGCAGTGAGGATTGTTTGATTACGGTTAACGGCGGGACTTTTCAGTATATTGCAGGCGGAAACCAGCGCTGCGCGGCTCAGGCGCCGCTTGGCGTGTACAGCGGAAATATGATGCTGAATATCGGCGGTAGCGCGCGGGTGACGGGTTCAAGCTATACGGGCGTCTGCGGTATGAATTATCTCACGGGTACGATTTCGGCCAATATCAATTCCTGGGGGGATGTCGTGCTGCGTGATTATGCGAAAATCGGCACGCTGACCGATGTGGAGTTCAAATGCACCCGAAACACCGGAAAAATCACCATAAACGTGGCGGACGGCGTTAAAGCCAGCGTAATAGTCACCGGGGATTTTAACGGCGACGGAGCGCTGACGCTTGCGGACGCGCTTATGCTGCTGCGTTATGTTGTGAATGGTTTTGATCCGGATAAGGCGGCCGTGTTTTTTGACAATACGGATGTTTCTCTGATTCACGTTTTGTACGTGCTGTGTCAGATCGCGCCGTAAAGCGGCATTCATTTCCCGGAACAAAGTATCTATAATTTTTGTGAAAAGATTTTTCGGATATGCGCCGGTACCGGGTTGCTGAAAGTTATATATCAAATCTAACTTTTTCAAGTTCAGTACTGCACTTTTCAGGCAAAGTCGAGTCCCAAAGGGGACGCTACTGCGTTGGAAATCCCGATGCAAGACGGCGCTATGGTTCTCACCGGAGCCATAGCGCCGTCTTGCCGTCAGTAGCGGTTTTTTATCGTTTGTGCGCAGCCCTATAACCGGTTCAAAAATGAACTGTAAAAAACAAGGGAAAAAAAACTACATATTTTGGATTGCTTTTTAGATTTGGATGGTTTATAATAAAAAAACAAAAATTTCGAGAGAGGAATGGACAAAATGAACAAAAAAATCACTTCGCTTTTGGCGATTATGCTGCTTGCGTTTTTGGCTGGCTCTATATATTGCTTTAGCGCCGGCGCAGAGACTGCGCCGGCTGTATATGTTAAAAATGGTGGTACCGGCGACGGTTCGGCGCCGGATAAAGCGCTTGGCAGCCTAACTGCCGCGGTGAACGCGCTGGATGGCAAAGGCGGCAATATCATAGTTTGCGGGCCGCTGTCGGTCGGTTCAAAAACGACGATTCCCGAGCAGAGCGGGGATTTAACGATCACGGCGGAAAGCGGCGGCTGTATCAATCTTTCCAACCGGCTGCAGTTTGCCAAAAACGAAAACGATAACGTCATTACGCTGGATCTGCCTTTGAATGTAACGGCGAGCTACGACTGTTATCTGTTTGGTGGTTTCAATAGCCTTGTGTTTGGTGAGAATTTTATCGTTACTTCTCAGTCAAGCGGCGGTTTTTGTTTTATGGGCGGCGTGCATGCCAATGAGGTTTCCGGCAATGCGGACTGCATAACCGAGCTTCCGTATACCATTACGGTGTATAATGGCGTTTTCAAACGCTTTACCGCGGGAAATTTCCGCTCGAGCGGCGCCAATATCGTAGGCTCGATTGCCGCGCCGGTGTCTGTCACGATCCATGGCGGCACATTTGGAAAGACGGGTACATACGATACGGCGACCAATAACAAGGCCTTTGATGCGTTTAGCGTATCGGGTATGTCTCTGCTTGCCTCGGATGCGAGTTTGACGATTACGGGCGGTGTTTTCAATATGCCAGTCTATATGCAGGGGCGCGTGGGCGTCATTGTGTCGACTGGTTCGGAAGCGTCCACACTTACGGCTTCTGACGAAAAATATTATGCGCTCGACGGTGACACCTCAATCGAGATCACGGGCGGTACGTTCAACGGCGGCGCAGTCGGCGCTTATTATACCTGCGCGGCCTATACGCAGGTCATGCGCGGCAATTTTGATGTGACGATCGGTTCGGGCGCATCTTTTGCAGCGGGCACCGTGATTGATGCCACGCAGGTCAAGGCCCGCGCAGGATCGAATGCGCGCGCGTCGCTGACGTATCCCGGCGCTTTGAAGCTTACGGTCAAACGGTTTGATGTGGTGAACGGCGCGGCACAAAGCTATGAGGAACCGCTGCGCGTTGCGTTTATCGGGGATAGTATTACGGAGGGGTATCCGCTCGACCGCCTGACGGAGTCGTACCCTGCGCAGTTTTTAAAGATTTGCGAGGCGGATGGAAGGGAAGTGCTGGTGGCGAATTACGGTGTTTCGGCGTCGGGAATCCTGCCGACCACCACCCGGTATTATCCGGAGATGCTGGCGTATCCTCTGGCACTGAACGAGACGGACGCGGACATCGTCGTATTTGCGCTGGGAACGAACGATGCGAATATTGCCGGTGGGACAACGGGCGCGCTGGAAAAGTTCTATACAGATTACAAAGCGTTTATCGAAGCTATGGGATCGCTTTCGGATACGGAACGCGTGTATGTGACCAGCGCGCTTTACCGAAAAACCAGCAATACGGCGGCCGATGTGCGCGCTGTTTCGGTGATTCGTCCTCTTCAAAAACAGATTGCAGAAGAACTGAACGACGCGGAGCCTGGAAAATACGCCTTTTTGGATTTTTATGCTTTGACGCTTCCGTATCTGTTTGACGGCACGCTTTTTTCGACCGAGTACCTGCATCCCTGCGCGTCCGGGTATGCGCATATGGGGCAGGCGGTGTATGACGCGCTGTTTGACGGCGTAACCGAAGTTTCAAATTTTGAAATGACCGATATCTATGTTTCGGCAAGCGGGAAACTAAACGGCGTGGGTACGGCGGCGGATCCTATGTCCAGCCTGACGATTGCGCTTGCCAAAGCCGCACCCCAAACGGTGATCCATATTATCGGCACAGTCAGTTATCCGGCAAACTTTTACGTGACTTGCGGCGCGGATAAAGTTACGTTTATCGGCGAGGGAAACAATGCGGCGCTCAGTATCAACGGGAATATGAAGCTTGGATGCGATGTGAAATTTGAGAATTTGACGCTTGTTAGTGCGGCTGCCTCCGCTAGTATTTACGGATGCTTCAACGATATCGAGATTACCAGCACGGTAAAAACAACCGGGAAATGGAATCTTTTTGCCGGACACAACGTGTATTCCGATCTGTCCCTGATCGATCCTGCCGTCGTTGGACAGTATGATACGGCAGAGGGCGTATCCAGTAAAGAAGATTGTGTAATCACGGTCAATGGGGGTACTTTCCAGTATATCATGGGAGGCAACCATCGCTGCCATGCGAAAGCGCCGTTTGGCACGTACAGCGGCGATATGACGCTGAACATCGGCGGTAGTGCGGCGGTTACGTCGGCGGATTATTCGGGCACTAGCGGTATGAATTATCTGACCGGCACCGTTACGGCCAATATCGGCTCTTGGGGAACTGCCGTGCTTCGCGATCATGCGAGACCTGGCACGCTGTCCGGCATAGAGTTTGACTGCACCTGCAACACCGGCAGGGTGATTGTCAATATTGCAGACGGCGTCGAGGTTGATCGTGCAGTCACCGGGGATTTCAACGGCGATGATCTTGTAAATTTGGCTGATGCGCTCCTGCTGCTTCGCTATGCCCGCGATTTGTTTGATGTGAATAAGGCGATCAATTTTTACGGATATACTGAGGTTACTTTGGATCACGTTTTATATGCGCTGAAATTGCTTGCTGCGTAATCATTTGCATGATTGAATATTTCTTATAAAACCGCACAGGAAAATCCTGCGCGGTTTTTCTTTGTCAAAAAGCATAGGAAACCGGCAGTCAAATCAACATGCGTATACAGGACGAACATGCGCCGCGCTTGAAAAATTTTATACGCCAAGCGATATTTTTTGTACAGGAGAGGGGCGGTTTGTTTGCCAAGCGCGGCGCATATATAAAAAATTTACGACATTGTATATATTTTTGTATTTGTTGACCATGTCTATTGAAAAAGTATATATAAAATGGTATATTTTTACTAAATTGAAAGGGGGCCCGGTGAAGTGAAAAGAAAAATATATTTGTTTTTTGCTGCTTGTTTACTGGCGGGATTGTTTTTTTCCGTCGGTCTTGAGGCTAAGGAGGGGAGTACTCTGAAAACTGTATATGTGGAGGGCGGAGCTGGCGGCAGCGGCAGTCACGCCGGCAGTCCGGTGGGATCGCTGGAGAAAGCGCTTTCTCTGCTTGATGGAGAAGGCGGCACGATTGTATTTTGCGGGAATGTGACGGTTTCATCCGCATTGACGGTTCCCGAGCAGTCCGGGGCGCTTTTATGGATAGCGCAGGACGGGGGAATGCTGACGCTTGCCGTGGATATATCGTTTGCCAAAAATACGAATGCCAATGTAATCACACTGGATCTACCGGTTTCGGTTCCGGCGGGCAGCGCCGCGATTTTCGGCGGCTTTAACAGTATGGTTTTTGGAGAACGTTTTTCGGTTTCCGGCACGCTGGATTTTTTTGGCGGCGTAGACTGTGCCGCCGGTACTATGGGGGAGACTGAGGCCAACGCTTTGCTGAATCAGTCTTTCATCACGGAGATCCCCTATGAGATTGCCGTATATGCCGGAACTTTCCGCTCTTTTTGCGGCGGGAACCGCCGGAGCCACAATCAGGATCTAGTCGGTTCGCTTGCGGCGCCCATTTCGGTGACGGTGTATGGCGGCACGTTCGGCAAGGGCGTTTCTTATGACGTAGTCAGCAATAACAAATATGAAAACGCGTTCAGCGTCTCCGGCATGTCTTTTCTGGCGGATGACGCTTCTCTGGCGATTCACGGCGGCGTGTTCAATGTGCCCGTATATGTGCAGGGCCGTACCGGGGAGATTCATTCTTATGCCAGTATTTGTTCGGCCTATGCGGCTTCCGATCGCCGGTTTTATTCACTGGATGGAAATATTATGTTGGAGATCACGGGCGGTACGTTCAACGGCGGCGAGATCAGCGCGTTTCAGACCTCCACGGGCTATACGCAGCTCTTGCGCGGCAATTTTGATATGACGGTCGGAACGGGCGCGTCGTTTGCCGCGGGGACGGTCGTAGACGCGACGCAGGTGAAGGCTTACGCGGGTTCAGATACGCGTGCTTCGCTGACTTATCCCGAATCGTCGGGGCTTTTGGCCCGGCGCTTCGACCTTGTGAACGGCCAGCCGCAGAGCTACGCTGAACCACTGCGCATTTCTTTTGTCGGAGACAGCATTACGCAGGGAACCGGATCGACCGATGCGCTGCGCACGGCTTATCCCGCGCGCGTGCTTGAGATGGCGGAGCAAGACGGGCGCGAGCTGATCGTGGGCAATTACGGCGTGGGTGGTTCTACCGTGATGCACTATGGCCGCGCATGGTACAATGCGACGCTGGCGTACGCTGTCGCTTATGGAGAAGCGGACAGTGGCTGCATATTCATTGCGCTTGGCACAAACGACGCGCAGATCGCGGGCGGCACGACCGGTCAGACCAATCGCTTTGCGCGGATGTATGAGGAACTTGTGAAATCGTTCGGCGAACTGCCCAACACCGAAAAGGTTTTTGCGTCCAGTGCGATTTACCGCTTGACTTCGCAGAAACAGCAGGATGTCCGCGCCGTGTCTGTGATTCGTCCGGTGCAGAAGCATGTTTTGGAAGCGCTCTCAAAGCAAGAGCCCGATACATACGTCTATGTGGATCTTTATGCGCTATTGCTGGAGGATGCGGTCAAAGACACGCTGTTTGCGGGCGATAAACTGCACCCGGACAACGACGGGTATGTGATTTATGCGCGCGCGGTTTACAGCGCAATATTCGAAGGGGTATATACCGTGCCGGACTTTGGCATGCGCGATATTTACGTTTCGGACAGCGGCAGGCTGGACGGCGCGGGGACGGCGGACGATCCAATCTCCAGCCTTACGGTGGCGTTTGGTATGGCTGCGCCGGAAACAACGATTCACATTGTCGGCACGATGACCTATCCTGCCAAGTTTGTAACGCCGCGCGGTCTGGAGAAACTGACTTTTGTCGGTGAGGGCGAGGGCGCTGCGCTGATTGTGGATGGGGATTATGATCAAATGTTTGAGTTCGGTGAAATTTGACAATCTGACGCTGAAAACCGTTTATAGAGCGACCTATTTTTCGTTATGCTATAACAGCGCGGAGATCACGGAGACGGTAAAGACGGACGGAACTTTCTATTTTGTGGCCGGAGATGTGCTGTTCTATGAAGATGAAAGCCAGACTGCTTTTGACGACATGGCTGCGGCGAGTTACGAAAAGGATGCGAAACTGATCGTAAATGGCGGCGCGTGGGGATGTTTTGTTGGCGGAAACATTCGTTTGGCGGAAAATTCGCCGTTTGGCGTCTACAGCGGGGATTTGGAGATTCATATCGGCGGCGGTGCGCGCATTTCCAGCCATGCATACAATGGCATAAACGGTATGAACTACCTGTCGGGTACGATCATGGCGGAGATCGGCGCGTGGCCGAAAGGCGCACAGTTGCGGGATTATGCGTATGTCGGAAAATATGCGGCGGGCGGCTACAATGAAAGCAAAAATACGGGCTGCGTGGAGATTTGTATCGCGGAGGGGGTACAGGCCGTTCAGATTCTTACCGGCGACTTGAACGGGGATGGAAAAGTTAATCTTGCCGACAGTCTTTTGTTGCTGAAATACGTGGTGGATGGCTTTGATCGGACAAAAAGTGTCCGCTATTATGGGTATACCGAAGTGGGGATGATAAACGTACTTCGCTCGCTGAAAAAACTAATTCCGTAAATATAAGAGCCGCGTGGGAAAAATCCCGCGCGGCATTTTTGTAAAAAAGCGCGTTCACACCGCCGCTGCATACGGCTGTATTTGCGGACGCTTTTTGAATATTTAATGAGAAAATAACGAATATATTCATTTGCGGTCCAGGATGTGTGTAAATCTGTAAAAAGCACAAAAACTTTATATAAAAACTGAGTCTTCGAATAAAATATAGTTGTGGATAACATACAAACTTTAAAAAAACATGGAATATTTATTCAAAACTATTGAATTTATATACAATCGGTGCTATAATATTTCCAATAAAAAACAACTTCGGAGGAAGAAAATATGGATAAGAGCAAAATCAAGAAGGTCGTCCTTGCGTATTCGGGCGGGCTGGATACATCCATCATCATTCCGTGGCTTAAGGAAAATTATAACAACTGCGAAGTCATCGCTGTTTCAGGAAACGTAGGGCAGGCGGACGAGCTTGAGGGGCTGGAGGAAAAGGCGAAAAAAACCGGCGCTTCCAAGCTGTATGTCGAGGATCTGACGGAGGAATTTGTCAACGAGTATATTCTTCCGACCGTCAAGGCCGGCGCAAAGTACGAGGGGTATATGCTCGGCACGTCCTTTGCGCGTCCGATCATCGCCAAACGCATTGTGGAGATAGCCAAAGCGGAGGGCGCCGATGCGATTTGTCATGGCTGTACGGGCAAGGGCAACGATCAGGTTCGCTTTGAGCTTGCAATTAAGGCTTTCGCGCCGGACATGCCGATCATTGCGCCTTGGCGTGAATGGAAAATTAAATCCCGCGACGAGGAGATCGATTATGCCGAGGCGCATCATGTGCCGCTGAAGATCAGCCGCGAGACGAATTATTCCAAAGATAAAAACCTCTGGCATCTTTCGCATGAAGGACTGGATCTGGAAGACCCCGCCAACGAACCGAAATACGATGAAATTTTGGAAATGGGCGTAAGCCCGGAGCAGGCGCCGGATAAACCCAC
>CATWNM010000005.1 GCA_958352145.1 uncultured Eubacteriales bacterium
CACCTCGGGAAAAATTTTTCCCCCAGACGGTTCCATATATACATAGTTTAGCATAGACAGGCAAGGAATTATGGTGTATACTGTCATTGAAAAATCAAAATTTTGATCGTTATTTATAACAAAAATGAAAAACGGCGATTGTGCAGATTTCCCAATAATAAAAATTCGCCGAAATTTCATTGATTCCATTTTAATTTAATGATATAATATAAAAAGCCAATTTATGCGAAAGCGCATAAGTAAAAATGTATTACGGATTTCGGAGGACCGGTTGTGATGAAAAGAGTCATAACTCTGATTTTATGTTTGGTGACGGTGATTTTACCGCTTGCGTCCTGCGGCGGTTCAATTGACATTAGCAGCGAGGATAAAGGCGATATTTTCAACGCGTATATAACGGGAGATCTTTATACGTTCGATCCTGGACTGGATATTACGGACGAGGCTTCTGTTAAAATTTTGGGCTTGATTTACGAGGGGCTTTTCCGCCTCGACGAGAAAGGAAAGCTGACCAATGGTTTGGCCAATCAAGTCGAGATTACAGAGGATCCAGCTTCTGAAGAGTATAAAATGCGTATTTCCATCAAGGAGACAAAGTGGTCGGACGGTCGCGCGCTGACAGCGGACGATTTTGTCTATGCGTGGAAGCGGCTGATGGAGCCGACGTACAAGAGTACGGCGGCGGCGCTTTTGTACGAAGTGAAAAATGCGCGCGCGGTCAAAGCGGGAGACGCTTCCATTGACGATCTGGGCGTCGTGGCGCTGGATACATATCTGCTGGAGATTACGTTTGAAGGCAAGATTGATTATGAGAATTTTAAAAAGAATCTTGCCAGCCTGTCTTTGGTTCCGCTACGTGAGGATTCTGTTGCCTCCAATTCCAGATATTGGTCTCGCCGGCATGCGACTTTGGTCACAAACGGGCCGCTTGTCATCAAATCCATCGACCGGGATGAAAATACGATGCGGTTGGAGCGCAATAACTACTATTATCGCGATACCGAAGAGGATAAGCTGGATAAATATGTTACGCCCTATCGGATTCTGGTGCACTTTATTAAAGAAGAGGACAGACCCTCCGGTCAGCGCGCATATGCCGACGATCTCGAGGCGATTTATGCTGAATATGCGGCGGGCAGTCTTTTATATATGGGCGACGTCCCGCTGTCTAAACGCGCTGAATTGCAAAAACAGGCGCATGTAACCGACGCAAATTCTACTTATACCTATATGTTCAATACCGCAAACACGCTGTTTGCAGACGCGCGGGTGCGCCGCGCGCTGTCTATGGCGATTGACCGCAAAGCGATTGCCGATATTTTGGTTTATGCGGATCCGGCGACCGGACTCATTGCCAATACGGTATTCAATGCGACAAGCGGAAAAAGTTTCCGCGACGTACACGGGGGTGTGCTCAGCACGACGGCGGATCTGGACGGCGCGCGAGCCCTTTTGACCGAGGCAGGTGTAAAAAGCGGCAGTTTTACGATTACCTATAAACAAAATGAAGCAGAGCAGGCTGTTGCGGAATATATTGCTGGCGTTTGGAGCGAACTTGGCTTCCGCGTGGAACTAAAGCCGCTGACTGCGACAATGGAAACGGTTGTTGAAAACTCGGAAGAAATCGATTATTATATTGATTCGGTACAGGAAGCGTATGAAAAAGGTGATTTTGATGTGCTCGCCGTGGATATCAGCATGCTTTCGACCGATGCGTTCCCGGCGCTCGCCGCATTTGCGCTTGAATTTTCTGGAAACGGAATTGATATGTCCAGTGAAACTTATGATTTCTTCCCGCATTTGACCGGATTCAACGACGCAGGATACAATGAAATAATCGAGCGCGCTTTTGCCGAGAAGGACATTGCCAAACGTGCGGATATTTTGGCGGAAGCCGAAGCCTATTTGATGAATCAGATGCCGGTCATGCCAGTCGTATTCAACAAAGACTGCTATTTGGTCAGCAAGGAATTGTCCGGGCTGAAGTCTTCGTATCTTGGGTACAGAATCTTTTCTAAAGTGAATTACAAGAATTATGTGTATGTGCCGGAAGAATAATTGAATTACGGCGGCAAGCGCATATAGAGCACATCTGCGACAAAAACCGTGCTTTGTATGCGCTTTTCGCTTTTTTAGCTTGACTGTTTTGCGCCGGCATGATAAAATATATTTTACCTTGCGGAAAGGGGGAGAAGTGTGAAAAAGCTGAAGACGCGGCTGACCAATAAAAACGATATCAAGATCTTCATACTTTACCTCCTGCAGAATATCAATTATCCGCTGGATTTTGCCACGATTAATGATATCGTCGTGCAGAACGAGTATGTCAACTATTTTGATTTTGCCGAGTGCTTTGCCGAAATTCTCGATATGGGACATATCGTGGAAGAAGCCGGCGAGGATGGAACACTGTATCGGATCTCCCCGCTGGGCTCCGCTGTGGTCAGCCAGCTTCAAAGCAATCTTTTGCGTTCGATTCGTGAGAACAGCCTGAAAAGCGCGCTGAAACTGCTTTCTTTCCGTAAGCGCGGCGCAAAAGTAAAATGCCGCACCGCGCAGCGGGATGACGGAAAATATGAGATCGAATGCGTGATTACCGAGATGGATCGGGAGATCTTACATATTCAGTTAGTGGATGATTCGGCGGTTCGAATTGAGCGTATGAAAGCCAATTTTGAAGAACGTCCGGACGTGATTTATAAAGGAATGATGGCGCTACTCGCAGGAGAAGTGGATTATTTATTGAATTGAAGGCGTTTGCACGGATTTTTGCCTGAAATGGGTTCCGAGGTGTTGGTTAAACAGGAATTTCTGCCAAAAAAGTGCTGAATTTTCTATTTATGTGCAGATTTTACAAAAAAATATTTACACTTTCCTATTGACATTATGTAAATTAATGGTATAATGAAAAATAGAGTTATGTAAGTGCGAGGTAGTGCTGTGGGCGGGGACAAACATGAGCGGTCAGAGGAAGAGACTGCAGCGCTGATAACCCGTATACAGGAGGGGAGCAGCGGCGCGTTTGTCCGGCTGTCCGAGTTGTATGCTCCGCTTTTGGAAAGCGAAGTCGCACGGTATACGCATAGCTTCAGCAGCGCCGATCTTGAGGATTTGCGGCAGGGCGCTCTGGTTTCACTCTATCGCGCCGCGCTTGCATATAATCCGGAAAAAGGCGTAACGTTTGGTCTGTTTGCAAAAATTTGCATCGTCAATGGGATTGCGGACACGCTTCGGTATGTCGGAAAAAAGAGCGGTACACTGAATATTGAGGATATTGCCGAAGAAGAGCAGTTTGCAGAAAGCAGCAGTTTGAATCCGCAGAGCCTGTTTTTGGACAAGGAGTCCATGCGGGAACTAAGCCGGAGAATACAAAGCGTACTTTCCGAATTGGAATATACGATTTTTGAATTGTATATTGGCGGATATTCGTATTTCGAGATTGCGGCTCGAGTAGGAAAAAGCGAAAAGTCGGTTGACAACGCTTTATGCAGAATAAAAATTAAATTGAAAAAATTGTTTCATAATCCGGTATAACAAGCCGGTCTATATGCCCGAATAGCTTAAAGCACAGAGCGTTGTATGGCAAAGGTGTCGGTTTAAATCCGTCTTGGGGCAAAAATATTCAACCTAATTTTAAAGCGAGGTAAAAAGCAATGTATCAGGACAAGACTTTGAAGTGCAAGGACTGCGGTGCTGAGTTCGTGTTCACGGCAGGTGATCAGGAGTTCTACGCAGAGAAAGGCTTCCAGAATGAGCCGCAGAGATGCAAGGCTTGCAGAGATGCAAGAAAGTCGCAGGCTCGCTCTCAGAGAGAGTACTTCACGACGGTTTGCGCAAGATGCGGCAAGGAAGCAAGAGTTCCTTTCCAGCCTTCAAACGACAGACCGGTGTATTGCAGCGAGTGTTTCGCCGCAATGAAAGAAGAGAACTGAGCCTCTTCTGCCGAATCTGAAACGGCCTGTGCATTTAGCCATATCGTGAATTTCACAACGGATAACGGAACAGGACGCAACAGTCAACGGACATACCGCCAAAGCGGGTGTCCGTTTTGTTGTTTTGGCCGCAATTGGATAAAGGAAATGGCGGTAAGCGCGATTACTTTCGGGATTTTTCGCAAAATATTTCATTTTTTCTCTATACAACGATGGGATTTTATGCTATACTTACAGTATATGATTTGTAGATTTTTGCTCTGTGAAAGGGGTACGTATGCCATATCAAAAAAGATCAGACCGGCGCGGCGGGGAGAACTTTGCGGCTGGCGCAGTTTCTGAGGGGACTGTTGCGGGCAGAAACGCTTTTCGGGAACTCTTAGCCAGCGGACGTTCGATCGATAAGGTATTTGTGCAGCGCGGTGAGCGTTCCGGCTCGATTACGCTGCTGATTGCGCAGGCGTTGGAACGAAAAATTCCAGTGATTGAAGCCGATAAACGCAAGTTGGATGCCCTTTCGGGCGGCGCAAGCCATCAGGGCGTCGTTGCGCTGGCCGCGCAGAAAGAATATTGTACGCTGGACGATATTCTTTCTGTCGCAGCCGGCCGCGGGGAGCCGCCACTTGTTGTGATTCTTGACGGTGTGGAAGACCCGCATAACCTTGGCGCGATTATTCGCAGCGCGGATGTATTCGGCGCGCATGGCGTGGTGATTCCCAAACGGCGTGCCAGCGGGATTACTGCGGTTGTGGAGAAGGCTTCGGCGGGCGCGCTCGAGCATATGGCAGTGGCGAAAGTGACGAATATCGCCGATGCGATTGTGGAGCTTCAAAAAAAGGGACTCTGGATTTATGCCGCCGAAAGCGGCGGCGAGGATTACCGCACGCTTGATTTCAGCGGCGCTACGTGTCTTGTGCTTGGCGGCGAAGGAAACGGCATATCGCGGCTCGTCCTTGAAAAATGTGATTTCCGGGTCGGCATTCCGAATTTCGGAAATGTCAATTCTTTGAATGTATCCTGCGCTGCGGCGGTTATGCTTGCGGCTGTGGCCGGAAAGCGACATCCATAATTACGAAAGGAACTTGTGGTATGGAAGAAAATAGAGACAAAGAAATGTCGGTTGATGAATTGCTGGAAAAATTGAAGAACGATTTATTGGGCACGGATGCGGACGCGCATATCGCAGAGCCGGAGCAGGAGGATGCTGAGTTGGCGCAGGTTGCCGACGCCGGCACGGAAGAGGTTCCTAAAGCGGTTTTGGAAGAACCCGTCCGGCCGCTTGAGGCGGAGTCTTCCGATCGCGATTTGCCGGATGCAGCGGCCGGCGCTATGGGCAGCGAAGCTTTATCCGCCGTGAATGAAGAGGATATTTTGGCCGCTTGGGGAATTGCCCGCAGCGAATTGGAAAAGCGCAAGCAGAGTGCTTCGTCGGCGAGTCAGGCGGAACCGGATCAGCCGCGTGAAACGCCTACGTCCAAGCATACTCGGGTATATTACATAACCCGGGTGGAGAAAAAAGATGCGCATGCGCTTCGAAAACAATCGGAAACGCAGGCGCAGACAGTCGATTACGACCGGACGGACTATACGCTGATTAAACAGGCTCTCGGCATGGAAAAGGCGGAAGCATGGACGCCGGATGTGGACATGCCTGAATTTGAGGCTGTGACGGAAAACCGCGTTCCAAAAATTCCCCAAACGATTGATTCGCCGAAAGACGAATTCACATATCAGCGTCAAAGGGAGGATATTGCCGCAGACTATAAGCGTTGGAGTCGATGCTCCGGGCTGAAGCTTCTGGCGGCGCTGGCGGCGGTGCTTTTTCTTTTCGCACTGGAGTGCCTGCCGGCGCTTGGCGTACAAATGCCGGATGCGTTGAATGCCGCGTATTATCCGGTGGTTTATTCTATGGCGGCGCTTCAGTTATTGCTGATTCTCGGCGCGCTCTGCTATCGGGAATTGGCAAACGGCGCCCTTAGTTTGCTGAAATTTCAGATTACAGGAGACAGCGTGCTTTTGCTTGCGGTCTTGGTTACGGTGATTTGCGACGTTGTCAGCTGTGCGTTTGGTTCTGCGTCGCAGATCTATAACTTTTCTGCGGGGCTTTGTGCGTTGTCGGTCAAATTGTTTGATTATTTGGATATCCGGCGTCAGAAGCTGGCTTTTGATATTGTTTCCTCCGATGCGGCGCAGAAATATGTCGCGGTAAAGGCGTCGACGGAGGAGACTTCGGGAATTGCCGGCATGGAGGATTATACCGCAGGAGAAGACGCGCAGGTGTTGCGTGTTGAAAAGTGTAGTTTTGTGGAAAATTATTTTTCCCGAACGGACAAGCGCAGTTCGCGCGATGCCGGCATCAACCGTATTCTGGTACCGGTCATTTTTGCCGTCGCGATTGGCGCATTTATTTTTAGTTTGGCAGGCGGCAATGCGGTGGATACTGCGTTTGGGGTATTTAATGCAGCGATCATGCTGGGTCTACCGGCTACGATCTTTTTGTCGGCTAGTTATCCGCTGTATAAGGCGGCAAAGCAGTTATATAAAAAGGAGAGCGCCATTGTCGGAGAGACTTCAGTGGAAGAATATGCGGGGACTACGCTGATTTGTTTCGACGATGCGGATGCGTTTCCTTCTTACGGCGTAGCGCTGGAAAATCTTCGCATTTATGGAAAAGGCGACATCGAAACGATCATCGAGCAGATGGGCGCTCTATTCAGCAGACTCGGCGGTCCGCTCAGACATGTGTTTTCGCTGATGACTACCGATTGTCCTAAACCATACCGCACAAAGTTGGAGCGCATTTGTGAAAATGGCGTCTGCGCACAGGTGGATGGTCAGATGCTGTATGTCGGCAACGCCGGTTATATGGAGAAAAACGGATTCCGTGTGACTGATCGCAGCGATGAACTCGGCGGCAAACATTTTTCAACGATGTATCTAGCGCAGGACGGGGAACTGCGTGCAAAATTTTTTATCCGGTATATGCTGGACGGTGGTTTTGAGTCGATTGTCCGCCGGCTTGCGAAGCACGGCGTGGCCTCGGTGATTTTGACCGGCGATTCCAATATCAGCGACGAGCTTCTTGCGCGTTTTATCGATATTTCAAAGCTTCCGGTCAAGGTAGTGCGGCGGCAGAATTTTGAAAATGGCGTCCGCGGCGGCCGTGCGGACAGCGGCGTTGTTTCCAAAAGCGGCGTCAATGACCTTGTGAATGCGGTGACCATGTGTGACCGGGTCTCCCGCGTGATCGGCACGATGAAAGCCGTTCGTATCGCGTCTACCGTGATTTGTGCGTTGCTGATGATCTTTTTATGCTGTATGAACTTGTTTGGTACGGTTTCCTCTTTGTACACGGCAATTTATCAGTTGTTTTGGCTGGTGCCTGCGCTGATTATCGCGAAGGTTTGTTTATAATCGCTGACCGGCGTGTTTCGCCGCACGGGCGCTGTATGGGCGCAAAAATGCAAGCGAACATGGCTGCGATTCGGAAAACTTTTGGTTTTTCGACCGATTTAGGAAAGCCGCCGTCATGGCGGCTTTCCCTATCATATAGGAATAGTGAGGCAGTATGTACGATTCGTCTGTGTTGAAAAAAGTTTCAAAACCCGGCCGTTACAGCGGCGGTGAGTATGGGCAGATCCTCAAAAGCAAGGATGCGGTGAAATGTAGATTCGCTTTTTGTTTTCCCGATGCCTATGAGATCGGGATGTCCAATCTCGGTATGCGTATTTTGTACGGCGCGCTGAATCAGTCGCCGGATATCTGGTGCGAGCGCGCGTTTGCGCCGTGGCCGGATATGCAGGCGCAGATGCGGGCGCATCATTTGCCGCTTTGCGCGCATGAGAGCGGAGATCCGCTGTCTGTATTTGATTTTGTCGGGTTTACGCTCCAATATGAACTTTGCTATACCACCGCTTTGAATATGCTGCAGCTTGCCGGAATTCCGCTTCGGGCCAAAGAACGCGGAGAAGAATTTCCCATTTTAGTCGGCGGCGGTCACTGCGCTTATAATCCGGAGCCGTTAGCGCCCTTCTTTGATCTGTTTTCAATTGGAGAAGGGGAGGAGGCACTGCCGGAACTCTGCCACCTGTATCTGACTATGAAAGCCGACGGAAGCTATACAAAGGCGCGTTTTTTGCGCGAGGCGGCGCAGATAGAGGGATTTTACGTTCCGTCTTTGTATACGGTGACGTATCATGAAGACGGAACCATCGCCGCCTATACGCCGGATGCAGCCGGCGTTCCCGCCAAAGTTCGCAAGCGCATCATTCGGGATCTCGACAAGGCATATTATCCTGTAGAGACCTATTTGCCGTATATCGAGACCGTACAGGATAAAATGGTGCTTGAGGTCTATCGGGGATGCATTCGGGGCTGTCGTTTTTGTCAGGCGGGGATGGTATGCCGCCCGGTGCGCGAGAAGAGCGTGGAAAAGCTGGTTTCGGATGCGAAATGTATGTATGCGCATTCCGGCTATGATGAAATGACGCTGTCGTCGCTGTCTATCAGTGATTACTCTGAGATTGAAGCGTTGACGGACGAATTGTCCCATTATGCGACCGAGCATCATATCAGCTTGTCGCTGCCTTCGCTGCGCCTGGATAGCTTTACGCGGCAGCTTATGGATAAGGTGTCTACCGTGCGTACCGGCAGTTTGACCTTTGCGCCTGAGGCGGGAACGCAGCGGCTGCGCGATGCGATCAACAAGAATGTGTGCGAGGAAGATCTCCTGCGCGCGGTCAACGTGGCGTTTGACGTGGGCAAGACCTCGGTCAAGCTGTATTTTATGAATGGGCTGCCTACGGAGACAGATGCCGATATCGAGGGGATCGCATTGCTGGCCAAACGGGTTTTGGACGCTTTTTATGCCAATCCGAACCATAATCGGGCAAAACGTCCTTCGGTAACGGTCAGTGTATCCTGTTTTGTACCGAAGCCGTTTACGCCCTTCCAGTGGGAAAAACAGGACAGTTATGCGGAGCTTATGCGCAAGCAGGAACTGCTCAAAAGCTGCATTGCCGACCGGAAGATCGTTTATAATTATCATGAAGCGAAGGTTTCTTATCTGGAGGCTGTGTTTGCGCGCGGAGACCGGCGTCTGTCTGCGGCGCTGGAATTAGCTGCCAAGCGCGGCGTGCAGTTTGACGCATGGTCGGAGTATTTTGATTTTGACCGGTGGATGGAAATTTTTAAAGAAACGGGGATTGATCCCGATTTTTATACGACGCGCGGCTTTGAGCTGGATGAGATTTTGCCGTGGGATGTAATCGACTGCGGCGTGACAAAAGCGTTTTTACTGCGCGAACGCGAACGCGCCTATCAAAATGTTCCGACGCAGAACTGCCGGGAGCAGTGCGCCGGGTGCGGCGCGAACAGGCTTGGAGGTGAACGTACATGCTGCCCGTAAGAGATGCAGTTCCGCATACGGCGGTGCGTATCCGGTTTTCCAAGACCGGCGCGCTCCAATATATTTCACATTTGGATCTCCATCGAACGTTTACCCGGCTGCTTGTTCGCCGGGGTGTGCCGGTTTGGTATTCCGAGGGGTTTTCACCCCATCCGCGTTTGGTCTTTGCGACGCCGCTGTCCGTTGGGACCGAAAGCGTTTGTGAATTTGTGGACGTACAGGTAACCGGTTTGCCAGAAGAGGTGAATATATCCGATCTTGCTTCCCGTCTGCGCGACAGCGGCATTGAGGGACTTTCGATACAGGATGTCTATCTGCCCGAGATGAAGTTTTCCTCGATTACGCATGCGGACTATGAAATTCGCTTTCATCTGCCGTGCGCCGGTGAAACCATGGCGGCCGGCTGTGCCGCCGCGCTTTCTTCGTCTCCGCTGATTGTTTTGAAGCGTACAAAGAGCGGCGAGCGGGAAACGGATATTTCCGCGCAGATCCGAAGCGTTTCCGTCTTTTTACAAGACGACAAACTGCTAATCGCCGCAAGACTTTCCGCCGACAGCGCGCATTTTTTGAATCCCGAATATTTGGTGCGCATTCTTCGCGCGCGCTGCGGCGTGCCGGACGATTCTTATTCTATCCTTCGCACAAATGTCTTGTGCGGAGAGAATTCTTTCAGATAACGGAGCGTGTATGAGAAAACTGCTTTTGCTTTTGTGCTGTACTTTGCTGCTTTTGGCTTCGTGCGGCGAAACAGAGACGCCGCCGGTTTCTCTGGAGTCGTCCGCGTCTGATTCGTCTGCGCCGACGATCGCTACCGAACCGCCCGTCGCTCCGGTAGAGGAACCTAAGGAACACCGCGTTTCTTTTATTGCCGCGGGGGACAATATGGTTTATTACGGCAACGTGCGGGATGCGCAGAAAAACGCCGAGGGAACAGCGCTGAAATATGATTTTCGGCCGTCGTATACCGATATCAAACCGATTGTTGAAGACCATGATCTGGCATATATCAATCAGGAAACGCTGATGTGCGGAGACGGGTATGATTTGAGCTACTATCCGCGTTTCAATTCTCCGACCGAGCTTGGAGACGCGGTTGTAGACGCAGGATTTGATATTATCGGCATGGCGAATAATCATATGCTGGACCGGGGAGAGAGCGGGCTTTTGGCCACGCTTGATTATTGGGAAAGCCAGCCGGTTACGCGCATTGGCGCTTATCGGAGTCGGGCAGATTTTGATGCGATTACCGTGCTTGAAAAAAATGGGATTAAAATTGCGCTTTTGGCTTTCACCTATGGAACAAACGGGCTGACTCTGCCGGCGTCCAGCGAGGTTTACATTCCCTATATCGATGAGGCGGTTATCCGTGAAAAAGTGACCGAGGCCGAGGCGCTTGCGGATGTTACGGTTGTTTCTATACATTGGGGATATGAGAATACCTTTCGCGTTAACGAGCAGCAGCGTGAGATCGCAAAGCTGATTAGCGATTGCGGCGGAGATGTGATTTTGGGGCATCATCCGCATGTCATTCAGCCGATTGAATGGATCGAAAACGGGGATCGGCGCACGCTTTGCATATATTCGCTTGGAAATTTTATGGCGGAGATGGCGTCGGATTACAACATGCTTGGCGGCATGCTGTCCTTTGATCTTGTGAAGCTGGGAAATGAGGCCGTTGTCGTGGAGAATGCGCTGTTTATACCGACTGTGTTTGATTTCAATAAGAATTTCTACAATAACCATATTTATCTTTTGGAAGATTATACGGAGGAACAAGCGAAAAACCACGGCATTTCTTATTATGGAAACCACACGACACGGGCGGCGCTATGCGGATATGTGACTCAAAATATCCCGGCGGAGTTTTTACCTGCGTTTTTGAAAGAGGATTCATAACCTTGGGGATGGGTTTTAACGCCTGCTTAAGTTGCGAGGACATTGCGCAGAGCCCGGTGCGTTTCGGATGTTCCATATTTTGATGCGTGCTTGTCAGCGGTGTTTGCTGCAAGAAAAAATAAAAGAAAAATTTTTCCATCAGTGCAATAAAACGCCTTTTTTGTGCATTGTATAGGTGACAGGAGAAGTGGAATATGTGGATTCTGCTGGAGGCACCGGCGATCGAATATGGCGGCATACCGGATCAGAGGGAGTTGGAGCGTCTGCTGGCCGCTGTGGCAAACGGCGACCGGGCGGCGTTTGGTCAGATGTACAACTGTACACGAACGGCGGTATATGGTTTGGTTTTGTCCTACCTTAAGCACGCCGACGATGCCCAGGACGTAACCCAGGATACCTTTGTACGTATCTGGGACAGTGTTCCCCAGTACCGTCCCCAGGGAAAGCCTTTGGCTTGGATATTGACCGTAGCTCGGAATCTGGCTCTGATGCGCCTGCGGGAGCGGGGAAAAAGTCAGACGCTGGAGGATGGGGAATGGGACGCCATTCCCGCAAGAGCTGCTGTCACGCTGGAAGATCGAGCACTGCTGCAAAATGCCCTGGCGCGTCTATCCGATCGGGAGCGCCGGGTGGTGTTGCTCCACGCAGTGACCGGCCTGAAGCATCGGGAGATCGCTTCGGTTTTGCAAATCCCTCTTGCCACAGTCCTGTCTCAATACCACAGAGCATTGAAAAAATTAAGAGTCCAACTGGAAGGAGAGGAACGCATGTGACAAAACAGGAATGGAAACAACGCCTGTCCCAAGCGGTGACTCGCACGGCTCCCGACGATGTGGACGCGGTCCTCTCGCGCTGTGAGACGCGGAAAGGAACTGTGATTCAAATGACAACACACAAGAATGGAAAATGGGTGCGAAATTTGATCGCCGCTTGCTTGGCTCTGATTGTGATGGGCGCAGGCGGGGGCGTATACTATCGGCAGGTCAACGCCGTGGCCTCGGTGGTGTCTCTGGATGTCAACCCCAGCATCGAACTGAAAGTTAACCGAGGCGAGAAAGTTATTGTCTGCTCCCCACTGAATGCGGATGCGGAACTGGTTTTGGCTGATATGGGCGGCGGCGCGGATCTGAAAGGCGCAAAGCTGGATGTGGCGGTAAATGCTATCGTAGGTGCTTTGCTGAAAAACGGCTATTTAGATAGTATTTCTTCCGCTATTTTGATTTCAGTGGAAGATAAAGACGCGGATCGTGCTGCGCGGCTCCGGCAGGAATTGACTGCCGCTGTAGACGGCGTTTTGCAGGCCAACGCCTCCAACGCTTCGGTTTTGAGCCAGGCGCTGACTTTGGACGCGGATCTGGATCAGCAGGCCAGGACAAACAATATTTCCAGCGGGAAAGCTGCTTTAGTTAATCAAGCGCTGCAACTGAACAGTAAATTGGACTTTGAGGAATTGGCCGGTCTCAGCGTGGAGGAGCTAAAGGATTTAATTAAGATCGGCGCGCCCGCGATGCCGGTCGGAAAGACGCAGGCCGCCTGTGCGGCTGAAGAGTACGCCGGGACATTGGCAATGGATTCGGTAACCTGCGAGGTAGATTCGGAACTGGACGATCAGATGCCTCACTATGAGGTGGAGTTGAAACATCCCGCATTGGGCGAGTTTGAGTATATGGTGGATGCCTGGACAGGAAAAGTGTTCAGCGGTCGAGCCAATATTTTTGGCGGCGACACTGTTCAGACGGCGGACATCGACATTGGTATAGAGAAAGCTAAGTTGGCTGCCTTGAACCATGCGGGTGTAAAAGAGTCGCAGGCCGCCGACATGACAGTGGAACGGGACTACGAGGACGGCCGTTTGGAGTATGAGGTAGAATTCTGGGTAGGCAGCACGGAGTACGACTACACGATCGATGCGGCTACGGGGACGGTTTTATCCTATGACGTGGAGCGGTATGAAACTTCTAGAGCCGTTTCCGGTTCCGATATCGGCGAGAGCGGAGCCAAAACCGCCGCTTTGAACCATGCGGGTGTAAAAGAGTCGCAGGTCACCGGCATGAAAGTGGAGCAGGACTATGAGGACGACCGCTTGGAGTATGAGGTAGAATTCTGGGTAGGTAGCACCGAGTATGATTACACGATCGACGCGGCTACGGGGACGGTTTTATCCTATGACGTGGAGCGGCATGAAATTTCCAGCGCTGTTTCCGGTTCCGATATCGGTGAGAGCGGAGCCAAGACCGCCGCTTTGAATCATGCGGGCGTGGAGGAGTCGCAAGTCTTTGCTATGAAAGTGGAGCGGGACTATAAGGACGGCTGCTTAGAATACGAGGTGGAGTTTAAGTATGACGGTATAGAGTATGAGTACACCATTGACGGCTTCACCGGAGCGGTTTTAGAGCACGAAATGGACTGGGACGACTAAAGTTAAGCCCACTGGTAAAAACCGGTGGGCTTAACTTTTCGCTGTGGCTGCATTTATGTGCGGTTTATGTCCGCTGTTTGGTAACGGCGCTCAGAACAGATAGTTGGCCGATAGAATAATAAGGCCGATGAGGACCAGAATTATGCCGACCGCGCGGTTTAGCGTAGTGGGTTTGGCTTTATTGGCGAGGATTGAGCCGATCTGTGCGAAGATCAGCGTAAAAGCGACGCATAAAACCAGCGGCAGAAGGGTATCTTTCGTTGGCGTCTGTAAGGCAAAATGAGAAATAGAACCAGTGAGTGCCGTAAAGCTCATGATAAATACGCTAGTGCCAACCGCCGTTTTCAGTTCATACCCCAGAACCGCAGTCAGAACAAGCAGCAGCATCATACCGCCGCCTGCGCCGACAAATCCGCATATAAAGCCGATGCCGGTGCCGCACAGGACTGACTGTACCGCTCGCCGCTTGGCGGATACGGTGCGCATGGTTTCTTTTGTAGTCATAACAGGTTTTAGGATAAATTTGATGCCGAGCAGCAGCGTCATAACGGTCGAGAAGCCGCTCATCGCCGCAGAAGGGAGCAGGCTGGCGATATAACTTCCTGCAAGGGTAAAGCAAAGCACCGTCAGCATCATAATAAGACCGTTGCGCACGTCCAAATTTTTATTTTTTCCATAAGTGAAAGCGCTGACGGCGCTGGCCGGGACATCCGAAGCTAACGCAATGCCGACCGCCAGATATGGGTCAATATTCAAAAAGGTAATCAGCATCGGCGAAATGACCGCCGCGGCGCTGAGTCCGGCAAAGCCGGTGCCAAGACCGGCGCCCGCGCCGGCGATCAGACAGACAAGAATGGTTTTTAGCAGCACAACATTCACCCCAATCAAAAGATATGTCCGCGCAGTGTTTCGGAAGCAAGACCCGCAAATTCCCGTACCATGTAGTGCAGGATAAGCGAATTTTTGTGCGGAGCGGCGATGCCTTCCACTGGCATGCCGGATAATTTTTCCGCAATTTTAACAGCGCGGAAAACATGGAAGTTGCTTGTGACGATGCCAATTGTGCTTCCCGGTTCAACGTGTTCCAAGCTGTACTGCATGTTTTCATAGGTGCTGGTGGACTCGGCTTCCAAAATGAGGCGTGCGGGTGCAATGCCGCGTTCGGTCAGCACACGAAACATGCATTCCGCCTCGCTGATGTCTTCATTCGGTCCCTGACCTCCGGAAAGGATAGCTATGGTTTGCGGGTTTTGTGTCAAATAATCGTATGCGGTATCAATGCGCCAGAGCAGGGTGTTGCTTGGGCGGCTGCCGCGCACCGCCGCGCCGAGCACGATGATATAATCAAGCCCGTCCGTCCCCGCATTGCCCATGTAGGAAATCACAAAGCTTTCAACGGCGATAAACGTAAGACTGACGAGTAGCACAGCGGCCAGCAAAATTCG
Organism: uncultured Eubacteriales bacterium; assembly: GCA_958352145.1. Taxonomy (GTDB): domain Bacteria; phylum Bacillota; class Clostridia; order Oscillospirales; family CAG-272; genus UMGS902. The sequence continues at coordinate 15,100 of CATWNM010000005.1, forward strand.
AAACAGCCATTTCGGAACCGGCAGCCGGCCAAAGCGAAAAGTCAGCGCAGCAAATAGGAGGCATACGGCGCCGCCGGCGGCCCAGATCCAGATCAGCGATAGTTTAAATCCGCCAAACGCCACTGCGCATAGGTAATAACCGAGAAACAGCGCGCCAAAACACAGCCAAATCCAGGCTTTGACGCGTGCGGATTTTGAAATCATTGTTTTTTTCATTCTGAGTATTCTTTCTTATTGTTTGATTGCGCTGCCGCAGTCTGTAAGGGGCGCCTTGGCAAGCGATATGACGGAAAAACCAGCCGACGCAGAGCCGTGCGAATTTTTTCATGTGGAATGCGCTTTCAAAATGTTCGAACACGGGGACGACGAGCGCTTTGCCTTTTTGGGCAAAGACAGCTGAAATTATTGAAAAATAGTCTTCGGTTGTGAAAAAATATGGCCTAACTGAAAAATGGAGATGTCTGGATGTGCACACAGCAGATGAGCGCGCACTGCGTTTTCCGGTAAAACGGCATATTCTATGTCGCGTTTTGCAATGTATCCAGACATTCAGCCGGGAGCAAAGCGCCGAGCAGCAGCATAAAATCCTTCCGGGTAAAAAACAAGGCAGACCTTCGGTCTGCCTTTCTTTCGTAAGTCTGTCTTCTTATATAGCGCGTTCGACCTTACCCGAACGGAGACAACGGGAACATACGTAAATCGTTTTCGGTGTTCCGCCGACCACAGCCTTGACTTTGCGGATATTGGGCTTCCAGGTTCTGTTGGTTTTGCGGTTTGAATGCGAAACATTGTGACCGAATGTGACGCCCTTGCTGCATACACTGCATTTTGCCATGTAAATTGCACCTCCTACACTTAGCACTTCTATAGAGTCTTTTCTTATGATTCTAACACAACGACTAATATTATAGCACAGGAATTTTCAAAAAGCAATAGAAAAACACAATTTTTTAAAAATTCCTTTGTGCAGTGCCGTTTTGGATTATAAGAGCCCGAACGGCCGGTTCAATATGTGACCAAAATACTTCGGCAATTTGTTTCATGCCAAGATCGCTCGGATGATTGAATTGTCCGTGCGTTTCTTTACGGGTGACGATATCGCCGAGGCGCATAAAGGAATCCCCGTATTTTGCTGCGACCGCCAGCTTTTCGGCATCCAGCTTCGGACGGATGTAAAAGCCCTGTGAATGGAAGACGGCGGCATGATTGCCGGCGTTCAAAAAATTTCTCATTTCCTCATATGCCCTGCCGAAAGTTTTTGGCGGATTCGGATCGGTATCGTAGCTTTTGGGTACGTTAGCGCCGAAAAACATAATAAGAATGTCTGCCTGAAATTCGGCCGCTTTGCGGTAATTCTGCTCGGGAGAAGCAGTGAACAAATTGGCTTCATAACTGCCTACCTGCGCGATGCAGTAGGCTGCATTGGCGTCGTATTTCCATATTTTTTGCATCAAAAGATGGACATAATCCTTTTCGGGGGCAGAGGCTGCCATACCGCAGTCGTTGTGCCAGCCGATTTGCGGTTTGGGCGAATGCTTGGTTATGGAGTTGCCGGCAAACAAAATCCGAATGCCGCTGTTTTCATGCGGAAAGACCAGCTGCTTTACTTGATTTACGGCGGGTACGATGTTTTCCTGCAAATTTTTCATAAAAATTTCTCCGATTCTGTATTTATATATAACTTTCCAAACATGTAGCCGCTACGGCATTCCAAAAGCAGCACGGGCAAAAGTTTGCCGCGCAAGTCGGCCTTTTCATATACGCGCACTTCCATAAATGCGGCGGTGTGCCCGCTCCAGAAACCGTTGGTCATTTGTTCAAACAGCACTTGTTGTACCGGTTGTTTAGCCAATTCCATTTGCAAGCAGTTTTGACCGGCTGCCAGGCAGCATGCGATTAAGCGTTCGGAGCGCGCGTGCTTGAGCGCTTCGGGGATTTGGTCGGGAAAGAGAGCGGCCGGCGTGCCCGATCTTTTTGAGTATTTAAATATGTGCGCTGACAGGAGATGCGCAGCTTCGGCGAAAGCCAATGTTTCCTCAAAATCCATCTCCGTTTCGCCGGGAAAGCCAACGATGAAATCGGCGGTTAACTGAACGCCGGGAATGGCGGCACGGAGGTTTTGAATCGCCTGCATCGCCGTTTGAGCGGTGTATTTCCGGCGCATGGCGGCAAGCGTCTTGGAGCATCCGCTTTGCAGGGACAGATGAAAGTGCGGCGCCAGTTTTTTCAGGCCGGAAATTTGCCGGATAAATGCCGGGCGAAAGAGCGTAGGCTCCAGTGAGCCAAGACGAATACGAGCTAAACTCTCAATATTATCGCATAAATAAAGCAGATCGCCGAGCTTTTCACCGGTGTCTGCGCCAAAAGACGCAGTTTCGATGCCTGTCAGAACAATTTCGCGTACGCCGCCTGCAGCGAGTCCCCGAATTTCTTCTAGCGCGTCCGAGATTCGCTTTGAGCGCACAGGGCCGCGTGCCGCGGGAATGGCGCAGTATGCGCAGTGGTTTTCGCATCCATCCTCGATTTTGACATAAGCGCGCGTACGCGGTGCGCGTTCAATTTTCATGGTCTCAAAGGGCGCGCCGTCAAGGGTGCGCACTTCGATCTTTGGAATTTGTTTTCCCTCGAGCAGTTCGACCGCGCGCTGGACGACGCTCAATTTATCACGCGTGCCGCAGATATAGTCCACGTTTTCAATTGCGGATAATTGTTCCGGCGCGGTTTGCGCATAGCAGCCGCAAATTAAAATTTTGGCATTCGGCGCACGGCTCGCGAGCCGTCGGATCAGCTGCCTGCATTTTCGATCGCTTTCTGCCGTAACGGTGCAGGTATTAACAATACAGACGTCGCATTCTTTGTCGCAGGATGCAGCGGAGAATCCGCGCCGCAGCGCTTCTTCCAGTATGGCTTCGCTTTCGTACTGACTGACTTTGCATCCGAGCGTATATACGCCGATTTTATGCTGCATGCGCACACCTCCTCCATAGACTTTCCCATTGTAGCACAAAATCCGGCGCAAGTAAACAAAATTCGGAAAAGAACTTGCAATGAAAGGATTAATATTGTATAATACCAAGAGAGTTTTTAAGATGCCGATAGGCGGATTGGAGAAAAAATGAGTAAACTGCATGTGTTTGATCATCCCCTGATTACGCATAAGCTGTCGATTATGCGGCAGACAAGCACAGGCTCTAAGGATTTCCGTGAGCTTTTGGAAGAGATCGCGATGCTGATGGGTTATGAAATCACGCGCGATTTGCCGATGGAATCCTATACGATCGAAACGCCGCTTGAGACCATGACGGCAAAGAAAATTTCCGGCAAAAAGCTTGCAATTGTTCCAATTTTAAGAGCGGGACTTGGCATGGTGGACGGACTTTTGACGCTTGTTCCGGTGGCGAAAGTAGGACATATCGGGCTGTATCGTGATCCGGACACCCATATGCCGGTCGAATATTATTGCAAGCTTCCGGAAGATATCCAAAACCGCATTGTCATCGTGGTGGATCCGATGCTTGCGACCGGCGGCAGCGCGATTGATGCAATTCAGATGCTGAAGGCGCGCGGAGTGACGAACATTCGTTTTATGTGTCTGGTTGCTGCGCCCGAGGGGGTAAAGGCGCTTCAGGACGCGCATTCGGATGTGGATATTTATGCGGCGGCGCTTGACCGGCAGCTGAATGAACATAAATATATCCTGCCAGGTCTCGGCGATGCGGGCGACCGTATTTTTGGTACGAAATAAGCGATGCGGGAACTGACGGTCGGCTGCAACGACGCCGGACAGCGGTTGGATAAATTCCTTTCCAAGACGCTCTACGGCATGCCGCCTGCGCTGATGTACCGGCTGATCCGGCAGAAGAAAATCAAAGTCAATCGACGCCGCGCCGGGAACGGGCAGATTTTGTGTGAAGGGGATATGCTGCAGCTTTTTATCCCCGAGGAGTTTTTTTGCGGCGGGGAGAAACGGGGAGAGGCCGAGACGCTTTCTCGTGTGCATCCGGGGCTTGATATTGTCTATGAGGATGAAAATATCCTGCTGCTCAATAAACGTCCGGGTATGCTTGTGCATGACGACGCGGCCGGGCAAAACGACACGCTGCTGCTTCATGCCAAGGCGTATCTTTATCAGAGCGGGGCTTATGATCCTGCGGCGGAGCAGTCCTTTGCGCCCGCGCTCTGCAATCGTATCGATCGCAATACCGGGGGCATTGTAATTTTGGCGAAAAATGCCGGGGCGCTGCGGGAGATGAATGAGAAGATCCGTAGCGGCCAGATCGCCAAGTTCTATTTATGCGCCGTACATGGGATTCTGCGGAAAAAACAGGGGACGCTACGCGGCTGGCTGAAGAAAGACGCAAAAACCAATACCGTCAGAATATACGATGCACAAAACAAACCAAGAGACGCCAAAAGCATTGGAACGCGGTATCGGGTTTTGGTAGAGCGGGAGGGCAATTCTCTGCTTGAAGTCGAGCTTTTGACCGGAAGGACGCACCAAATTCGTGCGCAATTCGCCGAGATCGGGCATCCGCTGCTCGGAGACGGGAAATACGGTGTGAACCGCGAGGATAAAAAGCAGGGATATCGATTTCAGGCTCTTTATTCCTATCGCCTCCGTTTCGATTTTGCAGATACGCGCGGTGTGCTGGGCTATCTTTGCGGACGGCAATTCGAGCTTGCGCCCGAGGCGGTCTGGTTTGTTGAAAATTTTAGATAGGAGAATTGGAAAAATGATTCAAATTGAAATGGAAAACGGCGGGATCATCCGGATTGAACTGGATTATTCCGCGGCGCCGGTTACGGCGGCCAATTTTGAGAAGCTAGTTCGCGAGGGCTTTTACAACGGTCTGATTTTTCATCGCGTAATTCCAGGATTCATGATACAGGGCGGCGACCCGACCGGAACCGGCTGCGGCGGTTCGGGAACCAACATCCCCGGTGAATTTAAAATGAACGGACACGATAATCCGCTCGGACATACGCGCGGCGTTGTTTCGATGGCACGCGCGCAGCATCCGGATTCCGCTTCTTCGCAGTTCTTTATCATGCATGGCGATGCGCCGTATCTGGACGGACAGTATGCAGCGTTCGGCAAGGTGGTCGAAGGGATGGAAGTCGTGGATGAAATTGCGGCTGTGGCCACGGATTATTCGGACAGGCCGCGCACGGATATGCGGATGAAAAAGGTTTCGCTGATTGAAAATTGAACCGGTTTGAAAGCTGTGGGCAGGACGGTTTGTTGTCTTGACCGCAGTTTTTGGCTTAAATCGAGAGCTTTTTAAGCTTTGGCTGATTATGGCCGTGAAAAATACAGCCTGTTTGTTTCCTGTGATTTGCATCTTTGTATTTAAGGAGCAAAAATATGAGAATTGAGAGATTGAATTTGGCAGACGATGGTCGCGTCTCGCTGACCGCTTATTTGTTGGATACGAGCACCGAATTGCCTGCGCTCGACAAACGCCCCGCGGTTGTCATTTGTCCTGGCGGCGGCTACGCTTATACTTCTGACAGAGAAGCGGAACCGATTGCGCTGACTTTTTCCGCACAAGGCTATCAAACTTTTGTTTTGCGATATTCGATTAAAGAGTATGCCGCTTTTCCCAATTCACTGGTCGATCTTGCAAAGGCGGTTGCACTGATTCGCCGGCAAGCGGATGATTTGAACATTTTTGCGGAACGTATTGCGGTAGCGGGCTTTTCTGCCGGCGGGCATCTTGCCGCCTCGCTCGGCGTTTTTTGGAACGATCCGGAAATTCAGGCGCTTGCGAAATGCAGCGGAGAAGAGAACAAGCCGAATGCGCTTGTCCTTTGCTATCCTGTAATTGCGTCGGTCGGTAAAACGCATAAAGGATCGATCGATATTCTTCTTGCCGGACTAAACGGGCAAATGCGTGAAGCGCAGCAAAAACGGATCGCGCTGCACCTACATGTCGGCGCGCAGACGCCGCCTTGTTTTCTTATGCATACATATTTCGATCAGCTTGTGCCGGTTGAAAATACCCTGCTTTTTGCGCAGGCTCTTGCGGAGCATGGTATTCCGTTTGAATTGCACATTCCGCAGGACGGCGTTCATGGACTTGCGCTGGCAAATGCCGTAACGGCGAAAACACAGGACGGCGTAGCCTCCGGATTTGCCGAGTGGCCCGCTCTTTGCGGCAGGTGGCTGAATAATCTTTTTGACGTCTATACAATGCAGCCGAAAACATATCCGTCCGCTTTGACGCGTACCCGCCCGTTCGGGAAGTGAACGGAGTAAGACCGGTTATTTTCTAACCGCATAATCGGGCAAAAGCTCCGGGACCGAAAGCTAAAGTTCGGTCCCGGAGCTTTTCTCCTGTATTTTTACATATTATTGCTCTATATCCATGACGGTGCCGATGAAAACCGGCAGATTGGTTTCGCAGTCGATCAGCATATAGAGGAAAGGCCGGTCGAGATAAACGGTTTTGATTTCGACGGGATCGATCAAAGCGGAAGTTGCTTCCACAGCCACGACGGTCGCTGCGCCTGCTTTCGTACCCTTTTCATCTACGGCGATAAAAGCCTTATGCAAAATGCGGCTGATGTACAGGTTGCCCTCGGTTGAAGAACCAATGCCCGAAAAATCTGCTCTGGCACCGTCAAAGGCGTCGGTTATTCCCATAGTTTTGAGGATTTTGCTCATCTCTGCGCTATATGCGCATTCAAATTTCGGGATTGCCGCGTTTACATGGCATCGCTTTGCGCCGGAAAGAAGCGCAGTCAGCTTTTCGCCGGTCAGGGACGCGGCATAGTCTTTGATGTGTACCCCTTCTTCGGGCAGAAGGGCGGCAAATGCGTATTTGCGCCCGGCATAGTATTTGATAAATCCGGCGGCCTCTTCATCGGTCAGGTACAGGTTTTCTTTTGAATACATGAACTGCGCATCCTGCGCCGTGCCTTCTTCTGTTGTAAACGTACCGTCTCGAACCTGCGTTTCCATATAGATGTCCTGCCATTCCGCGTCAAAGGCAAGTGCATTGACGAGGTACATCACGGCTTCTGGAGGGATCTCATTTAGGATATTCTGAATCATGCCGTCCGTGTGCTTGCTCACCCATGCGTTGATTTCTTTCAGTGTATCGTTATTGAACGGAGCTTTGTAGATTCCGGCGCCGTACCAATTGGCGTTAGCCTGCAGAAAATCCTGATTTGGCGTAAAGGTTCCGGTGTCTTTGAACCAGATGGAATTGGCCACGTCAAGTTTATATTTATCGCCGACAGGCAGCGCGTGCATATAGGCATAGAGGTATTCGTTCAATTGATCGATCGGAAGCCCCAACGCCGCTTCCATTTGTGAAAGCGTTTCGCCGTTTGCTCCGTTTGCGGTCATAGCAAGGGCATAAAGAACGGAAAGCGGTGAAATCAGCGTGTTTCCATCGGTTTCCATGCTCTTTTGAAACAACTGCACGGAAAAATCCATGACGGCCTTTGTTCCGTCAGGATCTGTACGGCCTGTTTTTGTGCTGACCGCATGTGCCGTAACGCCGGACATCAGATTCACCGCGCGCGCCGCATTGCCGGCGTCGTCTGAATTTTTATCGGAAGCGTTCGTGCTGTCCGGCGCCTTTTGACTGCCGCATCCAAAAAGGAATAAAAGCGCGGAGGTCAGAAGAATTGTGCATATCGTCGTGGCAATTATCCGTATCTTCATTCTGCTATCTCCTTTTGTTTTATTTGTCCGCCGTATGCGGCGGCTGATTTTCGGCGGCCGTCCGCTGCTTTTGCCGTCTTTTTCTTGCGTGCTTATAGCCGATTAAAATGACGGCTAGCAGAATCGCCAAAATGCAGAGGTAAGGCAGTAGGTAAAGCAGCGCGATCAGCAGTCCTTCCAAAACTTCGCCGAAATTCTCAATGGAACCGGAAACGGCGTCCGCAATGCGCTCTCCAAAGTTTTTCGGCGCGGCCGGCGTATATTTTGTCACCTCTTCCAGCGTGACGTAAAACGTGGCATAAGCGACGTCCGTATCGATTGTGCGCTGCGTGTTTTCCAGCGCTTCGATCTGATATTGGACGTCGGATAGGCGAGATTCGATCTCCAGCATATCGTATACGGTTTCAGCCGCTTCCAGCATTTCAAAGAGACGCTCCTCCTGAATCCGGTAGGATTTCAAGCGGTTTTCATTGTCATAGTACCGGGCCGTAAGATTCTCTACGTTGCTTTGAAGCCGGGCGACGTTATAATCGGCGGACAGTCCGTTCAGAAAGTCGGTATACTTTTCCATGGGGATTTTGACGGTCAGATTCAAAGTGCGCGAACCTTTCGGATTGACGCCGCCGAGATTATAGGCGCTTTCTGAAATAATAATGCCGCCGGCGCCTGAAACGGTTTGATGCAGGGATTCCATCGCATTTTCAAAGGTCTCGGTTTCCAAAGCGATATCGACTGTATAAATCAGCTTTTCTTCCGTGAGAACCGTTTCCGTACCGCCGGTTTGCAGTCCGACGGCGGACGGCATGTCAGCGGTGTCTTTGTAAATGGATTCCTGTTCGTCGAAATTCGCTTCGTAATTGTACATGGCGGTCGTCTGCAAGGCCATATCGCTATTATAATACGAGCCGGCATAGTATTTCTCCGTGCCGGAATACAGCATATCGGCGTTTGAGGCCGATTGGCAGGAGACCATGCCGGTACACAGCAAAAGTGCAGCGCTCAAGCATACAAGTTTTTTCATAAAGCGGTACCTACCTCTTTTTGAATATGAAAAATTTAGAGAGCACGTAATTCACAATGACCACGAAGACGGCAAGTGAAAATTTAACGATATAGGCGTTAAACCCGAGGTGTGTGACAAACAGGCCGAACCCTCCGTTCTCTATAATGCCGGACAGGCCGCGCGCGCCGAAAAAAGACAGGCATTCGAGAAACAGTCCGCGGCTTTCGGTTTCTTTGCTCTTAAACACAAATAGTTTATTCGTCACGAAAGCGAAAAGTACGGATACCGTCCATGCGGTAAGCTGCGCGGCCAGCGCGTCCGCTTCGCATACGTCGGCAAGCAGCGCGTAGGTCAGAAAATTGACGGCGGTCGTCAACCCGCCGAAAAAAACGTAGGAAATGATTTCGCGGTATTTTATGCAAAGCTCTCTGATTTTTTCCATTTGTTTTTTAGTCGGCTGAAATCCGAAATATCCTCACTTTATATTTTTCTTTACGGCATCTTCCACTTCTGAAAGGCTGGCAATTAAATTCAGCGCGTCCAGCAGCGCGTTTGCGGTCATGCCCGAGGGCAGGCCGAACGCGCGCGCCAAGTCGTCTCGCCGCGCCGCGCTGTTTTGTCCACCGGAGAGGCCGAGCAGATAAAAGTCCCGTTTTGTAATTTCAATGTGTTCTTTTGCGCTGTGATCCTCAAATTTGTGAAAAAGCGCGCGCAGGCGGTCCGCGTCGATGCCCTCCACGCCAAGCGTTCCTTCTTTGGAGGGAACGCGCTTGCGTTTCTCTTTTCCCGCAATGCGCGGGATGTAGAGGTTGAATACCTTTTCGGGCGGCAGCATGCTTTTAATGTGCGACCGGATGACTTGACCGGCGCCGTCGCTGTCGCAGAGCACGATTACGCCGCGTTCCGAGAGCCGCCGTATGATCGCTTTTTTTTCATGGCTGTTGAACAGAGCAAAACCGCCTGTCGTGATGATTTTTGCGTCCAGTATGGACTCCAGCTTGATTTTGTCATATTTTCCCTCGACGATCACCGGCAGAGAGAGGCGTATTTTTTCACTCATAGACGTGCCGCCTCGCAGACCAGCGTTTCGAGACGGCCGAAATCACTGTTTTCGCTTTTGATTTGCAGGTCCGCCTCTTGGCATAAAGACAGAACTGCGCTGATTTTATCAAGCGAATGTTTGGCGGCGGCCGCCGCGTAAATTTTTGCGCGGTATTCGTTCATTTTCAGGCGCTTTGCAATGTCAGGCACGCGCATACCGTCGTCCAGGCAGACACGGATGCGATAGAGGTCGATGTATGTGCCGTATATGCCGGCGAAAGCGGCCGCAGGCCGTGCGCGTTTTTCCTCCATGCGGCAGAGGATCGCGAGCGCGCTGTCCGGATCTCCTGCAAGGATGGCGTTGGACAGACCGAACGGCTCGAGTTGACCGGTTTCGCAGCAGATCGCTTCGATGTCCGCTTCGGTGAGTTGGCTGCGTCCGTGTGTGTGCAGGTAAGCGCACAGTTTTTCGATTTCTCCCGCAAGCGTCATCATATCGCTGCCCGCAAGACTGATCAGGGCGCGCAGTTCCGCCTCGCCGGCTTTTATGCCTTCAGTTCCGAAATGTTTGTCTGCCCATGCGTTTAGCTGGCGGAGTCCGGCGCGCGGAAAGTAGGCGGTTTTCGCCGCCGCGTCCAGCGCTTTGAAAAGTGATGAGGGGCGGTTGATCTTCCCGGATTTCGCAATGCCGTAATCCAGCGCGCCGCTTGGTATGTTTATGAGTATAACCGCGTAGTCGTAGTTTTTTGCTTCTTCGAGAAAATCGCAGAGCGCGGACGTTTCGGTCGCTTTTAATTCGTTAAAATTGAACGCGCAAAGTTCGATCAGCTTTTTTTCTTCAAAGACTGGTGGCGTGACGAGCGCGTCGGCTGCTGCGCCGGCGGTAAAGTTGTCCGGGGAAAATAAAATATGGTTGAAAGGCGCGTACGGGGAATCGCCGACTACGGCGCGGCGAATTTCACTGGCATAATATCGCTTCAGATAGTCTTCTTCACCGAACAGAAGATAAGCGCCGTAGGGGTTTTTTGCTTCTTTTTTAATATCGATCGCAGCCATTTTTGACCTCAGTTCAAAATTGAAAGTTTCAGGTTGGTTTTTTCAGTCAGCGTGCCGCCCATCTCCACCAGATATTCTGCGGAGAAGACGCCGCCGCTGAAAGAAATGGCGTTGTTCATATGCACAGTGCTTACGCAAAGCTCGATTGGAAAATAGGGCGTTTCATACATGCAGAAATGACGCCGGCCCTGCTCGAAAACCAGCGCGGTTGAAACGGTTCCTTCCCGCGTAAGGCTTACGAGCGTGGGATTTTTTTGATCGAAGCAGATGCGGGTTGTGGAACCTTCCATGCCGGTAATTTCAGACTCGTTGTATTCGATTTCAATGCGGCCGCTCTCCTCGGAAATTGTGCAGTCGGTGGTCAGGGTCGTGGTTTCGGACGCTGCAGCAGTGCGCGACGAGTCCGCGCCGCCGTGAAGCGTCAAACGGTCTTCTGTGTCGTATTGCAGGATAGTGGAAACGATTTCGGCTTTCGCCGTTCTTTTTTTGATGACTGACATTTTATTTGATCCTTAAACATTTTTCAGGTTAAATATATCATATGCGCGTCTTAAAGTCAACCGTTGCGGAATTTCTCATTATTTGCCTCGCGTGCGCGCCGTTTTTTTGCTCACACTACATATGATAACCGTTTCAACCTCTATGGAAATTTCGGCGTGATTCCGAGGGCAAACGGTAAAATTTGAAGTATGAGGTGGATTGTATGAAAAAAATCTGCGCAGTTTTGCTTTTATCCGCGGCGCTGTGCGTTGGTGCAGGCGCGGTGGCGCCCCGGGAGTACTTGGCAAAGGCCATTGCAGTAGGGACGCATGGAGAACCGTTTGTGGTCAAGGTCGCTTATGGTGAAATGCTTTTGCGCCGTATGGAGAGCGAGCTTTTTCCGGATACGCTTCCGGCGCTTGTATATGCGATGCGGCAGAGCGACGCCGTCCGCCGCGCGCTGCCTGGCGACGCTGATCTGTGTGCGGCGGATATTGCGGCGCAAAATTTGAAATTTACGGGCGGCGCTTTGTACGTTGCAAAATGGAAAGACGTAGAAAACACGCCGCTTTCCATGCGGAGCGGCGTGCGGTTTTACGATTGGTTTTTCTATTCCTGAGGCAAATTTTCTTCGGCTGGTTCCATATAGATCCGGCGGCGCAGGACATTGGCCTCGGTAATGCAGACGCGCATCGGCTGTCCTAAGCGGTATATGGTTTTGCCGCGGCCAAGCGTCCGCGCGGCTTCGTTAAATGAAAATCCCTCTCCGAGTTTTTCAAGCGGTATCAATCCCTCGCAGGTGTTTTCCAGTTCGCAGAAAAGACCGAACGGCGTTACGGAACTGATAACTGCGTCGAATATGCCGCCGACTTCTTTCTGCATATAGATGACTTTATAGAGATCCTCTATATCCCGTTCGGCCGTCATGGCGCGCAGTTCGTTATCGCTGGAGGCTTCGGCGCTGGCTTTGGCAAAGCGCGCGTATTTGGATACCGCGGCGCCCGCACCGTTTTCTAAGGCGTATTTTAAAATCCGGTGCACGGAGAGATCGGGATAGCGGCGGATTGGGGAAGTGAAGTGGCAGTAGTAAGAAAGACCTAGCCCAAAATGATCGGCGCGTTTTTCACTGTATTTTGCTTTCATCTGCGCGCGCAGCGTCACGCGGGATACGACGCGCGCGATACCTTTTTCCTCCGCTTCGCGCAGGATCGGCGCAAACGAGGCGGTCGTCAGTTTCTTTTGCCGCAGAGACAGAATGGACAGCCCTGCATTGTGTATGAAATTTTTATATGCAGTCAGTTTGTCTTCGTCCGGCGCTTCGTGAATGCGGAAGACGCAGGGAAGCTGATGCATGCACATATAGCGCGCGACGGCTTCATTTGCCGTCAGCATAAATTGTTCGATCAGACGCTCGGCGTCTCCCCGGCTGCGCCGGATAATATCGACCGGCATGCCCTCCTCGTTCAGAATAAATTTGGCTTCCGCGCTTTCCAGTTCCAGCACCCCGCGAGCGTCTGCACGGTGCGCCAATATTTTATAGAGCGGGTACATGGATAAAAGCTGTTTGTAGACTGGCTTATATTTTTCATAGTAGGGAGAATGCGTGTGGTTTCTGAAAAGGTCGTTTACCTCACTGTAAACGCCGCGTACTTTGGAGCGGATAATCGTGTTCTCAATTCTGCAGTCTGTGATTGCGCCGGTATGATCCAGCGTGATCAGCGCGCTGAGCGCGTATTTGTCTGTCCCTGCATCGAGCGAGCACGCGCCGTTCGAGAGGCATTCGGGCAGCATAGGCACGACCTTGTCCGTAAAATATATGCTCGTGCCGCGGGCAAACGCCTCTTTGTCTACCGGCGTACCGTAACGCACATAATACGATACGTCGGCGATATGCACGCCGAGGATGTAACCGTCGCGTGTGACCTCAAGCGAAATCGCGTCGTCCAAATCTTTTGCGTCCGCGCCGTCGATTGTAAAAATTACGCTGTCGCGCAGATCCAGCCGGCCGCTTGTGGAAAGCGGCGTCGCGGCGGCTTTTTCCGCCGCATAAACGGCTTTCTCGGGAAATATGGTGCGTATGCCATGTTCCAGCAATACGGCTTCGTAGTTCGCGCCCAGCGATTCTGCCCGGCCAAGTACGCGGAGAATTTCGCCTTTGGGCGCGCGCGTTTGATCCCCGTAATCGGTTATTTTGCAGAGCACTTTGTCGCCGTCGGCGGCTTCGGGATGCGCCGCGACTTTTATCTCAAAGAAAAAATGCGGATTGTCGGGACGCACGCGGCAGACGGGAGCGCCGCGCCTTGTATGTCCGCGTTCAAAGTAGGTGCCGCAGCATGTTTCGATCCCGCGCTGCTTGATCTCGCAGACGCTGCCCTCCGCATGGTATTTTCGGTCGGGTTTTGGAATCAGATCGCGCTTTTTTACGCGGATTGCAACACGATCGCCAGTTAAGGCACCGCCGCAATTTTTTGCAGGAATGAAAATATCGTCGGTCAAGTGAAAGCCCTCATCGGCCGTCACAAATCCGAACCCCCGTTCGCTTCCCGAGAAAATGCCTTCAATGATCGTCGTACGTGCGCTATGCGCCGCTTTCCCACTTTTATTTTGATGCTTTACAGCTTCTCCCGCGGCCGCGCGTTTTTTTTCTGCGCGTTTTTCCGCATGATGGGAGAAGCTTTTTTTTGAATTCTTTTTTCGCATGCGCTAAGTTAACCTCGTTTTGTTATGGGGGATAAGATCGAAGATGAAGATAATAAAGGAATCCGCTTTTTAGTATAAACCAAAAGCGGATTCTGTAAACTCGTAATTTGATTTATTCAGCCGGCGTGGTTGTATCTTCGGTGGCTGACGTGGTTTCGTGATCGTGATCATCTTCGGAGTCGGCCGTTGTCACAATGCCTTCATAGCCTTCTGCGCCCGGAAGGCCGAAATCCACATTCGCGTTATAATTGATGTCGGGCTGGATAGCATATACGGCAATGACGACAGCGACAAAAACGATCGCGACCACAGTTGTCGCCGTGGAAAGCATTTTATCAATCGCTTTGCCCTTGGTTTTTCCAAAAAAAGTTTCCGCGCCGCCGGCAATCGTACCGGACAGATTTTTCGCTTTGCCATGTTGCATCAGCACCGCAATCACGAGAAAAACCGCGCAGACTAAAAGAATGATTCCCAATATCAGTTCAAAAGTACTCATGTCCGAGCTATCCTCCAAAAATTTCAACGAAATTCTTTTTATTTCAAAGATGCATATACAAGCATGCGCTTGCAACGCAAAATACATTTTAGCATATGAAACGTTAAAAATCAATACCAATTTAAAAATTCTGCCAAAAATATATTTTAATATTCAAAACAAAACAGTGATTTTTTTGTATTGCCATATTTATATCAATATGGTACTATATTGCAGGAGCATTTATTTTTGTAAACTAATTTGTAAATGGGAGCGATGGGATGAAAGAGCGGTTCAGAAATCCGATTACCGAAGACGGCGCGGATCCGTTCGTTGTATTTTTTGAAGGAAAATATTATTATGTTTACAGCGCGGCGGGCGGATTGTATGTCAGCAGCGCGGAAAATATTCATAAGCTGAGCCGGGACGGAAAAAATGTATTTGCGCCGCCGGAGGGTACGCCGTATTCCAAGAATTACTGGGCGCCTGAGATTCATTTGATCGGCGGCAGGTGGTATTTGTATGTTGCTGCGGACGACGGCTGCAATGCAAATCATCGAATGTATGTTCTCGAATCGGAGAACGGACGTCCGGACGGCGTCTACAAAATGCTGGGGAAAATTACAGATCCTTCGGATTGCTGGGCGATCGACGGCACGGTGCTGGTTTTTGGCGGCAGGCTGTATTTTGTCTGGTCGGGCTGGGAGAAGGCTGGTGATGGAGTACAGAATATTTATATCGCGCCCATGTCTTCTCCGGCGGAAATCTGCGGCGAACGCGTGTTGCTTTCTGCGCCGGATCATGCGTGGGAGTGCCGGGGCGCGGGGGTATCAAAATCCGGCAAACTGCTGCCTAAGGTGAACGAGGGGCCGCAGATCTTATATAAAGACGATGCCATTCATATTATCTATTCCGCCAGCGGAAGCTGGTGCAGGCACTATTGTCTCGGGCGACTGACGTTTCGCGGCGGAGATCCGCTGGATCCGAAATGCTGGCAAAAATATGGCGAACCGGTGTTCAGCGAGTACGAAGGCGCTTATGGCCCCGGGCATTGTTCGTTTACGAAAAGCGTGGATGGCCGCGAAGATTTTATTATCTATCATGCGCGTCGGGACGCTGACGGCGGATGGACGGGTCGAGGCATGCGCGCCCAGCCTTTCACCTGGGATAAAGACGTGCCGGTATTCGGCCGTCCGGTTTCGCCGGAGGAATGGGTGGAAATCCCTGTCTGAGGCGGGTGCCGTGATTGTTGGTTTATTGAATCAAATGAATAAATTGAATGCAAGAGGGTAAGATTTTGAAATACATATTGGAAAATGAACAATTAAAAGTTATGGTGGATACAAAAGGGGCCGAGCTTCAGAGCCTCTATTCCAAAGCGCTGGAAAAGGAATATCTATGGCAGCCCGGCGCGGAAATATGGAATGCGCATTCGATCCTTTTGTTCCCGAATCCGGGACGCATTGCGCATGACCGCACGATTATCGGGGGAAAAGAATATCCGGCAACCATGCATGGATTTGCCAAGGACATGGAGTTTACGGCTGCGGAAGCGTCAAATGCGCGGCTTGTGCTGGAATTGGCTGCAAATCCTGAAACGCGGTTTTTCTTTCCGTATGCCTTTTTGTTCCGCGTAATTTTTGCACTTAAAGAGGACGTGCTGGAGCAGCGCCTGGAGGTTGTCAACCGGGACGATCAGACGATCTATTTCTCCCTCGGCGCACATCCCGGCTTTTATTGTCCGATCGATCTTTCCGAAAGCGGCGACGATTATGTCCTGCGGTTTGACCGTCCTCAGGAGATCGAGCTTTTGGAAAGCGAGCCGGGAACCCGGCTGCTGACCGGCAGGAAGACGCCGCTGACCAAGGGCAGCGCCGAAATTTTCGTCGGCGAACATTTTTTTGATAATGGTCCGATGCTGTATGGCAACGTGCAGGCGGATACGATCACGCTGCTGTCTAAAAAATCAGGACGTTTCGTCGAAATGGGTATTCGGAATTTTCCGTACATGTGTCTTTGGGGCGTAGGTTCGAAGATGCAGATCCTCTGCATCGAGCCGTGGTGCGGTATGAGTGACCTGACGCATACGGATCATGTATGGGAGACAAAGCTTGGAATTGAAAAAGCGGAAGTGGGCGAAACCTTTGTGCGCACGCTGACCTATCGTGTCGGTTGAAAAAAGTATTGCATTTTGCACGGCAATGTGCTATAATTCTAATATTAAAGGCATAGATGAAGTTTGCTGTGTCCGGCAAAGCGTATACAGAGAGAACCGCCTGGGCTGCGAGCGGTTTTGCGTTTGGACATGTGCGTTTCGCTTCGGAGCCGGCAGGGTGAATCAGAAGTAGCCCGGTCCGGGCGCTCCCGTTACAGAGCGGTAAAGTGTCGGCTTTATGTCGGAATGCGGGTGGTACCGCGGATATTTGTCTGAATGTCCGTCCCAATATGGTTGGGACGGACTTTTTTGTCTGCCGAAGGTTGTTTTGACCGTATAGATCGGGCTTAAACATCGGCAAGTCAATATTTTGCAGCGTAAATTTTAATTGTATAAAGAATAGGAGGCGTTTTGAATTTGAAAGAAATGCTGGAAAAAATCAAAGCTGAAGCGGCGGCAAAGCTGGAGGCGGCCAATGCCGACCTTGAAGCGATCCGTGTGCAGTATCTCGGGAAAAAGGGAGAACTGACTGGCGTGCTGCGCGGCATGGGGGCACTGAGCGCCGAAGAGCGTCCGAAGATCGGGCAGATGGCCAATGAAGTGCGCGCGTATATTGAGCAGCGTATTGAAGACCGGCGCGCGGCGCAGGAAGCTGAGGCACTGCAGCAGCGGCTCGACGGCGAGACGGTGGATGTGACCATGCCGGTCGAATCATTGGCGCGCGGTGCGCGGCATCCGCTTTCGATTGTGCAGACCGAACTTGAGGATATTTTTATCGGCCTTGGATTTGAGATCGCGGAGGGGCCGGAAGTCGAGTATGATTATTACAATTTCCAGGCGCTCAACATCCCGGAAAATCACCCCGCGCGGGATACGCAGGACACTTTTTATGTAACGGACAAGATTCTGCTTCGTTCGCAGACGTCTCCGGTGCAGGTGCGTACGATGGAGAAAAAGCGGCCCCCTATCCGCGTGATTTCGCCGGGGCGCGTATATCGTTCGGACGCTGTGGACGCCACGCATTCGCCGCTCTTTCATCAGCTTGAAGGGCTTGTCGTGGATAAAGGCATTACGATGGGGGATCTGAAGGGTACGCTGGAACTGTTTGCGAAAAAAATGTTCGGTGAAAATACGAAAATCCGGTTCCGTCCCCATCATTTCCCGTTCACCGAGCCCTCGGCCGAAGTGGACGTTTCTTGTTTTGTCTGCGGCGGAAAAGGGTGCGCGCTTTGCAAAGGGGAAGGCTGGATCGAGATTCTCGGCGCGGGCATGGTGCATCCCAATGTGCTTCGGGGCTGTGATATCGACCCGGATGAATACAGCGGATTCGCTTTTGGCATGGGAATCGAGCGAATTGTTATGCGCAAATACAATATCAGTGATATGAGGCTGCTTTACGAGAACGATATTCGGTTTCTCAGGCAGTTTCGGTAAGGAGGCGGACAGATGAATCTTTCTAGAAAATGGCTTTCTGATTTTGTCGATGTCCGGGATATATCGAACAAAGACTACTGCGACCGCATGACGGCCACCGGTTCTAAAGTAGAAGGCGTTACGGTGCTTGGCGACGATATAGAGAATGTAGTCGTCGGCAGAATTCTGAAAATTTCAAAGCATGAAAATTCCGATCATTTGCAGATCTGCTCGGTCGATGCCGGTGAAGCGGTGCCCGTACAGATCGTGACCGGCGCACAAAATATTTTTGAAGGCGCCCTGATACCGGTGGCCAAAGCGAATTCGCGTTTGCCCGGCGGCGTTGTCATCAAGCCCGGCAAGCTGCGGGGGGTTGAGTCTAACGGCATGCTTTGTTCTATCGGCGAGCTTGGGCTGACGCTGCACGATATGCCCAAGGCCATTGAGGATGGCATCTGCATTTTGGACGAGTCTTTTCAGTCGATGATCGGACGCGATATCCGGGAAGCGCTGATGCTGTCGGACGACGTCGTGGAGTTTGAAATCACACCGAACCGTCCGGACTGCCTGTCAGTGATCGGTCTGGCCCGTGAGACGGCCGCATCTTTTGGCCGGCCGCTGCATGTTCCCGCTCCAAAGGTACAGGAGGCGGGCGGCAGCGTCAATGATTATTTGAAAGTAAAGATCGACGCGCCCGAACTTTGCCCGCGTTATACGGCTCGCGTCGTGCGGAATGTGAAAATTGCGCCTTCGCCGCTTTGGCTGCGCATGCGCCTGCGCGCTGCGGGCGTTCGTCCGATCAACAATATCGTGGACATCACCAATTATGTTATGCTCGAATACGGACAGCCCATGCACGCGTTCGACTATGCCTGCATAGACGGCAGCGCCATCACAGTGCGTCGTGCCGGAGAGGGAGAAGCGTTTCGTTCGCTGGACGGAAAAGACCATACGTTGGACGCGGGGATGCTCGTCATTGCGGATGATCGCAAGGCGGTCGCGCTGGCGGGCGTGATGGGCGGTGAAAATTCCGAGATCACAGAAGGAACGAAAACGGTTGTATTTGAGTCGGCCTGCTTTAGCGGCCCGTCCATTCGCGTTACCTCCAGAAAGCTCGGCATGCGGACCGAGTCCTCCGGACGCTTTGAGAAAGGACTCGATCGGGAAAATACCTATCCTGCGCTGGAACGCGCCTGCGAGCTTGTGAATCTGCTCGGCGCGGGCGAGGTGGTCAGCGGTATTGTGGATGTGTATCCGGGCAAGAAGAAACGCACGGTTATTCAACTCGAACCGGAGCGGATCAATCGGTTTCTTGGCATCAGCGTCAGCGGAGCGTATATGCGGCAGGTGCTGACCAACCTGTTTTTCAAGGTGGACGGCGACTGCGTTGAAGTTCCGTCTTTCCGCGAGGATGTAGCGTGTATGAACGATCTTGCGGAAGAAATCGTGCGGATTTACGGGTATAACGAGATTCGTTCTACCGGTATTTCCGGCAATATGACCCAGGGACAGCGCAATGCGCCGCAGCGCTTTGAATATGGCCTGCATCAGGTACTTTGCGGCATGGGACTTTATGAAATTAATACATTTTCGTTTATTTCTCCGAAGTACTATGATAAAATCAATTTGCCTGTGGACAGCAGTCTGCGGAATTCCGTTACGATTTCCAACCCGCTGGGTGAAGATACCAGCGTCATGCGAACGACGGCGCTGCCTTCTATGTTGGAGGTACTTGCGCGCAACGCCAATTTTTCCAATGAGAACGTCGGACTCTATGAAATGGCGACCGTCTATATCCCCACCGGAACGGATACGTTGCCGGATGAACGCAAAATTTTGACGCTTGGTTTTTATGGAAAAGGCGATTTTTACCGGCTCAAGTCCATGTGTGAGACCGTACTTGAGTATGCGCGTGTCCGTGCGGAATACGTGCGGCTGATCGACAATCCGTCCTATCATCCCGGACGCTGCGCGGAGATCCGTTTGGCGGATGGCGTTTGTCTTGGCGTTCTTGGCCAGATACATCCGGCAGTTGCGCAGAATTACGGCATGGATATGCCGGTATATGCGGCGGAAATCGACCTGCAGATTCTTTTTGAAAAGCGCGGAGAGGAGCCGGAATACCGTCCGCTGCCGAAATTCCCGGCATCTGCGCGTGATTTCTCCTTTGTGTGCGCTGAATCTTTGGAGATCGGCGCAATTGAGAAAGCAATTTGTTCGGGCGGCGTAAAGCTTTTGGAAAGTGTGCGTTTAGTCGACGTTTATCGCGGGCTGCAGATCGGAGAGGGCAAAAAGAGCGTGACTTTCCGTATTACGCTGCGCGCTGCTGATCATACGCTTACGGTTGAGGAAGCGGATAAAGCGGCAAAGAAAATCCTTGGCGCGCTTGAACGCTCGCTTGGAATCACTATACGTCAGTAATCAAGCAAAGCAAAGGCAGGACGGCGATTGCCGTCCTGCCTTTGCTTTGCTCTGCAAGCGGTTCTATATTCGGATTTAGTATTGTTTTTTTGTGATGAAAGATCGCTGAATGCGGAACTCATAATGAATTGCTCCAGAAAAAAGGACAATACTTTGAATTTTGGAATACACAACTAAGCCTATACAACCAGTGATACGCTGCGTTGCTTTAATATAATTTACAACCAAGAAATTGAGAAAAAGCACAAAATTCGCATTTTGCTGAGCGCTTTAATCTCCGGATGCCTGGTTTTTTTCTTCCTCATCGGGAACCCATGCCCGGCTAAAGCCGATGTCCTTGAAAAGCGCTGCGAGTCCGGTGATCTGCTTTAGCCGCAGAATTTCGTCCTTGTCCATGCCCAGATGTTTTGAAATCCATGCGTCGCTTCTGCCCAGTTCGTGCAGTTCTTTGACAATATTGCTCATGAGTTCGACGTCGTGCGAGCCGCGGGCACGGTTGTGGCGTATGGTGCTGGCCATACGCTGATCCATCGGCTTGTCGATCACCGAAACGGGGAGCAGTCCGCGTTCGCGCTGATAGATGTCGTCGTGTTCCAGCATGACCCGGTACCGGTGAAAGCCGTCCACAATGACGTAGATGTCTTCTTTTGAACTGTAATAGCACACGATTGGCATCGTATATCCGTCACTTTTTATGCTGTCGTATAGGAGCTTCATTTCCGGCGGGGCGACCGCGTTCGGATTGTATGTATTTGGAACGATTTTTTCGATGGGCACGGCCCGTACTGCATAAACAGGGCTGCGGTATTCCATTTACAGATCCTCCAGGCTTTTGTATTTTTGTTTGATGCGTGCAATCCTTTCCCGCTGCTTCTTGCTTTCTCCAAATCCCATCGTTTTGCAGTTATGGTCATTTTTCAGAATGCAAAGACACATGCGTTTCCAACTGGGAATATCTTTTGTGGTAAAAATATCGTCTGTATCGTCGGGGATTTTGCCGACGAATATAATCCGCGACTTCTTATCCAGTGTGTAATTGGATACGCCGTTGCGCCTGATGTTATATCCTTTTGCTGTCAGTTCCGCGATGGTATCTTCGGAAAGGCCGCCGCCGGTCTCGCGCCAGAATTGAATGGAAGCTCGGAATTTTTCGGCGTAGCGCATGCCAAGTCGTTTTGGAAGCGTTTTTAAAAGGAACTCGGTGTAGGACTGCCAGGTATGGCCCTCCGGCAAACGAATGCTTCTGTATCCTACTGCGGACGTTCGCCCATATATGGCGGCGAAGTTTGCGCCCTGTACACGCCCAAGCAGCCGCACCCAGGTTTGCGGTTCCAGCACACGGTATAAGTTCAGACTTTCCCGTGCATAATCGTTGAACGGAGAGGCTACGCGCATTTGGTCGGGGGTCAGGCCGGCTTTGTAGTACAGGTCGTACAGCGGATTATATGCATATCCAAATTTGCAGTTTGCCGCCCATACGTCCGAAATCGTCCAGTCGTATAGCGGCGAGGCGCACCAGACATCTTTAAAGGTTTTTGAAATCCAGCAGCAGCCTTTGTATCCGTATTTTTTATTCACAATGCTGTTGTACCGCTGCAAAGATTCTGTGGCGCGCGTACCGAGCAGGCAGATCGTTTTTCCACCGCCGTGGATTTCCCGGTACCAGCGGCCAAATTGCTTGGCCAGATTTTCCTGATGCATTTTATATTTATAATAGTAAAACGGATTGTTTTGCAGCCGAAGCACATAGGGCTTGTTCGGAATTTCGCGTATCCAAAGCGCTTCTTTTTGGTCGTCCCAGGGGTACCAGTACATTTCATAGCTGCCCAGCGCAGTGCGTGTCGCCATCGGCAGGCATACCCAATAAGGCTCGACCATATCGAGATGTTTTTCAAAGGTTTCCTCGACATACTTCGTTGTCATGGAGTACTGCGCTTCAAAGTCCTGATGAAAGAGGCCGATTTTGCGGGCGATGTGCCTTTGCTTGATGTAGTCTAAAACCAGATTCAGCAACAGTCCGCTGTCCTTGCCGCCGCTGAACGATACATAGATGTTCTCAAATTCGCTGAAAATAAAATTGAGCCTGCCTTGCAGGGCTTCATACACGTCGCATTCCAGGTATCGTTTGATCATTTTGTAAGTCCGCGGGTTGGTTGATATCGCTTTGAAATGCATGTTTTATCTGCGCGTAGGGCATATGGAGCGATATTCTGCATATTGAGGCGTGCAGCACCGACCCGATTATCCTTGTACTGTTACTTTTTTTATTATATAGCAAGATATGGGGCGTTTCAAGGAAAATTTACATAAACATGTAAATTTTTCCAATTGCATACAACGTTCGGCTCTATTTTAATTGTATTTTCAAGTCAATAAAAATTAGAAAATCCGCCTGCGTGGTTGTGCCGCGTAGGGGGATTTATTGAAATGGAAGATGTACGCTATGGCATAAGATCGCACGCTTATTATGCAAAAGCAGTTGTTTGGGGACAGCAGAACGGAATAATCAAAGGCTATTCCGAAACAGAATTTGTACCCGACCAAAGCATCACAAGAGAACAGATTGCGGCGATTATGTACCGCTACGCTAAGTAAAAAGATGTTGCTCCGACAGATAATTGGGCAATTAAACTTGATTACACTGACTTTGCGGATATTTCCGATTATGCAGTGGAATCAGTTATGTACTGCAAGTTGAAAGGCATTATGCAGGGCAAGGATAATAAGAACTTTGCACCGCAGGATAATGCTACAAGAGCCGAAACGGCGGCAATACTTCAAAAATTTATTGAAGCTGACAAGTAGATAGCATAATAACTTTCAAGGGCATACCGCTTTTTGTTGGCGGTATGCCCTTGAACTATATTTACAGGAATTTTCATTCAAGGTGTATTTGTGGTTATAATAAATATAAAGACCTTGAAAGGAAGTTTAACTTTGAAAATTATTACTAATGAAATCATAAATCGATTTAAACTATATCTGTACGAGGACGAAAAGAGTGACAGCACCATAGAGAAATATATGCGTGATATTCGTTTCTTCCGTGAGTGGCTCGGCGGTAAAGGAGTTGACAAATCCGTAGTGGTTGAATATAAAAAGGAACTTTGTGAAAAGTACGCACCAAAGAGTGTAAATTCGATTTTATCATCGCTAAATGCTTTATTTATATATATGAATTGGTATGATTTGAAAGTAAAAACTCTAAAAATACAACGCCGGATATTTGCCGATAAAGAAAAAGAACTGTCAAAAGCCGAATATGAAAGGCTATTGACAGCAGCTAAAAACAAAAAGAATGAAAGATTATATTATCTTATGCAGACTATAGGCAGTACGGGCTTGAGAATTTCGGAATTAAAATATGTAACTTGTGAAGCCGTAAACGCAGGGCAAGCTGTTATAAACTGTAAAGGCAAGATACGGCAAGTGTTTCTGCCAAAACAACTATGTAAAATGTTGAAAGCTTATATCAAGCAACAAAATATAGAAAGTGGTTCGGTGTTCATAACAAGAAGCGGCAAACCTCTTGACCGCAGCACTGTATGGAAGATGTTGAAAAACTTATGCGAAAGGGCCAATGTTGCAAAGAGCAAAGTATTTCCCCATAATTTTCGTCATCTTTTCGCAAAAACATTTTACTCTCTGAAAAAGGATATCGTAAGACTTGCCGACATCTTGGGACATTCCAGCATCGAAACTACAAGGGTTTATACTATCGAAAGCGGAGAAATCCATAAAATGCAACTGCAAAAGCTCGGTTTACTGCGGTGTTAGAAAAAATTTTGAAATAATTTTACGAATCCCCGTGACAAATATTGTATGAAAGCGGGAATATACTACGGCAGATCATTCAGAAATTGGGGCTTTGCATGAGAATATAAAAAACAACATAATTTGCATTATGTTGTTAATGCTAAACTGGCTCTTACATAACTATTCCAATTTTATACTATTCAACTCCGATTTGTCAACGGGTACTTGAATTTTCATCATTATAGACATAAAAACCGGACCAATGAGAACAACGGTTGTTCATTGGTCTGGTTTTTATGTCTTTATTCCTAAAATACTTACATTTTCTGCGGTCAATATTCAGAATTTCTTTTGGGAAGTACAACATAATGCAAATTATGTTGTGAGAAAGGGGTGCAGAAAATGAAAGATTGGTTTGAGCCGTATGAGATGCGGCTCTATTTCAGATTTAAATTCAACAAAGTCTAACCAGTACAAACGTATCTTTGGCGGACAATTTTAGCCTGTTGACATTTTTAGGAGGTCATTTAAAATGCATAAATTCATAAAGACGATAGCCGCGCTGCTGTCTTTAATAACGCTTGCGTCCGTTTTGCCGTTTTATATTTTTGCCGCTTCGAATAGTACGGTCGTTTTGCATCCGTCTATCGCGACGCCTACGGGCGTTTTAGTAGAAGTGGGCGGCAAGATCAATGGATATACGATTACAAAATAAGCGGCTATGACATTACGGTCGATTTGGGAAAGTATAATGTCAATAACAATTCCTTTCGATTGCCCTATGCAAACACTTTGTGGAGCGGCGTCGGCAGCGTAGAGTATATCAGTTGGGCGGGAAGCGGTTCGAATAAAAGAAGCGAGGGCGCGTCCGCGCTTTTGGCAAATGGAAAAAACACCGCGTATTATTATTTTAAAGCGGATCCTACGTATACATATACTTTGAATTATAATGCGAACGGCGGCAGCGGCGCTCCGGCTGATCAATCTGTAAGTACTGCGGACAGCAGCGGTGTATTTACCATCAGCAGCGAGAAGCCGTCAAGACAGGACTATGCGTTTTTGGGCTGGAGCACCGATAAAAATGCAGATTTGCCGGAGTATGTGTCCGGCGAGGCTATCCGTATTGGCCATGATCTCACAATTTATGCTGTTTGGCAGAAAATAACGCCTGAAACAAAGACAATTACCTTGACTTACCATGATAATTTCGGTGACAGCGATCACACGGCTACCGAAAGTAAAATAAGTACGCTGAACGAATCAAAATGGTCTCCTGTTATTTTTTCTTTGATGGATTATACGGAGATCGACAGTTTTTCCATACCAAGAGACCGGCGCTTTATCGGCTGGAGTGAAACGAGAGATGGCGTAATTATCAGCGATTCGCTTTATGCTGTTTCAGAAGATTCGGATGTATACGCCATTTGGGAGGATGTGGAAACTTACACCGTGACGTATACGGACGGCACAGGCGGGGAAGAGGTTTTTGCGGATCAGATCACGAGGGAACTGCTTGCAGGCGATGAAACGCCCAAATTTGACGGAACACCGGTACGAAAAGGATATGTGTTTGCCGGATGGACGCCCGAAGTTGCCGAAAAGGTGACCGGCACGGCGGTGTATACCGCACAGTGGAAAGAAGACCGAAACGGGAACGGTCAAGCGGACGATGAGGAAGAAACTTACACCGTGACGTATACGGACGGCACAGGCGGGGAAGAGGTTTTTGCGGATCAGATCGCGAAAGGGCTGCTTGCAGGAGATGAAACACCCAAATTTGCTGGAACACCAAACCGCGACGGGTATGAATTCAAGGGATGGACGCCGGCGATAGCGGAAACGGTAACAGAGGACGCAACGTATACGGCGGTTTGGGAAGCCGAAGAGAAAGAATACCGGAAAAAGATCGTATTTAAAGTAGTAAACGGAACATGGGACGGTTATGACAGCGCGGACAAGGTGCTCTGGCTGACTTTAAAGGATGGAGACGGGAATAACAGTGAGGACGGTACGGCGGCAGCGGAGATTCCGACCGGAATGCAGGCAAACAGCGGATATAAAGGCGGCCGCTGGGATCCGGCGCCGGAAAATCCGATTTCAGCGTCGTCGCCTGAAGAATACACGTATAGTTTCAGCAAAAAAACAGGCGGCGGCAGCAGCACGCTGAAATATACGCTTACGTTTGAAACAAACGGCGGATCAAAAATCAGCAGTATAACGAAATCAAAAAACGCGGTTGTAGAATTGGATGCATATGAACCGGTCAAAGCGGAGAACGTGTTTGAGGGCTGGTATGCGGATAAAGCGCTGACAGAAGCCGTGACAAGCGTGCGGATCACGGGGCATATGACCGTATACGCCAAGTGGTCCGAAATAAACAAAAGACAACCGTCATTACTGACGGATGCGCATGACGCATATATCGTCGGGCGGCAGGACGGTTTGGTTTATCCGGAGGCCAATATAACAAGAGCGGAAGTCGCGACGATCTTTTTCCGCCTGCTTACCGATGAGGCGCGGAAAGAGAATTATACAAAAGATAACGCATTTCGCGATGTAGTTACCGGCGATTGGTATAATACGGCCATTTCGACACTTGCCAAACTAAATATTCTCAAGGGCCGGGGTGAAGACCGGTTTGATCCGGATGCGTATATCAGCAGAGCGGAGTTTGCGGTAATTGCGGCGCGGTTCAGTGATGCGGCGTATGCGGGTGAAGATATATTTGGCGATATAGCCGGGCACTGGGCAGAGGAAGAGATTAACAGCGCGGCAGAGTTGGGCTGGGTGATCGGAGACAACGGGCTTTTCCGGCCGAATGATTGTATAACGAGAGCGGAAGCGATGGCGCTTGTCAACCGAGTGCTCTGCCGGCAGCCGGAAACGGCGGCGGATATTTTAAGGGAAGATATGGTATGCTGGCCGGATAATTCGGATGAGAATGCCTGGTATTATCTGATCGTACAGGAGGCTACCAACAGTCATAGCTATGAGATGAAGTCCGACGGCCGGCATGAAAAGTGGGCGCAGTTGAAATCGCCTAGAAACTGGACTGTGCTGGAAAAATAATTATGCGGCAAAGCGCGGAACGTTTGTCCTGATTTTCCTTCGGCAAAAAAGCCTCCGATATGCGGCAGCGCCGCATATCGGAGGCAGAGCCTGCCGGAAAGCCGTTGTTTGTTCGACGGAAAAGCTTGTGATGCGCCCGCCGCAGGAGCGGTGTCTGTAAGTTAAAATATGCACAAAGAGCAGTGCGCGCCCGCTCTTTGTGCATATTTTTATTCTGCGCTCTGTTGCGTATATTTTTCGACAGGTTGTTTCGGCAGGGAGGTGTTGCGCTCCACTTTATCTTTCATAATAAATATCTCTCTCGCAATGCGCTTCTCCGGTGATTGTTTTGCAGTGCAGATCCCCTGCGCAGTTTACATCTCCTCGAATATTCAAGCAGGTTACATCGCCGCCTGCGTCAAGGTCGCCTTCAATGTTTCCGCAGTTTACGTCGCCGCTTGTGTCAAGATTGCCCCCAATATTTCCGCAGTTTACGTCGCCGTTGGCGCTGAGTTTGGATCCGACGTTGCCGCAGTTTACATTGCCGTCGGCGCTGAGATTTCCACCGATGTTTTTGCAGTTTACAGCGTTGCCGGCGCGGATAGTTCCGGTAATGTCTCCGTTGATATCTGCGCAGCCCCAGATTTCTATCTGCAGCGTAAAACCTTCTGCGGCGTCGGCCGCCAGCGGAATATATTCTTTCGGGGTGCAATTATCGCACCGCAAAAGCGTTCTGCCGCGGTATTGCAGCACGCGGAGCACGCCGTCGTCCGGAAGTTCGTCCCAGCCGTCCTTTGCCGACTCACGCCCGAGCAGAAAATCTACGGATGTATGAAACAAATCCGCGATACCCATGAGTTGCCGCACCTCCGGGTAGCAAAGATTGGTTTCCCATTTGCTGACTGCTTGTACCGAGACGCCGCAGTTTTCAGCCAGTTGTTCCTGACTTAGGCCGGCACTTTTCCGTCTTTCGCGTAGTCTGTCGCCGAATGTTGTTGACATAAATTTCCCTCCGTGTTTTTTGTGTTCCGATCGGTTATTTACAGTATAGCATGGTTTTTACAGAATAACCAGCAACTTTTTGTAGAATTTTATAATTTTTTTCAACTTTAGGTTGAATTAATTGCCTCAGTTGATAAATACTTGCCGGTGTGCTATACTTTATACAAACGGTGCTGTAATTTGAGTCATATTGGTTTGATTTGGATCGAACTGCGCGCGTTGGATAAGGAGGATTTTATTATGGCAGCAAACAACTGTAAAAACAGAATTGTTCTTGCCGCTTTGACGGTTCTTGTATCCTTTTTCTCAGCCGGATGCTCGTTTGCCGGACAAAAAGAGCCGCAAGCAACGTTTCCGGAATCCCGTTTATATCAGGAGGGGCTTTATCTTCTGTGTGACAACGGCGCGCATCTGATCGTAATCGACGATTCCGGACCGTGCGTGATGAGACCGGGGAATGATTTGGTTGCGTTTGACCATCTGACTGCCGGTGATCGCATTCGCGTAGAAATGGGCCCGGCCGATGAGTCGTACCCGATGCAGGCGACGGTGTATGGGATTGAAAAACTGAGCGACGGCGAATTTTTCGATATTGATGCGGACACGCTGGCGTCTCTTGCGGAGATGGGGTGGATCGAAGACTGGAAAAATTTTGATCCGGATGCGTTTGGTGCATATATTCCGAATGAAAGTGCGCAGGTTTTATTCTACTATAAAATTCCTACGAGCCGGATTTACCTGTATTTTTGCTTGATACGGCAGCGAACGCCGGAGGGAAACTGCGATATGGAGGCGCCGGCGCGGGATTTTGCGGTATATTATACGGACGACGGCGGAGTATCCATTGGCAGGCTCTCGCTTAAATTGCCTAACGATCTTGCGTATGACTCCATACGTCCGATCTACGCCGGGCCGGGTGCGGGCAGCGGGGAATGCGAGTTTATTTTGGAAATGAAAAACGGCGGCGATACGTTTTATGTTTCATTTAATAATTTTTCGTACACGGGCGAAGCGGACTTTATGGAATTTAACTATGCCGGCGTTATGCCGGAAGAAACAGTAAACGAATACCGGCAATGGAATCCGGATCTGTTTCATTGAGATAAATATTCAGCGGCTGCCAGCACGTTTTCGCGCTGACAGCCGCTTGAGTCTGTCAAAGAACTTATGTATACGCTTTCGGCAGTCTGCTTACATCAGCGTCGCTTTGGAAAGAAAATCCTGTTTTTTGTGGTAGCGGTGCATCGGCATGGGATCGCGCGTATGCGCCATGCGGTCGCAGAGCAGTTCCAGCATGCGGAAACGCACCTCCGCCATGGACGGGTCGTCGTAGAGATTCTTCGTTTCCGTAGGATCGGTGTTCAGGTCGTACAATTCCCCGTGAACGGCGCCTTCGCAGTAGCGTGCGGGGAGGGCGTGAATCTTTGTCAGTTTGTACCGGCCGTCAAACACCATGGAACTGTATGTATCCGGTTCGGCGTCCGGCGTATCGGCGTAGATTTCGGAAAATACGCTGTCGCGGAAATGGTCGAGGGGGGCTTCTCCGGTAAGCAGTCTCAGCATGGAATATCCCTGCATGCCGGGGCAAGGGGGCAGCCCGCATGCTTCCAAAAGCGTCGGGGCGATGTCAAGCAGTTCCACCAGCGCCTCGCAGGTGACGCCCTCCAAAAAGCTGTCCGGGCGGGAGATAATCAGCGGAACACGAATGCCGCTTTCGTAAAAATACGGTCCTTTCAGATACACGCCGTGGTCGCCGAGACTTTCGCCATGGTCAGAATGGAAAATGACGATCGTGTTTTCAAGCTGTCCCGTCTTGCGTAAAGATTCCAGCATTCGGCCGACCTGCACGTCGATAAAGTCGCACATGGCGTAATAGGCGGCGCGGAGCATTCGGTGATCTCGCTCGGTCATTTCATCGTAGACAAAATAATCTTTTTTGCCGTAAGCGCCGTAGTGATTTCGGGTTTGTATAGGCGATTTGCACGTCAGTTCCCCGACGGTGTAGTCGGGCATTGGCAGTTGATCCAGGATGGGAAGATAGCGCTCAAGGTATTCCGGAGGGGGATCGAAAGAGTGGTGCGGGTCATAGCAGTTGAAAGAAAATAGCCACGGGCGGTCAAAATGGCTTGCGCTCTCCATGAACTCGATGGCGCGGTCGGCGCACCACTTCGTGTGGTGGTATTCGGCTGGCATACCTTGGCGGACATATTTGCAGTCCGGGCGCGGCGGAGCTTTGTAGGATTTGCCGCAGGCGCTCAGCCAGAGGGAATATCCGTTTGTAGGCCATCGGTAACCGGGCTCATGGCTCCATGCGAAATAGTCGTATCCGTCGTTGATGCGGTGTTCCATTACCGGCGTTACGGCCGGATTGCCGATGCCGAGGTGCAGCTTTCCACAAAGACCGCAAGTATAGCCCGCATCGTCGCGAAGACGGCGCGGAATCAGATACTCGGCCTCACTGGCGCGCATATCCTGCCCGTTATAGCGCACGCCGCAGGTGTTTGGATACCGTCCGGTCAAAAATGAGGCGCGGCTGGGCATACAGACGGGACTTTGCGCGTAGGCGTTGGTAAAACGGATGCCGTGCGTCGCAAGGCTATCGATATTCGGCGTGCGGACAAAGGGATTCCCGTAGCAGCCGAGCGTTTCGGTGCGCTGCTGGTCCGTGCATATCCACAGAATATTCGGGCGCTTGTTTTGTTCCATTGGAGACTTCCTTTCCAACAATCAAATTTCTGTAATCTATTATAACAGAAATTTTTAGAGATGTTGGATAAAAATTCGAGTATTTTTTCATCTACTTTTTATACTTTGCACGATTTAAGATATGTACGCAAATCAAATCAGCGGCTGCAAACGGGTTTTCGGCGTGTACAGCCGCTTTGTTCACTGCAGATTTTTTTGTTGTTTAAAGTTCGTCCGTATACTGGCTTTTATAGCCTTTGCCGAAAATCTCGGTCGCGCTGGAAACGATAATAAACGCGGCGGGATCGGTGTTCTTGACGACATCGCGTATTTTGGGGAAAGTGTGCTTCTTGGCCACACACAGCATGACGTCCTTATGTTTCTGTGAGTATGCGCCTTCGCCGGAGAGCAGCGTTATGCCCACCTGCATGGAGGAAATGATTTTTTTCGTGATTTCTGTGGATTTGTCGCTGATGATAAAGACAAGCTTCGCGCTGTCGCCGCCGTAGAGGATCCTATCCAAAAAGAAGCTGGCCGTTACCATCGCGATCGCCGAGTATATGGTCGTTTCGAAATCGCCGAAGACGAAAAATGTAGAGGCGACGACGGCGGAATTGAAAATCAAAAGCATGCCGCCGGTTCGAATATGGCGGTATTTTTGCCGCAAAAATTTAATGAGGATGTCTGCGCCGCCCGTGCAGCCTCCGGCGCGGAAAACGGTGCCGAGGCCGAGCGCGTCTAAAAACGCGCCGCAGACCGCAATGACAATCATGTCGTCGGTCAGCGGGAGCACGTGCGCGGCGAGCGGCTCTAAGAGGTTCATGAGCACGGAGGAGAGTCCGGTAGCATAGATCGTCAGAAAAACAAATTTTTTTCCAAATTTCAGAAGCGCGAGAATGAAGAGTGGAATATTCAGAAGCAGAATCAGCGTACCGGTCGGAAGATTGGTCACATGGCTGATGATGATGGCGATGCCGGCCAATCCGCCGGGCGCGATCGACGCTGGATCATAGAAAAAAACGATGGACAGGGCATAGACCAGTGCGCCGAGCGTGACGGCCAAAATGCTTTTAAAAATGTCGGTTCGTTTCATGTTTGCATCGATCTCCTTAAGACAGTCTATTTTCTGAGTGTAGTATACCCCAAGTTCTTCATTCGGTAAAGCATTTTTTCGAAAAAGGTTGTAAAAACGGCAGCAACATGCTAAAATCAGCAGGGAGTTGATGATTTTGTTTTGGACGGTTGTGACTGCGGCGCTTTTTTTGGTTCTTTTTTTGCTGCTTTTGATTTTGCTTCTGGTTAGCCGTGCGCTTTTTCGGATGGGGATTGAACGAAAAGGGAATTTTAGTTCCGGTTCCGGCAATTTTGCACAACAGCTTGCCGCGCATAAAGAAATGCTTTCGCGTGGGGAGGCTTTGTATGAAAGCTTAGAAAAAATTCCGGTGGAGATCCGCAGTTTTGACGGACTTTGGCTGCGCGGCCATGCCATTTGTACCGGGGAAAGCAAAAAAACGGTGATTCTCGTTCATGGGTACCGGTCGTCCGGTATCCGCGACTTTTCCGGGATCATTCCGTTTTACTGGGATGCGGGCTTCAATATTTTGCTGATCGATCAGCGGGCGCATGGTGAAAGTGAAGGAGATTACATCACATTCGGCGTGCGGGAGCGGCGGGACGTTCTCAGTTGGGCGCGTTTTGCCGTGGAATTTTTCGGTGCGGATCATTCGCTGATTTTGGACGGGATTTCGATGGGGGCTACTTCCGTATTGATGGCCTGCGCGCTCGAACTGCCGGCGCAGGTGCGCGGGATTGTCGCAGACAGCGGCTTTGTCTCTCCGCATGATATTTTTTCGAGCGTGCTGAAAAACCAATTTCATCTGGGAACATTTCCGCTGTTGAATATGACGGAACGCTTGGCAGCACGCCGCGCGGGTTTTCGTTTTGGCGAGGCGTCAACGCTTACGGCGATGGCGTCGAACGCCATTCCGGTTTTGTTTGTGCATGGAGGCGCGGATGATTTTGTGCCGGTGGAAATGACGCTGGCTTCTTATGAAGCTTGTTCCGCGACAAAGGCGCTGGTGATTGTGCCAGGCGCGGCGCACGCATGCGGATATCTGATCGACCCTGTGCGTTGCGAGACCGCATTGCGGGAATTTTTTGGCCGCATTTTTAAAAATGAATAAGAATTGCCACCTTTGCGGAAAATCCTGCAAAAACTGCCCTGCAGAAGACTTTTTTTGCAGGATTTTTGTTGACTTCCTGCAATATTGTGGTATACTGATTTGTGGCTGAAGCAACTTACATCATCAACATGAATTGAAAAGAGATAGAATATGAGAAAAGATCTGATCCGTGAGATCGAGGAGCTTCTCCCGACGTTCTCCAAAGGCCAGAAAACAATCGCGAATTATCTGATTCATAATTATGATAAAGCGGCTTATTTGACGGCTTCGAAACTAGGGCGGGAAGTCGGCGTTTCGGAGTCCACGGTAGTGCGCTTTGCGATAGAACTCGGCTTCGACGGCTATCCGGGGCTGCAACATACTTTGCAGGAAATTATCCGTACGCGGCTTACGACCAAGCAGCGTATGGAAGTGACCAATACGCGTATCGGAAACGGCGATATTCTGAACAGCGTTTTGGAATCGGATATCGACAATATCCGCCGGACGCTGGACGAGATCAGCCATGCGGATTTTTCGGAGGCTGTGCGCAAGATCATCGGCGCGAAGAATATCTATATTATCGGTATGCGTTCCTCAAGCGCGCTGGCTAGTTTTCTGACGCATTATTTCCGTTTGATGTTCGATAACGTGCGGCTGGTTCAGACCACCAGCGGCAGCGAGATGTTTGAACATATATTCCGGATCAATAAAGACGACGTAATGATCGCGATCAGCTTCCCGCGCTACAGTGCGCGGCTGATTAATGCGGTCACATATGCCAAGGAGCAGGGGACCAATGTCATTGCGGTGACCGATAGCAAACTTTCCCCGATTGCCCCGTATGCCAGTCAGATTTTGGTATGCCGGAGCGATATGGCCTCCATTGTGGATTCGTTTGTAGCGCCGCTCAGTATCCTGAACGCGCTGGTGGTGGCTATTGCGAAAGAAATACAGCCGGAACTAAACGTAGTGTTTGACAAACTGGAGCGAATCTGGGACGAATATAACGCATACGCCAAGGTGCACGAATAATGGAGATCGCAGTCATTGGCGGCGGCGCGGCAGGGCTTATGGCGGCGGGACGCGCGGCCGAACTTTCAGGGCATGTGACTTTGTTTGAAAAAAACAGCTTGCCTGGGCGCAAGCTGCGTATCACCGGCAAAGGACGGTGCAATGTCTGCAACAATTGCGATATCGAGACCGTGATCGCCAATGTA
The DNA here is from genome assembly GCA_958352145.1 of uncultured Eubacteriales bacterium. Classification (GTDB taxonomy): domain Bacteria; phylum Bacillota; class Clostridia; order Oscillospirales; family CAG-272; genus UMGS902. The sequence goes on from CATWNM010000005.1 coordinate 49,392, forward strand.
CCGAAGAATCCCCGGTTTTTATACGCCGCGCTGCATCGTTTTTCCCCGTCGGATACGATGGCCTTTTTTGAGGCGCTGGGCGTACCGCTGAAAACCGAGCGGGGAAACCGCGTGTTTCCTGTATCCGACCGCGCCGCGGATATTGCGGAGACTTTGGTACGGTTTGGCGATCGTAACGGCGTCCGGAGGCTGCACGCGGCGGTACGCCGCGTTTCGCCAGATGAGGACGGCCGCTTTGATTTGGAAACGGAGAGCGGCCGCTTTACTTTCGATCGCGTGATCGTGGCTACCGGCGGCGCGTCTTATCCCCTGACCGGTTCAACCGGAGACGGCTATCGCTTTGCACGGGAAATGGGGCTATCGGTTGCCCGAATAGTCCCTTCGCTGGTTCCGCTCGTGACCGAGGAACGCGATCCGGCCGAAATGCAGGGGCTTTCTTTGAAAAATACGGCGCTTCGCGTTTTCGATACGGAAAGCGGGAAGATCGTTTATACGGACTTTGGTGAAATGCTGTTCACGCATTACGGCGTCAGCGGTCCGATGATCCTCAGCGCTTCTGCGCATCTTAGTGGTATTGAGCCGGGGCGGTATAGGCTGTCTCTGGATCTTAAACCTGCACTGGATGCGCAAACGCTGGATAAACGTCTGCTTTCTGATTTTTCGAAGAATCAGAATCGTGATTTTGCAAATGCTTTGACCGCACTGCTTCCGCAAAAGCTGATCCCGGTTATTGTCCGCCGGTCGGGGATCGATCCGAAAAAAAAGGTCAATCTTGTGACGCGGGAGGAGCGGCGCGTACTGGTATCGCTTTTGAAGGATTTTACGCTGACGGTTCGGTGCGCGCGTCCGGTGCGTGAAGCGATCGTCACCTCGGGCGGCGTGGATGTGCGGGAGTTGTCGCCGAAGACGATGGAGGCGAAAAAAGTGCCAGGGTTGTATTTTTGTGGCGAAGTGATCGACGTGGATGCCTATACCGGCGGGTTTAATCTTCAAATCGCGTTTTCCACCGCGCGTCTGGCGGCGGAAAACGCAGTGCTTTAGGAGGATTCAATGATAGGAATCGCGATTGACGGGCCAAGCGGCGCGGGCAAGAGCACGATCGCAAAGGCGCTTGCGGAGCGACTTGGCTTTGTATACGTGGATACGGGGGCGATTTACCGCACGGTCGGGCTGTATATGCAGCGCGCAGGCGTGTCTTTAGAGGACAGCGCGGGCATCGAAGCGCATTTGCCGGAGGTTGTGCTGGATCTCCGGTATGAAGACGGCGTTCAGCGTATGTATCTTTGCGGAGAGGACGTCACGGAGAAGATTCGGACGCCCTTGATTTCCAAGTATGCCTCGGTCGTTTCAGCAGTGCCGCGCGTGCGTGCGTTTTTGTTTGATATGCAGCGGCAGATGGCGAAAAAAAATAACGTTATTATGGACGGGCGCGACATCGGCACGGTGATTTTGCCAGATGCGGACGTAAAAATTTTTTTGACCGCATCAGCGCAGGCCCGCGCCGGGCGCCGCGTGGCGCAGTTGGCTGAAAAGGGAGAGACTGTCGGTTTTGCCGAAACGCTGGCCGCGATTGAGGAGCGGGATGCGCGGGACAGCGGGCGGGACGTCGCCCCGCTTTGTCCTGCCCCGGATGCGGTCACGCTGGATACGTCTGAGCGGACGCTTGAGGAAAGTATCAGCGCTGCGCTTGAGATCGTGTTTCAAAAGCTGCCCGCTCTCCGGATAGACGCCGTGCCCGCGGTGCATGCAGCTGGCGTAAAAAAAAACGCGTTGAGCGCGGATAAAAACCGCCGCGGGTTTTATCTGTGGCTCCGTCGGTATGCCGCGGGGGCGATCCGGTTTTGCATGCGCGTCCGCGCGACCGGCGCGGAGCATGAGCCCGCGGACGGCCCGCTGATCGTGTGCTCGAACCATACGGCGCTGATGGATGTGCTTGCGCTGGCCGTTTCTCTGCGGCGGCAGCTTCGGTACCTTGCAAAGTCTGAGTTGTTTCGTATACCGCTGCTCGCACCGCTGATTCGCGCGCTTGGCGCTTATTCGGTCGATCGCGGAAAAGGCGACGTAGCCGCAATCAAAAAAACGCTCTCGCTTTTGAGTGCCGGTGAAGTTGTGGCCATGTTTCCGCAGGGGACGCGCCGTCCTGGGATCGATCCGGCAAAAACGGAGGTTAAAAGCGGAATCGGCATGCTGGTTTATCGATCCGGCGCGCCGGTGCTTCCTGTGTATATTCGGGTCAAAAATTATCGGTATCGTTTTTTACGCAAGAAAGAAGTCATTATCGGGGAGCCGATCCGTTATGAAGAATTTGGGTTTGTTTCGGGCGGAAAAGAAGAATATGCGCGCGCAGCGCGTTTGGTATTTGACCGGATTCTCGCGTTGCGGGAGAGGGAGATAGACCGATGAAAATCACGGTAGCGGGGGAAGCCGGTTTTTGCTTTGGCGTCAAGCGTGCGACTGATTTTGTCGAGCGTGCGCTGACAGACGGACATTACCGGGTTTTCCTTCTTGGAAATTTAATTCATAACAGCGTGTATAATGCCGGCCTTGCCAGGCGTGGCGCGCGTGTGATTGAAGCGGGCGGCGCGGAACGAATTGCCGAAGACGGCGCACCGGTCGGTATCGTGATTCGCGCGCACGGAATCCGCAGGCAGGATGAAGCATGCCTGCGCGCGCTCCTTAAACGGTATCCGAATCTGCGTTTGGAGGATATGACTTGTCCGTTTGTCAAAAAGATCCATCGGATTGTAGAGGAAAACACGGATGCGGATACGACGCTTTTTGTAATGGGGGATTCCGCGCATCCGGAAGTGCAGTCTATCGTCAGCTACGCAAAGGGACCGGTTGTGGTTTTTTCCGACGAAGCGGATTTGGATGCACATATTGAAAAAGATGCGGACACGCAAAAAAGGGTTATTTTGGTTGCGCAGACGACTCAAAATAAAGCGCTTTGGAAAAATTGTGAGAAAAAATTCAAAAAAGTATATACAAACGCGATAATTTTTGATACAATATGTAATGTTACGGACAAACGTCAGCGGGAAGCTGCGGCTCTTGCGGCTCAGTGCGACGGGATGATCGTAATTGGCGGAAAGGAAAGTTCAAATACAAAAAAACTGTTTGAAATTGCGTCTTCCCGGTGTGAGAACTGTGTGTTAATCGAGTGCGCAGCCGAGCTTGAACCGGACGTCTTTTCCGGATGCCAGCATATCGGTATTACTGCCGGGGCTTCCACGCCGCGCGGTATAATAGAGGAGGTATATAAAACCATGAACACAGAAGCGGAAAACTTCGAACAACTGCTTGATTCTTCATTCAAAACTTTAAATACAGGAGATACCGTAGTCGGCACAGTAATGTCGGTTTCAAACAATGAAATCCGTCTTGACCTTGGCACGAAAGCCACTGGCGTAATTACATACGACCAGATTACCGACGAGGCGGGCGTTGATCTGAACAAACTGTTCAAGATCGGCGACGAGGTAGAGGGGTTTGTAATTAAAGTCAGCGACCTTGACGGCATTGCCATGCTGTCCAAAAAGCGTGTGGATTCGGATAAAAACTGGAAGCATATCGTAGAAGCGAAAGAGAATGACGAAACGCTAGAGGGCAAGATCGTAGAAGCTGTCAAGGGCGGCGTTTTGATCTCGCTGTTGGGTGTGCGCGTATTTATTCCTGCGTCGCTCAGCGGCGTTCCGAAAGGCGGCGATCTTTCTGCGCTTGTAGGAACGACGCAGCGCGTCAAGATCATTGACCTGAACGAGCAGCGGCATAGAGCCTACGCGTCGATCCGCGCGGTGCTTCGGGAAGAGCGCAAAGCAAAAGAGGACGCGTTCTGGGCGGACGTGGAGGTCGGTAAGCACTATATGGGCACAGTCAAAAACCTGGCCACGTACGGCGCGTTTGTCGATCTTGGCGGCGTTGACGGCATGGTGCATAATTCCGAACTTTCCTGGAAGCGCATCAAGCATCCTTCGCAGGTGGTTAAAGTCGGAGATGTGATCGACGTTTACGTTAAGGAGTTCAATCGAGAGACCGGTAAGGTCTCGCTTGGCTACAAAACCGACGAGATGAATTCCTGGTTTGTGTTTAAAAATAAGTATAGCGTCGGCGATGTTGCAACCGTGAAGATCGTCAGCTTTACGCCGTTCGGCGCTTTTGCTGAGGTTGTTCCTGGAACGGATGGCTTGATCCATATTTCTCAGATTTCAAGGACAAAGATTGCGCAACCTTCCGATGTATTGGAAATCGGGCAGGAGGTTGAAGCAAAAATCATCGATATCGATGATGAAAAGCAGAAGATCAGCCTTTCGATTCGGGCGCTGATCGAGGATGCGGAAAAAGCGGATGCTGCCGCAGCAGAGGAGCCTGCGTCCGAGCCGGATGTGGATGCGCCGGCTGAAGCAGATGCCGCAGCGGATGCGGAATAATTCTAAAGTAAAAAGAAGCAAGAATTCTCATGCTTCTCAATCTTGCAAAAAAGTCCAGCTTTTGCTGGACTTTTTTGCATCAAGGAGAGAAAAAAGGTATGCGCTATCGTTATGCACAGATTATATTACAACGCTTTATTTGCTGCTTCTGTATTCGCTTGGAGTTTTGCCGGTCTCTTCCTTGAATGCGCGGTTGAAGTTGCGTATACTGCCAAATCCGCAGTCGAGGGCAATTTGCGTAATGTGCTTATCGCCTCTGAGCATCTTTTTTGCATCCTCGATGCGCATTAAGGTTATGAATTTTGAAAAACCGATTTTTAATTTGTTCGCAAAAAGATGCGAAAGGTGTGTAGGCGAATAGCCCAGCATATCAGCTACTGAGTTAAGCGTTATCGGCTCTCTGTAATGCGCCGAGCAGTATTTTATCAGTTTCTCTTCTTTTGAGACTTCGTTTGGGTTTGCGGAGATAAGGTGAAGAAGGGGAAGAAGCCGGCCGAGAATTAGCGATATGTACCCTTGGACAATCCCCTTTGAATACGGCGATGGCATTTTGTTCGCCTCTGAAGCCTTGCGGAACAATTCATCGGTTTCTTCATCTATCGCATTGCAAAGCATGGGACTTTGGGGTATCATATTGCAAAAAACTCCGTCGTATATCGGCAGATTCTTCGGGAAGAGCAGGGCTATGTTTTCATAATTTGTTGATTCATGACCATGTATCTGCCCTGGAAATGCGAAAATGATATCGCCCTTGTTTAATTTATACTCTTTAAAATTAATATAACAGGTCCACGCTCCGCCTCGTGCGTATAATATTTCTACATAGTCGTGTGCGTGCAAATGCATGAAACTGGATTTTTGTCTGCGCCATGCGTGGATACCGCTCCATTTCGTCTCATATGTAATGGCCATATTGCTCTCCAAATCGCAAAAAAATTCTACCAATTTGCAGCATTTTTCTTTTATTATATCATATTCTTGCTATAATACAAGTAGAAGATTATGTTTTTGGAGGTATATATGAAATTGCGTTCAATTATCGGTATATTGATCGTAGCATGGCTTGTATGCGGTGTACTGCCTGTTTCGGTAGGCGCATATGTCGTTGCAGATGGAGCAGACAAGTCATATGCAGCGGCAGCGGAGGCCATGGTGCTTTTGAAAAACGAGAATCACGCGCTTCCGCTCACATCGGCCGACAAGATCGCAATTTTTGGCGATGGTCAGGTTTACACCGATGGAAAAACCGGCGGCTTTTTCCTGATGGGACGCGGAAGCGGTTATTTTGTGCCGTCCGAAACGCCGAAAAATCCTTGTGATGTACTTGCATCTTATGTAAATAACGGCAAACTTGGCGGAGTTTATACTGCACTTTCGGAGTCGTATAAGGCTGCGGCGGTTACAGGCAAGGACTTCACATATTCGCCAACAGACGAAGAATATGCTGCAGCGGCAGAATATGCAGACAAAGCAGTTTTTATTGTCAACCGCACTTCTTTTGAGGGCAGCGACAATTCCAAGGCATCTTTTTTCCTTACCACTGCCGAAAAGGTAGAGCTAAAAAAGGTATGCGCAGCATTTAATGGCAAGCCCGTTATTGTTGTTCTCAATTCAGGCAGCATGATAAATTGTGGCTTTGCAAATGGACGTGTTGACGGCGTTTATGCTGATGCGGTAATCACGGCGACATATCTTGGCATTCGCGGTGTTGATGTGCTTTGCCAAACGCTTGTCGGCGATATAAATCCGTCGGGTAAAACCGTTGATACGTATGCCAAGGTACTTGAAGATTACCCAAGCTATAAGAGCTTCCATGAGAATAAAGACTTCGCAAACTATTATGAGGATATATATGTGGGCTATCGCTATTTTGAAACCTTCAACGTAGATGTAGACTATCCCTTCGGATACGGCCTGTCTTATACTACATTTGATATCTCCGATGTTACATATACAGAAGGAAACGGTAAAATTACCGTTACCGCTAAAGTCACAAATACAGGTGGCGTTGCGGGCAAAGAGGTGCTTCAGGTATACTTTTGCGCCCCTCAAAAGGGAAGCGGCAATGCCGTTCTTTCCAAGGCGTCAAAGGAACTTTGCGGCTTTGCCAAGACGTCGCTTTTATCCGCAGGTGAGAGCGAAATTCTCTCCGTCTCCTTTGACATTGACACCATGGCATCTTATGACGATCTAGGTACGACAGGATATAAATCCGCATATGTTATGGAAGCGGGCGCTTATATTGTTTACGTAGGCAACAGCGTTAAAAATGTTGTTGTGGTAGGCACGCACAACGAGGCGGAACTCCGTGTAGTAAAACAACTCACCCAACTTTGCGAACCTACGACTTCTTTTGAGCGCATGACATTTGACGGCACTGAAACGGTAGGCGAAACCTCTGAATTCCGTAGTGACCTTTTGCATACCCCCGTTTACAAAGCGCAGACGGATGTTACAGAACCGTATCAGTTTGCCGAGGTAATGAACGGTGAGATTACGGTTGAGGAATTTCTTTCTCAGATGTCAAACGATGAGCTTTGCGACATTGCCGTTATGACGCATCAGGCATCTACCTCCACAAAGGCGTGGGGCGGCACCGAAGAAATGGTTGAAAAATACGGTATTCCGATTGCGACAAGCAGCGACGGACCCGCAGGCATTCGCATTTCCACCAAGGGCACGGGACTTCCGTGTGCAACTGCACAGGCATGTACATGGAATATAGATGTTATGGCAGTCCTCGGCGACGTTATCGGCCGTGAATGTTTACGCTCCGAAGTTGATGTATGGCTTGCACCGAGCGTAAACATTCACCGCTATCCTCTGTGCGGACGTAACTTTGAGTACTATTCTGAAGATCCGCTGATTTCTGGCATTATGTCGAGCGCACTTATTAAAGGTGTTGAAAAGCACGGCATTGCTTGCTCAATTAAGCACTTTGTTGCAAATGAAAAGGAATACAAACGCAGCGAAATGTCCTCTAACGTGTCCGAGCGCGCGCTTCGTGAAATCTATCTCGTACCCTTTGAGATGGGGGTTGAGGCGGGGGTCAGCATGGTAATGACCTCGTATAATAAGCTCAATGGCACTGAAACCGCAGAAAGCGCAGAGCTTCTCCGCGGAATTTTGCGCGGTGAATGGGGCTTTGGAGGCATGGTTACTACCGACTGGTCAAATGATTCCAGTCTTGTAAATGAGGTAATCGCAGGCAACAATGTAAAATCTTCGGGTTCGGAAGATAAACTTGATTCCACTCCGCTTAAAAAAGCTGTGGCAAATGGAACAATCAGCCGTTCACTGCTTATAGAAAACGCAACCTATGTGATGAATTTGCTTGCAAAGATGCCTGATGGACAAAGGCTTATTGACGATTCTCTTGTTGTGACTGTTGACGGCACAACTGTATTTGAGGCAGAGAATTATACGCACAAGCATGGCTATGCACGTCCTGAAATCAGTAAAAGCCGTACGGTAATGGCATATGTACGTGCGACTGACCGCTGGACTCCCTATCTCACATATACGCTTGATGTCAAGGAAGCGGGGATATATATACTCGCCGCAGGTGTTGCAAATGCATCCTCGGATCCCAATTCAAACGCACTTCATGTTTATGTGAACGGCGTAGAACAGCTTTCAAACTTTAATGCTGTTTTTACAGGCGGTTGGTCTTCTGTAAATGATATGGAAATAGGCGCAGTCGTGCTTCCGAAAGGCAGAGTAACGTTAAAAGTAAAGAGCGCCGTGAATCGTTCTTGCGGCAATTTTGATTATTTTACACTTACGCCTATTAAAGATGCGTATACCGCAATTTCTACCGCTGATGCACTTATCGCACTTATGGGCGACAGCAAAAAATGGCGCGGCAAATACTATCTCACCACGGATATTGATCTGACAAACGTAAGCGGACAAGGTCCTATCGGTACAAATGCGACCAACTTTACGGGTGTATTTGACGGTATGGGACATACGATAAAAGGACTTTCTCTTACCACTTCTACCGAGCAGGATTACGGCCTTTTCGGAAAGGTGAAGAATGCCGTGGTGCGCAACCTTACGGTTTACGGCGATGTTTCCTCTTCAAAGGCGGGTGATGCGGTCGTAGGCGGCATCGTCGGTACGCTTGATCCCAACTCCTTTATTGTAAACTGTACAAGTCATGTCGATGTAACATATAACAATACGACAAAGTCCGCTAAAGGCGTAGGCGGAATCGCAGGTTATCTTTATGCCGGCAGTACCAATGCGGGTACTGTTATAAAAAACTGTACGAATTACGGTGCGGTTTCCTCTTTTAGCGGTGGAAACGAAGCTGCTGTCGGCGGTATTGTCGGTATCGTTCATGACAGCGGAGCAGGTATTTGCGAGGTGGTTTGTTGTAAAAATTACGGCGAAGTGTCCGGCCAGGGAGTCAAGGTAGGCGGAATCGCAGGCTGTCTTAATCAGGCTAAATCAGGCGGCGGCGCTGAGATTGTAAATTGCATGAACTGCGGCGATGTGACCTCTACTATGGGACGCATGGGCGGTATTGTCGGATATGTTTATTCGCTAAGCGCTACTGACGGCAAGGAGCCGAACATCCGCTTCTGCCTCAATAAAGGAGATGTAACCACGGATGTCGGATATGAATCGGGCGGCATTGTCGGATTGAATGCAGGTGCTAATCTTGATAATTGCGTAAACCTTGGCACTATCACTACAACTGGCAAAGAGGAAATGGGCGGTGTTGTCGGCAAGACTTATACAGCCACAAATACGCTTGTATTTGAGATAGCCAAATGCTATACCGTAAACGGCGACGTGATCCCTCCGGCAAATTATGAGAAGCCGGATTACTTCACTTTCATCGATTGCTCCACTGTGACCGGAAGCGACCTCGGAAGCGAAAATACTGCACTTACCTACGGTGACGGCGGCTATATCGTCAAGGATGGTGAACTTACTCTTGCAACGTTGATTCCCGTTTCGCTCAAGGGCGATGTTAACTTTGACGGAAAGATTACCGCGATTGATTTGCTCATCGTTTTAAGGGGCGTATTCAATTCGGATGCTGCCGTAAGCGTACATACAGCGGATATGAATGGCGACGGAAAGATCAATCTTTTGGATGTATTATTGATTTTATACAAACTTTTAGTCAAGTAAGGAAAAATTATGGAAAACAAAATCAGAGAACTGCTTTCGCAGATGACAGTTGAGGAGAAAATCTCCTTTTGCTCGGGACATGATGCATGGCATGCAGAGTATCTTGAAAGACTCGGTATACCCGAGATTATGATGTGTGACGGACCGCACGGACTTCGTAAACGCGCAAAAAACGAAAACGGAGAGTATTACACCGTAAAGGCTACCTGTTTTCCGCCTGCGTGCGCAATTGCAAATTCATGGGATCCCGAGCTTGCCGGTAGAGTTGGCAAATATATAGGTGAGGAATGCCGCGCCGAGCAGGTTTCTATTCTCCTCGGCCCCGGTATGAATATCAAGCGTTCACCCACCTGCGGACGCAACTTTGAATACTATTCCGAGGATCCGCTACTTTCGGGCAGGATTGCGGCAGGTTTTATCAAAGGACTTCAGGGAGAGGGCGTTGCCGCTTGTGCAAAACATTTCTGCGTAAACAATCAGGAAACACGCAGATTCTCCACGAGCGCGAATGTAAGTGAAAGAGCACTTCATGAGATTTATTTGCGTTCATTTGAAATAGCGGTAAGAGAAGCAAACGTGCAGACTATTATGCACGCCTACAACCGAGTTAACGGTAAGTACGCAGGAGAGGATAAAGAGCTTATCACCGACCTTTTACGTGGCAAATGGGGCTTTGAAGGCTATGTAATGAGCGATTGGAACGCAATCAGCGACCGTGTTGCGGCATATAAAGCCGGCACCGATGTCGAAATGCCGCCCACGGCGGGTGTGCGCGATGCCGAGGTACTTGAGGCGTATAAAAACGGTGTGATTACCATAGAGGAAATTGATAACTCTGTTGCCAATGTTCTCCGCGTTATTTTCCGTCATCTTCCTGCAGATATAAAGGGAACGTTCTCGGCAGACGAGCATCATGCTGCGGCGGCAAAGGCGGCTGAAGAATGCATGGTGCTTCTGAAGAATGAAAGAAATCTTCTTCCGTTTGAGAGCGGCAAGCCGCTTGCGGTTATCGGAACTTTTGCCAAAGCACCTCGTTTCCAAGGCGGCGGCTCCAGTCATGTAGAACCTCTGAGAGTCGATGATATTACGGAGTATCTCAATGCCGAAAATGGCATGGAGATTACCTATGCTATGGGCTATGATGAAAAGCATGAAACAACGCCCGAACTTATAGAAGAAGCAGTTGAAGCGGCGAAGAAATGCGGCCGGGCGGTGATATTTGCAGGTATTCCAAATTCCTATGAAACCGAAGGTCGTGATCGCAGGCATATGAAGCTTCCTCCTGCGCATAATGAACTGATTGAAGCTGTGTGCGGCGTTTGCGGAAAGGTAGCTGTAGTGCTTATGGCAGGAAGCCCGAATGAGCTTCCGTGGGTAGATAAGGTTCCGGCGATTCTTCATGCATATCTCGGAGGTCAGGCTCTCGGCGGCGCAGTTGCGAGAATCCTTTTCGGCAAGGTTAATCCTTCGGGTAAACTTGCGGAAACGCATCCGATTCGCTTTGAGGACAATCCTGCTTATCTCAACTTCCCGGGCGACGGCGATGCGTGCTTCTACGGAGAGGATATTTATGTAGGCTATCGTTATTACGATAAAAAGAAGATGGATGTCCTGTTCCCGTTTGGGCACGGACTTTCGTATACAAAGTTTGAATATACCGCAATCAAGGCAGAAAGAAGCACAGTTACCGTTACTATTAAGAATGTAGGGGACAGAGCGGGTAAGGAGATCGTCGAGCTTTATGCCTCGGCCTGTCCTCACCCTGTTACATCGACCTTTATAGGCGAAAGTTCATTTAATTTTGCAAGACCTGAAAAGTGGCTTTGCAGCTTTGACAAAGTAGAGCTTGAAGCAGGTGAAGAAAAAACGGTTGTATTCCATGTTGATGACCGCGCTTTTTCTGTATACGATGTAAAGGTCGGCGACTATCGTGTAATCAGCGGCGATTATGAGATGAAAGTGGGCGCGTCCAGCCGCGACATTCGTCTTTCTGCGGTTGTAAGCGTAGAAGACGACACACGCTTTGTTCCCGTTATAACCAAAAATACGGTTTACGAGGAGCTTATTTTGGACACCCGCTATCCAAGAGAGATTGTCGCAGAGTTGTTTCGCGATATTTGTCCTATTAAGGATGCAGATTTTGGCGAGGGGCTCAATTTTGACGGAATGCGCCGCCGCAACGGATATGTGCTTCGTCAGCTTATTACCTCACGCGGCGGTGAAATCACTTCGAAGCAGCTTGACGATGCAATAAAAAAAGCGAATGCCGCCATTCGTGAATACTATAAAAAATAATTGAAAGGAATGGTCAAAAGGCTCAGATAACAAAAAGACTACCGCCTCTTTTTTGAGGCTGTAGTCTGAGTCTGTTGAAAAACCTTTGGTGAAAGGGTTTGGTGCGCTCGCGCCGCGCGTTGCCGCGCGGCACTTGCCAAACCATAATGTGTATACAGAGCGGCATATGTCCGCTCTGTATGCGCATTTTTATTTGGTATAAAGCGGTTACAATAATAAAAAGCTTGCGAAAGTGCAGCAGAGCAGGCAGCGCCGCTTCCCGCCGGCTTTAATGATAGGCGTCTGCAATTTTTTTCAGAGAATTCTGAAACTGCGTGATGATTTCATCCGGAGAAACGATTTTGACAAGATCGCCGAGCCCAAATACCCACGCGAAAAACTGCGGGCTGGCACACACACGTACGGATACGTCGAAGCATCTGTCTTTTCGCGTGATAAACGCCGGATCAGTTCCAAACCGGTCGATGATCGCGCCAGCCGCTTCGTTTTTGCAGCGCAGTGTCACGATCGTTTCGTCGCCGCCGAACATACCGAACATTTTTCGTCCGTAGAGACCCGCGTCAAAGTTTTGAAATCGCTCCTTGCCTTCCCGCGGTGTGCGGAGAATGTTCACGCTGCCCATTCTATCCACGCGGTAGTGCCGGATGTCTTTCGCCTCCTCCGAATAGGCGATTAAGTAATAGTTTTCATCATCCCAGAGCAGTGCCCATGGGCTGACGGTATACAGCTTGTGCTTTTGCCGTTCGACCAGATTTTTATATTCGTCGAAATGGTAATAACGAAAGGAAATGCAGCGGTTGTCACGAATGGCTGTGTGCAGGGCGTCTACCGTGTAGTAAATGGTTTCATTCGGCGTTTTTACGCGGGACACGTAGATCTGCCGGTTAAGCTCCGCTTCGCCGTATCTGCTGGTTTGGCTGCAGAGCTTGCGGATCAGTTCTTCACTTTTTTTAGGCGTCAGAAATTTTGCGGCCAGGATGATATCGGCCAGCGTTTTGAGTTGTGCCAGTTCATAGTCGCGTGTGCCGATGTAATATCCTTTGCCCGGCAGGCTTTCGATATCTGTGCCGTACTCCGTCAAGGCGCGGATATCGTCATATATCGCCTTTCGTTCGGCATGGATTCCGCGCTCTTCGAGGCGCGCGATCATCGCTTTGACCGGCATCGGATGCGTTCTATCGGTTTCCTTGCGGAGAATGTCTAAAAGATAGAGAATCCTCAATTTTTGATTCCAAGATTTTGGCATGGAGGATTTTTCAGGCGATCTCGAGCGCCAGGCGCATCATTTGCGTAAAAGTTGATTCCCGTTCTTCTGCGCTGCATTCTTCGCCGGTACACAGAGAATCTGAAATCGTACAAATAGAAAGCGCATTTTTTTCGGCGCGCGCTGCGTTCATATACAGCGCGGCGCATTCCATTTCTACAGCCAGTACGCCCATTTTCTGCCACTCGAGCGTGCTTTGCGCGTCGTCGTAAAACAAATCATTTGACAAAATATTTCCGATTTTTACATCGATGCCCATTTCTTCAGCTTTGTCCACCGCCTTTTTCAGCAGTGTGTAACTTGCGGTTGGCGCGTATGTGCCCGGCAGCTTGAATTGCGCAGCGTAGACGCTGTTATAGCTCGCACTCATGGCGATGACAATATCGCGCAGGCTAAGAGTGGGCGATATTGCGCCGGCGGAGCCGATACGGATAATGTTGTCTACATGATAAAAGTTAAAAAGTTCATAGGAATAGATGCCGATGGACGGCATACCCATTCCGCTGGCCATGACCGATACAGGGGAGCCGTGGTATGTGCCGGTATAGCCCTGTACGCCGCGTATATTGTTGACAAGCACAGGATTTTCAAGAAATGTGTCCGCGATAAAACGAGCGCGCAGCGGATCGCCCGGCATTAAAACGGTTTTTGCAAAGCTGCTGTCTTTTGCGGAAATATGCGGGGTTGGTATGGGCATGTTGTCTACCTCCTAAGCAGAGCCATATCGAAAATCTGGTTTTTTGTATGTATATTTTAACATATTTTTACTTCAAAAACAAGAGGCACAACAAAAAAGCAGCGCCGCAAAGACATAAGAATAAATCGGTTGTGATATAAATCATGTGAACCGCGGCGCATGGTTGTTAAAGAAATAACAAAAAGTTCAAATTATAGGTGTAAACTGTTTCTAAATTTAGTAGAAAAGAACCTTTTGGACTCTTGACTTACTTTGAGAAGGCGCGCTATAATTATGCTGTAAAGCAATGGGCGGCGGTCCGCCCGAACAATTTTGTATCGAGGTAAACAAAAATGAAAAAAGTGGTTACTTTCGGTGAACTGATGCTCAGAATCACGCCTCCCGGCCGGGAAATGATTCTTCAGACGCCGAACATGGTCTGCACCTTCGGCGGGGCGGAGGCGAATGTCGCAGTAGCGGTCAGCGCGTATGGCGATTCTGCGAAATTTGTCACGGCGCTCCCGAACAACGATTTGGGACGTGCAGCGATCAATGAACTGCGCCGCTTCGGCATTGACACCAGCGCAATTAAAACTTCCGACAAGCGCCTCGGTCTGTACTTCACGGAGACCGGCTCCAACATGCGTCCCTCCAAGGTTATCTATGATCGCGACAACACGGCGATTGCCGCTGTAAAGCCTGGCGATTTCGACTGGGACGAGATCCTCGCGGATGCAGACTGGTTCCATGTGACCGGCATTACGCCTGCGCTTTCCGAATCTCTCTGTGAGGCTACGCTTGAGGCTTTAAAAAAGTGCAAGGAAAAGGGCATCACGGTTTCCTGTGACCTTAACTACCGCAAAAAGCTTTGGAAATGGGGTAAGGAACCGATCGAGGTCATGCCGGAACTCGCAAAGTACATAGATATTATGATCGCTAATGAAGAGGACTGTCAGAAGTGTCTGGGCATTCAGATGGAGACAGGCGTCGATTCCGGCAAACTGAATACCGAAATGTATAAAGATCTCGCCAAGATCGTGATGGATACATATCCGAACGTCAAGGCGCTTGCGGTCAGCTTGCGTGAAAGCGTCAGCGCCGATCACAATAACTGGTCGGGCGTGCTTGCGTTCCGCGACGGCGATTTCCATATCAGTCGCAAATACAGCATCACGAACATTGTTGACCGTATCGGCGGCGGCGACAGCTTTGGCGGCTCGCTTATTTATGCGTTCCGTCATTTTGGAGAAGATCGTCAGAAGATCATTGAGTACGCGATCGGCGGCAGTGCGCTGAAGCATACGATCTACGGCGACTTCGTCCGCTTTACCAAGGACGACGTTGAGAATTTGATCGCGGGCAGCGGCAATGGTCGTATCCAGAGATAAAGATTATTGAAAAGAGGAATAGATCATGGAGATTTTGAAGCATCAAGTGATTCAGAATATGCATAAGAACGGGCTGATCGGTATCGTCCGCGACAATAACGAGGCGGATGCTATGACGCGCACACGCGCGATCATGGACGGCGGCGTTACCATTCTGGAAATTTCGATGAGCACGCCCGGTGCGCTTCATATCATTGAAACCATTTCGCAGGAAATTAAAGAGAAGGGGCTCGACGTTTATGTCGGCGCTGGCACTGTGCTGGATCCCGAAACCGCAAGAGCGACGATTCTTGCAGGTGCTTCTTTCATTCTGGCTCCGAACTTCAATCTGGAAGTTGCCAAAATGTGCAATCGCTACTGCATTTGCTATATGCCCGGCGTACAGACTTTTACCGAGATCGTCGCTGCAATGGATGCGGGCTGTGACATCGTAAAAGTATTTCCGGCAAGCGCGGTCGGCATCGGCTTTATCAAAGCAGTTATGGGACCTCTGCCTCAGGCAAGATGCATTCCTGTCGGCGGCGTGAATATTGATAATATTGAGGCTTGGTTCAACGACAACGCCTATGCTGTATCGCTTGGCTCTGGTTTGACTCATCCGACAAAGGGCACATGCGATTATGAGGAAATTAAGGCGCATGCGCAGGCGGTCGTTGCAAAAGTCAAAAGCTGCAAGAGAAAATAACGGCGCAGAAAAACCTTTTAGGAGGCATTATGTGCGGATTTACGGAGATTTGCCGCGGCGTACATCTTCTGCGCGTGCCGTTTGGCGGTACGACAACCGGCGTGATTTTGCTCCGCGGCAAAAAAAATTATTTGATCGATTCGGGCGGCAGCGCTGCGCTCGTCAATTCAGTGATTCTGCCTGCGCTTGCCGCGCTTTCGCTTCGTCTTTCGGATATAGATTGCCTGCTTTGCACACATACGCATGGTGATCATATCGGCGGCTTTGCCCGGCTGCGGGAACTGGGGATTTTGCAGATCGCGGTATACGAGAAATCCGAGCTAAAACTTGCGGATCCACTGCGCTTCAATATTGAGATTCGCCGTGCTTTTCCAAAGTACAGTCCGCCGCCCTCGGCGGGTCTTGCCGGTGTTCGTCCCGACTGCATTCTGCGGGACGGCGATATTTTGGATGGCCGCATTCGGCTTGTGGCATCCCCAGGGCATGACGATGACGCTGTTTGTATATTGGATATGGAGACCGGAACGCTGATCTGCGGCGATTCGGTACAGCATAACGGAACGCTGGTGCAGGGATGCGGCGCGTATATGTATTTGAACGATTATCGCGCTTCGATGCAGAAATTGCTGGCGCTTGACGCAGAGAACGCCGTGCTTGGACATCCGTTTCTTCCTTACGGCGATGTGATTCTGGGCCATGCGGCGGTGCGTTCTTTTTTAGAAGACGCGCTTACATATACGTATCGGTACCGCGACTTTGTTCATACGCAGTACGCGGCCGGCGCGCGCGATCTTGCTGTGATTGCGGAAAAGTTGGTATGCTGGACCGGCGGCGTCATGCCTGAATATTTGTTCCTGCCGCTCTATACGGTGCGGGAACATATGAGGGAATGCATATGAACGGCGCGGCGGTGCAGATTATGGATACGATCCGGTGCGGAAAAGGGAACGTTTCCAAAAAGGACATTCAGCGTCTGACCGGTCTTTCGTGGGGAACGATGTGCAAATGCACGGATCAGTTGATCGAAAACGGCTATATCTTTGCGCGGCGCGAAAAGGCGCAGGGGCGTGGCCGCCCGACGATTCCACTTTGCGTCAACAGTGACGCCGCCTATTATATCGGCGTCGATATCGGCGCGGCGAGCACGCGCGCGGCCGTCTGCAATTTGTCTTTCAATACGGTCTATATGCACGAAACGGCGACGCCGCGTTTCGAAGGAGAAGCGCAGTTTAACGTTTTTCTTAAGCGAATCCTTGATACGGCGATCCGCGTTTCGCGGATCGAGCGGAGTCGCATGGAGGGAATCGGGCTCGCCGTGTCCGGTAACGTGGATTTTGAAAACGGTATTATCGTGTCGGGACGCAATTTCGGCATTCCCTGGGGAGCGAATTTGCGGGTTGCCGATTTTATCCGCGCGGAATACGCTTCTTCTGTCTATGCGATGACCACGCAGGCGGCCGCCTCCGCCGCCGAATACCATTTCGGCGAAGAGGCGGGCTGCGAGAATATCCTAACAGTTGGACTGGGTGTGGGCATCGGTTCCGGCGTCGTCTCCGAAGGACAATTGCTCATTAGCCGTCCCGGGAGGCCTGTCGGGCACATCGGCCACATGCTGATTACGGGCAATAAGTACATATGTACTTGTGGCTTTCGGGGATGCCTCGAGGCGTATACCGGCGGGAACAATCTGGTTCGCGCTGCGCGGGAACGTTTTCCTGAACGAACGGATTTTGACAGTGCGCAGGCATTGGATCGGCTGGCGGCGGACGGAGACGCGCAGGCTCGTGAAGTTTTGGATACGGCTGCGGTATACAATGCCTCCGGTATTGCAAGTATGATTCAGTTGTATATTCCGAACGCAATTATTTTCGGTGGCGGGCAGTGCCGTGAGGACGGATATTTGTTTTGCCGTACGCTGGAGGAAATTCGAAATATTCTGCCGCTTGAGCGGCTGGAGCATATTCGGATTCGTATCAGCGCGCTCGGCGCTTATCAATCGGCGCTTGGCGCGGCGCGTCTGGTTTATGAGCAGAGCTTCGGAAAAAATGAAAATGGATGAACTGTAAATATGAATTTATAAATTGTTTTGGAGGAAACGCATGAGCAGAAATGTACTGGTTACGGGCTCCTCGACCGGTATCGGCGCGGCGGCAGTCGTCGCGTTCGCCAAAGAGGGCTGCAATGTAGGCATTACCTACAACAAAAATCCAGAGGCGGCGGAGAAAATTGCCGCGAAATGCCGCAGCTATGGCGTGCGCGCCGAGCTTTTCGGCGGGGATATTTCCCAGCACGACGTGTGCCGGCGTATGATGGAGGAGTTCCTTGAAAAATTCGGAACGATCGACGTATTGGTCAACAATGCGGGCGGCGCGCTGAAAATGCCCGAAGGCGGCTTTGAGAAAATGCCGATGGAATACTGGGAGAGTCAGATCAACTTGAATCTGAACGCGCCTGCTTATTTTGCGCATTATGCTATGCAGAATATGATCGAGCACGGCACGAAGGGCTCAATCATCAATATCAGTTCGGTGCATTCGCAGGTGACGTGGGTCAGAAGAAAAACGCTGCCCTATACCGCGGCAAAGGCTGGTCTGAACATGTTCACGAAAAATCTCGGCATCGAAGCGATTCATTACGGGATTCATGTCAACGGCATCGCGCCGGGCTTTATCGCCACCAAGGCGACGGACCGGTATGATCAGTCGGATCTTGAGCGTGGTTTCCTGCGCAAGATCCCGGCTGGTTTCCTCGGCAATGTAGACGATATTGTGCCTATGATTTTGTTCCTTGCGAACAATGATACCAACCGTTTCCTCGTCGGTGAAACGATCGTGATCGACGGCGGGCAGTCGGTGGACGGCGCAATTGACAAGATGCTGGATGACGGGAATCCCGTGAATGCGTTCGATATAAAAGTGGATATGGAAAATTACATAAAGCCGACGAAAGCGGAGCTTGAGGAAAAAGAAAAAAAATAACTTTGGCTGAAACGGCAAATAAATATTTTCTTAAAGGAGAATAGAATAATGTTGAAAAAGAAGAAATATGAGGACATGCGCAGCTGCTGGGAATTCGGCGAGGCTGAAGAATGCCGCCGCGGTTTGATGTACGGCATGGGCTATTCCAAAGAGGAAATCGACCGTCCGCTGATCGGCGTTGTCAACTCCTGGAACGAGTACAACCCCGGACATGTACATCTCGATAAGCTTGCACAGCGCGTTAAACAGGGCGTTCGTGAAGCGGGCGGCCTGCCGCTTGAGGTCATGACGACCGGCATTTGCGACGGTATGGTTTTGAAAGATCCGAAATACATAGAGGTTCCGTCCCGCAATTCGATTGCCGACCAGGTTGAAATGACGGTTGAAGGTAACTTCTTTGACGGTATGGTTCTCCTTTGCACCTGCGACTCAATTGTTCCCGGACATCTTATGGCGGCGGCGCGTCTGGATATTCCGGCGATCATCGTTACCGGCGGTTATATGCCGCTCGGCATCCACGGCGGCAAGGAAGTGCTGCACATCCATGCGCAGGATAAGGTCGGCACGGCGGCTAAGGGGCTGATGGATATGGATGAGTACAACGGACTGATCGAGCATTCCTGGGGGATTTGCGGCGGATGTACTTCCATGACTACGGCAAACAGCATGTGTATGATCGCAGAGGCGCTTGGTATGACGATGCCGAACAACTCTTCGACCTGCGCGATCAGCAGCCAGATTTATCTGATCGCGTATCAGGCGGGCAAACAGATCATGAACCTGGTTGACGAGGGCATCACCGCGCGCCAGATTATGACGGTGGAAGCGATCAAGAACGCGATCAAAGTCGATATGGCGGTTGCCGGTTCCGCAAACCTGATTCTGCATATTCCTGCGATTGCAAACGAGGCTGGCTATACCGATATTTCCTGGTGGAAATATTTTGACGAAGCTTCCAATCAGATTCCGCTTTTGTCGCATCTTGCGCCGAGCGGTATGTATACGGTGAAAGACTTCGATATGGCGGGCGGTATGACTGCGCTTCAGATGAATCTCTCGTCTCAGCTTGATCTGGACGTGATGACGGTCACCGGCAAAACGCTCCGTGAGAACATCAAGGGTGCTAAAGTCTATAATCCGGACGTTATTCATACGCTGGACAATCCGGTTATGACCGAGCCCGGCATCGGCGTTCTGTACGGAAATCTTGCGCCCGAAGGCGCGATCATCAAGATCGCGGCGGTGCCGTCCCACCTGATGACCTATAAGGGCAGAGCAAAAGTGTTCAATTCGCTGGATGAGTCTCTGGAAGCGCTGCGTACCGGTAAAATTCAGCCCGGCGATGCGTGCGTCGTTCGTTTCCTTGGTATGAAAGCGCGCTTCGGCACCACGGCGTTTACTTTCCAGGAGGAACTGAAAGGCCACGCGGAACTCTTTAACTCCTGTGCCATTATTACCGATGGCCGTTTCTCCGGCGGCACTTCCGGTTTGTCTGTGGGGTATGTGTCTCCTGAAGCAGCGCTTGGCGGCCCGCTTGGCATTATCGAGGACGGCGACGAGATTCTCATTGATATTCCAAACCGGAATATTACGCTGAACATTTCCGATGAGGAAATGAACAAGCGGCTCTCCGAATTTCATTGGGAATTCCCCGCGAGCGATTATCATAGATTCCTTAGATTGTTCGTCAAGAACGTTGGTTCGATGGCGCACGGCTGCATCTGGGATTGCTGACCGAATACAAAAGGCAGGGAATTGCGTAAAAGGCGCAATTCCCCAATGCCTTTCAAGGAGAATTTTAAATGGATTATTCCGTAATGACAACCGACGCGCTGGTTATCGGCACTGGGCTTTCGGGTTTGATGGCGGCGCGTGCTTTGAGCAAAAAAAAGCCGGATGCAAAGATTTTAATGATCGGCAACGGACTCGGCGCTTCGCCGTATGTACATGGCTTCAATATGCCGCTGCATCCCGAGGACAGCGTGGACTGTTTTCGTAAAGATACTTTTGAAGGCGGCCGGGCGCAGAGCAAGCCGGAGCTTGTGGATGCGCTTTGCGAGGGTGCGCTGAAGCTTCGGCCGGTACTGGAAGAACTCGGCGTTGAATTTAACCGCAAGGACGGGCAGTATTCGCTGCTTCGTCCGCTTGGTTCCAGTTGTCCGCGCGTGGCCAGCGTCGGCAATCATACGGGCGTCGCCATTATGAATGCCGTCCGGCGGGAGTTTTCAGAAAATCCGAATATTTCCGCACTGGAGGATACGCGCGCGCTCCGGCTTTTTCGGTATGACGGGCGAGTTTTCGGCGCGCTGGTTTATCGGATTCGAGAGGGAAAATATGTGCTGATTCTTGCCGCTGTGACCATACTTGCCTGCGGCGGATTCTGCAATATTTACCCTTTTTCTACGAACATGTCGGATATCGGCGGCGACGGCATTGCCATGGCGTTTGGAGCCGGCGCAGACCTGTGTGATATGGAATTTGTGCAGTTTGAACCTTCGGCGGCCGTCGCGCCTGCCGCGATTCGCGGCAAGAGCGTCATTACGACGATGTTTTATGAGGGCGCGGTGCTCCGCAATGCGCATGGCGAGCGGTTTATGCTGAAGTATGGCGAAGAAGGCGAGTGTGTCAATAAGGATGTGCAGGCTAAGTACATTTTTAAGGAAATCAAAGAAGGGCGTGGGACGGAAAACGGCGGCGTTTATTTTGACGCAACCGGCGTCGGCCGCGCGCGCTTGAATGAACAGTATGATTCCTATGTCAAGCGGTATGCCGACGTGGGGATCGATATCGCCGTGACGCCGTTTGAAATTGCGCCAGCGCCGCACACTTCTCTCGGCGGCGTTGCTGTGGATGAAAACTGCGGTACCGGCGTCGAAGGCTTGTATGCCTGCGGAGAGGTGACCGGCGGCCTTCACGGAGCCAATCGTCTCGGCGGCAACGCGGGACTTGAGACGATGGTGTTCGGCGGGATTGCCGGAAAAAGCGCGGCGGACTATTTGGAGACGGTCAAAGCGCCGGATATCGCCGTTGCGGATATGGAGGATTTTGTCTGCGACACGCTTTCACTTTCAGGTCATACCCCGGTAACGGAGGAACTGCTTGCGTCATGCCGCGCGCGGCTTTCGCAGATTTTAATGGATAAGCTGAATGTTTTGCGCTGTAAAGACGAACTTTCCTCGGCCGTAGATGAAATCGGCGGCATGCTGAATGCATTGGATGATTCGTCGCTTGATGGCGTTTCTCCTGCGCTTGCGTTTCAAACGATCCGAATGGCCAATGATTTGCAGACGGCTTATTTTTTGGCGCTCAGTGCGTATACGCGTACGGGATCCATAGGGTGTCATGTGCGCACGGATTCGGACGATGCGGATGAAAAATACCGTGTGGTCATCCGCAATACGCCTGCCGGCGCACAAATTATAAAAGAAACGATTTGAATTTAGTATAGTTAGAAGGGAACAAGAGAATGAAAAAGGTTGTTATCAAACAAAACCGTTATGTTGACTCGGTTTCTCTGATGGCTGTCGGCGATAAGGTAACAAAGCTGGAGGGCATTTCCAATGCGGAAGCGCAGATGTGTACGCCCGCAAACCTGGAAGTGCTGGCGGATCTTGGCTATGAAATGCCGAAAGATATTACCGCCAACGACCTTGCGCTTGCCGTCACCGGCGAGACCGAAGCGCAGATTGAAGCTGCGCTTCAGATGATTATGGACATCATCGATCACAAAAACACGAGCGGCGGCGTCAGCTACAAGTCGCTTTCGGAAATCGATCTGCGAGAAGACGGATATGACCTCGTGCAGATTTCGCTCCCCGGCGAATATGCGGCGGCAGAAGCGAAAAAAGCGCTTTCTATGGGGCTTGATGTCTTTATTTTCAGCGACAATGTCACGCTGGAAGAGGAAGCGGACATTAAAAAATACGGCAATGAGCGCGGCAGATTGGTTATGGGACCTGATTGCGGTGTCGGTCTGATCCAGGGCGTGGCGCTGGGCGCGGGCAGTATCGTCCGTCATGGTCCAGTGGGCATTGTCGGCGCTTCCGGTTCCGGTGCGCAGGAAGTTGCCTGCATCATTGAGCGTCTGGGGCTCGGCGTTTCTTCGATCATCGGTACCGGCGGACACGATTTGCTGCCGGAAATCGGCGGCATCACGATGCATGCCGGGATGCGCCGCCTCGACGACGATCCGGATACGAAAGTGATCGTGCTGGTTTCAAAGCTGGCAAATCTTGACGTTATGGCTAAGATTCTCGGCGCGGCGGACCGGCTGTCAAAGCCTGTGGTTGCTATTTTCCTTGGCGCGGATGAAAAGCTGTTTGAAGGGCACCGCGTGTATGGCACATACAGCTTGGAAGAAGCGGCCGTAAAAGCCGTGGAACTTTGCACTGGCAAGACGCCGAGCGTCGGCTTTACTGCGGAAGAGATCGCCGAAATCGTCAAGGAAAAGGTTGCGGCGCTTCGACCCGAGCAGAAGTATGTTCGCGGCTTGTTCAGCGGCGGTACCTTTACCGAAGAGGGCATGATCTACTATACGCAGCACAACAAGGGCGTCAAGCTCCATTCCAACCTGAGCACAAAATATGCGGTTCAATTGGCGGATCATTCGGTCAGCGAGGGGCATTGCATACTTGATCTCGGCGCGGAGGATTTTACGGCGGAGGCGCCGCATCCCGTATTCGATCCGATGCTAAAACTCCGCAGGTTCAAAAAAGAAGTTGCAGATCCCACAGTCGCCGTTGTTACGATGGACTTTATCATGGGGCCGGGTGTTGCCGCCGATCCAGTTACGCCGTTTGCCAAGGAGTGCAGAGCGCTAAAGGACGCTGGCAGCAATCTGATCTTTATCTCCAATGTCTGCGGTTCGCTGGAAGATCCGCAGGATACGCTAGCGGCGGAAAAAATGCTTGCAGACGCCGGTGTAATCGTGACCAGAAGCAATTATGAAAGCACTAAGCTCGCAAGCGCGTTCCTTGCGGCTCTGGAAGAAAGGGGTTGAGCGTCGTGGCACAAAAGGAATATAAAAGCGATCTTCGCGTCATCAATATCGGTACGCAGTTGTTTTATGATGCGCTGGTTGCGCAGGGCGTAAAGGCGGCGCAACTGGATTGGAAGCCGCCGGTGAAGCAGAGTGCCGAGGTGCTCGATGCGCTGAACGCGGTCGCTTCCGCCGATATCAAAGCGAAAGTGGAAGCCGCGAATGAAAAGGCCGCCGGCTATATCGTCAATTCTCAGCCGTATCTTGTCGATATTCTGCCGGCCGGCGATGTGATCGAGGGGCTTGAGGATTATACGATCATTCATTCCGGTCCTCCGATCGATTATGAAGATATGGTCATGCTGCATCAGCGCGGCTTGGTCAGTGCCTGCCGTTTTGAGGGGTGGGCGGATAACGACGAGGACGCTGTCAAGCTGATTAAATCCGGCAAGATTAAGATCATGTCCGCGCTGGACACCAATACGGTCGGTGCGGGAACCGGGATTATCACAAAGAGCGTCGCCATGTTTATCGAAGAGGACAGAGCGACCGGAAAACGCGCCGCCACGTTCCCGGCGGAGGGACCAAATCAAGGCGGTTTCTGTGGCTGGGGACTGTATTCTGAAGAGATTGCAAATTATCTGCGCAGAATGCGCACGGAGTTTTTCCCGGTGCTCCGTCAGGTGCTCAAAAACATGGGCGGCTTGGCTATTAAGCCGATTTTGGCGGAAGGTATGCAGATGGGGGATGAAAACCATACCCGCCAGACCGCAGCCGACCTGCTGTTTGACAAAAAGATTTTGCCGGAACTGTTTAAGCTCGAGGGCTTTGACCGCCAGCAGATTTTGGATACGCTGGATTATGTGGTGGAAACGCCTCGTTTCTTCCATTGTATCGGACAGGGCGCAAGCCGTTCCGCCATGCTTTCTGCGGTTGGAACTGAATATTCTACGATGGTGACGGCGGTATGCGGCAACGGCGTGGAATTCGGCATCAAAGTGGCAGGACTCGGAGACGAGTGGTTTACGGCGCCCGCGCCGATGATGAAGGGACGCTATACTTCCTCGAAATATACCGAGAAGGATCAGCTTCCGTGGATCGGCGACAGCTGCGTTGTTGAGTGCGCTGGTATGGGCGGTATAGCCGCTGCAGCCAGTCCGATTGTGTGCAGCCTGCGCGGTTTGAAGCTGAAGGATGCGATTCACATCACGCGCGAAATGGAAGAAATTTGCATTACACATAATCCCGCTTTTCCGATTCCGAATCTTGATTTTGATTTTCTGCCGGTTGGTATTGATATTCGTAAGGTTATTGAGACGGGTATCTGCCCCGAGATCCACGGCGGTATGTTTAATTACCAGGGCGGCCTGATCGGCGCGGGCTCTGCGCGCGTTCCGATGCTTTGCTTTGAAAAAGCAATCAAGGCTTTTGCCAAAAAATACGGAAAATAATTTATTTAAAAAGGGCGGTATGTGAGGTAGCTACTCATAAACAGTATTCATCAACAAACTGAATTAGGGTAGTTGCCTGCCATGCGGGGGCGAAGAAAGACGAGTGAGAAGCGATTGTTTTTTGCCCGTCTTTTTTCTTCCTGTCATGCAGTAGAAACGCCATTTGGAGAATATGGTATAAAATTCTTATCTTGCTTTGACTGCACTCTAAAAACCGCATAAAATTAAGGAATTTTCATAATGGATAGACCGCTTGCGCTCTCTTGGTTGCCTATCAGCAAAGTGGAAAATGCCGTCAAGGAGATGAAGCGCAAAGTTTATTCTAGACGGCATTTTTTGTTTTCGCTATTTGCTCAACAAATTTGATATCTATTCAATCCTCTGAAAGTCCTGTATTTTTAGGCTTTATGCCTTTCTTTTGGTTACGAATTGATTTCCTTGATTTCTTTTTTTCAAATGCCAAATGTTATGTGCCAATAACAGACCGCTATACAGTAAGACGGATATAAAAACAATAAGGGAGAAATCACGAGGCAACGAATAAGAAATCGCGCTTATACCAGATACGATACAATGGCTGATAATGTAGGCAATCGGGTACAAGCCAATACGCTCTACCCAAATACGCAATTCTGCTTTCTTTCGTGTCAGAAACCATACAATTCCCAAAGCAACGAATGCTGCTACTGCGAGTATGAGATAATAGCCGAGGGAAAGCCTCGGTAATGTAATCCCTCTGTCATTATTCATATCTCCGTAAACACAGATGTTCTCGCTTCCGTCATTTGGAAGATATTCAGCAATAATAGGATAAGGCTCTTTTGGGAATACGATTGTTGACAGTTCTCCTTTTCCCTTTGAAAACCACTTGTCCCAAAGAGAAGTCCACGCCTGAATATCACAATAATAGAAATTATCCCCGTCCGGGTCAGGGTAAATCGTGTAGTCAAAATCCGTCACCGCTTTATCAAAGGTAATGCGTAATCCGCCATCGCTAACAGACTCGGCAGTAATAAGTTCCTCGGAATAAGGGAGATAAATGGGAGCATCCAGCACGGCAAAAGCAGAAACAAGTAATGCAACCACAAACACAGCAGTGAGTGCGATAGTCTGTATTCTTTTGGCTTTCATCTTCCGTCTAAGTTTTAACAGCGGCGTAGCGTCCGATATTTCCTGTGTAGGTTGGGGGTCTTTGGTTCTTTCATACTCCTTGCGGCAAGCTTCACAACTTTTCAAGTGTTCCTCAACAAAGTCTGCAGTATCGAAACTTACCATATTTTCTGCATATAGCGGTAAAATGTCTCGAATGATGTTACACTCATTTCTCATGGGTTTTGTCCTCCAGTCTTGATTTAATCATTGTTTTAGCTCGGTGGTAGGTCACGCAAGCCCAGTTTTCTGATTTACCGAATATTTGACTGATTTGTTTGAAACTCAGTTCTGCAAAAACTCTCCACATAAAAACCTCTTTGTATGGCTCCGATATCTTATGCAAAACTGCTCTTATCCGTGCCGCCTCGTCATGCTTCATGCACTGTTCTTCGATTGCGCTTTCACTCGACGGTAATTCTGATAGTTCCACATCATCAATACTGCTTGTGTTTCTGATCTTTTTTTGATGTGAGTAATAGCAGTTTTTTGCAATCTGACAGAGCCATACACGAATATCACAATCGCCACGAAAACCGTTGATAGAACGCATAGCTTTGAAGAATGCTTCACTTGTGATCTCTTCCGCTAAATCTTCATTGCCGGATAGCCTACGAATATATAGGTACACATCGTCGAAATATGTGCGGTATATTTTTTCAAACTCCGTCACTCTACCACCTCCTTTCACCTATAAGACTTTACAGGACGCAAAACTTTACAAAGTTTTGTAAATTTCTAATTGTAATTGTGGATAAGCTTCAAGTATTTTCTTCATGGGCGCTCCACCATAACCTTTTGAGCGGATATTTTTATCTATTGCAATGAAATATACATACCCACAGTCCGCATTTTTAAGAGGACGGCAAATCCTATCGGCATGTTACTTTCATATATATTGAGGATATACCGAGGGCATCCGTATCAGTGTCAGATGCAAAGGAAAAAATTTCATCCATACTCATCCGTTCTGAAACTGGAAAAGCTTCATCATTTAGTTGTTCAAAATATTTTCTATCCTGGCAATCCGGTTTTAATCTAATTAGTTCTAAATTCAATTTATTCTCCTTCAAATCCCGATTTAACGCTCGATTATATACAATTATTTTAATACATGATAATGGCTTTTGCCACTTGTTTAGCAAAAAAGCTGACATTTTTTATATCTTTGGTAAAACCGCCCTGTGCGGTGTAGTAGGTATTGAAAGAAAAAATGAGTGTCGCCCTTGTCCGCCTTTTTTTGCGGCTTTTTACGGCGCTTGGCTTTGCGCATACTTATTCAGTCTCTTTTGGTTTTGCGAGGGATCGGAATTCCGCAAACAAATCACATTTTATCAAAACAATATATTAAAAAACATACAGAGTATTGACAGGAGAATGTAGAAGTTGTATAATTATAACGTAATTTTGGCACGCTGAACGTGCTGTTTTGGAGGAAATTATGAAGAAGAAATTTTTAGCGATCGTTTTGACGGTCGCACTTGCCGTACTGGGAACGGTAAGCATGCTGGCGGTAGATGAGCCGGTAGTAACCAATGATGCCGTGGTATATGTGAGCTACAACAGCGGCAATAACGATTACAGCGGCAAGTCTGCCGACGAGGCGAAAAAGCAGTTGCTCACGCTTGATGACAATGCGGCGTGCTCTATACTTAGAGATGGCGGAACGATGATTGCCAGCGGCAAAGTTTTCATAGGCGGCGATTATACATTCCCAGAATTCGGCTCGACGGTGAAGATCACGGCGAATGACGGAACAACCGATTATAAAAATGAGATTCCGCTTGAAAATCCGGCGTCCGGCGTGATGAAGATGAAAAGCGGCGCGACGCTTACGCTGATCAGCGACATGATTATCGACGATATTATCCTGTTCCAGGAAGGTGCGATGAATACGATTAGCGTTGCCAACAATTCCACACTGGTGATTGGTGCGGATGTTGTCAGCAAGTCGAACATAAATTCTTTGGAGCCCTGCTATATGGCTATAGCGGTTGAAGCCGGTTCTACGGCCATTTTGAACGGCGGTATATTCCAAAAGGTTAGCGGCGAGGGGACGATCATCAATAACGGAGCGACGATTATAGAGGATGGTTCGCAGGACGGCCCGGCTGCCTCCGACGCGCCCGTAACGTCTGACGCAGCCCCTGTTACTTCTGCGGATACATCTGCCGATGTAAGCACGGAGGCGGATACTTCCGCGCCGGGTACCTCGGACTCGGAAGATCCGAAACAGACCGAAAAGACGACTGCGGCGACAACACCGGAATCGTCAAAGCCTGAAACGAAGCCAGATACGGGCACCACGCCGCCTGCTACGGAACCTGCCCCCAGTGAAGATTCCGGAAATACCGGTTTGATTGTTGCGATTGTCGCTGCGGCCATTATCATCGTTGTGGTTGCGGCTGTGGTCATTGTAAAAAAGAAAAAGAAATAATGTACTGATCTCAAACAGGGACTGCTGCAAGCAGTCTCTGTTTGAGTCTATTGAAAAAACAAAGGTTTTCTGGCAAAAGGGTTTGGCGCGCTCGCGCCGTGCGGCACTTGCCAAACCAAAAGGTGCATCCAGAGCGGCACATGTACGCTCTGGATGCACCTTTTTATTGGGTTGCTGTTTCGTATACTTTTTCGACAGGCTGACAGGGACTGCTGTAAGCGATCCCCGCTTCATATGTTCAAGCCAAGCCGGGGCTGATCTTGCAGGGATGCTGTATTTTTTGCACAAATAGCTGAAAAATATATATTTACTTCACTATATACTTGTAGTATATTATGTTCGCAGGCATAATTTTTGGAAGGAGATTATTTATGAAAAAATTTGTCGTCTCGGCTCTTTGTGTTCTGATTTTCTCTATGGCGATGATAGCGGCTGCGGGCGCGGCGGAACACGTTTATTATGAAAACGACTTTTCTGATCCGTCGACGCTTGACGATTTTACGCAGTGCCGCGGCGAGTGGGGCATTGTAGACGGGCAGCTGATGCTGACCGGCGTCGGCGATCTTCAAATGTCGGATTTTTGTTTTGTTTTGTATACGAAAGATCCCGCGATTATGAATTTGACGGATTACATCGTAGATGTGGATATATTGAATGTGCAGACGCAGGCGGGTGCGCTGTTCCGCTGCGATATCACGCAGGATATTGGATCTACGAATAATGCTTTCTATGGTTATCTTGCGTTTACAAGCAATAATGGTGAAAAAGCGGCGCTGGGGCGTGCAGACGCGGTCGCAGGCTGGGCTGGTAATTTTAAGGTCAGCGATTCGATTTTTTATCCCGGCGCAAATCTGCATTTGAACGTGGTGGCTGAGGGAACCAGCATTACATATACGGTGACGGACAAGGACAGCGGCGCCGAGCTTTGGCGGCATACTGAAATCAACGATGAATGGGCGCTTGGCTCGTTTGGATTTCGTGCGCGCGTTATGGATAGCGGTCTGACCAATTTGTATATGGTTGGATTTGATAATTTGAAGATTACGGCGATTGGCGAAGTCGGCGATCATCTTGCGGCGGGGAAGGCGCTGGCGGATTATAAGCCGAACGTAACTTCTGCGGCGGTTGAGCCTTTGCTGACGCCCGCGATCGAGGTTACGGTGCCGGATGTGGTAGAAGTTTCGGCTTCTGATTTGGATATGACCAAGACGGAGTATGTTTTTTATGAAAACGATTTTTCCGATCCAAATACGATTGCCGACTTTACGCAGTATCGCGGCAAATGGGCGATACAGGATGGACGCCTGTACTACTCGGAGCTTACGCCGGGATTTGAAGAAAGCTCCAACTTTTCGTTCATTTTGTATACGGCAAATCACGACGCCAACCTTTTGACGGATTATACGATTGAGGCGGATATTTATAATTCGCAGTCTTCATTTGGGTTAGTTTCCCGCGCGGATTTGGCGCAGGCCTGCAGTGACAGTGGAAACACTTTTTATGGCTATCTTTCGTTTATCAGCAATAACGGACAATGGGGCGTGGTTGGTTATTGCAATGAAGTCGGCGCTTGGGGCGGAAATTTTAAGGTCAGCGAAAGTCTTTTGATGCCTGGCAAAAATTATCATTTGAAAGCGGCGCATTCCGACGAAACTCTTGTGTTTACCATTACGGATCTTGCAACGGGCGCGGTTGTTTGGGAAGATACGGAGACCGTTACGTTTTGGCAAAATGGTTCGTTTGGATTTCGCGCTCGTCCAAGTTATCCAAGCTCTTCGTTGACCAATTTGAATACCGTGGGGATTGATAATTTAAAAGTGACTGTTTACGGAGATCAGGCGGTTCTTTTGAATGCAGGGTATCATCCCAACGCCAAGATTTCCGGTGATACGTCTGTTGCGACCGAGCCTGTGACCAGCAGTGCGCCGGATAACACCTCCAGTTCGGATGCGGTCACTACGTCTGCCGGTGCGGATCCGACGAATACGACCGGGCCTGTGACTAGCGGTACGCCGGATGTTTCGACTGCACCGGATAATACCTCCGGCACGGAGGCGGATACTTCCGCGCCGGATGCCTCGGACTCGGAAGAGCCGAAGCAGACCGAAAAGACGACTGCGGCGACAACACCGGAATCGTCAAAGCCTGAAACGAAGCCAGATACGGGCACCACGCCGCCTGCTACGGAACCTGCCCCCAGTGAAGATTCCGGAAATACCGGTTTGATTGTTGCGATTGTCGCTGCGGCCATTATTATCGTTGTGGTTGTGGCTGTGGTCATTGTAAAAAAGAAAAAGAAATAATGTACTGATTTCAAGCAGGGACTGCTGCAAGCGGTCCCTGTTTTATATGTTCAAGCCAAGCCGGGGCTGATCTTGCAGGAATGTTGTATTTTTTGCACAAATCGCTGAAAAATATATATTTACTTCGCCATATATTTGTAGTATATTATAATTATAAATCATAATTTTGGGAGGATAATATTTATGAAAAAAATTGTCGTCTCGGCTCTTTGTGTTTTGGTTTTCTCTATGGCGATGATAGCGGTTGCGGGCGCGGCGGAATACCTTTATTATGAAAATGATTTTTCCGATCTGTCGACGCTTGAAGATTTTACGCAGTGCCGCGGCGAGTGGGGCATTGTAGACGGGCAGCTGATGCTGA